>NZ_JAGDWX010000020.1 GCF_023256195.1 Acidithiobacillus sp.
GAGCAGCGGCCTTTTAAGCCGTGGGTCATGGGTTCGAATCCCATCGCTCCCACCACATACACATCATTTCGGACCTTCTTCGGTCTGGACTCATTCGGGCCTGGGCCAGTGGGCCGCATCCGGATCCAGCCAGACCTCAGCTCCGGCGCCGACTACGGCCGCGGGAATATGCTCACCAGAACGCCAGCGGGCGACGGCATCGGCCTTACCTGCTCCCGTGACCAGAAAGAAGATCCGCCGACTACGGCGCAGACGCCAAGCGCTCAGAGAGATGCGCTTCGGTGGGGGCTTGACAGCATCGAACACCGGCAGCACGGCCGGTGCATCGGCCTCCATGCCCCAATCGCCGCCTGGAAAAAGGCTCGCACAATGGCCGTCTTCCCCCAGACCCAGCAACACCAGATCGAAATCCTGTGATGGCAAGGCGCGGGCGTAGATGGCCGCGGCCTCTTCCAGCGTTCCGGCCAGCGTCAAACGATGGTGCTGCCGAGCGGGGATGGGTACCTTTGCGGTCCACTGCGCCGTAACCATGCTGTCGTTGCGCTGCGGATCTCCCGCCGGAAGGTAACGCTCGTCACCGTAATAGAGGTGCCAGTCCTGCCAACGACGACCCAGCTGCGGCAGACGGGCGTAGGTCGCAGACGGGGTGTGACCTCCCGCCAGCACCAGGTGGAAGGCGCCACGCTGGGCGATGGACTCCGCCGCGATACGGGCGATGGCCTCGGCCAGTGCCTGCGCGAGCTCGTCGGCGTCGCGGTGGATGTGCCAGTTGGGTGCGACAGGCGCCATCAGATGCCCTGTGCCCCCAGCAGGTGACCGATGATGGTGGTGGCGACCAGGGACAGGGCGCCCCAAAAAAGGACGCGCAGGGAACCGCGCCACATGGGCGCACCGCCAGCGCGGGCGGCAACGGCGCCAAGGCTCGCGAGGAGCACCAGGGTGATTGCAAAGAGCAGCGGCAAGACCACGGCCCGCGGCGCAAAGGCTGCGGCCAGGACCGGAAAGACGGCTCCCGCCGCAAAGGACAGGGCAGAGGCACCGGCGGCCTGGATGGGACGCGCCTGCGCCATCTCCGTCAGTCCCAGTTCGTCGCGAGCGTGACTGCCCAGAGCGTCGTGCTCCATGAGCTGGGTTGCCACCTGCCGCGCCAAGTCTTCATCCAGACCGCGCTTGACGTAGATGTGGGTCAGCTCCAGCAGCTCCATCTCGGGATTCTTGCGCAGCTCCCGGGCCTCGATGGCGAGATCGGCGGCCTGGGTGTCGGCCTGGGAACTGACCGAGACGTACTCTCCTGCGGCCATGGAAAAGGCGCCGGCGACCAGGGCGGCGATGCCGGTCAGCACCAGCTGCTGGGTGCTCGCCTGGCTGGCGGCAACACCGGTGAGCAGCGCCGCCGTCGACAGCAAGCCATCGTTGGCACCGAGGACGCTGGCGCGCAACCAGCCCACTTGTTCGTGGTGGTGATGTTCATGGTGCTCGTGCTGCATCGCTTCTTGCCGGCGGGCGCTGCGGGCGGCGAGAGCGGCGCTTGGCGTTTCGGAAGTCATGGCGGAAACCTCTCTGGGCGGCTGTCGACTCAGTTTAAGAGGCGCGCGACCTTGGGTCCAGCGCAACGCAGTGCTAGTCTGTGATCATCTCGGTACGCGCGCGGAGAAGCACCACATGGCCGGATTGGAAGACTGGGTCGGCAACACTCCCCTCTGCCTTCTGCAGCGGCTGCATCGTCCCGGCAGGGTGCGCGTCTTTGCCAAACTCGAAGGCAACAATCCGGCGGGGTCTGTCAAGGATCGCGCCGCCACCCACATGATCCGGCGCGCTCTGGAGCGCGGTCGTATCGGTCCCGGCACCCGCCTCATCGAGCCTACCAGCGGCAATACCGGCATCGCTCTGGCCATGGCCGCGAGCGTCCGCGGGCTTCCCATCACCCTGCTCATGCCGGAAAACATGAGCATGGAGCGGCGTCAGGTGATGCGCGCCTTTGGCGCCGACATCCTCCTCACCCCTGCCACACAGGGCATGGAAGGTGCCATCGAACGCGCCCGCGCCATGGTGGCAGCGGGCGAGGGCGTCATGCTGGATCAGTTTTCCAACCCCGACAATCCCGAAGCCCATTACCTCAGCACGGGTCCGGAGATCTGGCGCGATACCCGCGGCAGCGTCACCCACTTCGTCTCGGCCATGGGCACCACGGGCACCATCATGGGCACCTCCCGCTACCTGCGCGAGGTGCGCCCGGATATCTGCATCGTCGGCGTGCAACCCTGCGAGGGATCGCAGATTCCGGGTATCCGGCGCTGGCCCGAGGCCTATCTGCCCGCCATCTACGACGCCTCCCGCGTGGATCGTATCGTCGACGTGGGCCAGGACGAGGCGGAAGAGATGACCCGGCGTCTGGCCCGCGAGGAGGGCATATTGGCCGGTATCTCCTCCGGGGGCGCCATGGTCGCGGCCCTGCGAGTGGCTGCCGAGCTGGATTCCGGCACCATCGTCAGCATCGTCTGCGACCGGGGCGATCGCTACCTCTCTACCGGCGTCTTTCCTGCCTGAGCAGAGCCGTGCATCGCCTGCCGCAAGAGGCTGTCGTCGTCCTTGGCTTCGGCCTTCTGGTGGGCCCGATTCCGACCACGGCCACCACCCTGGACATCCACGCCCAAAGCCTCAGCGGGCCCGGCTTCTCGCTGCAACAACCGAGCTTACGCTGGCATATGCAAAGCGCCGACAGTGGCCACATCGAGCTCTCCAGCGCCGCGCTGCAACTGAGACAACGCCGTGGCTGGCAACGGGCACGCTTCTCCTGCAGTCTGCACACCGCGGGCCCCTGGCGCTGCGAAGCTGGCTCCGGGCAGATCCTGTCCCAGGCCTTCGGACCCTTGTCCCTGCATTTTTCCGCGGACATCGCCGCCCTGGGCGGTCAGGCCAAGACCGAGCTGCGGCTGCGTGGCAATGGCCTGGGGAACTGGCAGGGATCCTGGCAGAGCAGGGCCGACGGTGTCTGGCACGGTCGGTGGCGAGGCCAGACGCCGGCCCGAATCTGGCTTGCTCCCTGGCTACCGGCACACTGGCGCAGCAGCGGCACGCTGGTCCTGGCGGGACAGGCGCAGGGGTCCTCCTGGCACGATCTGGGGGTCGTCGCGGTGGAAGGGGAGGCGCAGGATCTCGGCTGGCAGAGCCCCGACGGTCTGAAAGCCGCCGAGCACGGTAAGGCCCGCCTGCGCCTGGTGGCCGTGCACGACAAGGAATGGCAGGGAAGCGCCGTCTTGCACTGGCAGCAGGGTGCCATACTCTGGACCCCCTGGTTTGCGCAAGCGCCCAAAGAGGGTGCCGTCCGCCTCTCCAGCAACTGGGTGCTGGGCAGCCGGTCCTGGCAGTTGCGCGGCGGGGAGCTCACCTGGCCGGGCCTGGGGCAGGCGAGCTTCCAGGCCGAGCGCGTCGGCAAGCAGCCGGTGCATTGGTCCCTGGATGCCCGAGACGTGCAGATGCAGCCCTTCTACGCCCACTGGATCCGGCCGGTCATGACTGCCGGCAGCGTACCGGCACGCCTGGATGCCGCCGGAGTCGCCCAGATCGCCCTGAGCTTCGGGCCCGGCTTGCGCTCCGCCCGCTGGCGTTGGCGCGATGGAGCCCTGACAGATCCGCAGGGACATCTGCGCATCGATGGCATCACCAGTTCCGGCCACTGGTCGGCCACCGCTGCGGGCCAGGCGCGCCTCGACTGGCGCGCGGGGAGCGTTTATGCGCTACCTTTCGGCGCTCTGGATGGCGACTTCAGCCTGGGCCCGGAGAGCCTCGTGTCGCGCAGCCCCATGCAGGTAACCATGCTGGGCGGTAGCGTCGGTGTGCGGGATCTGCGAGCAAATTGGCACGGTGGCGGCCTTTCCTTGCGTATGAATGGCATCCTGCGAGATCTGCAGTTGGCGCCCCTGACCCGCGATCTTGGCTGGCCGCCCTTTACCGGAACCCTGTCTGCCAATCTGCCGCAGCTGGAATACGCCGGCGGACGGCTGAGCACCGACGGCACCCTCTCGGCACAGGTCTTCGGTGGGCAGGTGGATGTGCAGGATCTGGCCATCTCCCACTTTCTCGGAACGGCGCCCGTGCTGACGGCAGATATCCGCTTCCAGAATCTGCAGCTGCGACCCATGACGGACGTTTTCCACTTCGGTTATATCAACGGGGCTTTGGACGGCTATATCCACCACCTCGTGCTCTTGGATTGGCGGCCCGTGAGTTTCGACGCCCGTCTTTACTCTCGGCGGCAGCCGGGGCTGGAGCAGGAGATCAGCGCAACGGCCATCGAGAATCTGAGCCGTCTCGGCGGTGGCGGTGGCATCGGCGGAATGTTCCAGAGCCTGTATCTGCGGCTGTTCAAGACCTTCCACTACGAGAAGCTCGGCTTGGGTGTCCGCCTCCGGGATGGCGTTGCCGAGCTTTCGGGCGTCGGCGGCTCCGACGCGTCGGAGCCAAGCGATCATTTCATCCTCCTGCAGGGGGCGGGGCTGCCCAGGGTGAACATCGTGGGGTACAATCGGCGCACGCAATGGAGTGAGCTCGTGTCCCGTCTGATGGCTGCCATCCGCGGTGAGACGCCCATACAAGGAGGTCCCTGAGTGGAAACCCGTCTGGAAACAATGCGTCGTCTGGTTCGGAGCATGCTGGGCCTGGCCATGGTCGCCCTGCTCTCGGCCTGTGTCACCGTCAACATCTACTTCCCCGCGGCGGCGGCTCAGAAGCTCGCCGATCAGGTGGTGGAACAGGTCTACCGTGCTGCAGAAAAGGGCAAGGTCGACGTCCACGAGAAGGGGACGGCGCCCACGGACGCAAGCCCATCCTCGCCCAGTGCCCGCGGCCAGAGTTCCGCGGCTTTGGCGCCATCGGCCTGGGTCCGGCCGCGGGCGACCTCCCCCTGGTGGGAGCGCAGCGCCGGGGCGGTGGCCAACACCGTCTTCACCACGGTTAGCGGCACGGCAGAGGCAGCCGCCGACCTCAATGCCTCCAGCCCCGGGGTAGTGGCGGCCCGAGCCGAGCTCGAGTCTTTGGCCGCGCAGATGCAGCCCTACTTTGTCAGCGGAGCTGTGGGCTACACCAGCGCCGGTCTGGTCGCTGTGCACGATGCCGACGCGGTCTCCCTGGCCCAACGTGCTGCCCTCCCGAGCCTCGTGAGCAGCTACAACCGTGCCCTCGACAACCTGTATCAGCAGATCGCCGACGCCAACGGTCATCCGGAGTGGAAGGCGCAGATTCAGGAAACCTTCGCCCAGGCCTGGATCCGTAAGGCACCGCCCGGCTACTGGTATCAGACCGCCGGCGGGAGCTGGCAGCGCAAGTGAGCCGCGGCACGGAGCGGGCGTGTCGGGCGGCCGGGCAGGGACGCCTTTGCCGCCGCTGACTGAAGGCCACTCATGACTCGCCCCAGGCCTTTGCGGGACATGCCGGTGGAGCGCGTCGACGTCACCGGTATCGATGGCGAAGGGACCGGCGTCACCCGTGTCGATGGCAAGGTGCTCTTCGTCGCCGGAGCCCTGCCGGGAGAGCGGGTGCTGGTCCGCCGCTATGAGGGTACGCCGCGCTACGATCGGGCACGGGTGCTGGAGGTGGAAAGAGCCTCGTCGCAACGGGTCGTCCCCCCCTGCGCCCACGCCGGCGTGTGCGGCGGCTGCAGCCTGCAGCACCTCGAGCCCGGTGCCCAGATCGCCGTCAAGCAACGGCAGCTGGAGGATCAACTCCGGCACATCGGGCGGGTGCGCCCGGGACGGATCCTGCCACCCATCCAGGGACCCAGTCTGCACTACCGCAGCAAGGCGCGACTGTCGGTACGGGTGCCGAAGACGCGCGGTGCCCTAGTGGGCTTTCGCGAGTACCACTCGAGCTTTGTCACGGCCATGGAAAGCTGCCCCGTGCTGGATGCGCGGGTCGGCGAGCGTATCCTCGATCTGCGCGCCCTGGTGGCCCGCCTCCAGCATCCGCAGGCCATCCCCCAGTGGGAGGTGGCCTGTACCGCGGAGCACGCCGTCCTCATCCTGCGCCACCTGGAGGACCTAGGTGCCAACGATCTGCGCCTGCTGCAGGGCTTCGCCGACGAACACGGCCTGCATATCCTTTTGCAGGGTGGCGGTCCCGAGAGCCTGCGGCCGCTACCCGGCGCAGAGCTGCCGCAGCTGAGCTATACCCTGCCGGAGTTCGACCTCGATCTGCAGTTTCAGCCCCTGGGTTTCATTCAGGTCAACCAGTGGGTCAATCCGGTCCTGGTACGGCGCGCCATGGCCCTGCTCGCGCCGGAGCCCGGTGAGGACATCCTGGATCTCTTCTGTGGGCTCGGCAATTTCACCCTGCCCATGGCGCGCCTGGGCGCTCGCGCGCTGGGCATCGAGGGGGATGCTCGCCTGGTCGCCCAGGCGCAGCGCAATGCCGAGCGCAACGGTCTCAGCGCGCATGCGCGATTCCTGACGGCAGATCTGACCCAGACCGCCCTGGCCGACCTGCCCGGTGGAGCCGGCGTGCGCAAGATGCTCATCGATCCGCCCCGCTCCGGGGCCATCGACATCCTCAAGGGCATCGGTCCCGCCCTGCGGCACCTGGTGTACGTCTCCTGCAACCCCGATACCCTCGCCCGCGACAGTGCCTATCTCGTGCAACAACAGGGCTTTCGCCTGGAAGCGGCGGGGATCGTCAATATGTTTCCGCACACGGCTCATGTCGAATCCGTCGCCCTCTTCACCCGCTGAGTACGCCTGGCTCTGGGTGGACGCCCGCCAGCAGCGGGTCGAATTGCGCCAGGGCAGCCGGATCCGCTGGTCGGCTCCGGCCTCCACGGCCCGTGCTGGCCTGGGCGAGCTGCGCGACAGCGGCTGCACGCCGCGCGGCTGGCATGAAATCCGGGCGCGCATTGGGGCCGGTCTGCCGGCCACGGCCATCCTGCGCGGGCGTCGCTGGACGGGTCGCTGCTGGTCCGCCGCCGACGGCGAGGAAGCGGACTGGATCCTGGGCAGGATTCTCTGGCTCTCGGGTCTGGAGTCGGGACGTAACCGCGGCGGTCCGGTGGATACCTTTCGTCGCTACATCTATCTGCACGGAACGGCCCAGCGCGGACGGCTGGGGACGGCGGCGTCCGCCGGTTGCGTCCGCCTCGCGCCCGAGGACATCTGTGCGCTTTTCGAGCTCTGTCCACCGCGGCTGCCCGTCTACATCGGTGTCGATACCCCCCTGTCACCACCGCCCCGGAGATACTGAATGTCCTGGTTTCCTTTGCCGCGCTGGCGCCGTGGTCTGGATGTCTTCAATCCCAAAAACTTCGAGAGCGTCACTTTTGCCGCCTTCCTTGCCTGGGTGGGGCTCGGGGCCGACGCGCTGTCGTCCTCGGCCTACGGTCCACCGGAGATCTACTACGCCCTCAAGGGACACGAATACCTCTCGGTCTTCCTGGCCATCGGCATTCCCCTGACGGTATTCATCATCGCGGCCGGTTACAAGCAGGTCATCTCCCTTTTTCCCGAAGGCGGCGGCGGCTACCACACCGCCACCACCCTGCTGCATCCGCTGGCCGGCCTCGTGAGTGGTTCGGCCCTGATCATCGACTACATCCTCACCGCCGCCATCTCCGTCGCCTCGGGCACCGAGGCCGTGCTGAGCCTCCTGCCGGGTGGCTGGTACGCCTGGCGGATTCCCATCGATGTCGGCATCCTCCTGTTCCTGGTGATGATCAATCTGCGGGGGGCAAAAGAATCCATCAAGATCCTCTTGCCCATCTTTCTGGGCTTCATGCTCAGCCACATACTGGTGCTGGGCTGGGGCCTCTTCTCGCACCTGCCGCAGCTGCCGCAGGTGGCCCAGGATACGGTGCGCGGCACGCAGAGCGATCTCGGCCACTTCGGCCTGATCTTCATCGTCGCCCTGGTGTTGCGTGCCTTCAGCATGGGTGGTGGTACCTATACCGGTCTCGAAGCCGTGGCCAATGGCGTGCACATGCTGCGCGAGCCACGCGCCCAGACCGGTCGACGGGCCATGAATTACCTCGCCGTTTCCCTATCCTTGGTGGCGGGCAGCCTGATCTTTCTGTATCTGCTCTATCACGTTCAGGTCGTCCACGGTCAGACCCTCAATGCGGTGCTCTACCGCGGCATCACCGAACACTGGACGGTGGGGAATCTGAACCTGGCGCCGGCGGCCCTGTGGTTCACGCTGCTGACGGAGGGGCTGCTGCTCTTCGTCGGTGCCAACAACGGTATCATCACCGCGCCCATCGTCATGGCCAACATGGCCGTGGATCGCTGGCTGCCGGAGCGTTTTTCCTATCTATCGGATCGCTTCGTCGCCCGCAACGGCGTCCTTCTCATTGGCGCGGCGGCCATCGCCATCCTGTTGGCCACCGGCGGCCAGGTGCGCGTGCTGGTGGTGCTCTACAGCATCAATGTGTTCATCACCTTTACCCTGACCATGGCGGGACTCTCCCGCTACTGGTGGCGGCAGCGCGGACAGCATCCCGCCTGGGCCAAGCGCCTGACCGTCAGCACCGTCGGCCTGGTGGTGACGGCGTCCATCCTGCTCATCACTATCTTCGAGAAGTTCGATGCCGGCGGCTGGTTCACCCTGTTGGTCACGGGCATCGTCATCGTCCTGGCCTGGTTCATCTACCGGCACTACCAGGAGCTCGGCAAGCTCACCCGCGAGCTGGACGAGA
Organism: Acidithiobacillus sp.; assembly: GCF_023256195.1. Lineage (GTDB taxonomy): Bacteria > Pseudomonadota > Gammaproteobacteria > Acidithiobacillales > Acidithiobacillaceae > Acidithiobacillus_A. The sequence continues at coordinate 8,675 of NZ_JAGDWX010000020.1, forward strand.
CCATGCTCGACATCGTCCCCGAGGACATCCAACCAGGGCCGCCCCTGCCTTTGGATCCGCGCGCCAATACCGCCGTCTTCTTCGTCAACCGCTTCGACGGTCTGGGCTTGCACACCCTGCTGACGGCGCACCGCATGGTGGGCGGTTTCGTCACGAACTATGTCTTTCTCCTGGCAGGCATCGTCGGCCAGGGGGAGTTCAAGGGACGCAAGGCTGTGGAACAGCTCAAGGTCTATGTCGAGACCGAGGGCAACCAATACGTGGCCTTCTGCCGCAGCCAGGGCATGCCGGCCACCTGGTTTGCCACCTACGGCACCGACCGTATCCAGGCCATGGAAGAACTGGCCAAGGTAGCCATACGCTACTTCCCTCAGAGCATCTTCTTCGCCGGGCGGGTGATCGACTCCAAACATCGCAATGCCATCTGGGGCATCCTCCACGACGAGGTCAGCTTCATCATCCAGGATCGCCTGCAGCACGACGGCTTCAGCATGATGATCGTGCCGGTGCACGTGCACGGCTTCAGCAGCCAGCTGGCCAGCATCTCCCTGCCCATTTCCATGCCACCGGACCTCGAACTGGTACAGGCCGATCCCGCCCGGGGTAAGCCAGCTTCGGAATCGGATACCCATGACCCAGCCTTCCGCACCTAAAGCCGTCTCTCTCCCCCGTGGCCCGCTCATGGTGGATCTCGATGGTGTGGCCCTGGACGCGGCCGAGCGTAACCTTCTGCGCGATCCGGCCGTGGGCGCCGTCATCCTCTTTGCCCGCAACTGCGTGTCTGCCGCGCAGGTGGCAGAGCTTTGCCGGGAGATACATGCCCTGCGTGATCCGCCTCTGCTCATCGGCATCGATCAGGAGGGCGGGCGGGTGCAGCGCCTGCGCCAGGGCGTCACGCGCTTTCCGCCGCAAAGAGCTCTAGGCCGCCTGGCCGAAGCCGAGGGGATCGAGAGTGCCATCGCGATGGCTCGCGACTGGGGCCGGTTGCTGGCCGCCGAGTTGCGCGAGCTGGGCATCGATCTCGATTTCACTCCCTGCGTGGACATCGACTGGGGAGTGTCCGAGGTCATCGGCGATCGGGCCCTGAGCGAGCGGCCGGAATGGGTGGCGCAACTGGCTGGAGCGCTGTGGTCGGGCCTGCAGGAACAGGGGCTTGCCGGTGTCGCCAAGCATTTTCCCGGGCACGGCGCGGTGACGGCAGACTCGCACACGAGCCTGCCCGAAGATCTCCGTCCCTGGCCACTGCTGCAAGCAGACCTGCAGCCTTTTCGGGCCCTCATCGCCGCCGGTATCCCGGCCATCATGCCGGCACACTGCCTCTACCCCGCCGTCGACCCGCGCGACCCCGCCGGCTTCTCGCAGCGCTGGCTGCAGGGGATCCTCCGCGAAGAACTGGGCTTTCAAGGTATCATCGTCAGCGACGATCTGGTCATGGCCGGTGCCGCCGTGATCGGTGACATGGCTGCGCGCGTGCAGACGGCCCTGAGTGCGGGTGCCGAACTCCTGCTAGTTTGCAACGACCGATCGGCGGTAGAGGAGGCATTGACGGTCCTGCATCGACACCGTCTGCCGCAACCCCGGCTGGAGGCGTTGCAAGGCCGCCCGGCAGCCTCGGTGCTCCGCCCCGCTGCGCGCGATGCGATCCGCGCGCGGCTTGCCAGACTCTGAGCCATGGCCTGCCCGCCACAGGGCAAGCGCTTGTTTTTCGCGGGGCAACAGGTAGAATACGCGCTCACCTTTTTTCCGGTGTCTCCTTGTTCGGACGATCGGCGTCCGGACTCCCCGTGAACCGTAAGGAGCTATATTTTGCGGCATTACGAAATTGTTTTTCTGGTCCACCCCGACCAGAGCGAGCTGGTCCCCCAGATGATCGAACGCTATCGCGGCATGATCGAAGGCGACGGCGGCACCATTCACCGTCTGGAAGACTGGGGTCGACGCCAGCTGGCCTATCCCATCAAGAAAGCCCACAAGGCCCACTACATCCTCATGAATGTCGAATGCTCCGCCGCCGCCCTGGCGGAACTGGAAGACGCCTTCCGCTTCAGCGACGCGGTCCTGCGCCACCTGATCCTGGCACGGGACGAGGCCATCACTGAGCCCTCCTTCCTGGCGCGGGACGACAGTGACCGCCGTGAGCGCAGCGAGGGTCAGGAAGAAGAAACGCAAACGGCGGCCGCGGAATAAGGCCATCGTCGGAGCATCATCAGTCTAGGAGTTCGCATCATGGCATTTCAGCAAAGAGATCGGGACCGGGATCGGGATGGCGATGATCGCCGCGGTGGCGGTGGCTTCTCCCGGCGGCGCAAGTTCTGTCGTTTCAAGGCGGAGGGCGTCAAGGAGATCGATTACAAGGATCTCAAGACCCTTCAGGCCTTCGTCGGCGAAACCGGCAAGATCGTGCCCAGCCGCATCACCGGTACCAGCACGCTTTACCAGCGGCAACTGGCGACGGCCATCAAGCGGGCCCGCTTCCTGGCGCTCCTGCCCTACGTCATCCGCTGAGCGCGGGTTGCTGCGAAGGTGAACAGGGCAGACCAGTCTTCGGGTTTCCTGGGCTGGTTTCTCAGTGGCCGCTGGCAGGCCAGCGCCGCTGTTGTCCTGCTTTTCGCGTTGGCGCGGCTGTTGCCGGTGCTGGCTCTGCCCCTCCTGATCAACGTCGTTGCCTTGCTGGCACTGGTGACCATGCAGGCGGGACGCAGGGAGAGTCTGGAGGTGCTGGCCATCGCCACCGTCGGCGTCGGCATAGTCACCTGGAGTCCGGCCTTCGCCCTGGCCTTCGTGCTGCTGGGCTGGCTCCCCGGTCGTCTCATCGGCGAAGGTCTGCTGTGGCGTGAAGACTGGCGGGGCCTGCTCTGGGCCCTGGCCATTCTGGGCGTGCTGTGTCTAGTGGTGACGCTCTGGGTCCTGCCGGGTGCCACGGGCCCCGAATACTGGCAGAGTCAGTTCGGAACGCTCCTGAAACCCCTGGCGGATCGTCTGAGTGCCCAGCAAAAGGAGGCCATCGATCTCGTGGTCCCTTTCACGCCCGGGGTGGTTTCCCTGGCGGTAGTACTCATGGGAACGGTGGCTGGGGTTCTGGCAAGCCGGTGGCGCGAACGGCTGCAGGGCGATCTGCGGGTACGGCGGCCTTTTTCGACCCTGGTTCTGCCGGACTGGTGGATCTGGCCGTTTCTGCTCGCTACCGCAGCCAGTCTGGTGCTGACGGGTCTTGGCCTGTGGTGGGTAGAAAACTTGACGCTTTTCTTGAGCGCCTTCTACCTGCTCCAAGGCCTCAGTCTGGTACACCTGTGGTTCGCGCTGCGGAGCTGGCCGGCCTGGGGGCTGGTGGTATTCTATCTGGGGCTGATCCTGCTCTCGCGGCTCGCCTTGCCGGTGATGCTGCTGGGCATTCTGGATCGTTTTTTTTCCTGGCACGGACGCCTGCGGCCACCGGGACAGTGACAAGAGAAGAGGTACCGGTACCGTGCCGGTGCCGCACGCAATCTTTAGAGGAAAGTCCACATGAAAGTCATACTGTTGGAACGCATCAACAAACTCGGACGCCTGGGTGATGTGGTCGAGGTGCGCCCTGGCTACGGCCGTAATTTCCTGGTGCCCCAGGGCAAGGCGGTCCTGGCCACGCCCAGCAATCTTGCAAGCTTTGCCGAGCGCAAGGCAGCCCTCGAAGCGGCCGAGCAGGAGCGTCTGCAGGCAGCGCAGGCACGTGCCGCGGCCTTGGCGGATGTGGTCCTGCGCATCGCTCTGCAAGCCGGCGAAGACGGTCGTCTCTTTGGCTCCGTCAGCCATCACGATATCGCCCGACTGCTGGGTGAGATGGGCCACCAGGTGAGCCACAGCGAGGTGCGTCTGGCCGAAGGCCCCATCAAGCGTGTGGGCGAGCACACCGCCCGTCTTCACCTCCACCCCGAAGTCGAGCTCGACATCAACGTGGTGGTGGAGCGCGCCTGAGCCCGGAGCCCCGGGCATGGATTACGATGCTGCGCTTCGGGATGGGGGTGCCGTCAAGGCTTTGCCCTATTCCCTGGAGGCCGAGCAGGCGGTCATCGGCGGCCTGCTCATCGATCCCGAAAGCTGGGATCGCATCGCCGACCTGCTGAGTCCGGAAGACTTTTACCAAAGGCGGCACCAGGTTCTCTATCGATGCATCGGCCAGATGCTTCTGGAACAGAAGCCTCTGGACGCCATCACCCTCGCCGAGTATCTGCAGGATCACGAACTCCTGGCGGAGGCCGGCGGCGTCGCCTACGTGGTGGAGCTGGCCAATGCCACACCCTCCGCTGCCAATGTGCCTGCCTATGCCAGCATCGTGCGGGATCGCGCCATTCTGCGCTCGCTCATCCACGCGGGGAGGGAAATTGCCGACCTCGCCTATCGACCCGAGGGGCGGGACGCCCAGACCCTTCTGGAAGAGGCCGAGCGCCGGATCTTTGAACTGGCCCAAGGTCAGAAGCAGAACGGCGCGGTCTTCACCCGCGTCAAGGACGCGCTGCCGCGGGTCATCGATCGCATCGAGGCCAATGCCCGCGAGCGTAAGACCGTCACAGGTCTGCCCACGGGCTTTGCCGATCTGGACGAAAAGACCTCTGGACTCCACCCCGGTCAGTTGGTCATCGTTGCGGGAAGACCGAGCATGGGCAAGACCGCCTTCGCCATGAACATCGCCGAGCACGTCGCCTGCTCCGAAGGCTTGCCGGTGGCCGTGTTCAGTATGGAAATGCCGACGGAAGAGATCGTCCTGCGCGCGCTGTCCTCGCGCGGGCGGGTGGATCAGCACCGCCTGCGCAATGGCAGCCTGGGCAATGACGACTGGCCGCGTATCGCCACGGCCATCGGTGAACTGGGCAAGGCGCCGCTCTTTACGGACGATTCCGCGGCACTCACGCCCGGCGAACTACGTTCCCGAGCGCGTCGTCTCAAGCGCGAACAGGACCTGCGCCTGATCATCGTCGACTATCTGCAGCTGATGCAGGTACCGGGTCGCTCCGACAACCGCGTCGCGGAGATATCCGAAATCAGTCGCTCCCTCAAGGCCCTGGCCAAAGAGCTCCAGGTTCCGGTCATCGCCCTCTCCCAGCTCAATCGCAGCCTCGAGAACCGCACGGAAAAACGACCGCAGATGTCCGATCTGCGCGAATCCGGCGCCATCGAGCAGGATGCCGACCTCATCCTGTTTCTCTATCGCGACGAGGTCTACAACAAGGACAACGAAGAGGTGAAAGGCATCGCCGAGGTCATCATCGGCAAACAGCGCAATGGTCCCATCGGCACCGTGCGCATGAGCTTCTTCGGCGAATACACCCGCTTCGAAAACTACGCTCCGCCCGGCGCTTACAACTAGTCCACAGCGGCAACGCCCTGCGACATGGCCTTTCTTGACAATTTGCGCTTCTATTCTAATTTTAGGTAGGCGGTTTGCATCTTACTACGGCCAACCGCTGCATATACCAGCAAAGACGGAGGAAGAACGTGGAGATCAGATCATTTGCAATCGTCCTTGCGTTTGCGACGCTTGGTACGAGCACACTAGCCCAAGCGCAGAACACTAATCCCATAGTGGCCACCAACAATGAGATTGGTATTGCTGCAACGGGTACCCTCATGAACTATCAGGAGCATATCTCCCCTGCCCCTACCTATGGCTCCGATATCGAATCGGGGTGGATGCCGGGTTTTGCCATCCATCTGAGCGGGATGAACAACAAACTAACCCCCAATCTATATTTTGCGATCAATTACAATTACGCATCCGGCTCCATAGCGTATCACGGCTCCACTTCGGTCGAGCATCTCAACACTAGCGATAATGCCACTACCAACCGCGTTTTGGCACGCTTAGGTAAAGGGTTTGTCCTCTCATCAAATAACATGCTCACGCCCTATGTCGCAGGCGGATACCAGAACTGGGACCGCAGACTGCAAGGACCTGGCGGCTATAACGAGTATTATCATGCTGGGCTCGTAGGTGCTGGGGTACTCTTCCAGCACGCATTCTCGCCGCGCCTGGTGGTCGGCGTCGATGGTCAGTTCCTGGCAGTCGTAGGCGCTGGAATAAACGTCCCCGGGACAGTGCAAGTCAGCGGTCCTTTCACCGTTGCGGACACGGGCTTCAACGGCGGCTTTGGCACCAGTGGCCAAGAGCGCATCAAAATCAGTGCAGACTACGCCATGAGCAGCCAATGGCATATCTTCGGCGGCCTGAACTTCACCCACTTCACCTATACCGGTACCAAAGAATATCCTTTTACGGAAACCATCAGCTATAACGGAACCCCCATTATCCAGTCCCCTGGAACGGTCAAGGAGCCTCCCTCCTCAACCAATCTTTTTGGCATGGAGTTGGGCCTGGCTTACAGCTTCTAGCTTTCGCAGCCACCGCATACAGTCACTCTGCGGCATAGAGCGGCTCGCGCCTTTTTGGCGCGGTCGGGTTACACTACAACCATGACTCGTCCCGTCCGTGCCTGTATCTCCGCTTCCGCCCTGGCGCACAATGTGGCGGTGGCGCGGGCGCGGATGCCGGGTTCGAGGCTCATGGCGGCGGTCAAGGCCAATGCCTACGGGCATGGCCTTGCGGTATGCGCGCCGATCCTGGCGGCAGCGGGAGTGGATGCCTTTGCGGTGGCCGGCATGGAAGAGGCCGAGACCCTGCACGGGCTGGGGCTCGCCCCACCCGCCTGCCTACTGGCCGGGCCCTTCGCTGCAGAGGAAATTCCCCTGGCCGCCGCCCACGGCCACCAACTGGTCATCCATCGGCGCGAGCAGCTGGCCTGGCTGCAGCAGAGTCGCTGGACCGAAACGCTCTCCCTGTGGATCAAGGTGGATTCGGGCATGCACCGCCTCGGCTTTGCCCTGGCAGACCTGGATCGAGTCTTCGCGGATCTGCAGGCCGTCCACTGCCCCACTCGTATCCATGGGCTACTCAGCCACATGGCGCGCAGCGATACCCCAGCCGACCCCTACAACGACCAACAGATAGGGCTTTTCCGGGAGGCCATCCTTCGCTGGGGCGAACATACCCTGGGCGAGCACTCGCTGGCCAACTCCGGGGCGGTGCTGGCGCTCTCCTCGGCGCGCTTTCCCTGGATGCGCCCCGGTCTCATGCTCTACGGACTCTCGCCCTTTCCCGACGCTGCCGGCAGCGATCTAGGTCTGCGCCCGGCACTCTCCTGGCAGGCGCAGATCATCGCCACCCGCCGTCTCGCCGCTGGGGAATGGCTGGGCTACGGCGCAGCCTATCAGGCCCCACGGGATCAGCGGGTCGGGGTGGTCGCCTGCGGTTACGGCGATGGTTTTGATCGCCACCTGGGGCAGGGCACAGCGATCTGGATCGGCGCCCAGCCTAGCCGGACCCTGGGGCGTGTCAGCATGGATCTGCTCTTTGTCGATCTCGATGGCTGCGCTGCCGGAGAAGGCGACTGGGTCACCCTCATGGGCGCCGGTGGCGAGCCGCTGGAACACCTGGCGGGGCAGTTGGATACCATCCCCTATGAACTGGGGACCCGCATTCAGGCGCGGGTGCCGCGGCTGGTCGTGCCGTGAGTCGCGAGCGCAGTCTCTACGTCTGCCAGGACTGCGGTGGCGTCAGCCCGAAGTGGCTGGGGCGCTGCCCCGACTGCGGCGCCTGGAACAGCCTCGTGGAGCAGCGGGTCGAGCGCGACGACAGTCGCAGGGGGAGCAGCTCCGCCTATGCCGTAGCCAGCGCTCCGGAGTTCCTCCACAGCATCGCTGCCGATGCCACGGAGCGACAATCCACAGGCTTGCAGGAACTGGATCGGGTCCTGGGCGGCGGACTGGTAGCAGGCGCCGCCATCCTGCTGGGGGGCGAACCCGGCATCGGCAAGTCCACCCTCATGCTCCAGATCGCCGAGGGCCTCGGTCGCGAACGTCCCGTCCTGTACGTGACGGGCGAGGAATCCTCGGCACAGGTGGCGCTACGAGCCCGGCGTCTGCAGGTACGGGGAGAGGGCATCCGCGTCGTGGCGGAAAATCACTGGGAGGTCATCGCCGGTATCCTGGAGGCAGAAAAACCGGCCATCGTTCTGGTGGACTCCATCCAGACCCTCTTCAGCGACAGTCTGCAGTCGGCGCCGGGTTCCGTCGCCCAGGTACGCGAGTGCGCGGCTCGTCTGGTACGCCACGCCAAAAGCTCCGGCGCCAGCGTCTTTCTGGTGGGGCATGTGACCAAGGAAGGTGCGATTGCCGGCCCCCGGGTCCTGGAGCACATGGTGGACACCGTCCTCTACTTTGAAGGGGAGGCCGGCAGCCCGTATCGCCTGATCCGGGCCATCAAGAACCGCTTCGGCGCGGCCAACGAGCTGGGCGTCTTCGAGATGCGCGAAAGGGGCTTGCAGGAGGTACGCAATCCTTCTCGCCTGTTCCTCTCCCAGCACGAGCGACCGGTACCCGGCAGTGTCGTGCTCGCTACCCAGGAAGGCACCCGCCCTCTCCTGGTGGAGGTCCAGGCCCTGGTCACGCCCAGCCCTTTGGCCAATCCGCGGCGGGTGGCCATCGGTCTCGATCCCAATCGTCTGTCCTTACTCCTGGCCATCCTGCACCGCCACGGCGGTAGCTTTTTCTTCGACCAGGACGTCTTCGTCAATATCGCTGGCGGCATTCGCGTCGATGAGCCTGCTGCGGACCTGGCCGTGGCCATGGCCCTGCTGGGCAGCTTCCGCAATCGTCCCCTGCCCGACGGCACGGTAGTCTTTGGCGAGTTGGGTCTAGCCGGGGAGGTACGACCTGTGGCGGCCACGGACACGCGTCTGCTGGAGGCGGCCAAGCTCGGTTTTTGCCGTGCCATTTTGCCGCGGGGCGAACATCCAAAGATGGCGGGGTTCACGACTTTGCCCTGTGCGCGCTTTCAGGACGCCGTCGACGCCGCCTTTGCCAGCTGAGCGGGCTCTGGGCGGCGTGACTTTGGCCCTTGCAGCGAAGTCTGGCGATGGGTTATGGTGACCGTGTCCGATCTCGTTCGGATCACATTATCTACTTATATATCATACTGGTAGAAAGTTCTTTTTCGAACCGATGCAAGAGTGGAGGGCTTCATGAAGCACAGGATTTCGACGCAGCATTCCCCGCGAGCACAGCACAGCGCGACCCGTTTCGGTGGTCTCATCCTCGCCGCCGGCGCGAGCCTGCTCCTGGCCACCAGCGCCTTCGCTGCCCCGAGCCCGCAGCTGAGTCCCACGCAGCTTCACCAGTTTGCCGGTGCCGTCAAGGACCTGCAGGCGCTCAACAACCAGGTACATCAGGAGGCCATGAATCCCAAGCTGACACCCGCGCAGAAGGAAAAGCTCAAGAACGAATACATGGCCAAGACCAACTCCATCCTCGCGCAGCACCATCTAACGGCGCAGCGCTATACCGAACTCCTGCAGGAAACCCAAAGGGACCCCGCCTTTGCCAAGGAAGTCGAAGGCGCCATGCGCTGAGCTGCAGCAAGCACGCCTCGGCACCTGCCCTCTCCGGAGGCTAGGCCCGGCAGACCCCTACCCCGCGGTAGGGGTTTTTGTTTCAGTCGGATCCCCCGACACGGCTGGCATCGGGGATGTGAATGGCGTCCAGCAGAGCGCTGGACAAACGGCGGTGTTGCTTTTCCAGCTCTTCCATCTGCTGTACCCAATGCTGCCCATCCCGGTCCGCAAAAGCGGCAATGGCATCGTGATAGTCCCGATACACCGCGAGAATCCCTTGGGCTTGCGCCTCGGGTAAGCGGCAGATATCCCGGTAGGTTGGGCAGTTGCTGGGATCGCGCAGGGATGGCAGGTCGAGGATGGTCCAGGACTGCCGCAGGGCCTTGCGCAACACCGCGTGTTCGGTCATCTGCTCGGCATAGATCCCCAGCAGGCTGCGCTGCCCCGTCTGCCGCAGCGGCGCGCAGCCGGATATGAGAAACTCGCGCAGAGAGGCCAGGGGCATGGGGCGGGCGATGGCATATCCCTGCAGGTAGCGCACCCCCAATACCGCCACGGCGTCACGGATGGCCGCCGTTTCCACGCCTTCGGCCACCAGCTCCACATCGAGACTGGAGCTCAACTCCAGCAGGGCCTCGACGAAATGCAGGTCGCCGGGGCGCTCCTCCAAACCCCGGACGAAGGCCTGATCCAGCTTGATCTTGTCGATGGGTAGCTCCTTCAGACGCAGGAGCGAGGAGTACCCGCTGCCGATGTCGTCCAAAGCCAGTCGGACACCGATGGCCTTGAGATCCAGGAGATGATCCTGAGCCAGGCGTCGATCGAGGAAGTCCCCGCTCTCCAGCAGCTCGAAGACCACGCGATGAGGAGCGACCCGCTGCCCCAGCAACGTGTGCTGCACGCACTTGAGGCAGGTGACGCCGATGAGCTGAGGATCGAGGTTCACCGATACCCACAGCTCCGGGTCCAGATCGCTCAGCGCAGTCAGAGCGGCCAAGGACTGCTGCAAGATCTGCTGAGACAGGTCGAAAAGGTCGGTTTCCTGGAACTGGGGCAGGAAGTCACCAGGGGCGAGGACGGTGCCGTCCTCCCCGCGTATCCGCGCCAGCGCCTCGATCCCAACCACACGGCCCGTCTGCTGATCCCAGATGGGCTGAAACCAGGCCTCGGCACCCTGAACGCGAAAGCGTTCCCGCAGGGGGTAGAGCCGTTTGGCACTTTGGGGAGCCTCCCAGAAGGACCAAGGCCGCAGACGCTGCCCCTTTTGCTGTTTGGCGGCGAACAGAGCCTGATCCGCCTCCCGCAGCAGCTCATCCAGATTCCCCTGGGCGGAAAAGGGATAGATGCTGATCCCCATGCTGACGCCAATGTGCGCTTCTACCCCGTCGCGCAGGTGGTAAGGCTGGCGCAGGGCCCGCTGAACCTTGTCGAGAATGGGCTCCAACTCATCCAGCTGACGCAGTCCCTCCAGTATCAGGACAAACTCGTCGCCTCCCAGACGGGCGATGGCATCGCTGCGGCGCAACTGATCGCGCAGTCGCTGGGCCACCAGCACCAAAAGGGCATCTCCCTGATCGTGGCCGTAGCGATCGTTGATGGGCTTGAAATCGTCCAGATCCAGCATCACCACCGCCAGAAGGCGCTCGTCCGCATCGGCGCGACGTTGCGCCCGCAGCAGTTCCTCGTCCAGCGCGCGGCGATTGAGCAGATCCGTCAGCGGATCGTGGCGCGCCAGACGCTCCAAGGTCGCTTCGCGAGCCTTCTGATGGCTGGTATCGAAAAAGTGCGCGATATAGTGGCTGACCTGCCCGCTCCCGTCCTGCACAGCGGTGATGCTCAGAAACTCGGGATAGACCTCGCCATTCTTGCGGCGATTCCAGATCTCCCCTTGCCAGGCTCCCTCCAGCTCGATCTGCCGCCACATGGCCTCATAGAACTCCGCGCCCTGTTTGCCCGAATGCAGGATGGCCGGCGTCAGGCCCCGTACCTCCTCCAAGCTGTACCCGGTGACGCGGGTGAAGGCCTGATTGACCTTGACGATGCGCCTTTTCGCATCGGTGATCATGATGCCTTCCTGGGACTCGAAGGCTCGGGCCGACAAACGGAGTTCCTGTTCCTTTTCCCGAGACTGGGTCACATCCCTCTGCACCGAGACGAAATGGGTGACCTGTCCATGCGCGTCCATCACTGGGCTGATGTTGAGAGCGTTCCAGAAAGGCGTGCCGTCGCGGCGATAATTGAGGAGCTCGCCGTGAAAACCCCGACCCTCGGCAAGGGCGTTGCGCAGGCTCTGCCGCATGGCCGGATCCGTATCGGGTCCCTGCATGAAACGGCAGTTCTTGCCCAGGATATCGTCCAGCTCATAGCCGCTGAGGCGCAGGAAGGCTGGGTTGGCGTAGACCACCCGCTGCTCGGCATCCGTGAGCAGCACGCCCTCGTCGATGGCGCGCAGGGCCGCCGCAAAGCAACGGTCCCGCCCGTCCCGTTCCTCTTCGAAGAGCACCTCGGCGATGACGGCAGCGATGCTCTCCAGAATCCGCACCTGCTCGGAATTCGGGGCGCGCTCGGTGAAACTCGACAAGGCAAAAGTGCCGAGAACATTGCCGAAACTGTTGCGGATCGGGGTGGACCAGCAGGCCAGCAGGGTGAATTCCTCAGCCAGATCCCGAAGCCCCGCCCAGCGCGGATCGCGCAAGGTTTGGCTGACGAAGACGGAATCGTTGCGCAGCACGGCGTTGCCACAGGAGCCGCTCTCGGGCCCCGGACGCAGGCCGTCCAGACGCAGGCGCGCCGCCTCCGGAACGCTCGGCGCGGCAAAGAGGCGCAGAACCCCGTCGCCGTCCAGCAGCATGACCGAGGCCAGCGCTCCCTCCGTCAATCTCTCAGCCAAGAGACAAAGACTTTCCACGAGGTCCCGGGCACCGTCGAGAACCGTACCCGACTTATCCTGTACTACCGAATCTAAGATAGCTCCACTCCCCTTCCAGCGAGCTCAGGTCCAAACCTCTCCGTGTTCCCGTCTCGGCTGTCCAGAGACCTGCCCACCGATCAGGACGGCAGGTAGGGTGCTACGCCGAAGGTTTCGAACACGGTATCGATGGCTTGATGCTGCGCTCCGTGGACCACGGCATCGAAGATGTCCTGATCCGTCCAGCCCAGACGGCGCAATTGCTCTACCTCTTTTGCGCCGACACTGTGTGGATCATGCACCGCTTTGAGGACATAGTCCAGAAGGGCATTTTCCCGATCTGTCAATGGACCCTGCGCCGGTTGCTTGCGCGCCTTGGCGATGGCCTCCTTGCTGAATCCGGCATTGAGGAGCAATGCCTCATTAAACCCAATACAAAATTTGCAGTTGCCTTCTTCCGACAGGATATATCGCAACAAAGCCAAGAAATTGGCAGACAGATGCGGATGCTGACCAAAATATCCCAGATTTTGCCATTGACTGCGCAAAAGCGCGGGACTCACGCCAAAGAGCTGCAAACCTTCGGGCACTCCGCCAAAAGCTTTTTGTATCTCGCCATAGATTTGCGCTAGTTCGCCTTGTGCCTGTTCCGGAGGGGTAAGTTTTAGGTCCATCGCAATTTGCTCCTTTCGCATTCCGCTTAATTAGGACAACGCGGGCTGAACGCCAAGTGAGTCGGCCCGCTCTTATTATCATACCGATCGGTCGGTATTTAGTCAAAGGCGATGGCGCTTGCGTTCGCGAAAGCGTGAATCCGCTCCATGAGTATTCGCTACCTTACTCATTGGCGAAGCTCTCCGCAGAGGACTATACCTAGGGCGATAGCCTGACAATCGTGACAAGAGGAGCGAGCGCGTCCACCGCACCCCGGGGCTTTCCACAATCGGCAAGAGGCTCTCCTCTGAGCGCTGCGGCGGTGAACACGGTCCTCGGGGGGACGTTGTGACCCAGGATTTCGACATTTTAGTAGTGGGCGGGGGCATCAACGGCGCCGGTATCGCGCGGGATGCCGCCGGACGCGGTCTCAGCGTGGCGCTGGTGGAACAGGACGATCTCGCCTCCCACACCTCGTCGGCCAGCACCAAGCTCATTCACGGCGGGCTTCGTTATCTGGAGTACTACGAATTTCGTCTGGTTCGCGAGGCGCTCATGGAACGCGAACGCCTGTTGGCCATCGCGCCGCACATCATCTGGCCATTGGAGTTTGTGCTCCCGGAGGGACCGGGCAGCCGCTCCCGCTGGAAAATCCGTGCCGGCCTGTGGCTCTACGATCATCTTGCCCCGCGCCAGACCCTGCCGGCATCCAAGCCGCTTCGCTTTGGGCCGCATCCGGCAGCCGAGGTGCTTCAGAGCAGCTACCGGCACGGATTCAGCTACTCCGACTGCTGGGTAGAGGATAGCCGCCTGGTGGTATTGAACGCCATGGACGCCGCTGCCCACGGCGCGCAGATCCTGACCCGCACCCGCCTCGAAAAAGCCTCGGCGGAAGGCGGCCGCTGGCGTGCTCAGTTGCGGCATCGCGGTGATGGCCACGGCAGTGAGATCAGCGCTCGCGTCCTCGTCAACGCCGCGGGCCCTTGGGTGGGGGACGTCCTCCACGGCCCACTGGGACTGCAAACGGACAAGACCGTGCGCAAGGTCAAGGGCAGCCACATCATCGTACCGCGGCTCTATGAGGGCGAGTTCGCCTTTATCCTGCAAAACCCGGATAAACGCATCGTTTTTGCCATCCCTTACGAGCACCGATTCACTCTCATCGGCACCACCGACATCCCCTATGAAGGGGATCCAGCATCCCTGACCATCTCCGCCGAAGAAACCCAGTACCTCTGCGACAGCGTCAACCGCTATTTCCGCCGCGCCGTACATCCAGAAGACGTGGTGCGCAGCTATGCCGGCGTCCGTCCCCTGTACGACGATCACGCCGCCAACGCCTCGGCCGTCACCCGCGATTACGTCCTCGACCTGCAGGACGACGGACACCCGCCACTTCTGTCCGTATTCGGTGGCAAGATCACCACTTATCGTCGTCTGGCGGAACACGCGCTGAGCCTGCTACAACCCGTTCTGCAGTTTGCGGACAGGGCTCCCTGGACCGCGTCCCGTGCCCTGCCGGGAGGGGATCTGGGCGGGCGTACCTTTGCCGACTTCGCCCACGACCTTGGCCAGCGCTATCCATTCCTCGCGCCGGAGCTTGCTTGGCGCTTAGCGCGAGCCTACGGCAGCCGCGCTGAGCTCTGGCTCCGGGGAGCCCAAAGTTTGGGTGACCTGGGCGTGGATTTCGGAGGCGGCCTGACCCAGGCCGAGGTGGACTACCTCTGTGACCAGGAATTCGCCCAGGAAGCCGAGGATATCCTCTGGCGTCGTTCCAAATTGGCCTTGCACCTGCCCGAGGAATCGGGCGTGCGATTGGCGCAGTATCTGCGCGCTCGGAAAGAAGGAAAGGAGAACCATCCAACTACCAGGCAACGACGGGGTTGAACCCCGTGAAGGAGCGGTATCGTGTCCGATCAATTTGTGGGAGCCATCGACCAAGGAACCACCAGTACCCGCTTCATGGTCTTCGACCGCCAGGGCAAGGTCATCACCTCGGCGCAGAAAGAGCACAAGCAGATCTATCCCCAACCCGGCTGGGTCGAGCACGACCCCATGGAAATCCTGGACAACACCAATGAGGTCATCGGCGCCGCCCTGGCACGGGCCAAACTGAGCGCCGAGAACCTGCTGGCCGTGGGCATCACCAACCAGCGGGAAACCACCGTGCTCTGGGACCGCCATAGCGGTGTGCCGCTGACCAATGCTCTGGTGTGGATGGATACCCGCAACGACGCCTTGGTGCAGCGTTTCGCCCGAGACGGCGGCCAGGATCGCTACCGAGAGCGCACCGGCCTGCCGCTGGCCACATACTTTTCCGGGCTCAAGCTCGCCTGGATCCTAGAGAATGTTCCAGGTGCTCGTGCCGCCGTGGAGCGGGGCGACGCCCTCTTTGGCAACATCAACACCTGGCTAGCCTGGCAGCTCACCGGCGGACCCAAGGGGGGGCGCCATATCACCGATGTCAGCAATGCCAGTCGCACCATGCTCATGGATCTCGCCAGCTGTCGCTGGGACCCCGACCTGCTCCAAGATTTCCGGATCCCGGCGGAGTGCCTGCCTGAGATCCTGCCCTCTTCCATGGTCTACGGCGAGATGTGCTGTGCCCCCCTGCGCGGCACCCCCCTGGCGGGCATGCTCGGCGACCAGCAGGCAGCGCTTTTCGGCCAGACCTGCTTCCGCCCCGGCGCGGCCAAGAATACCTATGGCACCGGCTCCTTTCTGCTCATGAACACCGGCACGGAACTGGTACGCTCCAAGGCCGGCCTGCTCTCCACCGTCGCCTACCAGCTGGCCCAGCAAGCGCCGGTCTATGCCCTGGAGGGTGCCATCGCCATCACCGGCGCCCTGGTGCAGTGGCTGCGGGACAACCTGCGCCTCTTTGACGTCGCCGGCCAGATCGAACCCCTGGCCCGCAGCGTTCCGGACAACGGCGACGTGTACTTCGTGCCCGCCTTTTCCGGTCTCTATGCGCCTTACTGGCGGGACGATGCCCGCGGCATCATCGCCGGCCTCACCCGCTTTGCCACCAAGGCCCACATCGCCCGCGCGGCGCTGGAATCCACCGCCTACCAGGTGCGCGATGTGGTGGAGGCGATGGAGCAGGACAGCGGCATTCCCCTGCGACGCCTGCGCAGCGACGGCGGCATGGTGGTCAACGAACTGCTTATGCAGTTTCAGGCGGACATCCTGGCCAAGCCGGTGATCCGGCCCAAGATGATCGAGACCACGGCCCTGGGCTCCGCCTACGCCGCCGGACTCGCCGTCGGCTACTGGAAAAGCCTGGACGACCTGCAAAGCAACTGGGGTGTGGACCGAGAATGGGAACCGGCCATGGCCGAGTCCGAGCGCACCCGTCTCTACCGTTCCTGGAAGAAGGCGGTGGAAAGGTCCTTTGCCTGGGTGGAGTGAGAGACGAGGAGGAAAACCATCATGGCAACACATGCAGATCCACTCTATGGCGTCAAAACCGGCTGGCGCGCCGAATCCATCTGGTCGGAGATGCTCGCCGAATTCTTTGGGTGCTTCGTTCTGCTCGCCTTTGGCGCCGGCTGCGTCGCGGTGGCAGTGGTTGGTCTGACGGAATCCGATCGTACCCTGGTGATCTTCCAGGGCGCCGGTGGTTGGATGCTCATCGTCTGGGGCTGGGCCTTTGCGGTGATCATGGCCATCTACGTGGCAGGCGGGGTGACCGGCGCACACATCAATCCCGCCGTCACCCTCGCCTTTGCCATCAAAGGGGATTTCCCCTGGCGCAAGGTCCTCCCCTATTGGATTGCCCAGGTTGCCGGCTGCTTCATGGGCGCGGCCATCGTCTTTCTCGACTACTTCAAGGCCATCAACGCCTGGAATCTGGCCCACCACGTAGCCAGTCGCGCCGACCCTTCCGGCATGACCACCTTCAGCATCTTTGCCACCTTCCCGGCGGCCTACTACCAGAACCAGATGGGTCTCGCCCTCCTGGATCAGGTTATCGCCACCTTCTTTCTGGTGCTCTTCGTCTTCGCCATCATCGACAACATGAACGTGGGACCGAGGTCCAATCTGGCGCCGTTCATGGTAGGCCTGGCCGTTGCCGCCATCGGTGCCTCCTTCGGTACCGGCACGGGCTATGCCATCAATCCGGCCCGCGACTTCGGGCCGCGCCTCTTCTGCTGGCTGGCGGGCTGGGGGCCCAATGCCTTCCCCGGCCCTCACGGTTACTGGTGGGTGCCCGTCCTGGGTCCCTTGATTGGTGCGAGCATCGCGGTTTTCGCCTACGATTGGTTCATCAGCCGCACGCTCTGCGCCCGCGCCAAGCTGCTTCAGGAACGGCAGCCCCACGTCGAGCAGCACGGCCTCGGCTTCAAGCTGGAGAAGCTGCAGACGGCGCTGGAGGAGGTCCGCAAGGAAGTGGACGCGCGCAAGGCAAAGGAAGGAGCATCGCAATGAAAGCCCTCATCAATCGGCCCGAAGACATCGTCCGGGAAGCCCTGGAAGGCATGGCCCTGGCCCACGCCGACCTCATCCGGGTGGAGCAGGATCCGCGCTTCGTCCTACGCGCGGACGCTCCGGTGCAAGGTAAGGTCGCCCTCGTTTCCGGCGGCGGCTCCGGGCACGAACCCATGCACGGTGGTTTGGTGGGCCCCGGCATGCTGGACGCGGCTTGCCCCGGCGAGGTCTTCACCAGCCCCACGCCGGATCAGATCGTTGCCGCCGCCCAGGCCGTGCACGGCGGTGCCGGCGTACTGCTCATCGTCAAGAACTACACGGGCGACGTGCTCAACTTCCAGATGGCCACAGAGCTCCTGGCCGACGCCGGCATCCCCACGGAGACGGTACTCATGGACGATGACGTGGCCGTTACCGACTCCCTCTACACCGCCGGTCGCCGCGGTGTGGGCGCCACGGTGCTGGCAGAGAAGATCTGCGGTGCCGCCGCAGCAGCCGGCCTGCCCCTGGCGCAGGTCGCCCGCATCGGCCGCGAGGTCAACGCGTCGGCCCGCTCCATGGGCCTGGCCCTCAGCCCCTGCACCAACCCCCAGGCGGGCCAGGCCAGCTTCACCCTCAAAGACGACGAGGTCGAGTTCGGGATCGGCATCCACGGCGAACCGGGGCGCAGCCGCATCCCCATGGCGTCAGCGGATACACTGACACAGATGCTCCTGGAGCCTATCCTGCAGGATCTGCCCTTTGCGCGCGGCGATGAGGTACTGCTGTTCACGGACAGCCTGGGCGCTACTCCACTGCTGGAACTCTACATCGTCCACCGCGCCGCCGAGCAGCTCGCCAACCAGCACGGCCTCAAGGTGAGTCGTCGTCTGATAGGCCCCCTCATGACCAGTCTGGACATGGCCGGTGTGGCCCTCACCCTGTTACGCCTCACCCCGGAGTTACGGGGCTACTGGGATGCACCGGTGCGCACACCGGCGCTGTGCTGGGGTCTAGCGCGATGACGACCACTCTGGACCCCGTCTTGGAGCAAAGTCGCCTGGAACGCTGGTTGGATTGCGTGCAGACGCGTCTGGCCAGCGAGAAAGAATCCCTCAATGCCCTGGATGCGGCCATCGGCGATGCCGATCACGGTAGCAACCTCTTTCGCGGCTTCAGCAAGGTCCAGGAAAAACTCCAGAGCGCGCCACCCGAGGACATCCCTGCCCTTTTCAAACTAGTGGGCATGACTCTCATCGGCTCCGTGGGCGGTGCATCCGGCCCCCTCTACGGCACCTTTTTCCTGGAAACAGCGAAAGCTTTACCCCAGGAACGCAAAAGCGTCGACCTGCAAACCCTTGCCCAAGCCCTCACGGCAGGACTTCAGGGCCTGCAGCGCCTGGGTAAGGCGGAAAAGGGCGACAAAACCATGGTGGACGCTCTCGCCCCCGCCATCGAGCGCCTGCAGCAGGGTGCCGATCTGAGGGCGGCCGCCGCAGCGGCACGCCACGGCCTGGAGGCCACCATACCCCTCATCGCTCGCAAGGGCCGAGCCAGTTATCTCGGGGAGCGCTCCCAGGGGCACGCCGACCCGGGCGCTGCATCGGCGACCCTCTTGCTGGAGTGCCTGGCGCGTGACGACGACAGCGCCGCCTGAATTCCAGGCGCGGCAAGGCAAGGTCGCCCTGCTGCTGGTAGGCCACAGCCGGCCCATGGCCGAGGCCCTATTGACCCTGCTACGGCAAGTGGCCCCCGAGCTGCGGGTGGGCATCGCCGCCGGTGCGGGCGAGCGGGGCGAGGAACTGGGCACGGACGCAACCCACATCCTGAGCATGCTCCAGGAGCTGGACAGCCCTGCCGGGACCGTGGTCCTGCTGGATCTGGGCAGCGCACTGCTGAGCGCGCAAACCGCCATCTCCCTACTGGACACGGATCCACAAGGGCGGGTCACCCTCTGCCCCGCTCCCTATGTCGAGGGTGCCCTGGCGGCGGCCATAGCAGCGGCGGGGTGTAGAGACGCCCAACAGGTCTGCCACGAGGCGCGCCAGGCTCTTGCCAGCAAGGTAGAGCAGCTGACACCCGCCGACCCTGCCACAGCGCCGCAGGCGTCGGCACCCCGTGAATCGTCCGGCTCCGAGCACATCCAGAACCTTGCTCAGGCAGAGCTGACTCTCACGGACCCCGCCGGTCTTCACCTCCGCCCTGCTGCAGCCCTCCTGCGCGCTGCGCAGAAGGCCGACGAGGGCTACCTCGCCCGCGCGGGCAGCGACCGTCTCATTCCACTGGACAGCCTGAGCCGGCTGTTGCGCGAAGAGCTGCGCCAAGGAGAGAGAATCCGCCTCTACGCCGGTGGTGCCGATGCGCGAGAGCAGCTTGCCGCCATGGTGGCGGCGCTCAACTCCACCAACCCGGATGGCTCTGGCCAAGCCCCGGCCGTGGCGGCCACCGAGGCAGAGCCCCTAGGCACCCGACCGCGCACAGCGGTACCGGGTCGGGCCATGGGACCCATCTACACATTGCGGCAGCCGCAAGCTTTTGCCCTGCCCCCTACCGCCGACGATCCCGAGGCGGAGCTCGCCCGGATCCACAAGGCCTGGGCACAGGTAGAGGGAGAACGGCCGCAAGGCGATATCCTCGCCGCGCAGGGACTCTTTCTGCAAGACCCGGCGCTGCGGCGCGAGACGGAACATCGCATCCGCACCCAAGGGCTCAGCGCCCCCGCCGCCTGGATCGCCGCAGTACAGACGGTCCGCACCGAACTGGAGCGCATCCGCGACCCTATCCTGCGCGCCCGCCTCAGCGATCTGGATGACCTCAGCCTGCGGGTTCTCCAGGCCCTGGGGCTCGCTGCGGAATGGCAGCTGCCCGATAGGAAGGGATATATCCTCCTCGCCGACGATCTGCCGCCCTCCCTTGCCCGCAGACTCTCTCCGGACCGGGTGCTGGGGGTCTTGGATCGCCGCGGCGGCCCCCGCTCTCACGCCGCCATAGTGCTGCGCGCCGCCCATATCCCTTACCTGGTGGGTCTGGGTGCGATAAACGTGGCCGATGGTACCGAGGTCGCCATGGATGCCGATACCGCTCAGTACTGGATCGACCCACCCGCCTCGGTGCGCGCCACCTTTCTGGCAAAAACCCACTCAGACGCGGATCTGCAAAGCAACCACGGCGATCTTGGGCAACTCACGTTCGAAGACGGGAGCGTCGTCGAGCTCTGGGCCAATGTATCCAGCCGCGCCGAGGCGGAACAGGCCGCCGCCCTTGGGGTAAAGGGGGTGGGACTGCTGCGCAGCGAAATGCTCTTCCTGGGTGCAAGCCGAGCGCCTTCGGAGACAGAACAACTCCAGCAGTTCACGGAGCTGCTGGAGCCTTTGGGGCAGCTTCCCGTCGTCCTACGCCTGCTGGATGCCGGCGCCGATAAGCCTTTTCCATTCCTGCAGCTTGACCGCGAACCCAATCCCGCACTGGGCCTGCGCGGGATTCGAGCCCTGGAGCGTCGGCCGGACTTCTTTCACCAGCATCTGCGTGCCGTCCTACGTGCCGGCCATGGCCGCGATCTGCGCCTGCTGCTGCCCATGGTCACCATCCCCCAGGAAGTCGCGCGCACCCGCGCGCGCCTGGAAGCCGTACACCAAGAGCTGACCGCCGAAGGACTGGCGCACCGCTGGCCCATTCCCCTGGGGGTCATGGTCGAAGTGCCTGCCGTGGCGCTGCGCATCGACGATTTTGTCCCCTTGGCCGATTTCTTCTCCATTGGGAGCAATGACTTGGGCCAATACACCTGGGCCGTAGACCGCGAGCAAGGGGATCTCTGCGAGATCGAGGAGAGCGGGGGCGCCGCCCTACTGGAACTCTGCGCCAGAGTCGCGAGGCAGAAGCACAGGCCCGTTTCCGTCTGTGGCGAGGCCGCCGCCGACCCCAACATGGCCCGCACCTTCATCGCCCAAGGTATCCGTCGCCTGTCCATGGCGCCGGCGCTCTTGCCTGCCTTGGTGAGGGCTCTGCGGGGGGATGGCAAGCTCGGAAACTGAGTTTGGCCGGGTCCTCAGACCCTCTCCCGCATGCTGTGGTAAGCTGTTGCGCGATAGACCCTAGGAAACGCCAACCATGTCCCTCAGTGCCACAATGATCCAGACCCTTCACGACTTCACTCACAGTCCGGAAGTTCAGCCGTGACGCGGGTTGCGGCCTATCCAAAAGTACAGGGGATTTAGGCGGGTGCGGCTTCATAATTACGGTGGGGGTCGCCCCCGAGAGCTGGAACGCTGATGGCTGCCGCCCGTAATCCATCCCCTTGGATTCCTTGGTCTTTGGCTCTGGGAGACCTCTTGGCCTTCGCCCTGGCGGTCTACTTCAGCCGATTGTCCCACGCGTTTTACTACGGCGAGAGTCCCTTGCGGGTCCTGGCCAGTTGGTGGGGCAGCCTGGCCGAAGTCAATATCCTGCTTTTCCTTTTCCTTGCAAGTTTGGGCATCCTGGCCTTTCTCCTCAAAGGTCATTACGCCCGCCGCAAGGTCTTTTGGGACGAGGTGGGCGACATCATCACCGTCTTCACGGTGCTCCTCGGTCTCAACGCCGCCATCGCCTTCAGCGGCAAATGGCCCTTGTCCCGCCTCTGGCTCTTTTCCGCATGGCTCCTCGCCCTGCTCCTCCTGCCCGGTTTGCGCTTGCTGCAGCGCTGGATCTTTCGCCGCCTGGGGCTGTGGAGTCGCCCCGTCGCCATCATCGGCACCGGCGCCAACGCCCTTGAGGCCATGCGCGCCATACAAAGCGACACCCTGCTGGGCTACGAGGTGCGCTGGCTACTGAGCCCCGAAGAGATCCCGCCCAAGCCATCGCCGGCCAACGCCTTCCAACCCACCGTCCTTGCCCTCGGCCGCGATCCTCTGGCCACCTTGCGCACCCTCGGCAGCCCCCAGGTCGTCCTCGCCCTGGACAATAACCATTGGCAAATCCAGCAGGATCTCCTGCGCCTTCTGGGGCTCTATTACCCCAATCTTGCCATCGCCCCCGCCCTGCGAGGCCTTCCGCTCTATGGTCTGGAGGTGATGCACTTTTTCAGCCACGAAGTTTTCATGCTGCGGGTGCGCGACAACCTGGCACGACCCGGGCCCCGCCTGGTCAAACGCGTCTTTGACGTACTGACCGCAGCAGCACTCACGCTACTCTTGAGCCCCCTGCTTCTCTGGATTGCCTGGCGCATCCGCGCGGAGGATGGTGGGCCGGTGCTCTTTCGTCAAGAACGGGTCGGTCGCAATGGCAAGCCTTTCTGGTGTCTCAAATTCCGCAGCATGGTCCCCGATGCTGAGGCACGCCTGCAGCAGTACCTCTTGGAAAAACCCACTCTCGCCGCCGAGTACCAGCACAACTTCAAACTGCGCGATGACCCCCGAATCACCCGCATCGGTCGCTTTCTGCGCCGAAGCAGCCTCGACGAACTGCCCCAACTCTTCAACGTCCTGCGCGGCGAAATGAGCCTGGTAGGCCCGCGGCCGCTCCTCGCCCGGGAACTCAGCCGCTACGGCGACAACATCGCCTTGTACACCTTGGTGAATCCCGGCATCACGGGCCTCTGGCAGGTCAGCGGCCGTTCCGAGACCAGCTTTGCCGACCGCAGCAATCTCGACGCCTGGTATGTACGCAACTGGACACTCTGGTACGATATCGTGATTCTACTGCGGACGGTGCGCGTCGTGTTTCGGCGGGAAGGGGCCTACTGAATTGAGTTCCAAGCGCGCTACGGAGACTGCTGGCGATACACCCAGCTCGCCGCGCATCGCCCATTCGACCTTGATCAACCTCTCGGGCCTGCTGGTCCCCACCATTGTGGGACTCGTCACCGTCCCCTGGTATCTACGGCTCATCGGGGAGGTGCGCTACGGTGTGCTTCTCCTCGCGTTTACCCTCCTGGGCTACTTCGGCGCCTTCGATCTTGGACTCGGACGAGCCGTTGCACAGCGCATAGCACGTCAAGAGGACAGGGCAGAGCGCAACCGCACCTTCTGGACAGCGTTCATTCTCAGCGCGGGCATGGGCGTATTGGGCGGAATCATCCTCTATTTCCTCGGTCACTGGCTCTTTGCGGAGATTTTCCAGATACCAGCCGCACTGCGTGGCGAGGCCCAGAAGGCCATCCCCTGGCTCGCCGCCATTGTGCCCCTGATTGCCCTCATCTCCGTCCTGGCGGGCACCCTCGAAGCGCGCCAAGCCTTCCTCTCCCTCAATGTCAGCCAGATCATCGGCGTCATCGGCCTCCAGACCTTTCCGCTTCTGAGCGTCGTCCTCGGGCATGGCAGCATCGCCACCCTCGTCGCCGCCGCGCTCGCCGGACGCCTTCTGGGGGTATTGGTGATGTTCTGGTTGACGGCACTCAGGCTACCTTTCCTGGGGTGGCCGCAGCCGCAGCGCTCGGAGATCGGCCCGCTTCTGCGCTTTGGCGGGTGGGTGAGTGTTTCCGGTGCCGTCATTCCACTACTTACCATCCTTGACCGTATCCTCATCGGCGCGCGTCTCGGCGCCGCCGCCGTCACCGCCTACACGGTACCGTTCAATCTTACCCAACGTCTCACCTATCTGCCCTACGCCCTCAGCACCACCCTCTTTCCGCGTTTTTCGCAGGCGCAAGGGGAGGACGCTAAAAGGCTTTTGCGCCAAGCCGTCATCGCTCTTACCGCTATCCAGACCCCTTTCATCGTCCTCGCCATCCTGCTCATGCACCCCTTCCTCATCCTCTGGATCGGCGCGGACCTCGCGGCAAAGATGGCCCCGGTGGCCATCATTTTGCTGCTGGGCATCTGGATCAATGGCCCTGCTTATATCCCCTATGCATACATGCCCGCCCAAGGCCGTCCCGATCTCATGACCAAATTTTATCTGACAGAACTCGTACCGTTTCTGCTCATTCTCTGGGCACTGATCGCCTGGCTGGGCATCGTGGGAGCGGCACTGGCCTGGGCGATACGGAGCAGTGCAGACGCCATTTTTTGTTTCGTGGCCACGGGCACCACCAAAACCTACGGGCGAGCCATCAGCCTTACCTTGATCCCCGTCATCGCCGCCGCGCTCATCGCGTCTGTCGCGCTGCCCGCATCTCTGGTCATTCCAATGGGGGGGGCTATTCTCGCGGTTTCCCTGGGCACATCCTACTACCTGCTGCCGGTAGCGCTACGCGTTCGCATGACATTCTGGCGAAAATCCGCACTGTCTCCGCATTCCTCGGAGTGGTAACATGACCGCCCCCATGGACAGAATCAAAGCGGCCATCCGCAAAACACCCTTGTTTGGTCCGCTCAAGTGGCTTGCCGCACTCCTGGGGCGGAGCAGTTACCCCTTACCGTTCTCCCACACCTTACCTGCGGAACCATTTCTGGAACGCGCCATAGCACGTATCGGTCACGCTCCCGATCCGGATCGCCAGGAGGAAGAGTTTTATAGTTATTTTAGCGAAATATGGGCAGAAGGTTATGAACAAGGCCTGGCACAGCAGTATGCCGCCTATTTGCCTCATCTACCCAAAGGCCATACCTTGCCATTTCTAGATATAGGCTGCGGCGCCGGTGAATTTATCCAATTCTTGACTGCTCGTGGTATTCGCGCGCAAGGCATTGATAGCAATGCCACGGAGATCGCCAGGGCGAAAGAGCAGGGCCTTGATGCCTATTGTGCCGATGCCCTCAGCTATTTACATGAACATAACGAGTGCTTTTCCGGCATCTCGATGATCGAAGTTATTGAACATATTCCCCCAGAAGCTATCCATGCACTCTTATCAGCAGCCTACCGGGCGTTGGCATATGGTGGTGTGGCGTTGGTAGAAACCATCAACGTCAAGCACCCCATAGCTTTCCACAGTTTTTACACCGACCCTACCCACACCCGTCCAGTTCCATCGGATTTTTTGGCATTTCTAATGCAGTGGCACGGATTTCAAGACGTGCAGGTGATCTATACCACTCCGCTAGCCTTTAGCTATGAACAGTCCCGTGATCCTAGCAGGGCTTATTTTTCTTATGCGGTCATTGGACGCAAAATGGATGGACTAGCGTGTTGAGAGCCGCTATTAGAAAGTTGGCGCGCGCTTCGCTGACAAATCCCCGAGCGATCGCTATCGCTCGGAGGATTTTACGCCCGTTTCCTAAGCTCGAGGAAGAAGTGCGAGTTTGGGTTTACCTGCTCAAGAGAAGACTGATCGGCCAAAACCCAATTGTATTGGCATCCGACAAAAGCGCTCGTGATGCATGCACGGTGGCCTGCGAAGGTCACCGGCTTCTGATAGATATATCGGAACTGGTATTACGCGATATTCATACAGGCATTCAACGTGTCGTACGTAGCATCCTACAGGAGCTTTTGCGCAATCCTCCAGCAGGCTACGTCGTCGAGGCAGTATATGCGGACGCAGCAGGTCGACTCTGTTATGCGCACAGATTTCTCGCTAGTCTGTCCGATAAGAGTCCTCAAGAGCTTGACGATCCTCCGGTGGTGGTGAAGTCTGGAGATATTTTTTTCTGTCCCGACCTCCACTTGGCGTACCCCTTTCGCACGCTGGCAGTGTTGAGGCAGCGGGGATTACGTGTGATTTTTACCATCCACGATATCATCGCATTAAGTAATCCGAAATTATTTCCCAAGGCTTATAACATCGGTTTCTCAGACTGGTTTACTGGAGTGATGACGGTCGCAGATACAATCGTCTGCGTTTCTCGCGCCGTGGCAGACGAGGTTCAGGACTGGCTGAGAGAACATCCGGGCCAGCGCGATCGGCCCCTACCCATCGGCTACTTCCACTTGGGCGCAGACATCGAAGCCAGTAAACCCACCTTGGGCGTGGAGGACGAGGGTAAGGAGGTACTTGCCGCCTGTGCAG
>NZ_JAGDWX010000011.1 GCF_023256195.1 Acidithiobacillus sp.
TTGGAGAGGGCTTGGACAGGGTTTACCGGAAACAGCGGCTTATCGTCCCTACCATAGTGGTGCTGGGCAAAGTTGAGGACGGCACGCAACCCCCGCATGACAGCATTGGCCGTGGCGTTGACTCGCTCAGAGGCCAAGCGTTGGAAACGTTCCAGCACCTTGGTGCGGGTAATCTGGGTGATGGGACGTTCAGACCAGTCCGAGAGGTAAACCTCCAGTGCCCTCCGGTATTCCGTCACCGTCTTGGGCTCCAACGTCCGTACCGCCAGATAATCTGCGAAGGCTTGCCGTAGCGTCACGCCGCGTACCCGTTCCTGTCGTTTCCGCTCCGTCGGCAGCTCCCCTCGGGCCATCTCTGCCAAGATTTGTTGTGCCTGGGCACGAGCGTTGTCCGGAGTCCAGGGACCATATCGGCCAATGGTGACCCGCTTGGGTCTACCGGCTACGCGGCGTTCTACAATGAAGATTTTCCGCTGCGCGGTAACCTTAAGACCGAAGCCGGTCAGCTCCGAGTCGCGGTAAAACCGAGGCGCACTTCCAGCCGGAACGAGGGGAACTTGGTCCACGTTGCGCTTGCTGAGCTTCATTCTGTCTACCATAATCTTGACCCACTGATCGTCTACCCAGTAGACACATAGTAGACGCCTGGAGGAAAATCACAAGCCGGATGGTGCAAGTTGGTGCAATACGGTTGTCTTATAAATGTCTGTTACTATTAATTAAATGAAAGATGAGGCAAGGCTGTGCAGGATGGTGGAACTTGCTCACCGCTGACTACGAATCAGTAGGTCGGGAGTTCGAATCTCTCCGAGCGCACCAATAAAAAACAGGCACTTAGAATTTTGTTCTAGGTGCCTTTTTCTTTTCCGGGTCGAGATCTGGGCCTGGTTCGTCGATCGCTTTTATATCCGCATCTTGTGTATGAGGCGGATGCTTCCCGGTTCTCACCACCTCCAGAAAGGGCAGCGGGCCACCTCACCAGCAACAGTGCCTCCTAAAATGCTTCGGCCTCGGCATGGCGCGCCGCCCTATCCGTGGTTACCCAATCGTCCATACCTGTTTGAGTGTGCCTGGATCCGCGCCTGCCTAAGGACAGCCGCAATCTGCCTCCCAGCGCAGGATATGATCCGCCGGCACCAATTCCTGCAACCGGGGCAGGACGGTATCTACCGTTTCGGGTGTGTCGAAGAATTCGAGTACCAGGGGCAGATGCACATTGAGGCGTAGGATATCGTCCGCACGGACGATGCCTTTGCTGCCGAAACCGGCGATGCCGCGGAAGGCCGTTACTCCGCGCACCTTGTACTGGTCGTGTAGCATGCGGAAGATCTCCTCCATGAGGTTGTGACCGCCGTGCTTTTCGCCTTCCTGAATATATATACGAACTACAGAAACCGTTGTCATGAGTGACCTCTTACAGGCTGCGTGATACCCAGGCACCGGCAAAAGCCGCTGCCACACAGAGGAATAACGACGAGAACATGTAGGTCAGGGCTTTTACGGCTTCTCCATTTTCGAACAATACCAGGGTCTCGAGAGAGAAGGTAGAAAAGGTGGTGTAGGCTCCGAGGCCACCGGTGAGTATGCCGGTACGCAGTTCCGGCGAAAGCGAGCTTCGTTCCAAGGTCTCAAAAAATAGAAAGCCCATGAGAAAGCAGCCGAGCACATTGATGCTCAGTGTGGCCCAAGGGAAACTGCGACCGAACAGCATCTGCACCAAGATCGATTGGCCGTAGCGCGCCCAGGCGCCAAGCACGGCGAAGATTGCTATGAGCCCTAAGGTCCAGAACATCCATCATTCTCCTTTTTGTAGTGAGCAAGGTACTCGCGAAAATGCGTGATAGCAACAAACCCGCACAGGGCACATGGATGCGCACGGCATCCTCGCACCGGTGGCCATCACCACAATTTGTCGGAAGGATTGTACGAGATATGCCTGACTGAGAGATTCCGTGTGCCCAAACGGACGTTCTCGCAGCCTGATAGGGCAGGGCGCGGGTGTGCCAAGCGCACTATCGAGGAACATGGCACAGGCGAGGTCGATGGATAGATCAAGCCGAGCATCATCCGCAGTCTTTGGAAAACCCCAAAGTGATAGGCACAGTGCGAGTGGATTTTGCGCAAGAATGCGGATCGCGTTAGCCCACACCCCGACCTTTTGGATCATGCCACCCCTTTCATATGGCCTGAAAAAACCTACCTCCCGCTCATGCGGGATTGGTAGAAGTCATCAGCCACAGGGGCGGTTTCGGGCGGACTTCATCGCCGGTCAGCCAAGGCTAGGTAAGCGCGAGCGCTTTGTCAACGCGCATTCGCATGACGAGGGATAACTGCCAAACCCAGGCGGCCATGTGCAGACCGGCGGAACTGGGTCCCGTAGTGTTCAATGCCCACATGTTCGGAGAGCCGTGGCGAAATCCTCAAAGAATCCTCAAGGGAGGTATCCGTGGAGGAACTCCCAGGGGACGCAACGGTCTGTTTCGTCGAGCAGCAAGGAGGGCAGGACGCCATGAGCAATAGACACCAGCGATCCCAAGAAGAGTACGCCCAGGCGCGCAGGATTCTCGGCGTAGCCCTTGTCAGCGGCCTCGTTACTGTCGGCAGTGCACTGCTTTTGTGGTTGCTTTGGTGGGTGCGCTGAACCACGCGACGAGCGTCCGGCCTTAGCATCCGAACCACCTTCTTTTCCGTAGTAACCCATAACTCCCGTTCAAGATCCAAAGGGATTCCGATACCTACCCAGAATCGAATCGGGTTCACGGGCGGTATCGGAAGAGAACGCTCAGGAGGTGTCTGTGGCCATGGGATTCAGCGGCAGTCGGCATGCGTCGCGGCGTGGGTGGATGGGATGGCTGGTTTCCGTTGTGCTCACGCTTTGTCCCGTGCCGGTCCTGGCTGCCGAAGATCCGGGTCTACAGATCGAGGTGCAGCACACCGAGGGGAGCTTTGCAGTGCACGCGGTCTTCCCTGTGCCGGTGAGTCCCGCACGGGCCTTTGCGGTTATGACGGATTACGAGCACATGGCGCAGTTCATACCACAGATGCGCAAGAGCCAGGTGCTGTGGCGCAATGGTGAACGGGAGTCTGTGCTCCAGGAAGGCTCTGTCGATCTGCTCTGGTTGCATATCCCCACCTACGTCGTGATGTCGGTGCATCTGCTACCGGATCGGGCGGTGCACTTTCATAGCAGTGGAGGGAGTATGGCGGTGAGCGGACAGGCAGAGATTCGGCCGCTTGCGGGTGGTAGTCTGGTGGACTATCGGGCCACCCTGAAGCCCGAGACTGTGCTGCCCCTTGCTTTCGCCCAGGGCCTCGTAACCCGGTATATCCGCAAGCAGATGGAGGCCTTGCGCACGGAAATGCTGCGCGCTCCCTGAGTGGTCCCGGATTTTCTCATCCTGCCCGGGGCGCAACATCCGGATGGTGCCTGCCTGCGTAAGGTGAGTGGGCGATCTTTTCTGGCCCGTATTCTTTTCAGACCATGGAGTGCAACATGTTGAACCAGACTCTCTATCGCGGTGTTCAAAAGTGGCTTCTGCTCGGCGTAGCCGGTGCACTTACCCTGAATGTCGGTGTGGCTGCCGCTGCCGATAGCCACGCCACCCCCGAATCCATTCAGAAGGCGGATATCAAATTGCCCATCCACAATTACATCGCGGAGTTCGGCGGGGTGGAGGGGGTGAAGGCGCTCATCGATACCTTCGTCAGCAAGGTGGCTGCCGATCCCCACATCAACATCTATTTTGCCAAGACCAATATTCCGCACCTCAAGTACGAGCTGACCCAGCAGGTCTGTGAGATCGTCGGTGGTCCCTGCACCTACACGGGACAGAACATGACCCAGGCGCACCAGGGGCTGCAGGTGACCACAGCCGCCTTCAACTACCTGGCCCAAGACATGATCGATGCCATGGACGAGCGTGGTATCCCCATCCGGGCGCAGAACTACCTGCTGCGGCAGTTGGCCGCCATGGAGCCCGAAGTCGTGACCGCCAAAGGGCCTTTGGGCTGAGGCAGCGCCTTACAGGAAGGAGCGGCGCGGATGACAGGGGATTCGGCTGCCCCTATCCTAGGGCGGCCCCTGTCCGAATGCGAGGATTCCATGAGCGATGTCTTGACTTTGCTGCAGTCCCACCGATCCATTCGCCGCTTTCGGCCCGATCCCCTTCCCGATGGTTTGCTGGAGACCATCGTTCGCTGTGGCCAGCAGGCTGCCAGCTCCAGCAATATCCAGGCGTACCGCATCATCCATATCACCGATACCGGTCTGCGCGCACAACTGGCGGAGCTTGCCGGACAGCAGGAGTATGTGCGACTCGCGCCGGTTTTCCTGGTGTTCTGCGCCGACCTGCACCGCGCCCAGAAGGTCTGCGACCGCGTGG
This sequence comes from Acidithiobacillus sp., assembly GCF_023256195.1. Classification (GTDB taxonomy): domain Bacteria; phylum Pseudomonadota; class Gammaproteobacteria; order Acidithiobacillales; family Acidithiobacillaceae; genus Acidithiobacillus_A. The sequence goes on from NZ_JAGDWX010000011.1 coordinate 4,383, forward strand.
GCCCGCCCTTCGTGCCGGGGATGACGGAACACTTCATCATCGCCACCGTCGATACCGCGCTTTGTGGACAGAACTGCGTCGTCGCCGCGGAGTCCCAGGGCCTGGGCTGCTGCTACATCGGCGCGGTGCGTAATCATCCGGCAGAGATCTCGGCGTTGTTGGCGTTACCGGAACAGGTGTATCCCTTGTTTGGGCTCTGCATCGGGTACCCGGACCAGGAGGTGGAGGTCAAGCCGCGTCTGCCCCTCGCTGCCGTTCTTCAAGAAAACCGGTATAGCGAGGAGCACGACGAGGAGCGCATCGCTGAGTACGACGCGGCGATGCAGGCCTACTACCAGTCGCGCTCCGATCATCGCAAGGACAGCACTTGGAGCCGTGAGATCGCCGCCCTTGCGGGTCGTGAGGCGCGTCCGCACATGGCCGCCTTTCTGCGGGAGCGCGGGTTCCTCAAGCGATGAGACCTGAGGGTGGCTAAGGCGAGAACATTCCTGCGGGGGCGGCGCTGGTGGCGGCCGCTCTTCTCCGTCTATGCGCTCTTCCTTACGGCCTGCTCGCCCGTGGGCGCTCTCAATGCGCTGACGCCACAGCGAGACTACCTGCTGAATGCGGCCGTGGCCTATGGCCCGGGCGAGCGTGGGCGACTCGATATCTATCGACCACGCGGACCAGCCATGGCCGGGCAGCCCGTGGTGGTCTTTCTGTACGGTGGTTCCTGGAACAGCGGCCGGCGGGAGGACTACCGTTTCCTCGGGGAGGCGTTGGCGGCCGCGGGTATAATTACGGTGATCCCCGACTATCGCCTCTATCCGGAGGTGACCTACCCGGGTTTTCTGGAGGACAATGCGCGCGCCGTGGCCTGGGTGTTTGCACACATCGGCCATTATGGCGGCAATCCCCAGAATATCTTTCTCATGGGGCACAGTGCCGGCGCCTACAATGCCGCCATGTTGGCTCTGGATCCCCGCTGGCTTGCTGCACAGGGGCTCTCACCATCCCGTCTGAGGGCTTGGATCGGTCTTGCCGGTCCCTACGATATCTATCCCATCGGCTATCGGAACATCCGCCCCATTTTTCACTATCCAGACTATCCCGCCCGGAGCCAGCCCATCGACTTCGCTGCCGAAGGCTCCCACATCCCGGTCTTTCTGGGCGCTGCCCGGCACGATCACCTAGTGGACCCCAAGCGCAATACCGATGGCCTTGCCCGCGCCCTGCAAAGAGCGGGGACTCCGGTGGTGCTCCGCCATTACACCGGAGTGGGGCACGAAACCCTGATAGGAGCCTTCGCCCGCCCCTTGCGCTGGATGGCTCCGGTGCGCCGGGACGTGCTCCAATTCATCGCCGAAACGTCCCGGGTGACGCCGGAGGCAGCGTCGACAGCAGCCGTGCCAGCGGCTGCCAAGTCCCGAGATTCCGGTTCAGGGCACTGAAGCAGATGCGGTAGATATCCATATCGAAGTCCCCCTCCCGCTTTTCCCAGAGGTCTGGAAGATCCTGGAGGTCGGCGCTGCACCCCAGGTGAATCCACTGCCAGATCAGGTGGTGGAGGCGTTGCCCCCCGCCTTCTTCCGTAAGCACCATGGGACCATCCCAGGGCCAATGTTCTATCCGCAGGTGGCGCAGGGCTGCCGCCAGACGCAGATCGTGAAGAAGCCGCGATTCCATGCCGCAGCAGGCGCCCTGGCATTGTTTGAGCTGGCGTGCGAAGCAGGGTCCCTCCGCGGCTTTCTCCAGGCCCAGCGCCTTCAGACAGAGGCCGTGGCGCCGGGCTAGGCGGCGCAAGCTCTGACGCGCCCGGTAGGCGCTGGCAAAGCTGCCGTAGAGTTCGCCACGGCCGCAATCCCGCAGCGGAACGATCCGCGGCGACCCGCTTTCGACACCGTCCCAGGCAATGGCAAAGCGACCCTCCCGGCGTCGCAGGCGGCGATTGAGTATGGGTTGTCGTTCCTTGATGAGGCGCGCCTCCATCAGTAGGGCGGATAGCTCCGTGGGCGTCTCGATCCACTCCAGGCGCCGGATCTGCTGTGCCAGGCGCATTTCCCGCTGCTGGCTACTGGCGGCATAGAAGTGGTCCCAGACCCGCTCGCGCAGACGAACGCTCTTGCCCACATAGAGCAGACAGTCGCCCTCGCCGTAGCAGAGGTAGACGCCGGGGCGATCGGGCAGGGCATCCAATGTCTGGGGATCAAGGCCACTGGGTGTGGCGGGGCGTTGCCGTTGCTGGTGGCAGGCGATCAGGACCTGTTCGGCTCGACTGGCGTAGAGATGGGCGAGAAAAACGGCAACGGTGCGGGCGTCGGCCAGTGCTCGGTGGCGTCCCACGGCGTCCAGCTGCAGGCGCGCGATGATGGCATCGAGACCGTGGCGTTTTTCCTCGGGAAAGCAACTGCGCGAGAGCCGCAAGGTGCACAGGGCCTCGGCCGGGAATGCCTGTCCCAGACGCCGCCATTCTTGACGCAGAAAAGCCAGATCCGTGCGTGCGTCGTGGGCGACCAGTAGTCGTCCAGTGAGCCGCTCCCGCAGGGCCTCGGCCACCTGCGCGAAGGTCGGTGCCTGGGCGAGCTCGGTGGGGTCGATACCTGTCAGCCCCTGCACGACGGGATTCAGACGCATGCCGGGATGGATCAGGCTCGACCAGACCTCTTGCTCACCCGCAGGTGACACGAGAATCGCCGCGATCTCGATGATGCGATCCCGCTCCAGATGGCCACCGGTATTCTCGAGATCGATGAAGGCAAGGGGCGCATCCAGCTGGCCCGCCAAGTCGGCCAGCAGCTTGACCGTCGCGGCAGACAGGGGCAAGGACGATGTGTCGCCTGCGCGCGGGAGCTTACTGAGGCGCTGCCCAGGCATGGGCGAGTAGGTCGTCGCGCTTCAGCACCTTCAGGCAGATGGCATCCGTTGCCTCGAGGACGACGGGCGGGGCGCAGCCTGCCGCCAGCGCCTCTTTCCAGCGCAGGGCACACAGACACCAGCGATCACCCGGACGCAAGCCGGGGAAATCCCACTGCGGTCGTGGGGTTATGAGGTCGTTGCCGCGGTCTCGGGAAAAGATCAGGAAGTCTTCGGTGACCACAGCACAGACGCCGTGCATACCTCCATCCTCCCGACCGGCGCGGCAGAAGCCGTCGCGGTAGAAACCGGTCTTGGGGTCAAAACCACAGGCCATTAGCGTGGTGCCCAGCACATTCTCGCTCATGGACGGGGCCGCCACAGACTACGCAGGATGAGCACCGCGGCCCCCAGGGCAAGGATCAATGCGCCGCGGATTTCCCAGATGGTTTTGTTGATCATGAAGCTGCTGCGCGGGTAAGGGAACACTCCCGTGCCCTGCAAGAAGAACAGCAGACCGGAGAGTATCAAAAAGATACCGAGGATCAGCAGGAAGGCACGCAGAACTTTTCTCATGAACTCAAGCACTCCCGGCAGAAAGGGATAGTCTCAGACTAACCCTAAGCCGTAGCGGGCTCAAGCGGCCTGAGTGTGTGGCGCCGGCGCGACCAGTCCTGCCGATGGATACGGTTTGTCAATGTCCGCGCAGATCCTCCGGACCGACCCATTCGTAGCGTTCCTCACGCACCGCGGTATTCTGCCCCTGCGGCAGTAGCTTCAGCAGCTCGGCACCGCCCGCGCCGATGATGCCGGCATTTTCCCGCAGGTCCGCGGCAATGGCCTCTGCTTCTTGCACGCTGAGTTCAAGAACCACCGAAGATTTTTTCTCTTCCAGGATTTTCATCGCGATGCTCCTCAATTGAAGATATTCTTGGGTTGACGAAAATGGTCGTCCATTCGGTAATCCTGCTCCGCGAGGAGATACGCCATGTCCAGAGTCGCGGCACCAAAGTGATCCGCTTTCTGAACGATGGGTTCCACGATCTTGGCCAGATCCTTCTTATCAAGTTCCAGGCGGACGACGTATTGATTGCTGAATATCTTGTTCATGTCCATCCTCCATCTTTCCAAGAGACAATAGTGAGACCATAAAATACGCCGTGGGTTCCGCGACCCATGCAATATTCCCTTGGGAATGCTTCTGGAGATATATGAGAATATTTTATTGACGTCGGGATACTAGATAATAAGCGATCCCTACCACCAGAACGGCGGCAATGATCATCCAGTAGAATTCCAAGCCGGGCCAGCTGCCGGCATGCCCGCTATCTCCCTCGACAGGAATCAGGATGAGCTGACGCAGGAGTGTGATGAGCGCTACCTCCACGAATACTGTCAGAGGAATCGCGCCATCGCGCAGATAGGTCGTTTCTGCGCCGATGAGGGAAGACAGGACCCACAGGATGAAGAGGGTCCCCAAAGCGTGGAGGAAGGCCAGGGTGAGGTTATGGGTGTGCAGGCCGTGCCAGACGTCCTTGGCGAACTGGCCGATGACCAGAACGCTTGCCCCCGCCAGCGCGAGGGCGATGAACAGATGGATGAGATCGTTCAGTTTCTGCAGCAGACGACTGAACCAGGGACGGTACATCGGTCCTGTCCCGTTATTATTCCGCGATGACTTCCAGGGCTCCGGCGTCCAGAAATGCCGCCTCGGCCATGGCCGCTTTGGCATCGTCCAGACCGCGAACGGTGCAGGCTACCACATCCCTTTCGGCGTAGACGGCGTGCTCCAGCTGACAGCCCTCGGCGAGGATCTGCTCCAGGACCTGGTAATACTCTGCCGGTCCGGACCTCGGCTGCTCCAGGGTGCTGCGCAGGCGCGCCAAGGCGTCCTGTGCAGCCGCAGGGTCACGGAAAAGTACTTTGAGCGCAAACATGGGCGGTCCTTTGGTGTTTAAAGGGGCTTGGACGGGGGCAGGGCGTGGCGCAACATGAGCAGCACGATGCCGTCGAATATGAGATTCACGCCGACGAAGATGCCCACCAGAATCAGGGAGCCCTGCGGCCAGGTGAGGATGAAGAGCAGGGCAATGGCGATATCCACCAGCCCGCTGAAGTAGAACCAGCCGCGCCCGAGGCCGTCCAGGGACCTGGGCCGGTTGAAGTTACGATAGGCATCGATGAGGAAATAGAGGGTGAACAGCAGCCCGATACTGGCGATACCGGCGTGCGGCAGTGCCACCATGATGGCGCCCGTGCCCAGCAGCAGCAGGGGGCGCAGCCAGTCGCCCAGATTCTGGGAGTGTAGTTCGAAACTGTGTGCGAGCCAGGCAGCACCCCCAAGAATGAGGACCGAGGCAATGAGCCCGTCCGTGAGCGCCGATAGAAAAAGGGGGCTGATGATGCCCAAAAAACCGAGGAGAATGAGAAAGACGGCTACGGGCGTCAAAAACCGGCCCAGCATTTTCCGCTCCGTCTCCACGACGGTCTTGAAGTCCGGTGGCGTTTTCCAGTCCATGGCGGGATCCTTCTGCAGTGGCCCTTGACGACAGTCTAGCACAGGCGCCCCAGGCGTCTGCCATGGTTTTGGAACTCAGGTGGCTGCGGCGGGATCCCGGCTTTGCCGCAGGACGCGCTGCTGACCCATTTCCAGAGCCTCCCAGTAACGCTCCTCCGGCTGAATCTTCTGGATCTGTTCGCGCAGTATGGCCGCGCCGACGGAATGGGGTCGGGACTGATCGCGACGGATCAGTTCCACCAAGGGTTCTGGTGCAAAATACTGAATGGCCATCTCACGCACGCCCAGACTCGCGAGCCAGGCGGACTCTTCTTCGAGTTTTCGAGGGTCGAGGTGGGTATCGGCAAGAATCAGCACATCTTGGTCCAGCGCCTCGCGCAGAGCCGCTTCCCAAAGCCACTGTACTCGTTCTTCTTTGGCCGGATCCCACTGACTCCAGGAAAAATCCTGAGCATTTTCGGCGGCAAAGACCTCCTGCCGCAGACGATCTCTTTCGATGATGCGAATCTTGAGTTCGGGATAACGCGTGCACTGGGTCTGCGCCCAGGAGGATTTTCCGGCGGCACTGGTGCCGACAGTGAAAATAGCCAATACATCCGCGTTCATAGCCTGCATCTACCCGTTTCGCGGACTTGCCGCAAGATCATGGAATGGGGATGGCACCTCATCGTGGAGCATGTTTCCAGCAGTGTCGCCGCCAACGAGCAGTGCCGCCGGCCATGGACAAAAACCGCCGCATCCCGCAAGATAGCGCCAGTCGAAGCGAGGGAAGAGACCCTGATGCTGCTGCAAGAACTGTCCCACAAGGGAGTGTGGTACCGAGGACTGGATTCGAACCAGCACAGGCTTTCGCCCACTAGGACCTGAACCTAGCGCGTCTACCAATTCCGCCACCTCGGCGTGGACGGAATCATCTTTTATCGAGGAGCCTTTGTCAATGCCGGAGTCTGAAACCGACCTTCCGCTCGCCGCACGCGATCCTATGTACGAGCGAGAAAAAGAAAAATACGAACGTCCCATCGTCAGTCGGGAATTCATTCTGAGCTACCTCGAGCAACTCGGACAGCCAGCGCGCCTCGAGGATCTCATGGACGAGCTGGAGATCTCGGAAGAGGACCAGGAGGCCTTCCGACGGCGTCTGCGGGCCATGGAGCGGGACGGTCAACTGGTGCGCAACCGTCGCGGAGCCTATGGCATCGTCGAGTCCATGGAGCTCATCCGCGGTACCGTCAGCGCCCATCCCGATGGTTTCGGCTTTCTGGTCCCGGACAATGGCGGCAAGGATCTCTTCCTGTCGCCGCGGGAGATGCGCAAGGTTTTTCACGGCGACGTGGTCCTGGGGCGGGTTGTGGGCGAGGATCGGCGGGGACGTCTGGAAGGGGCGGTGGTGCGTATCCTGGAACGTGCCCTGACCCAGGTGGTGGGCCGGTACTTCGCCGATGCCTCGGTGCACTATGTCGTTCCCGAGGATCGCCGCATTCCTCAGGAGTTCGCCGTAGTGCCCAATGAGGCCTTGCAGCCTGTGCACGGCCAGATCGTCATTCTCGAGATAACCAAATACCCCGACGGCCGCAACCTGCCCGAAGGGCGAGTCGTGGAGATACTCGGGGAGCACATGGCGCCCGGCATGGAAGTGGAGATCGCCGTCCGCAGCTACGGCCTGCCCTTCCAATGGCCGCCGGAGGTAGAGGCCGAGAGCGCGCGGTTCCAGCCGGAAGTGCCGGAGGCCATGAAGGAGGGGCGGCGCGATCTGCGCGACCTGCCGCTGGTCACCATCGACGGCGCCGATGCCAAGGATTTCGATGACGCGGTCTATGCCGAAGCGCGCAACGAGGGTGGCTTCCGCCTCTTCGTCGCCATTGCCGATGTCGCCACCTACGTCCGTCCCGGCAGCGCCCTGGATCAGGAAGCGCGCAAGCGCGGCAATTCGGTCTATTTTCCGCGGCGGGTGATCCCCATGCTGCCGGAGGTACTTTCCAACGGCCTGTGTTCGCTGAATCCCATGGTGGATCGCCTGTGCATGGTCTGCGAGATGGAACTGGACGGCCAGGGCAATCTGGAACGCTTCCGCTTTGCGCGGGCGCTGATGCGCTCGCGTCGACGCTTCACCTACGACGAGGTGGCGGCCATCCTTGCCGGGGACGAGGCGCTGCGCGCGCGTGAGCACGAGCTGGTGGCGCATCTGGAGACCTTACAGCGCCTGTACGAAGCTCTGGCCCGGGCACGGGAGGCGCGGGGTACCATCGAGTTCGACACGCAGGAAACGCGCATCGTCTACAACGACCAGGGCCGTATCGAGAACATTGTGCCGCTGCAGCGCAATGTGGCGCACCGCATCATCGAAGAATGCATGCTGGCCGCCAATGTCTGCGCGGCGCAGTTCTTTCGCATCCACGAGCTACCCATGCTCTATCGGGTGCACCCCGAGCCCAATGTGGACAAGATCGAAGATCTGCGGCGATTTCTGGGCGAGCTGGGGGTGCCGGTGCGCATTCCGGCCCGACCACGCAGTGCCGACCTCGCTCGGGTGATCGAAGAAACCCGCGATCGGCCAGACGCGAGCCTCATCCAGACGGTGATCCTGCGTAGCCTCTCCCAAGCCTACTATACCGTGGATACCAGCATCCACTTCGGTCTTGCCTTCCCTGCCTACACCCACTTCACCTCGCCCATCCGCCGTTATCCCGACCTCATCGTCCATCGTGGAATCCAGGAACTGTTGGACAGTGCGGCAGAACAGCGGGAACCTCGCTGGCTCAGCGTTGCGGAGTTGAAGGAGCTCGGGCAGCACTGTTCCATGACCGAGCGCCGTGCCGACGAGGCGAGCCGCGAGGCGGTGCAGTGGCTCAAGTGCGAGTTCATGCTGGACAAGGTAGGGCAGACCTTCACCGGTATCATCACCGGGGTCACCGGTTTCGGCCTGTTCGTCGCCCTGCGCGAGGTGCATGTCGAGGGCCTGGTGCACATCAGCACCCTGGGCGAGGATTACTACCACTTCGACGCCCAGCACTATCGCATCGTGGGTGACCGCACGAAAGAGAGCTTTCAGCTGGGGGGAGAGATCCCCGTTCGTCTGGTTCAGGTCAATCTCGACGAGCGCAAGATCGAGTTTGAGCGCGTATCTTCCGAGGGTGAAAGCGGACGCAAGCGTCGCCGCCGGCACTGAGCGCCTCAGGGGGCAATCATGCCGTTTTCCAGGTAGGCCGGATCGTAGTCGAAGACGACCTCACGGTCCGGGGCGAGGAGGTCGATGTCCTTGCCGGCATACTCCTGGCGGCTCAGAAAATCCTTGATGAGCTGCAGTCGTGCCGTCTTCTTGTCGTCGCTGTGGACCAAGGTCCAGGGGCAGAGATGGGTGTGACTGCGGGCGAACATGATGTTGCGGGCCTCGCTGTAGTCCTTCCAGTGCTTTAAGGCCTGTTCGTCGATGGGGCTGATCTTCCACTGCTTCAAGGGGTTATCCCGACGTGCCTCGAGTCGCGCCTTCTGCTCCTTTTTGCTGATGTCCAGATAATACTTGCGCAGCAGGATACCGGAGCGGATGAGCATGGATTCGAAGTCGTTCACCTCGGCAAAGAATTCCTCATAATCGCGATCGCTGCAAAAACCCATCACCTTTTCCACGCCGGCACGGTTGTACCAACTGCGGTTGAAGATCACGAATTCCGCCGCCGCCGGCAAATGCGCTACGTAACGCTGGAAGTACCACTGCGTCTGCTCACGGTCCGAGGGTTTGGGGAGGGCTACCACACGGGTCTCCCGTGGGCTCAGGTGGGCGATGATGCGTTTGATGGTACTGTCCTTGCCGGCTCCGTCGCGCCCCTCCAGGATCAAGAGAATGCGTTCGCCGCGCTTGATGATGTGGCGCTGCAACTTGACCAGCTCGATTTGGAGCAGGTGCAAAGTGGCCTTGTACTGGTGCTGGGCTTTGTCGGCGTGTTGGTTCATGGAAGGATCCTTTCAGAAGAGGCTGCGCGCGGCCTTGCCGATGCCTTCGGCGCTCATGGGATGCTGATCGGCAAAGCGCGCCAGATCGTGGGCGCTGAGGCCGCCTTGGATGGCCATGCCGATCTCGCCGATGAGGTGGCCGGCGTCGATGCCGACGACCCAGCCCCCCACCAGGCGCAGACTGCCGGGTTCGAAGAAGAGGCGGATCTCGCCATCCATGCGCTCCAGGATCTGAGCGCGGGAGTCTTCGGCGAAGGCATAACGGCCGCTGACGAGCTCGAGGTTCTCGGCCTGGGCGCGCGCCTCGGTAATGCCGATGGCGGCCGCTGCCGGCAAGGTGAAGATGGTGGTGGGGACATTCACGAAATCGGCATAGTCCATGGGCACATCGCCCCCCAGGATGTTGTGTGCGGCCACCAGGGACTGGCGCACCGCGGCGTGGAAAAGTGGGACCCGTCCATTGACATCGCCGCAGGCGTAGATGTGCGGATGGCGCGTGCGCAGGTCGGGGCCCACGCGGATACCGTGCCGATCCGCGGCAATGTCCAGTTTGTCCAGGCCCTCGGGCAGAACCGGGCGGCGACCCACGGCCAGGACCACGGCGTCGGCGCTGATCTCGCTACTCTTGTCCCCCTGCTGGTAGTGTACGACGCGCTTGCCGTCGGCCGTCGCCGCCAGCGACAGCACCTCTACCCCCAGCAGTAGGTGGATGCGCGGATGCAGGAGCGGTACGAGCTGATCCACCATGCCTGGATCCATGCCCTGAAGTACCTGGCCACCCTTCTGCAAGAGCGTGACCTGGCTGCCCAGGGCGGCAAAAAAGCTGGCCGTTTCCAGGCCGATGTAGCCACCGCCGATGATCACCAGGTGAGCGGGCAGGCTTTTCAGGCTAGGATCGGGTTTATAGAGGTCGTGGCTGGTCAGAGCCAGTTCGGCGCCTGGGATGGTGGGCACGAACACATCGGAGCCGCTGGCGATGAGGATGTGACGGCAACGAAAACGCTCATCCCCTCGTTCGCCATGTACCTGCACGGTGTGCGGATCGAGGAAGCGCGCCACACCCTGGACGAGACGCAGATCGGGTACAGCCGCCAATTCCGCCGCGTGCTGAGCGTAGCGGCGGCTCTGCACCGCATCCTTGTGGGCGACGATGGCGCCGTAGTCCGGGCAGATGCGGCCCGGCAAACCGAGCTGCTGGAACTTTTCCTGATCCAGGTAGAGCGCCGCCGTTTCTCGCACGGCCTTGGAAGGCACGCAGCCTTCGTAAAGACAGTTACCGCTCATCACGCCCTTGGGGTCCACCATGACCACTTTGGCGCCTGCCTTGGCCAGTCGAAAGGCCGCGGGATAAGCGGCGCCGCCGGCGCCGATGGTCAAAAGATCCACTTCCGTATCTGCCATGCCTGTCTTCCTTTGTATGGACTCGATTGAGTATAGCAAGTTTGAGATCTGCCGCTCTTTTTATGCGACGCAAGCTTTCGTGCACCAGTGATAGGTGTCCACCCCGGTCTTTGCTTGCCAAAGGCCTTTGGAACTTGCACTGTGTGAGTCTGGGAAAAAGGTTCTTTGAGCGGACAATGGGTGAAAAAATGGAGAGGATAGCCGGAGCGATCCTGGGGGCTTTGATCGGCGATGCGCTGGCCACGGGCTGTCACTGGTACTACGACATCCCCACCATGCGCCGGGTCTGCGGCGCTTGGGTCAGCGACTACCGACGTCCCGCGCCGGGTCATTATCACGACGGGCTCGAAGCCGGGGAGTGCTCGCAGAGCGGACTGCTGCTGGTGCTCCTCATGGAGTCGCTGCTGGCCAGGAGCGGCTACGAGGAGGAAGACTTCACCCGCCGCCTCGACGAGGAGTTTTTCCCGCAACTGGACGGCAGTCCGCGCCAGGGTCCCGGTGGCTACACCAGCCAGTCCATACGCGAAGCCTGGCGCAAGCGCGTCGTGGAGGGGCGTCCTTGGGGCCAATGCGCCGGCTATGCCGACACCACCGAAGGTGTGGAGCGTGTCATTCCATTGGTGGCCTTGCTGCATGGGGATCTTGCGAAAATGGCGGAGGCAGTGCTCGCGCACGTCGCCTTGACCCAAAAGGACGTCACGGTGCTGGCCATGAGCCTCGCCTACGCCAGTGTCCTGGCCTTGCTCCTGCGCGGCGAGACCTTCGATTCCCGGATCTCGCACCGGCTCATGGCGGCGGTGCAAAGTGGCGCTCTGCCGTTCCATACCGTTACCGGCGGTGATCTGGCGGCGTTGCCAGTGGATGAGCGCCCGCTGCGCCCGGGTGAGATGCCCTCACCCGATGCTCTCCTCACCCCCGGAAACATCGCGGCGGCGGCTCGCGACCCGGCCGTCGTCATCGAGCCGGCCTGGAAGGCAAGCCTCGTCTATGGGATGCCCTGCGCCATCTACCATCAGCTGCCGGCGGTATACTATCTGACGGCACGTTTCCCCGGGGATTACGAGGGCGCGTTGCTGCATGCGGTCAACGGAGGTGGTCAAAACCTGTCCCGCGCCATGCTCACGGGCGCCCTCATGGGCGCTCAGGTAGGCCTCTCCGGCATCCCGGAGCGCTTTCTGCGCGGGCTGCGCGAGGGCGAACGCTATCTGGATATGGCTCGTCGCCTGGCGATGCTTGCCTAGGGCTGTTGCGGTTCGAGCAGTATGTCCAGTTTCAGTCCGCGCGCCTGCAATGCCTGCAACAGCGCGGGCCAGGCCGACTCCAGCTCCGCGGCGGGCCCGCGGATGCTGAGCTCGATACGGCTGTGACCATCGCGGAAGCTGGGTAGACTGGAGAATTCGAGCGCGGGGTGGGCGCGGCAGAAGTCTTCCATCCACAGGACCAGATCACTCTCGCGTACGGCATCCAACAAGGCCCGGCCTTCCACTAGCGCCGTCTGGGCGGGAAAGTAGCGTTCCAGCACCCACTGGCTCATGGGCTCGGCCATCTGGGGGAATCCCGGATAGAAATATCCGCCAGCGATGGCGAAACCGGGGATCTCATTGATGGGGTTGGGGATGAGGGCAGCGCCCTCCGGTAGATCCGCCATACGGATGCGTACCGGCTCAGCTTCTGCGCCGAAGCGCCGGCGGATGATGGCCTCGGCCTCGGGGTGGCGGTGCAGAGGGCGCTCCAGGGCAGCGGCCGCACAGGCGCGGGTCAGATCGTCCGGTGTGGCGCCCAGTCCGCCAAAGGAGAAAAAGGGGATTCCCGTGGTAAAGGCCCAGCGCAGCTGGCTCAGCAGAAGCTCCCAACGATCCGGCACGATGAGGCAGTAGGCCACATCGTAACCGCGTTCGGCCAGCTGATCGCGACTGCGGGCGAAGTGACGGTCCTGGCGTTTGCCCAGAAGGATCTCGCTGCCGATGATCAGCAGCCCTATCTCTGCACGGTGCATGTACCGTCCTCCGGGATCATGGCCAGCAGAGACCGCTCCTGCGGAGGCGGGGACTGCCGCCAGTGGACGCGGTCCCCTTCCAGCTCCAGCGCTCCGCGGCAGAGCCAGGCCAGAGCCAGGGGGTAGAGCCGATGCTCCGCTGCCAGTACCTTGTCGGCGAGGCGCGCTTCGTCATCCTCCGGGTCTACCGGCACTGCTGCCTGGGCGATGATGGGCCCGCCGTCCAGTTCCGCCGTGACGAAATGGACCGTCGCCCCGTGCCAGCACACGCCGGCACGCAAGGCGCGGCTGTGGGTGTGCAGGCCGGTAAAGGCGGGCAGCAGGGAAGGGTGGATATTGACGAGGCGCCCCCGATGGCGGTCCACGAAGCCCGGCGTGAAGGCGCGCATGAATCCTGCCAGCACGATCCAGTCGCTGGGCCAGGTTGCAATGGCCTCGTCCAACGCCGCTTCAAAGTCTTCCCGGCTAGCGAAACTGCGGTGATCCACCACTTGGGTGGGCAGCCCGGCACGGCGAGCGATGGCGAGCCCCGCGGCCTCCGGACGGTTGCTGATGACCCCCGCGATCTGCGCCGGAATCTGGCCACTGACGCAGGCCGCCTGAATCGCCTGGAGATTGCTGCCTCGCCCGGAGATCAGGACGATCAGGCGATCAGTCAAGATAGACTACCCCGTCCGAATCGCCCCGCTCCTGCAGCCGCCCGATGACCCAGGCCGTTTCGCCCGCAGCCGCGAGGCAGGCCAGAGCCCGATCGCGGTCCAGCCAGGGGACGATGGCGACCATGCCGATGCCGAGATTGAAGACGCGCCGCATCTCCCCCAGTTCTACCTGTCCTTGTTCCTGCAGCCAGTGGAAAATGCCGGGCCACTGCCAGGCCTTGGGGTCGATCAGTGCGGCGAGTCCGGCGGGCAGTGAGCGCGGCAGATTCTCGTCGAGGCCGCCGCCGGTGATGTGGGCCAGGGCGTGTACCGGCACGTCCCGGCGCAGAGCCTGGATGCCGCGCACGTAGATGCGGGTAGGCCGCAGCAGCAGGTCCAGCAGATTCTCGCCATCGATCTGCAGGTGCCGGTGGGCGCCCGCCCGTACCAGGATCTCGCGGATGAGGGAGAAGCCGTTGCTGTGCGGACCGGATGAGGCGATACCGATCACGGCATCACCGAGACCGCAACGGCTACCGTCCAGAAGGGCACTGCGTTCGACGATGCCTACGGCAAACCCAGCCAGATCGTAGTGTTCGTTGGGATACATGCCCGGCATCTCTGCCGTTTCGCCGCCCAGGAGCGCGCAGCCGGCTTGATGACAGCCTTCGGCGATGCCGGCAATGACCGTCGCCGCCACCTGTGGGTCCAGCTTGCTGCAGGCGTAATAGTCCAGAAACCAGAGTGGCTCGGCGCCGGATACCAGAATGTCGTTGACGCACATGGCGACGAGGTCGATGCCGATACCCTCGTGCCGCTGCGCCTCCAGCGCCAGGAGCAGCTTGGTACCGACGCCGTCGGTGCCGGAGACGAGCACGGGTTCGCGATAGCCCTGGGGCAGCGCAAACAGCCCGCCGAAGCCGCCGATACCGCCGATGACCTCCGGCCTGTGGGTGGCGGCGGCCAGGCCCTTGATACGATCCACCAGGGCGTTGGCCGCCTCGATGTCGACGCCGGCGTCTCTATAGGAAAGGGGTTTGGGCTGATCCACAGGTGGGTCCTCGATGATCTGCAGGGATGGTAAGCAGCGCGGCCGCGGCTGTCAAAAGTCCCCACGTGAAAAGGGGCGGCCGTGGCCGCCCCGCGCTGCATCCCGAGTCGATCAGGACCGGATGCGACCGGCCCTCGGACCTCAGAAGCGCTTGAAGATCTGTCCGCTCTTGGCGGCCTGGAAGCGCGCCTCGACCACGGGCCAGTGGATGTTCTTGTGCAGAGCGGCCAGGTAGTCGGGCCGACCCAGGGCCTTCCAATCCACCATGTAGGCGTGCTCCCAGACATCCACGACTACCAGCGGGACAAAGCCGCCGATGTTGCCGTCCTCGTGCAACTGCACGAAGTGATTGTTGATCTGCCCCGTGGTGCCGTCGTAGTAGCAGATGGCCCAGCCGATGGCCCGGCTCTTGGCGGCGGCCATCAAATCCTCATGCCAGGCTTCGGCGCTGCCGAACTGTTCCGCTACCGCGGCCTTGAAGTGGGGCGCCTGATCGATATTGCTGCCGGGCTTGAGTTGGGCAAAGTAGTACTCGTGCAAAACCATGCCGTTGTACTCGAAACCGAAGCGACGGCGACGATCGGCGTAGGCGAGCGTCCCGGTCTTGCCGGCGGCGCGCATCTCCTCCAGTTCCTTATGCAGGGCGTTGCTCTGGGTCACGTAGCCTTTGTACAAACCCCAGTGATCGTTGATCTGATCGTCACTGATTCCATCCAGACCACTTGGCTTGAGCTCTTCACGCACAGTGTATTCGGACATTGCCTTCATCTCCTGTCACGGTCATCGAAATGTTGCTCGTTTCGGCCCAAATTGTAGACGGGGCCCGCAGGGCCTGCAAACGACAAGGACATCCGCTGCCCAACGGATAGCTGGGCTGCGCGTGGTCAGCCGCTTTGTTACACTGGCCGGGACGCGGGCAGAAGGGTGCCAGAACGCATGCCCTTGAAGGAGGAAAGGATTCGGTCCGAAGATACGCGAAGGTTCGGCGACGCCGGGACGGTGACCCCTGTGGCCGAACAGTTGCTCCTGCCGCTGGGGCAACTGGGTGCGACGCCGATCTGGCCCTTTTTGCCCCTGGACCGTCAGGAGGTTCTAGCGGTTTTGAGCGACCTTGGCGACAGCGAAGGCGTTTTCCTGCACGGTCCGGCAGCGGTGGGCAAGACCCACCTGCTGCAATGGCTGGCGCTCGCGCGTGGGAGCTGGCACCCCTACCTGGACTGTGCCGAGCTTGTGCCAGAGAGTCTGTGCGCTACCGCGGAGGAGCGCTGGTGCGGCGCCCCCCTCCTGTGCCTCGACAATGTCTCGGCCTGGGCCGGCGACCGGCAGGCGGAAAGCTGGCTCTATCGCATCTACAACGGTCGCCGGGAAAGCGGGCGGCCGACGGTGATGGCGGCGCGGCAGGCTCCGGCAGAGATTGCCTGGAGTCTGCCCGATTGGGCCAGCCGGGCCACGGCCCTGATACCGCTGGCCTTGAGGGCGCCCGATGAAGCGGGAGTTCTGGCCATCCTGCAGCAGTTGGGCGCGCGTCAAGGACTCGTCTGGCCCGATGCCGTGCTCCAGTATCTGCTGCGGCACCAGACGCGGGAGCTGGGCGAACTGCAGGCGCTGCTGGACGATTTTGCCGCCTGGCTGTGGCAAAGGCACGGACGCCCCAGCCTCGCGCGCCTGCGCATGTTCCTTGCCAGTCGGGGTAGCGCGTGAGCGACGCCGGCGATCGCGGCATGCTGCGGCGCAAGGCGGTGGCACGCGCGCTGCGCAGCCGGCCCGGTCAGGCCAGCTGGCAGCGTCTGGCGCTGCGCTTCGCGCGTGCAGGCCACGGTTTCTGGTTAGACGACTGTATCGATCGGGCCTCGCTGCTGGCCTACACCACTCTGCTGGGAGTCGTGCCCTTTGCCGTGGTGGTGTTCAGCCTCTGGAATCTGGTGGGTTTCGACGACAGCCTGCGGAACCAGCTCAACGAACTCGTGCTCAGCAACTTCATGCCCAGCGTCGGGGAAACGGTCCTGGGACAGATCGATCGACTGGCGGCGCGAGGAGTGCAGCTGGGGTATTTCGGGGTGGCCGGTTTGGCGGTGACCGCCATCCTCCTGATCCAGGCCATCGAGCGTCATCTCAATGCCATCTGGGGCGTGAAGCCCAAATGCCGCTGGTGTCGTGTCCTGCGCTATCTCCTGATTCTGGTCTTTGGCCCTTTGGGACTCGCCGCCAGTCTGGTGCTGCTGGGGCCCATAGGGCAGGTGCTACGCTGGTTCGGACCATTGCCCGAAGCTCTGACGGGCCTAACGGCGCTGATCGCCTTCGT
Organism: Acidithiobacillus sp.; assembly: GCF_023256195.1. Taxonomy (GTDB): domain Bacteria; phylum Pseudomonadota; class Gammaproteobacteria; order Acidithiobacillales; family Acidithiobacillaceae; genus Acidithiobacillus_A. Next base: position 21,069 of record NZ_JAGDWX010000011.1, read on the forward strand.
GGTGGAGGCAGTGCTTCTGTCACTCGTCTACCTGAGTCTGCCGGCGGCGCGGGTGACGCTGCGCGATGCGCTGCTGGGGGGGTTCGCTGCGGCTCTCCTGCTCAGTTCGGGCAAGTTGTTGCTCAGTCTTTATATACGTTTTTCCACCTTTGAATCGCTCTATGGCGCGCTGGCCGCGTTCCCCATATTCCTGCTCTGGCTATTTCTTGCGTGGTGCGGTGTGCTCTACGGCGCTGAGCTGGCCGCAGCGCGCGAGGGGCGTGCGTCCGCCTCCTGAAGCGCTACACTTTACTTGCCTCCACGCTCTCGCTAATATGCCCGCCTCATGCCTGCGCCAGACTCCGCTAGTCTCATGATTTCGCGCATATCTCCGACGGGTGACCGCCTTGAGGGGGTGCCGCTCGTGCAGGGATGGCAGCGTCTGCAGGCGCTGTGCCTGGGTGTGGACGAGGTCTACGCAGATCTGTCGCTGCGTCGGTGCGGGCAGGGCGTGCTGGCCACGGGGACGATCCGGGTGGCAGTGCGGCTGCGCTGTGAGCGTTGCCAAGGGGAGCTTCCATGGCAGGCGGAGCTCGCGGTGCGGACGGCCCTGGCTGCTTCGGAAGCCGCAGCGACGGCCGTGGACCCGGCGGCGGAGCCGGTGCTCGCCGAGGCCGGTGTAGTGGATGTGCAGGACTGGCTGGAGGAGGAGGTGCTCCTTTCCCTGCCGCTCCTGCCGCGCTGTGAGCAGTGGTCCGGTGGTCGTTGTCCAGTATCGGGCGTGACCGTCGAGCCCTTGGAATTCAAGCACGAACATTTGTCTGGAGAATAGAGATGGCCGTTCCACAGAGTAAAACCTCCAAGTCCCGGCGCAACATGCGGCGCGCCCACGATTTTCTGGTGGTGACGAATCGCTCCACCTGTGCCAACTGCGGTGCTGCCAAGCTGCCGCACCACGTCTGTCCCGAGTGTGGTCACTACAAGGGCCGCGAGGTAGTACGCAAGGCCGTCGAGGCCTGATCACCCGGTGCGTCGAGGGGATCGATCTTGACGCGGATTGCGGTGGATGCCATGAGCGGGGACTCGGGTCCGCGCACGGTGGTGCGCGCCCTTGCCGGTCTCATCAAGGACCACGCCGACGTGGAGTTTCAGTTGGTGGGCGATGAAGCCATCCTGCGGCGTGAGATTTCGCGTTCGCGGCTGAAAGGCTCAACACAGATCGAGGTCTGCCCGGCGACCCAGGTCATCGCCATGAACGAGTCTCCCGCTCAGGCCCTGCGCAGCAAGCGCGACTCCTCCATGCACGTGGCCATCAACCGTCTCCGTGCCGGTGAGGCCGATGCGGTGGTCAGCGCTGGCAATACCGGCGCGCTGATGGCTATGGGCAAGGTGTTTCTGCGCACGATCCCCGGCGTCGATCGTCCCGCCATCGCCACCTTTCTGCCCTCCCAGAACGGCCGGGTGCTGATGCTGGACCTGGGTGCCAATGTCGACTGCCATGCCGAGCATCTGCTGCAGTTTGCGGTCATGGGTTCGGTCCTCTTCCAGCAGGTCACGGGCACGGCGGCGCCGCGCGTGGGCCTGCTCAATATCGGCTCCGAGGAGATCAAGGGGAACGAGCTGGTCAAGGCGGCGGCGGCATTGCTGCGCGCGAGCCACCTGAACTTCATCGGCAATGTCGAGGGTTCCGATATCTATGCGGGTCACTGTGACGTGGTAGTCTGCGATGGTTTTGTGGGCAATGTGGCGCTGAAGACCTCCGAAGGTCTGGCTGCCATGATCCGCAACGAGCTGCGCCACATGTATTCGGGCAGCCTCTACGGGCGACTGGCCTACCTCGTCAATCGGCCTATCCTGCAGAAGCTGCGTCGCCGCCTGGATTCGCGGCAGTACAATGGCGCGACCCTCATCGGTCTCAACGGCATCGTCATCAAGAGTCACGGTAATGCCGATCGCTATGCCTTCGCCCGGGCGGTGGAGGTGGCCATCGCCGAAGCCCGGCAGGGCCTGACCACCGAGATCGCCAAGGTCATCCAGGAGGGATTGGCTCAGGCCATCCGCAGCAGCGCGTGACACCCTTATACAGCCGTCTGTGTGGAACCGGCTCCTATCTCCCGGAGCGGGTGCTCGGCAATGACGAGATCAGCCAGAGAGTGGATACCAGCGACGAGTGGATCGTGGCACGCACCGGTATCCGGAGCCGCCACATCGCAGCGGCGGACGAGGGCGTGGTGGACATGGCGACGGTAGCAGCTCAGCGCGCCCTGGAGGCGGCTGGACTGGCGGCGGATGCGCTGGATCTCATCGTTGTGGCGACGACGACGCCGGATCAGATCTTTCCCAGCACCGCCTGTCTGCTGCAGAGTCGTCTCGGTAATCGAGGTGCGGCCGCCTTCGACCTGCAGGCTGTATGCACGGGATTCATCTACGCCCTGGCCACAGCGGATCGCTTCATCCGTAGTCAGGGTGCGCGGCACGCCCTGGTGGTGGGGGTCGAGAAGATGTCGCGCATCGTCGACTGGGACGATCGCAGTACCTGCATCCTCTTCGGCGATGGCGCCGGAGCCGTGGTGCTGTCGGCCAGCAGCAAACCCGGCATCCTGTCCACCCACCTGCATGCCGACGGCCGTTACGCCGACCTGCTGCAGGTGCCGGCAGCCGCCGATACGCTCACGATGCAGGGCAATGCCGTGTTCCGCATGGCCGTACGCACTTTGGGAGAAATCGTTCAGGAGACCCTCGCCGCCAATGGTCTGGAGGGCAAGGATATCGACTGGCTGGTGCCGCATCAGGCCAATATCCGCATCATTCAGGCCACGGCCGAAAAGCTGGGTCTGCCCATGGAGCGGGTAGTGACGACGGTCGCGCACCACGGCAATGTGTCGGCGGCATCGGTGCCTCTGGCCCTGGACGATGCGGCTCGGCGTCAATGCTTTCGGCCTGGGCAGCATCTTTTGCTGGAGGCCTTTGGCGGTGGCTTTACTTGGGGTTCGGCTTTGTTGCGCTGGCTTTAGCCCGCCTGCGCCAACGCTAGATGTGAGGAGGTGGTCTTGCTCGGTTCCGTTGCCTTCGTCTTTCCAGGTCAGGGTTCCCAGTCCCAGGGGATGCTCGCCGACCTGGAATCGTCTCACCCTCTGGTCGGAGAACTCTTCGCCGAGGCTTCCGATCTCCTGCACGAAGATCTCTGGAGGCTGGTGCAGGATGGCCCGGTAGAGCGCCTCCAGCAGACCCAGTGGACCCAGCCCGTCATGCTGGTAGCCGGCTTTGCCGTGTATCGGGTGTGGGAAGAGGAGGGTGGCGCGAGTCCGGATTTCCTGGCCGGACACTCGCTGGGCGAGTACACCGCGCTGGTGGCCGCCGATGCCCTGGATTTTGCCGCGGCCGTGCAACTGGTGGCCACCCGCGGGCGCCTGATGCAGGCGGCAGTACCCGAGGGGCAGGGGGCCATGGCTGCGCTGATCGGACTTGCCGATGAGGACGTGCGCGCCCTGTGCCAGGAGCTGGCGCAAGGAGCGGTGCTGGCGGCCGCCAACTTCAATGCGCCGGGACAGGTGGTGGTGGCCGGTGAGAAGGCGGCGGTGGAGCGCCTGGTGGAGGCGGCGCGCGGCGCCGGCGCCAAGCGGGTCGTGGTGCTGCCCGTCAGTGTACCCAGTCACTGCGCCCTGATGGCGCCGGCCCAGGATGCCTTTCGCGAGGCCCTGGAAGCCGTGGAATTCCGCGCGCCCAAAACGATGGTCGTGCACAATGCCGACGTCCAGAGCTACAGCAGTCCCGCCGCCATCCGCGACGCCCTGCTGCGGCAACTGACGGCGCCGGTGCGCTGGACCGAGACCATCCGCTTCCTCGCGCGCCAGGGTGCGACGACCTTTGTGGAGATGGGACCCGGTCGGGTGCTATCCGGGCTCGGTAAACGTATCGAGCCCAGTCTCACCATGGTACACGTCGAGGATCCCAAGAGCCTGAGGGCTACGCTGGAGTTGCTGGGATGAGCGCGACGACGGATCTGCAGGGGCGGCTTGCCCTGGTGACCGGTGCCAGTCGCGGCATTGGCGCCGCCATTGCCGAGCGGCTGTGGGCACGGCTACCAGCGCTGCCGGCGCCGAGGCCATCACCGCGCGGCTGGGCGATCAGGGCGGGGTAGGCATGGTTCTGGATGTGACCGACGATGCCGCCATGGATGCCGTCGTGCGCGATATCGCGGCCCAGCTAGGTACTGTGGACATCCTCGTCAACAACGCGGGTATCACCCGCGATCAACTACTGCTGCGTATGAAGGACGAGGACTGGGACCGGGTCCTGGATACCAATCTGCGCGCGGTCTATCGTCTCAGCCGTCTGTGTCTGCGCGGCATGCTCAAGGCCCAGTACGGGCGCATCATCCACATCACTTCGGTGGTGGGAAGCATGGGCAATCCCGGGCAGAGTAACTACGCCGCGGCCAAGGCCGGTGTGGCGGGCTTTACGCGGGCGCTGGCGCGAGAGGTGGCGGCGCGTGGCATCACCGTCAACTGTGTGGCACCGGGCTTCATCGAGACGGACATGACCGCCCAGCTGTCAGCGGCGCAACGGGAGGCGCTGCTGGCGCAAATCCCTGCCGCGCGGCTCGGACAGGCCGAGGAGGTGGCCCACGCGGTCGCCTGGCTGGCCGGGCCGCAGACGGGGTACATCACCGGCCAGAGCCTGCATATCAACGGTGGTCTGTGGATGGAATGAAGCCCATAACGGACCTTTTTACCTTTACAGGACCGCGCTCGCTGTGGTCCAATCTGGCGGAAAATAACTTTCACCAACAGAGGAGCTTCTCCCATGGATGATGTGGCAGCACGTGTCAAGAAAGTGGTCGTGGAACAGCTGGGCGTCAATGAGGACGAGGTTACCAACGAAGCCTCCTTCGTCGACGATTTGGGCGCCGATTCCCTGGATACGGTGGAACTGGTGATGGCCCTGGAAGAAGAATTCGACTGCGAGATTCCGGACGAAGAAGCCGAAAAGATTGCCACCGTGCAGCAGGCCATCGACTACATCAGCGCCCATCTGCCCAAGCAAGACGCTTGAGGTGAATGGCATCATCGATCCTTGTCGGGAGAGCTTCCCTTGAAAAGACGGGTTGTCGTCACCGGTCTCGGCATCGTTTCTCCGGTGGGTATCGGCGTGCGGCAGGCCTGGGACAACATCGTCGCCGGACGCAGCGGCATTGCCCGGGTCACGCGCATCGATCCTTCGCCCTATGCCTCGCAGATTGCCGGTGAGGTCAAGGGCTTCGATGTGGGGCAATATCTGCCGGTCAAAGAGGCTCGCAAGATGGAGCCTTTCATCCACTATGGAATGGTGGCGGCCATGGAGGCTGTGGAAGATGCCGCCTTGCAGATCGATGCGCGGATTGCCGAACGGGTAGGTGTGTCCATCGGCTCGGGAATCGGTGGTCTGCCTGGTATCGAAGCCGAGCACCAGGTGGTCATGGAAAGTGGTCCCCGGCGGATTTCTCCCTTCTTCATCCCGCGCTGCATCATCAATATGGTGTCGGGACACGTCTCTATTCTCTATGGCGCCAAGGGTCCCAATATCGCCATGGCGACGGCCTGCTCGACGGCGACCCACTCCATCGGTGAGGCGGCGCGTCTCATCGAATACGGCGACGCCGACGTGATGATCGCCGGAGGTGCCGAGGCGGCCATCAGTCCTTTGGGCCTGGGCGGTTTCTCAGCGGCGCGGGCGCTCTCTACCCGCAACGATGATCCGGAGGCGGCCAGTCGTCCCTGGGACAAGGATCGCGACGGCTTCGTCCTCGCCGAGGGAGCGGGCGTGCTGGTGCTCGAGGAACGCGAGTTCGCGCTGCGTCGGGGAGCACGGATCTATGCGGAGCTGGCGGGCTACGGCATGAGTGCCGATGCCTACCACATGACCCAGCCTGTGGCCAACGGTGAGGGCGCGGCCCGTTGCATGCGTGCCGCCCTGCGCAATGCCGGCGCCGAGCCGGCCGAAGTGGGTTATATCAACGCCCACGGCACCTCGACTCCGCTTGGCGATCTGGCCGAGACGCAGGCGGTACACGCCGTGTTTGGCGAACATACCAAGAGCGTTGCCGTCAGTTCCACAAAATCCATGACGGGACACCTGTTGGGTGCGGCGGGTGGGATCGAGGCGGTGTTTACCGTGCTTGCCCTGCACCATGGCATTCTCCCGCCCACCATCAACCTGCACGAGCCGGACGAAGGCTGCGATCTGGATTACGTGCCGCTGGTGGCGCGGCATCGGCAGGTGGAACTTGCCCTCAGCAACTCCTTCGGTTTTGGCGGGACCAACAGCACCTTGGTGCTGCGGCGCCATCGCGACTGAGGTTCCGGTGACTCCTCTTCTGGTCCTGGAAGAGGGGCAAATCGTGACGAGTCCAGAGGCCTTGCAGTCGGGTTGCGCGGCTTCCCGGGCGGCGGCCTACGGCGATGGACTCTTCGAAACCATCGCCGTCGTCGATGGCCGCCCGCTCTTTTGGCGCAGGCACCTGCGACGTATGGCCCAAGGCTCTGCGATACTCGGGCTGGAGTTCCCGGAGCGTGGCTTCTGGGCGACAGCCTGGCGGCGCCTGCGGCAGGCCCTCGCCGCGCAGCACTGGCCGCGGCGTTGTGTACTCAAGCTGAGCCTGGCGCGGCGGGAAGGGCGCGGCTACTGGACGCCAGCTCGCTCCACTGGGCACGCCAGCCTGAGCCTGTGGGAGTGGCCCCAGCGGCCCGCCCAGCTCTGGCGCGAGGGTATCGTCGTCGGACCCTGTCCGGTGCCTCTACAGACGGGAGCACCTTACCTCACCGTGAAAAGTCTCAATCGACTCAATCAGATCATGGCGCGGCGCGCCTGTCCGGCGGAATGGGACGAGGCCTGGCTCTGCGATGCCCGGGGCGGTCTGCGCGAGGGCATCCTGGCGAATCTGCTCTGGCGTCGCGCCGATACCGTCTTCACCCCCGAACTCCGGGACGGTGGCATCCCTGGCGTGCAGAGGGATGTGGTGATGAGCTCTCTGCAGCGGCGCGGCTGGTCGCTGCAGTATACGCAGGTGGGAGCGGAGGCCCTGGCCGATGCCGATGAGATTTTTTTCTGCAACTCCCTGATCGGGGTCTGGGCGGTGCGCGACTGCGCGGGTCGGAAGCTTCCCGGAGCACAGGGCGCGCTGGCCCGGCAATTGCTGTCCTGGCACCGGGATCTGGGTCTGGGGGCAACGTGGGCAGAGTGACCCGCGCGCTTCTGAAAGCCCTGCTGCTGCTCGTGATTTTGCTGGTGGGCGACTTCCTCTACGCCCTGTACTGGCCGCGCACTTTGGCGCCCACCGAGGTGGTGATCTTCCGCGGCAGCGGTGCTGACACGGTTTTTGCCCAGCTGGAAAAAGCACAGGTATTGGCACAGCCCTGGATGTTCCGCTTCGCCTGGGTTCTGCGGGGGCGCCCAGCGCTGCACGCGGGACTGTACCGTTTTCAAGGACGCGTGCGAGGCCTGTCCATTCTCCAAGACCTGGTGACAGGCCGTTCTCTTCCTCTCAATCTCACCATCGTGCCCGGCAGTCGCCTGCAGCAGATCTACGACCTTGCCCAACGGGCACCCTACCTGGACTGGCACGAGCTGCCGCCGCGCCGCGAGCTTGTCGTCCTACTGCGGCAGGCGGGCTGGCGGGCGCATTCGGCCGAGGGCCTCCTGTTGCCGGACAGCTATCGCTATGTACCGGGCGATCCGGCTACGGCGGTGCTGTTGCGCGCGGCCCGCGGGATGCATCGGGAGCTCGATCGTCTGTGGGCGAGTCGCGCGCCGAATCTGCCACTGCACACTCCTTACCAGGCCTTGATCCTCGCATCCATTGTCCAGAAGGAGGGTGCTCCCGCATCACAGCAGGAACGGATAGCCGCCGTCTTCCTCAATCGGCTGCGACGGGGCATGCCCCTACAGTCGGACCCCACGGTAATCTACGCGTTGGGTGACGCCTATCAAGGCAAGCTGACTTCCGCCGACATGCGGGTGGCCAGTCCCTACAATACCTACCTGCACCCGGGTCTACCGCCCGCACCCATCTCCATGCCGGGTCTCCAGGCCCTGAAAGCGGTCCTGCATCCGGCGCACACCGACGATCTTTATTTCATTGCCAAGGACGGCCAGTATCACTACTCGCGGGACTATGCGGAACATCTGCAGCAGATCCGCCGCTATCTGCAGGGAAAGGGTGCTGCCGGTGGCTGAGACGAGGATGGCCAGGGGACCAGGCTTTTTTTTAACGCTGGAGGGGATCGAAGGTGCCGGCAAAAGTACATCGCTGGCCTTCCTGCAGCGCTATTGCACAGGACTTGGATGGTCCGTGGAGACCACCCGGGAGCCCGGTGGCGGACCCCTGGGCGAGGCTCTGCGCGCCATCTTTCTCGACCCCGGGCTCGATCTCAGTGTCGAGGAAGAATTGCTGCTGCTCTATGCTGGCCGGCACGAGCATCTGCGCCGAAAGATCCTGCCGGCTCTGCAGCGCGGTGCCTTGGTTCTCTGCGACCGCTTTGAGGATTCCACCTTCGCCTACCAAGGCGGCGGGCGGTCCTTTCCCATCGAACGCATCGAGACGCTGTCCCGATGGACGAAGCTGCCGCGCGCTCCGGACCTGACCTTGTGGTTTGACTTGGATCCGGCCCTGGGCGCGGAGCGGATCCGCGCCCGCCATCCGGATCGTCTGGAGCGGGAATCGCAGGAGTTCTTTGCTCGGGCCCGGCGTATCTTTGCCGCGCGCATGGCTGCCGAACCCCAACGCTTCTGGCGGATCGATGCCAGTGTCTCGCTGGCGGAGGTGGAGGACCAGTTGATGGTGGCTCTGGCCGCTCGCTTGCCGAGTCCGGGCCGTGGTTGAGCCAGTGGCGCTCCCCATTGCCTACGCTCGCCACGGGCAGCTCCTGAGGCAGATGCTCGCGCGCGGACTGCCCCAGTCGATGTTGGCGCAGGGACACCCCGACAGCTTCCTTCCCAAGATCCTGGAGGATTTTGAAGCGGCAGCCTTGTGCCTCGAGCCGGGTTCGGATCAGTCTGCCTGTGGTCGGTGTCGCTCCTGCCGCTTGCTGATGCATGGACAGCACCCGGATTATCGGCGGGTAGCGTCGCTGGAGGACAAGGATATCGGTATCGATGCGGTGCGTGAGGCGCTGGAGTTTCTGTCCTATCGTCCGCAGCTCGGTTCCCGTCGCTGGCTGCGCGTGGATTCAGCCGAGCGTCTCACCCTAGCCGCCGCCAATGCCCTGCTGAAGGGGCTGGAAGAGCCGGCGCCGCTGGCGCATCTTCTGCTGAGCTCGATCGCGCCCGCCCGGCTCCTGCCCACCATTCGTTCCCGCTGCCTGCGCCTGCCTGCCATGCCCAAGGATCTCCCGGCCTGCCGTGCCTGGCTCGTCGAGCAGGGCGTGCCCGAAGCGGAGGCGTCGCAACTGATCCAGTTCTGTGGCGACAGACCGCTGCTGGCGATCCGCCTGCACGCGCAGGACTGGCTGGGCCAGCGGCGCGCGGCCCTGGAAAAACTTCTGGAACTGCGGCGGCGTCCCCAGCCCCAGGTTCTTTTCCGCTTGGTCGACCAGTGGAGCAAGAGCGAGCTCTTGCCCTCCTACCGCGAACTCATGCTCAGCATCTACGGGGATATGTTGGCTCTGCTCCAGGGTCTGGACAAGATCCGCAATGTCGACTATATCCAAGGACTAAGGGACGCAGCGACGCACTGGTCGGTGTCCCAGATCTGGACCGAGTTGCAGGGCTGGCTGTCGCTGGAGCAAGAACAAAGGCAGCATCTCCAGATCCAATATGTTCTGGAAGACCGTCTCTGGCACTGGGCGAGCAATGGGCAAGGGGGTGGTCATGGACGGCATGGGTGAGGGTACCGGGGCAAGGGCCCTGTCCGTGGTGCTACGCGATGCTGCCTCGGTGCAGCGCTACTTCATGCCCCGCATTCGCGGTGGCGGTGTCTTGGTGGAGACGCCGAATCTGCTGCCCATGGGTACCGAGGTGCTGCTCATGATCAGCCTTCCGGATAATCAGCCCCGAGCACCGGTGACGGGCCGAGTGGTATGGGTGATGCCCAAGGACAACCGCGATGGCTATCCAGCGGCCATGGGTATCCGTTTCATGAACGACCGTTCGGGCGTGCTGACGCGTATCCAGAATATCCTCTCTGGCCTTCCGGACTATGCCGGCCCCATACTGACCTTCTAAAACCTGGCCGGCCCATGAGGCTTGCTACCGCGGCGGTCCTGCATTACTGTAAGCACCTCTTGGAGAGGTACCGAAGTGGCCATAACGGCGCCGACTCGAAATCGGATGGGGAGCAATCCCACGTGGGTTCGAATCCCACCCTCTC
>NZ_JAGDWX010000012.1 GCF_023256195.1 Acidithiobacillus sp.
CGGTCCAATCATCTTGGCGCTTGGGTTTTATAGCGATCCGACCGCCAGCAAGACTCGACAGGCAAACCATAAAGGCCACAGCGGGGAAGTCCGGCGGGCATTGCATCCGCTCCGCAATGTCCATGACAAAAGCTCTCAGCCCCAGCGGTAGCAGCTCTTCGTTGAATGGCAGAACAGGCGGCAACCCGGTCGGCAATGGCTCCGGGGTGGGCCATGATGCAAGCTCGGCGGCGTCGTCCCAGTGGCTCATAGCACACCTCCAGCGATTCGCGCGGCATCCGATATGCGCTCCTGCGCCAGCGCAAGGCGCTCGGCGTCCTCATCGCTCAGAGGGTGCCCAGCGCGGACGGATTCAACGATCAGCCGGACGACGACTACTTCGTGGGCAACTCCGAACAGCGCGTCCCTGTAGTCGAATGGACGGCGCATAGGGCCGTTGCTGTGGTCGGCCAGCGTGCGCCGGTCTCCGGGAAACAGATCGGCCAGGCTCAGGCCCAAGGCGGCGACAACATCAGCAGCAGCGCACCCGGTCCAGCAATGGATCAGGACCAGTCCATCGTCGGCTTCTTTGATGCTGAGACTGGGGTGCCGGTCGTCGTGAGAAGGGCATCGGGCGATCCACTTGCCGGGGCCGGTGCGTTTTACGCCCTCGAGACGGGACAAGGTAGCGTCGATCGGGCTAGAATAAGGGCGCGTGTTTCCCGCCGCCCCTCTTGCCGGGCGGCTTTCTTTTTTTGCGTGCATGACATCCCCCCTTTACGCAGCGTCAGAGCGATTGGGGCGGGTCTCGATCCATGCGTCGATGTCCGCCTCACGCCAGGCAACGGCGCGCGCACCAAGTCGGATCGGCTCTGGAAACTCACCCTTGCGGATCAGGGCGTATAGCCAGGACTTAGCAAATCCGGTGCGGTGAAGGACTTCATCCCGCCGGATCAGGCGGGCAGGTTTCTGAGATTCGGTTGTCATCGGGCATATCCTCATCGATATGCGCCGGGGAAAGCTTACACGCTTAAATGGCCTTTGATGCCCTTGTGTGGACATCGCGATTGGCCTAATCTGTCTTGGCCCTCTCCAGTGGGCGATCGTTAACGGCTTGCGCGTGCTTCCCGGCGGCGCAGGTTCATTACAGGGCTCCATGTTCCAGCATGGGGCCCTACCTTTTGCGGGCAGGCTTCAATGACCCGCAGAAGTCATTGTTGTGCTTCTCTGGACTTCAATCAAGCAACTATTGCCCCTTTCCGTGCGATTGCGACCACGCTCCCGGCCAGCAGCCCGTCGAGATACCGCCTCCACAGGCGCAGGGCCTGTCGCTTCTCGTCGAGATACTGATGGCGGTCATAATGCTTTGTTTGGATGCCGCCTAGCTCGTGGGACAGGATTTGCGCTCGGATGTCTTTTGCCACGCCCAGTCGGGCAAGCTCGGTTTCGGCCGTCCGGCGTACGTCCCGCAACTGATACTTGCCCTCGCCAATATCCCGCACCAGCTTGCTCAGGGTGGTGGCATGGGGTACGGTCTTTCCGTCGCTGGAGAAGATGCTCGGGGCGTTGCCGTTTACCTCCAGCAGCCCGGCCACGATCTCGGCCACTGGCTCGAGCGGCAGGACGTGCAGCCGTGGATGCTGGCGACGTCCTTTGCCATCGCGCAGCGTGATTGTGCCGCGTTCGACATCCACGTCCCCGGCTCTCACCCTTGCCAGTTGGGTGGGTCTCTGCCCTCCGAGATACAGCCCGACCAGCAGCGCCCGCGCCGCCATACTCTTATCCGCGTGCAGCGCGGCCAGTAGCGCCCGCAGCTCTGCCGGGCTTAAGACGCGCTCGCCCGGCTTGCTCAACTGCGAATAGGTGGGCAGGCTCGCCACCGGATTCGCTGCCACCTTAAACAGCCTAAACGCTGCCGGGATGGTGGAGTCGAACTCCGACTTGGCGGCCAGATTGTAGGCGCTGTGCAGAGCAGCCCGCGTCTTGCCCAAGGCGCGAGTGAATCCCTTGTCTTGCAGCCGGTCGAAAATCGCCCGCAGGTCTTTGGGGCCGATCTCGTTGGCGCGGGTCTGCGCCAGATCGGGGAAGGGCTCAGCTATGTGCAGACGGAAGATGCTGGCGACGTCCTTCCAAGACGGCTTCCCACGGTCCCGCAGGTACCCGACATAAGCATCCAGTAATGCGGCCAGCGATCCGGCCTCCTGGCGCTCTCGCTCCTCTGCCTGCCGCTTTAGTTCGGCAGCCTGCCGCCGCTGCTCGGCCTCAAGGTGCAGCCCAATATCCTTGATCCCGGATCGGTAGAGCAGCGCCAGCTTGCCAAATTCGTCCCGCGCCTGCTCCAAGGTCAGCCCACCCCGCCCAGTAGCCGAGTAAATCCCGATGGGGTGATCCTTCCGCTTTCCGTCGGCGGTCGTGTATCGGTAGTAAAAGCTGACCCTGCCGGACGCCTGAACGCGAATCCGCAGGACGCCAGCACCGCGCCTGCCCTCGGTGAGATAGGCGTCCCGACCCTGCTCCGCTGCTTCCCGGATTGTCTTGCCCAGTTCCGCGACCGTGATTGCCATGCCGTCCCCCTTTCGTCCCCGTTCCGTCCCCGTTTGTCGGTGGCTTTTGGGCTATTTCTACGGAACTCAGTGGACATAGTGTAGAGGATAAAAGCATGTTTCACAATGGGTTAGAGGCTCTCTGTGGATTTCTGGGGACAGAAACTTATCAGACTCATAATCCTTTGGTCGCGGGTTCAAATCCTGCCGGGCCCACCATATAAAATTGTGCGTTTTACAATCCTCAGCTCGCCAGTAACAGATTCGGTACAGTGCCGAGTCTGAAGCTGAAGTGGAGCTGTGGCCACCATTGTCAAATCTCCCGCTGAGCCGTGGAGGGCCATGGTCGGCAAATAGGGCCGACCATGGTTGAGGTATTTCCCACTCTGTGCGATTTCTGGAACTGAGCTCGCCAGACCGAAAACGAGATGGTGCGGGGTTTGTGTCGGCGCCGACCGTGTGCCATGAGATACGCCAGCACCGTCGTGAGCCTCTCACGCTGGGGTCCGAGAAATGCGCGCAGAGGTAGCAATCAATCGCCCATGTATACGGTTTCTGTTGTCCCATAAACTAGACGCTAATAAGACCGGCATAAATATCTATATTGTACCATTTTGGTGACCGCGTTACCCTCGTCTTCAGCGCATGGAGACGACAGGAGCAACATTATGGATCGTAATGAGTTAAATACCGTGCAATTTGGCAGTGTAGCGCAGGAGTATCTGCACAGCCCGGTTCACGCCCAAGGTGCCGACCTGGATCGTCTCAGAACCGCGGCGCAGAAATGTCGACCGAAAGCCGTTCTGGATCTTGGCTGTGGAGCCGGCCACGCGAGCTTTGCAGTAGCCCCCTATGCGGGAACGGTTACGGCCTATGATCCATTGGAATCCATGCTCGAGCAGGTGGCAGCAGAAGCCAAGAATCGTGGCCACCACAATATTGGCATCGGCACGGGTCCGGCGGAGCAGCTTCCTTACACGGACGCCGAGTTCGACTGGATCATTTCGCGATATTCAGCACACCATTGGACGGATGTCCCGAAAGCACTTGCCGAAATCCGTCGCGTATTGAAGCCGGACGGTCTTATCGTCCTCATTGACAGTGCAGCGCCGGAGATCCCCGCATTGGATACCTTCATCAATGCCGTGGAGATATTACGAGACCCCTCCCACGTGCGAAACTACAGGCTATCGGAATGGACCAGCATGCTCACCCGTGCCGGTTTGCAGGTCACCTTGCAGGAAAGATGGCAGATACGCTTGGATTTTAACAGTTGGGTCGCGCGCATGCGCACACCAGAGGTGAGGGTACAGGCTATCAGGGATCTCATCGACGGCGCAGCGACGGAAGCCAAAGAACATTTCCATTTCGAGGACGACCACTCGTTCCAATTGGACACCGTCGCCATCCATGCGGTCAAACAGAGGTGACCCTCTAAAAAACGCGACCAGACCATCTGCGGGAGTTCCCCGAGTCTCCAATGGGGGTAGCTGTGTAGGTGGCATTGGTGCGATCCATACAGGCTCTGAGTGGTACGGTGCCCTGATGGCGGTTCTGGATGGCGACAATCTCCTGGAAGATCCGACAGAAACGTTGGGCGCGAGCTCTGATGTGCGCTGCGGGAACTTTAGGTCTGTTCGTCTGGTCTTTTCTGTGCTTTTTGGGAGTGACAGAGGAGACCTACTACCATGCAAGGCAATGCGCTTAAGCATCGTCGATTCATCCTGAGCCTCTCTGTGGCCTTGGTCGGGGCGGCAGTATTTGCGGCAAGTCCCTCGTCTTGTGCGGCGTCCGCCTATCGTCCCGCAGCGCAGGTTGTTTCCCATACCTATAGAATCCCGGGGGGTGTTCTTCGCGTCGAGAGCATCACCTGGGGCGCGCCTGCCGCGAGCGTGGCACAGGTCGTGCGGTTGAGCCCGGCACAGGCCCGGGCATTGGAGGCAAGCACCTTGCAGCAGGTTCGGGATATGCAGGCGCAGATACAGTGGATGCAGAGCCTCATGTCCGCAGCCTTTGCGCAACCGGCTTTTCCCTTGGCTCTGCCGTCTGTGCCGGTTGAGTGGACCGTACCTCAACTGGCGATAGTGCCGGTTCCGGTCGATCCGCAACCGCAGGCTGGTCGGCATAGTGTCGCGCCGGTGCCCGCTGCCAATGTGTCTGGCCACCCGATGGTCCATTGCCGCTGGAGTGCGTTGCAGCCGACGCACCGCGATAGCGGTCGTACCGCGATCTAGACTTTTCTGCTCGCGGGACCAACCCTGTTGTCCCCGCTTTAACGGCTTTTGCCGTATGACTCCAGCAAACGCCCAGGCGCTCAACCTGTTATTCCCTGCGCTTGGGCGCTTTGCTTTTTGAGCGTTGCATATACGCGTCGGTGGCCGTTCCGGAACCTCCGGAACGTGTTCGAATCTGAGCGCCCCCGACTTTCCCCGGTGACACGAATCCCCACCCTGTCGCCCAGAGGAAACACAAGCGAGCCCAGGAGTGGCTAAAAGTCTAGTGTTTGTAGTAGGCATATATCTTGCTTAAGTTCTTCGTACTTGGGTGACGAGGAGATCCATGCATGTCCGATAGAAAGTCCAGGCCGCTGCCTCTGGCAGTTTTTGTCGGAGCCCTGCTGAGCACGAGCGTGGTTCTCGCGCAGGGCGGAACGGTGCTCTCGCGGCTACCGGAGTCGGGGATCGTGACCGCTGCCTACTGTGCTGACGATGTCGACTATTTGCGTCCCTACCCTTATCCCTATCCCTACGGTTACAGCCAGAAGGCTCTGCGGATCTACGCGCGCTGGAAGCGGGATTTGGAAAAACAGGAATACAAAGCCGATAGCCGCTACTGGAAAGCGCAGCGAAAATACGACAACCGGGTGTATCGAGCGGAGCGGAAGTACGATCGCTCCTTGTATGGTTACTGAACGAGAGGATATGGATCATGCATCCTGACGCAACACGCCCCGCTTCGGGCTGGCTATATCGTGGTCTGCGGTTTGGACTGCTCCTTGGCCTCGGTCTTGGCCTGTCTGGCTGCTATGCGGCCGTCCAGCCGGGCCCGGGGGGCTATTACTACAATTCTGCACCTCCTCCACCGCCGCCGCCTCCAGGCGGTCCGGGAGCACCGCCTCCGCCACCGCCCGGGCCGCCACCGCCGCCTCCAGGCTGGTAAACCCTGCGATGCGGTCATGACGGGAGGATCGTCGATCTCATGGAGCTTGGCCGCTGCCGGACCCCTATGTGGCTTGGCTTCCTGAAACCGGCGGAGTTCTTCCCGATGTAGGCAATGACGCCCCCAAGCGGGGCGTCTTTTTTTGGTGTTCTGCATCTGTGCGCCCTGAGAGCGACAACATTATTGCACGGCAGTCCGCGGTTTATCCGCAATCCGGGACTAGCTGTAGCCGGGAGAAGACAGGGCGTCGGCCTGGATTCTCGGGCCTTTTCTCACGGGAAGTTGTGGCGCGCTCAGGAGCGCTGCTTGCGGAAGAGGATGGACCTTTAGCCATCCTTGACAGTAGAGCGGCCGCAGATGACAATATCGCCCTTCGCCTGCCCCCAAGGGCTTTGGTTAACGATTCGGGAGTGGTTTCGTGGCAAATTCTTCTCAAGCGCGCAAGCGAGTTCTGCAAAACGAAAAACGTCGGCGACACAACGCCAGTCTGCGGTCGCGCATGCGCACCTACGTGAAATCCGTGCTGAAGGCGGTACGTGAGGGTAACCAAGAGCAAGCGCGCGCGGCCTTGCACCAGGCCGAGTCCATCATCGACAAGACGGCCAGCAAGGGCATCGTCCACGCCAACACGGCAGCGCGGACCAAGAGTCGACTTTCGGCTCGGGTCAAAGCCTTGGGCGCCACGCAGGCCTGACCCTCAGAAAGCCGGGCCTCGCCACCGTAGATCGGGTGAGGCCAGTTCACTGCCTCGGCAAGTCCAGCCCGTCGTGTCAGTCGTCCAGTAGGGCGCGCAGTCGGGCGCAGGCGGCGTCTGCGGTCAGATCCTCCCCTTCCTCTCTCTGGCTGCCCCCCTGCCAGTCCAGTAGATCTTTTGGTAATTCCTGTAAAAATCGCGATGGCTCCGGCGACAGCATCTCGCCGTAGCGTTTGCGGCGGCGACAATAACTCAGAGCAAGCTTGTGCCGCGCGCGTGTCACGCCGACGTAGAAGAGTCGGCGCTCTTCCTCGATCTGAGCGGGACTCTCGCTGTTACGGTGGGGTAGCAGTTCCTCTTCGATCCCTACTAGAAATACCCGGGAAAACTCCAGTCCCTTGGCACCATGCAGGGTGGACAGACGGAGCACGTCGCGGTCTTCGTCCTCGTCATCCCGTTCCAAGATGTGGATCACGCTCAGACGGTTGAGGAGTTCGGCGAGGTTCTCCGGACCGTCCTCCTGCTCCTGCAGGCGCGCCATCCACGCCAACAGCTCTTCAAGATTTTCCCACTTGCGCCGGGCCTCACGCTCGTCGCCCTCGTTTTCCAGATACTGGCGATAGCCGATCTCCTCCAGGAGGTCGCGCAGCGTCGGCAGGATCTCGCTTTTTGCGCAAGCTTCGGAAGTGCGATTCAGCCAGTCGGCAAAACTGCGCAGGGCGAGAAGTGGGCGTTCGGCAAGTGTCAGATCCTCTTCCCAGACGGCGGCAAAGAGCGATATCTGCCGCGCCTTGGCAAGTTCCCCCAAGGTTTCCAGGGTGGCGCTGCCGATGCCCCTTCGGGGCGTGTTGACGGCACGCAAAAAGGCGGCATCGTCATCGGGATTGACCAACAGTCGGCAATAGGCTAGGAAATCCCGGATCTCACTGCGCTCGAAAAAGGATAAGCCGCCGGATATCTGGTAGGGGATGCGGGCATTGCGCAAGGCCGTCTCGAAAGGACGAGACTGGTGATTGCTGCGGTAGAGTATGGCGTAGTCGCGATACTCGCCCTGGCGCTGGAAGCGGTCGCGCAGGATGGCATTGACCACCTGTTCCGCCTCGTCAGCCTCATCATTGGCGACGATAACCTGGATCCGCTCGCCGTCTCCCAGGCTGCTCCACAGCTTTTTCTCGAAAAGGTGAGGATTGTGGGCGATGAGATGGTTGGCGGCATGGAGAATCCGCCCGGTGGAGCGATAATTCTGTTCCAGTTTGATGACCTTGAGGTCGGGAAAGTCCTGCGCCAGTCGCTGAAGGTTATCGGCGGCGGCGCCGCGCCAAGAGTAAATACTTTGATCGTCATCGCCCACGGCCGTCAGATTCTGCCGCTTTCTCAGGAGGCTGCGCAGCAGCCGGTACTGGGCGCCGTTACTGTCCTGATATTCGTCCACCAAGAGATAGCGGATCCTTTCCTGCCAACGTTCCTGCGCCTCGCTGGAGCTGCTCAGAAGCTGGGTGGGCAGGAGGATGAGATCGTCCAGATCCACGGAATTGCAGGCTTTCAGGGCGCGCTGGTAGGGGCGATAGATGCTCTGCGCCAGTTCATCCAGGCGGTCCTGCAGGGGCATATCTTCGGGCTCGTGGCCGTCGTTCTTGGCCCGGGAGATGCGCGCTTGAATACTCTCCGCCAGATCGCTGGGCCCCTGCATCTCGCGCAGGAGGTTGCGGACCATGCTGAGGCTGTCGCCGGGGTCGATGACACTGAAGTTCTCACGATAGCCCAGCTGCGTGATATCGCGACGCAGGATCTCGAGACCCAGACGATGAAAGGTGGAAATGGTCAGGCCGCGGACCGAGCGTCCCTCCAGGGATTTCTGCACCCGCCCCTTCATCTCGCGTGCTGCCTTGTTGGTAAAGGTGACAGCAGCGATATGCCGCGGCTCGACCCCGTGGTCCTCGATGAGGTGGACGATCTTGCGAGTGATCACCCGAGTCTTGCCCGAGCCGGCCCCGGCCAGCACCAGGACCGGTCCGTGCACCCGGGCTACGGCATCCCGCTGTGGCCCGTTGAGATCAGCGAGGGATGCGCTCATACCCCTTTGCGGGCGGGCACAGTGGGCGAGTGCGCAGCCGCCGGTGGACGGCTGGCAAAGCCGCCGCGATAGGCCCACCAGATGATCACCGGACCCAGGACGATCATGGGCACCGAGAGGAACTGGCCCATGGTGAAGGGCCCCCAGACGAAACCCAGCTGAATATCGGGCTGGCGGGCAAACTCTGCCAGAAAGCGGAAGATGCCGTAGAAGAGGACGAACATGCCCCCAACGGCACCGGCCGGTCGGGCTCGGCGACTGTACACGGCGAGGATGATGAAGAGCAGCACGCCTTCCAGGAGAAATTCGTAGATCTGGGAGGGCTGCCGCGGCTGCGGTCCACCCGCCGGGAAGACCATGGCCCACGGCAGATGGGAGACGCGCCCAAAGAGCTGATCGTTGATGAAGTTGGCCAAGCGTCCGAGCCCCAGGCCGATGGGTACCGCAGGCGCGATGAAATCCAGGGTTGGGAGGAAGGCGTGTTTCTGGTTTCCCAGAGAGAAGATCCAACAGGCCAGCACCACCCCCAGCAGGCCGCCGTGGAAGGACATGCCGCCATCCCATATGGCCAGAGCTTTCAGTGGGTGATCCAGGTAGTAGGGCAGGTTGTACCAGAGCACATAGCCCACCCGACCGCCGAGGATGGCACCCACGGCGACGTAGAATTCCAGGTCCACCACCTCGCCCTTGTCCCAGCGCCAGTGGTCCTGGCGACCACGACGGATCAGCCAGACGGTGGCGATGACGAAGCTGATGATCTCCAGCAGACCATACCAATGGATGGTCAAAGGCCCCAGCTGGAAGCCTACGGGATTGATGTCGGGATAGTGCAGCATGAGAGCCCCCTTACGCTGGCGCCAAGATGGTCGAGGCCCGTGCCCCTGTCAAGCCGTCAGGCCGGAATCTGCATGGTCACGCAATGCAGACTGCCGTGCTGACGTGCGAGTTCCAGGCAGGGCAGGGGGACGATCTCGCGGTCGGGAAAAGCGGCAGACAGGCGCTCTGCGGCCAGGGCATCGGCGGGATCGTCGTAGGTGGGCAGAAGCACGGCACCATTGATGATGAGGAAGTTGGCGTAGCTCAAGGGCAGGCGCGCCCCCGTCTCGTCATAGCGCGCCCGTGGCCAGGGCAGGGGCACCAGATGATAGCTACCGCCATCGGCGCGAGGGAAGCTGGCGAGCTCCGCTGCCATCTGCTGCAAGGGCGCAAAGTGACTGTCGTCCGGGTCGTCACAGGACTGATAGGCAATGGTGTCGAGCGTGCAGAAGCGGGCGAGGGTATCGATGTGGGCATCGGTATCGTCCCCCTCCAGATGGCCGCTCTCCAGCCAGAAGATACGCTCGACACCCAGGTATTCGCAGAGCCGTGCGCTGATCTCCTCTCGCGACCACTGCGGATTGCGATTGGGCGAGAGCAGACAGGCACTGGTGGTCAGTAGGGTACCCGCACCATCGCTGTCGATGCTGCCGCCCTCGAGGATCATGCCCAAGGTGCGCAGTGGCAGGTCGCCATAGGCGCCAGCGCTGTGCAGACGGCGGGTGAGGAGATTGTCCCGATCCGCGGCGAACTTCAGTCCCCAGGCATTGAAGCCGAAATCCAGCAGTTGCCGACGGCCGTCCGGGGCACGCAGGGTCAGGGGACCGTGGTCGCGGGCCCAGGAATCGTTGCTGGGGGCCCGTGCAAAATGGCAACGGTCGGGTCGGGCGCCAGCGTCAAGCACCCGCGCGCGCGCCTCACCCTCACTCTCGGCATCGTGACAGACCAGGAGTACATCCTCCCGGCGGCTGATGGCCACGGCGATTTCCGTGAACACTGGCAGCACCGCGGGCAGCCGCTCGGCCCAGTCCGTATCCCGGTGCGGCCAGGTCAACTGTACCATGGACTGCGTCGCCCACTCGGCGGGTAGGGTAAAAGTCATGGGAATCTCCTCTGAGGCCCTCATGATACGGCCTTCCGTGGCTTTTCGACAGAGCCGGCGGCGCGCTAGACTAGGGCAATGGCAGCCCCACTGGAACGTCTGGACCGACTTTTTTCGCGCCTGGGATACGGTAGCCGCGCGGAACTTCGGGACTGGCTGCGGGCCGAGCGCGTGCGGGTCGGGCCGGAGCTCGCGCGCAAGGCGGGCGAACGTGTGGATCCGGCGCTGGTGCGCATCGATGGCGAGCCCCTGGATCACCCGGACGGTCTCTACCTGCTCTACCACAAGCCGCTCGGCAAGGTCTGTGCGCACGGCGAGCCGCGCAGCATCTACACCGACTTCCCCGCGTCCTGGAGTGTCCGCCGGCCGGCCATCAACAGCGTCGGGCGTCTCGATGCCGACACCAGCGGCACGCTTCTCGTTACCGACGATGGCGCCTGGCTGCATCGCTGGACCCACCCACGCCGGGCAGTACCGCGCGTCTACCTCGTCGGTCTTGCCGAGCCCGTGGACGACGCGCTGCTAGCGCCTTTGCGCTCGGGCGAGCTGCTGCTGGATGGTGAGATCAGTCCCTGCCTGCCCGCCACGGTGGAGGTCCAAAGCCCTAAGCATCTGCGTCTGACCTTGCGCGAAGGACGCTATCACGAGGTACGGCGCATGATGGCGGCCTTGGGGAATCGCGTCGAGACCCTACACCGGGAGGCCTTCGGTCCCTTTCGGGTGGACGATCTGCAGCCTGGCACATGGCGGCTGTTGGCGCCAGCCGAGCGTATCCTGCCATGAACCCGTCGTGGTCGCCGCACGTCACCGTCGCGGCCATTGCCGAGGACGAAGCCGGCCGCTTTTTGCTGGTGGAGGAGATCGTCGACGGTCGTCGCTGTCTGAATCAGCCCGCTGGGCATTGGGACCCGGGTGAGACGCTGCTGCAGGCCGTGGTGCGCGAGACTCTGGAGGAGACCGGCTACGCTTTTCAGCCCATCTACCTGGTGGGCATCTATCATTGGGAACATCCCCACAAAAATCTGACTTATCTGCGTTTTTCCTTTGCCGGTAAAGTCGGTCCACGGGACGAGTCGCGGCCTTTGGACCACGGTATCGTCGGTCCTTTATGGCTCAGTCGAGAGGAACTGGAGGCACGCCGCGATCAGTGGCGCAGCGATATGGTCAGCCGCTGTATTGCCGACTACTGCGCCGGCCAGCGTTATCCTCTGGAGCTGCTGCACTGCCTTCCTGCCCCCGGTGACGCCTGACGGCGACGCGTGTTTTTGCTATATTCGGGAAAAATCTCATTGAGATACTCCGATGATCGACGCCGACGGCTATCGTCCCAATGTGGGGATGATCGTATGTAATGACCACAATCAAGTGCTCTGGGCCAAGCGCCTGGGCGAGGATGCCTGGCAGTTTCCGCAGGGCGGTATCGACGGCAACGAGACGCCGGAACAGGCCATGTTCCGCGAGCTCCAAGAAGAGGTGGGCACCAGCAAGGTGCTCATCCTGGGGCGGACGCGAGGCTGGTTGCGTTACGAGGTGCCCTGTGCACGTCAGCGCTCAGCGCGACGACGCTATCGCGGGCAGAAACAGATCTGGTTTCTGCTGCGCTTCCAGGGTAGCGAGGAGGACATCAATCTCGCGACGGCGCACCCGGAATTCGAGGATTGGCAGTGGGTAGACTACTGGCGACCGGTGAACGAGATCATCGCCTTCAAGCGTCGGGTCTACTGGCAGGCCCTGCAGGAATTGGCGCCACTTATCGGCGTAGGACCGGCACCCATGCCGGCACCGCGTTGCCCCGAACCATCCAGGGCGCGGCCGCGGGGGCGCCGGAGATCGGCCACCAAGGTAGGCTGAGACGGGGACCGATCCCCTAGACGAATCTTACTTCTTCTTGGACAGGCAGGAGCGCATGAAGGCCTTGCGCTCCTCGCCCTTCTTGCCCTTGGCCTGCTGGTTGCACATGCGCATTTTTTCCTGCTGCGCCGTCAGCTTCTTGCCAGGCTCCTTGGCCTTCTCCTTGGCCGGCATCTGGTGGGTCATGGGCATGTTCCCCATGCTGCCGCCGTGGGCAGCGGCACTGGGCTCGGCCGCAACTGCCGCACCCGCCAGCAGAAAACTCAGAGACAGCAGACTCGCACTGATCACTTTCAACATGGTTTCTTCTCCGTCGTGGTGGATACCGCGACTGCGATTGTAGCTCCCGGCACAGAGGATCAGCTAGGTGTAATTCCTTGTATACACCGTCTATTATGCTTGCACATGGGGGATTCTAATGCCGTCGACCTGCGCCGACGCGAGGGCCATGGGTCCACGAGCGCCTTGAGTCGAAGCATGGATATTCCTGGGTGGAAGCTCCAAACATCCTGGGCCAAGGAGGAGGTAAACCCATCGTCGTCATCGCTGCCGCAATGACCCGCCTGAGATCAGGACGTGGCCGGATGGTCGCTCCGTTCCGGCGAGGCGAGGGCAACTGATGGGCGTGCTGGACACAGGCCGTCGGCGCATCGATGCCGTCTCTGCCGATCTGCCCCCAGGCCGCTTTCTGTTGTTGAATCTTGCCGTCGGTCTCGCGCACTTTTTGGTGCTCTTCAATGCCGGTGCTTATCTGGCTTTGATTCCCGAGGTGGCTGGAGCCTTGGGCGTCAATGCGAGTTTTGCCATCTGGCCGCAGACCGATTTCTTTGTGGGCATGGCCCTGGCGGCACCCCTGTCCCTGTGGTTGGCAGCCCGGCAGGGGGAGTCGCGCAGCTTTTTTCTGGTCTTTGCGGGCTTCGGTGCGAGCGCCCTCATCTGTGCCGAGACGACGGAGTTCTGGTCCTTCATCCTGGCCCGTTTTGCCATGGGCTTTTTCGGCGGTCTCAGTATCCCCCTGTCGCTGGCCGTGTTGCTGCATCGCTATCGTCCGGGTCGGGAAAAGCTGGCGATCTCCCTCTGGGGGGTGGCGGCCCTGACGCCTTTTACCCTGGCGCCGGCCGTGGGCGGATGGCTCTGTACCTACTGGGGCTGGCGCAGTCTCTTCTATCTGGACGGGCCGCTGGCGCTGGTTTTGACGGGTGTTGTCGTCCTCGCCTTGCAGGGTCTGCCATCCCTGCCTGCGCGGGCACGTTCGGTGGACTGGGTGGGGCTCGCGCTGCTGGCTCCGGCGCTGGCCACGACGCAGGTCACCCTCGACCTCGGAAGCTACCTGGACTGGTGGCACAGTCCGCACTTCTGGGCCCTGGGCACCCTTGCCCTGATCCTGTGGGTGACGCTCTGGCTCTGGGAATGGCAGTATCCGCAGCCGCTAGTGGCCTACCGACTCTTTCGCCATCGCAATTTTCTGCTCGGGGTAGCGGGTGTTTTCGTTGGCACCGTGTTTTTTCAGGGGATCATGGCCTTGCTGGTAGTCCAGGCGCAGTTGGTCTGGGGCTACACGGCCTTCCTCGCGGGTGTCCTGGTCTTACCCATGGCCGCAACCGCGAAACCGGCCTCTCTGCTCAGCCAATGGGTGCTACGGCACTGGGATGCGGGTCTCGTGGCCGCCGTAGACCTGGCGGGGCTCGCCTTGAGCTGTTTTCTGATCGCCTCCTACGACCGCGATGCGTCCTACACGGCTTTGTTGTGGCCGCAGTTTGCGCTGGGGTTCTTTTTGGGTGGTCTTTTCCTGCCCCTGACGCGTCTGGCCCTTTCCGGTCTGTCGGAGAGCGAAGCCGAGCAGGGCTTGGGCGTATTCAACATGTTCCGGGTCGCCGCCCAGGGTTATGGTATCCCCATTCTCGTGGGCTGGCTGGCGCGCGTGGAGCAGCAGATCCATCACTTCCTGGTGGAACCGGGTGTCGCGTCGGCCGGTCCATTGGCGGAGACGACACGGAGCCTGCTGGCGCGCGGGCTGTCGCCGTCCGCGGCCACGGCGACTCTGGCGGGGGACTTGACCCGGCAGGCAAGCTTTCTCGCCTTCAATGCACTTTTTTATGCCTCCGGGTGGGCATTCATCGGGATTTCGGCGCTGCTTCTCATCTTTGCCCGTCCCACACGCATTCAAAGGGCCGTGTCTGCGACCACACAAATCCGCGAGGAAATGGCGGAGCCTTGAACCGGCTCGGTGGCTGAGGTAATCTCTGCCCATAATCCTATTGAAACGCGTTCCAGCACCGTCTATCCTCAAAACCATCGGTACCGGCCTCCATGCCAAACACCCTGTTCCGTTCCTTTGGCGATATTCCCATCGCCCACCAGTGTATCCGAGGAGTTTTCTCCCATGAGTGACGCTATCCTGTATGTCTCCGACGACAGCTTCGAGAACGATGTCCTGAAGTCCAGCAAACCTGTGCTCGTGGATTTCTGGGCCGAATGGTGCGGTCCCTGCAAGATGATCGCGCCCATCCTGGAGGAAGTGGCCAAGGAGTACGCCGATCGGATCACGGTGGCCAAGTTCAACATCGATGAGAATCCTGCAACACCGCCACAGTATGGCATCCGCGGTATCCCCACGCTGCTGCTCTTCAAGAATGGCAAGCTCGAGGCCACCAAGGTGGGTGCTCTGAGCAAGGCGCAGTTGCAGGCCTTTCTGGATAGTCAACTTTGAATACGCCTCGTCCCCGCCGCAAGGCGCCACGCGCGCCCAAGTCCTTTCCCAACGAAGATATCCTCCTGGAAGAAGAGGAAGCCTTTCTCCCCGCACCGGGGGCCAAGACCATGAATCTGAGCGAGCTCAAGCGCAAGTCCGCCGCCGAGCTCGCCGTGATCTGTCAGGACATGGGTCTGGACGGGACCTCCCGACTCAAGAAGCAGGAAATCATCTTCAATATCCTGAAGGCCCACGCCCGCAATGGCGATGCCATCTACGGCGATGGGGTGCTGGAGATCCTGCAGGACGGTTTTGGCTTCCTGCGGGCGGCCTCGGGCTCGTACATGGCTGGGCCGGACGACATTTACGTCTCCCCTTCCCAGGTGCGCCGATTCCACCTGCAGACGGGCGACACGGTGTCCGGACAGATCCGGCCACCCAAGGAGGGCGAGCGCTATTTCGCCCTTCTCAAGGTGGAGAGCATCAATTTCGAGGGCCCCGACGCCACCCGCAACAAAGTCAACTTCGATGATCTGACGCCGCTCTTTCCGGAAGAGCGGCTGCGTCTGGAATCGGACAATATTCCCTACGGCGAGGTCGCGCCGCGCATCATCGATCTGGTCTCGCCCATCGGCAAGGGCCAGCGTGGCCTCATCGTCGCCCCGCCCAAGACCGGCAAGACGGTACTCCTGCAGCAGGTCGCCCACGCCATCACTGCCAATCATCCGGAGTGCTACCTCATCGTGCTGCTCATCGACGAGCGGCCGGAGGAAGTCACCGAGATGCAGCGTTCGGTCAAGGGCGAGGTGGTGTCCTCCACCTTCGATGAACCGGCCACCCGCCACGTGCAGGTGGCCGAGATCGTCCTCGAGAAGGCCAAGCGTCTGGTGGAGCACAAACACGACGTGGTCATCCTGCTGGACTCCATCACCCGTCTGGCGCGGGCCTACAACACCGTGGTGCCATCCTCGGGCAAGGTGCTGACGGGCGGCGTGGATGCCAACGCCCTGCAGAAGCCCAAGCGCTTCTTTGGCGCGGCGCGCAATATCGAGGAGGGCGGCAGTCTCACCATCATCGCGACGGCGCTGGTGGAGACGGGCTCCAAGATGGACGAGGTGATCTTTGAGGAGTTCAAGGGCACCGGCAACATGGAAGTGCACTTGGACCGTCGTCTGGCCGAAAAGCGGATCTATCCGGCTATCAATATCAACAAGTCCGGGACCCGCCGCGAAGAGCTGCTGGTGCCTGCAGATATCCTCAGCAAGATGTGGATCCTGCGCAAGCTGCTGGCGCCCATGGATCCGCTGGAGTCCATGGAGTTCCTGCTGGACAAGGTCAAGGCGACCAAGAACAACGCCGAATTCTACGACTCCATGAATCGCTGAGTCCCTGCGCGATTGCCTCCGCTCTGGACGCACCGACTCGCGCTGGCTATACTGCCCAGCTTGAAAATGCACGAGCGCTATACCATGAAAGCCGATATTCATCCTAAATACGCAGAAATTACCGTGACCTGCAGCTGTGGAAACAGCTTCAAGACGCGGTCTACCGCCGGTCGCGACCTGCACATCGATCTGTGCTCCGAGTGCCACCCTTTCTATACGGGCAAGCAGCGGGCCGTATCCGCCGCCGGACAGGTAGAGAAGTTCCGCAAGCGTTACGCCAACGCGGGCAAGTAAGCAATGGCGGATGCGAAGACGCCCCCATCCTCGGTTTCCGAGACGGGGGCGGCCGACGCGCAGAAGGCCGAGGAGCTGCGCTCCCGAGCCCTTGCCTACCACGCACAGGCCCCAAGCGGTAAGCTCGCCATCGAGGTCACCAAGCCCTGTAGTACCCAAGGGCAGTTGTCTCTGGCTTATACCCCGGGAGTGGCGGCGCCGGTTCGCGAGATTGCTCGGGACCCCGAGCTCGCCTATGACTACACCGCCAAGGGCAATCTCGTTGCCGTGGTGACCAACGGCACGGCCGTGCTGGGTCTCGGGCGTGTGGGGCCGCTGGCGGGCAAGCCGGTCATGGAAGGCAAGGCCGTGCTCTTCAAGCATTTTGCCGGTATCGACGCCTTCGATATCGAGGTAGACGCACGGGACGCCGAGCAGCTCATCGAGGTGGTCGCTGCCATCGCACCGGGTTTCGGCGGCATCAATCTCGAGGATATCGCAGCCCCGGACTGCTTTCGGGTGGAAGAGGCCTTGCAGGAACGCCTGGATATCCCGGTGTTCCACGACGATCAACACGGCACAGCTGTCATCGTCGCGGCGGCCTTGCGCAATGCCCTGATCCTTCAAGAGAAAAGCATGGAATCCGTAAAGGTGGCCATCGTCGGCGCCGGAGCGGCGGGCGTTGCCATTGCCAACATGCTGCGTTCCATGGGCGTTCAGCGATGTTTCCTGAGCGATGTGCATGGCGTCCTGCATCGAGGACGGAAGGATCTGAGTAAGTGGCACGAGGCGCTCGCAGTGGCGCCCGATGACTGGACCTTGGCCGAGATGCTCAAGGATGCCGATGTCGTCATCGGTGTGGCCGTGCGCGGGGCGATTCCCGAAGCCTGTCTGCCGATGCTGGCACCGCGGCCGGTGGTGTTTGCGCTGGCCAACCCGGATCCGGAGGTGGACCCGCGACGGGTCCGGCAGTTGCGTCCCGATGCCATCATCGCTACCGGTCGCTCGGATCTGCCCAATCAGGTGAACAACGCTCTGGGTTTCCCTTACCTCTTTCGCGGCGCCTTGGACTGTCGGGCGCGCCGCATCGACACTGGGATGTTGCTGGCGGCCGTGGATGCCTTGGCCGATCTCGCCCGCGAGCCCGTCAGCGACACGGTGCTCGCTGCCTACGACCTCGACCCCGACAGTCTGTGTTTCGGGCCCGAGTACATCATCCCCAAGGCTCTGGACCCGCGCTTGCGGGAGCGGGTCTCGGGTGCCGTCGCGGCGGCCGCGCGGCGCAGCGGTCAGGCGCGCCGCTGAGCCGCTCGCCGGGCCCGTGTTTTTTGCGGTGACGCGAAGCCCTCGTTACAATCCTCCAGCACGCAAGTTCTCTACTCTCCAGCGGGCATCGGGCCCGCATTCCGCCATGAGGTACCCATGCGTTCCGATACCATCAAAAAAGGTTTTGAAAGAACTCCCCATCGCTCCTTGCTGAAAGCCTGCGGGGTGACCGATGCGGATATGGACAAACCCTTCATCGGCGTGGCCAACTCCTACATCGACATCATTCCGGGCCACGTGCACCTGCAGGAGTTCGGGCGTATCGTGAAGGAGGCCATCCGCGCGGCGGGAGGGGTGCCCTTCGAGTTCAACACCATCGGTGTGGACGACGGCATCATCATGGGTCACGATGGAATGCGGTACTCTTTGCCCAGCCGGGAACTCATCGCGGATTCCATCGAGACGGTGGTTCAGGCTCACCACCTGGACGCTCTGATCTGTATCCCCAATTGCGACAAGATCGTGCCCGGCATGCTCATGGGCGCGATCCGCTGCGATGTGCCGACGGTCTTCGTCTCCGGCGGGCCCATGGAGGCGGGCCATCTGGCGGACGGTACGCCCATCGATCTGGTCACGGCCTTCGAGGCCGTGGGTCAGTTCAAACGCGGTCAGATCGATGCCGAGCGACTCAAGGAGATCGAGGACAAGGCCTGTCCCACCTGTGGGTCCTGTTCCGGTATGTTTACGGCCAACAGCATGAACTGTCTCATGGAGGTGCTGGGGGTGGCCTTGCCCGGTAACGGCACCATTCTGGCTACCGCCAGCGCGCGCCGGGATCTGGTGCGACGGGCCGCAGAGCGGGTCGTTATCCTGGCCAAGGCGGGTGGGCCGACCATGCGGCAGATGGTGGATTTCGAGGCCATCGACAATGCCTTCATCCTCGATATGGCCATGGGCGGATCGACCAACACCGTGCTGCACACCCTGGCTCTGGCGCGGGAAGCGGGCGTGGATTTTCCCTTGGCCCGCCTCAACGAGCTGGCGCAGCAGGTCGCCTATCTGGCCAAGGTCTCGCCGGCTCTGTCTACGGTGCACATCGAGGATATCGGCCGCGCCGGCGGCATTCCGGCCATTCTGCACGAGGTCCACGTCCGCAATCCCAAGGTTCTGCACCTGGATAAGCCCACCGTCAGCGGTCAGACCCTGCGCGAGATCGTCGAGTCGGCTCGGGTCAAGGATAGCAAGATCATTCGCCTCGCCACAGAACCCTTCTCGCCGACGGGCGGTTTGCGGGTATTGTTCGGCAATCTCGCGCCCCAAGGCAGTATCGTCAAGGTGGGCGCCGTCCTGCCGGCGATGCGTCAATTCAGCGGTCCGGCCAGGGTCTTCGAGAGTATGGAGTCGGCCTCCGAGGGGATTCTGGCAGGTCAGGTGCAGCCCGGCGACGTGGTAGTGATCCGCTACGAAGGGCCCAAGGGTGGCCCTGGCATGCCCGAGATGCTGACGCCGACGGCCAACATCATGGGCATGGGTCTGGGGGAGTCGGTGGCCCTGATCACCGATGGCCGCTTCAGTGGTGCCACCCGCGGCGCCTGCATCGGCCACATCTCGCCAGAGGCCGCCGAGGGCGGCCCCATCGCCCTCATCCAGAATGGCGACATCATCGATCTGGATCTCGATGCCGGCAAGATCGACGTACGTCTGAGCGAGGCCGAGCTGGCGCAGCGGCGTAGCCACTGGCAGCCTGTGGAAAAACCGCTGCGATCGCCCTGGCTGCGGCGCTACCGCAAGCTGGTCACCAATGCCGCCATGGGCGCCGTGCTGGAGTCCTGAGTTTTCATGGGTGGTCAATCGCGACAGGGTATCGGCGTCTATGTGGACGCCGAAAACATCCGCTACAACGGCGGCTACGCCATGCGCTACGACGTGCTGCGACGCTTTGCCGGGCGCGGCGACGATGCCCGCCTGCTGCGCCTCAATACCTACATGGCCATCGACGAAGAGCGCCTGCGGCGGGATCCGGACTATCGCGACGGCATCCGCGGCTATCAGCAGGCCGTGCGCGATCTGGGGTGGAAGATCATCGAGAAGCCGGTGCGCTGGTTTACGGACGAGGAGGGCAATCGCCTGTCCAAGGCCAATGCCGACCTGGATCTGGCGGTGGATGTCATGCTCCAGTCCGAGCGCCTGGACCAGGTGCTTCTGGTTACTGGCGATGGCGATTTTCTGCAGGTGGTGCGGGCCCTGCAAAACCGTGGCTGCCGGGTCGAGGTGCTGGCCTTTCGCAACGTCTCTCGCGACCTGCAGCACGAGGCCGATGCCTTCTACTCCGGTTTTCTGATTCCAGGGCTCCTGCCGGTGCGCGGCGACACGCGGGTGGCCTGGGGCGAATTCGGCTCGCGCATACGCGGTATCTGCACACGCTGGGAGGAAGATCGCGGCTTCGGTTTTGTGCGTTTTCTGCGCCAGATATCCGACCGCCTGTGGGTCACGGATACCCGTCAAGAAGAGTCGCCCTACGCCTCGGCCTTTCTGCATATCTCCGATTTACCTCGCGATTTGGACGTGTCCGATCTCCCGAGCCGCGACATCGTGCTGGAATTTGACCTGGAACCCAGTGAGATGGAGCGGGGCGGCTTTGTCGCCAAGCGCTGCTCCGTGCCCTATCGTTACGATGGCCGGCCGCTGCCCATGGGACAGGTGGGACGCAACGCGGCGGAGTCGAGCACGCTTCAGCAGGGCGCGCCGGAACATCGTGGCGGCGATGTCGAAACGGATACCACCGCATCGGGGTCGCGGGCCGAGGCCTCGACATCCGCCGGTGCAGCATCTCTGGTCGACGACGAGGACTGAAGCACTCCCCCGCGTCTGGCGCGTAGCCCGTCCCCTCAGTCCTCGTCCACGGAGCGGATGAATACGGCGCTGCGCCGTTGCAGGTTGTACAGGGCCTGGCGCGGCATGGGTAGGTCGGCGATGTCGGCCCGCTGAAAGGCTCTCTCCAGAAACCAATGACTGCTCTGGGTGCTGAGGACGAAGAGGCGCTGCAGACCCTGCTGGCGCGCCTGCAATAGACAATACTCCAGCAAGGCCTCGCCGCGGCCCTGGCGGCGATAGGCATCGTCCACCGCAAGACAGGCCATTTCCGCCATGCCGAACTCCGGGTAGGGATAGAGGGCCACGCAGGCGATGATCTTGCCATCCCGCTCCATGACGATGAAGCGGTCCACTTCCTGCTCCAGGCGCTCGCGACTGCGTCGCACGAGGATGCCTGCCTCTTCCATGGGACGGATGAGGGCGAGGATGCCGGGAATGTCCTCGATCCTCGCCTCGCGCAGATGCTCGAAGGGATCTCGGGACAGCATCGTGCCCAGGCCATCGCGGGTGAACAGTTCCCGCAGCAGGGCGCCATCTACCCGCCGCGGGATGAGGTGGACCCGGTCCACACCTTCCGTACAGACGCGGCGGGCGCTATGCAGATGCTCGAGGACGGCGGCGTCTGCCTGGGGGATGCCGAGGAAGCGATCGATCTCCGAGAGGGTGATCTGCCGAACGAGCTGGCCGTTCTCGTCCACCACGCCAGGGGCGTCCGTGTAGAAGATGAGTTTGGCGGCCTGCAGGGCAGTGGCTGCGGCGACGGCGACATCCTCGGCGCGGATGTTGAACAGGGTCCCGGTGGGTGACACGCCTACCGGTGAGAGCAGGATCACCTCGTCGGCATCCAGATGCCGGCGCATGGCCTCCACAGCGACGCGGCGCACGGCACCGGTGTACTGATAGTCGACGCCATCGAGGATACCCAGGGGGCGGGCAATGACGAAATTGCCTCCCGTCACCTCCAGGCCGGCGTGGGCCATGGGCGAGTCCAGTCGCCCCTCCGAGAGAATAGCCTCCACCTCCAGACGGGCACCGCCCACCGCCTCGCGCAGCGCCGCCATGTTGGCCGCGGTGGTGATCCGGTGGCCGCCCACCCGTTGCGATTCCAAGCCCTGGCGTGCCAGGGCGGCATCGATCTGCGGCCCGGCGCCATGCACCAGCACGAGACTCACCCCGAGACTGTTGAGCAGGGCGAGATCCTGAGCGATGCCGGCGACGCTGCCATCGGCAATGGCATCGCCACCGAAGTTGATGACAAAGATCTGGCCGCGGAAACGATGAATGTAGGGCGAAGATTCCCGAAAATGGCGGACGAAACTTTCCCCGGCCATGTTCAGCGCGTGGCGGACGCGTGCTTCAGAGTATCACCGGACGGCCGCGTCCGGCGCCGCGGTGGGCAGCCCGCTCGGCATGCTCTTGCGGAGTCCAGGCGCGGATGGCCAAGGCGTGGATCTGGGGAACCTTGGCGCTGGCATCGTAGACGAGGCGATGTCGGTCCAGCAGGGGCAGGCCCTCGAAACGGCGGCTGACGACGGTCAGCTCGTAGTGCCCGCCCTCGCTGGCGCCGCTGTGATCGGCGTGCGCCTCCGTGCGGTCGCGGATCTCCAGGACCTCCGGCGCCAGAGCCTCGCGCAGGGCCGTTTCCAGAAGGGTTTTGCTCATGGGAATACCACCTTGTAAGGACGGACGCTGACATCGGCATAGACGCCGGCAGCGAGATAGGGTTCCGCCGCAGCCCAGTGCTGGGCCTCTTCCAGGGAATCGAAGCGGGCGACGATGAGACTGCCCAGGTAACCGGCGGCACCGGGGTCGTCCCGGTCTACCGCCGGGAAGGGCCCCGCCGTCAACAGCCGACCCTCGGCCTGTAGCTGGTGCAGGCGGGCCAGGTGATCGGCACGGGCGGACGCCCTCTTGCTGAGCGAGTTGGGGTTATCGATGCCGATGATGCAGTAGTACATGGTGTGCGTTCCAGCGCAGTGGGATATCGGGTCTATGGTAGCACAGGGTCCGGTCGCGCGATCCCCTCGAGAGTGTCCCTAGGAATTGCTGCCGTCGCTGCTCTCGGCGGGCAAGGCGCGAGAGATGAGCACGGCCTGGAAGACCACGAATATCACGGTCAGGGCCAGCAGGCCAAAGAGTTTGAAGTCCACCCAAAGGCTGGTGGGCAAGGTGTAGGCGACGACCAGGTTCAGCGCAGCGCCGAAGACAAAGAAGGCAATCCAATAGGCATTGAGGCGGCGCCAGAACGCCCCCGGCAGGGCCGCTGGCAGCTGCGCGCCCATGAGACGCTGGAGCAGGGGCTGGTCGCGCCAATGCGTGAAGAGCAGCGCGGCGGCAAAGAGCAAATAGAGGATGCTGGGTTTCCACTTGATGAAAAGATCGTTGTGCAGGTAAATCGTCAGACCGCCGAATACCAGAACCAGCAGTGTGGAGATCCAGGTCATGGTCTCCACCCGACCCTGGCGCCGCCACTGCCATAGCATCAGCAGGACGGACGCGACGATGAGCACCTCCGTCGCGGTGTAGATGCCGTGGATCTTGTAGGCGACGAAAAAGAGAATGATGGGTAGAAAGTCGACCAGGAGTTTCATGGCACCGCGATTCGCTGTAGGGTTAACGCAGGTATTTGAGCACAGCAGGGAGGGTTTGCCCAGTGGAAGGTCCGGAGCTTCTGGAATTGCTTGCGCACAGTCTGGGAGGGCAGGGAACCCGGTCGGGACCCGATTTTGCCGTCAGCATTGCCGCGCGTTGGCGTCATCGGCCTTGGGGCGGGTATCTGGAGGCGGTGCGACGTGCCGATCTGCCTGCCTTGGACAGCCTGCTGGGCATCGACGAGGCGAAGGCGACGCTACTGGAAAATACCCGGCAGTTCGTCGCGGGATTGCCGGCCAACGACGCCTTGCTCTGGGGTGGGCGTGGAACCGGCAAATCCTCCCTGGTGAAAGCCTTGCTGGGAGCCTTCCACCAGAGCGGCCTGCGGCTGGTGGAGCTGGACGCTGCCGGCATCCTCGACCTGCCGGAGATCCTGGCCGCACTGGAGCAGGCCGACCCCGATTCCCGCTACCGTTTCATCCTCTTCTGCGACGACCTTTCCTTCGGCAGCGAGGATCCGGCCTACAAGGCCCTCAAGTCGCTACTGGATGGGGGGATAGAGGCACGTCCCGACAACGTTCTGCTCTACGCCACCAGCAACCGTCGCCACCTGTTGCCGCGCCACTTTGCCGACAACGAGGAATACCACCGCCACGGCGAAGAGATCATCCCGGGGGAGACCGCCGAAGAGAAGATCAGTCTATCGGAGCGGTTCGGACTGTGGCTCGGCTTCTACCCCTTTGACCAGGAGCGCTATCTGCAGATCGTCGCCGAGCACCTGCGCCTTCTGGGCAGCACCGCCGACGGCGTGCTCTGGCGCGACGAGGCCCTGCGCTGGTCGCTGCAGCGCGGTTCCCGCAGCGGTCGGGTGGCGCGCCAATTCGCGCGACACTGGGTGGGATCGCGGAGCCTGGCCATGGGCCGGGATGGAAGCCTCAGGTCGGGGCGCGAGAACGGTCGAGATGCTTCTGGATAGTGCCGAGCAATTGGGCATGAATCTTGATGTTACCGGCAACGATGTTGCCCGAGGCAAAGAAGCCTTGTTCGCCCTGGAAGTCCGTGGCGACCCCTCCGGCCTCCTGCACGAGCAGAGCGCCAGCGGCCATATCCCAGGGTTTGAGGCGAAACTCGAAAAAGCCGTCGTAGCGCCCGGCGGCGACATAAGCCAGATCCAGAGCCGCGGAGCCAGCCCTGCGCAGGCCGGCGGTATGCTGCATCAGGTCCTTGAAAATGGCCAGGTAGTCGTCCAGGTAGCTGAAATCCCGAAAGGGGAAGCCGGTGGCAATGAGGCTCGGATCCAGATCGCGCTGGGCCGATACCCGGATGCGGCGATCGTTCAGGTGGGCTCCGCCGCCACGACTGGCCGTAAAGAGTTCGTTGCGCAGGGGGTCGTAGATGACGGCGTGCTCCAGGCGATCGAAGTGGCGCACTCCGATGGAGACACAGAGGGTGGGCACGGCGTGAATGAAATTGGTGGTGCCGTCCAAAGGATCGATGATCCACTCGTAGTCGCGATCGCTGACACGAGCGCCTTCTTCGCCGAGGATGCCGTGGTCGGGATAAGCGCGCTGAATGGTCTCGACGATGACGGCTTCGCAGCGTTGGTCGATCTCGGTGACAAAATCGTTGTGCCCTTTGCTGGACACCTGAATCTCGTTGACCCGGTCGATGGCCCGATTGATGATGTCGCCCGCCTTGCGTGCAGCGCGTACGGCCGTAACGAGAATAGGGTGTTGCATGAAGACTCCGCTGGCTGGGGATGGTGAATGCATGACTGAGTATAAGGAAGAAGCGGCGCTCCTGCACGAAAAGACGTCCGTGGCGCCCGATCTGCGCATCGTTCTGGTGGAAACCAGCCACCCCGGCAATATCGGCTCCGCTGCCCGTGCCATGAAGGTCATGGGTCTGGAGCGTTTGATCCTGGTGCGCCCCCAGCGTTTCCCCGACCCCCAGGCGACGGCGCTGGCCTCGGGCGCCGAGGATCTGCTGGAGCGCGCCGAGATTCACGACGATCTGTCCACGGCGGTGGCGGACTGCCAACGG
Organism: Acidithiobacillus sp.; assembly: GCF_023256195.1. Classification (GTDB taxonomy): domain Bacteria; phylum Pseudomonadota; class Gammaproteobacteria; order Acidithiobacillales; family Acidithiobacillaceae; genus Acidithiobacillus_A. Next base: position 25,344 of record NZ_JAGDWX010000012.1, read on the forward strand.
GTCTACGGGACCACCGCTCGCGATCGGCATATTGCCTGGCCGCAGCTCGAGGCGCGTCCGGCGGCGGCGCAGATCGTGGCGCTGGGCGCCCATGCGCCGGTGGCCATCCTTTTTGGTAACGAGCGTGCGGGGCTCAGCAATGACGAGCTGGACCTCTGTCAATGCCTGATCCAGATCCCGACGGCCGAGGTCTATCGCTCTCTCAACCTCGCCCAGGCGGTGCAGATCCTGGCCTATGAGCTGCTGCTGGCGCAGCGGGCGGCGGTCTTCCCATCATCCCCAGGCGTGTCGGAGGCTGCGGCACCTCGTGCCGCCATGGAGGGTTTCTATGGGCATCTGCGTCGGGTGCTGCGTCAGGCGGGTTTCCTGCAGGCGCCGCGAGAGGCGCACATGATGCGGCGCCTGCGCCGGCTCTTCGACCGGGCGCAGCCCGACCTCAACGAGGTTTATATCCTGCGCGGTATCCTCACCGAGGTGGAACGCTGGGCCGGGCAGGTGGACAAGCAGGACGAGCATCGTCTCTAATGCCGGGATGATACGGGGCAAAAAGCGCAGTAGGGGGATGAAGACACATGGGCGGTAGCTGGCGTGAGGAAATGAATGCCATCTTTGCCCGCGACCCGGCGGCGCGCACGCGCCTGGAGATCCTGCTGACCTATCCGGGCGTGCATGCCCTGCTGGTCTATCGTCTGGCACACGCCCTGTGGGTGCGCGGCTGGCGCCTGCCGGCGCGCCTGCTCTCGGCCTTTGGACGCTGGGCCACGGGCATCGAGATTCACCCCGGCGCGGTCATTGGCAAAGCCTTCTTCATCGACCACGGCATGGGGGTCGTCATCGGCGAAACGGCCGAAATCGGCGACGACTGTACCCTCTACCACGGCGTCACCCTCGGTGGGACTTCCTGGCAGCCCGGCAAGCGGCATCCCACCCTCGGGCGGGGGGTGATCGTCGGAGCCGGCGCCAAGGTCCTCGGTCCCATCCACGTCGGCGACGGCGCTCGGATCGGCTCCAATGCCGTGGTGGTCAAGGACGTGCCCGCCGGTGCCACCGTCGTCGGTGTGCCCGGTCGAGTTGTCACCAAAGGGGGTGGATCGGCGCAGTTCGACGCCTATGGCCTCAGTGGCCAGATGCCCGATCCGGTGGCACGGGCGGTGGAGTGCATGCTGGAGCACATGCACCGGCAGGATGCCGAGATTGCCCAGCTGCGGGAGGCCCTGCAGCGTCTGCAGCCCAGCGCCGGCAATATTGCCGTGGAGGAGCTGCACTGCGCCTTGGACGAGGATGCAACCGGGGCCGGGACGAGGGATTGAACCTCGGCCCGGAATAGTTGACTAATTCAGTAGGAATTAGTAGGATGCTCCCAGAGTGAGGTGAAGCAATGAAATTGACGACCAAAGGCCGCTACGCGGTCACTGCGATGCTCGATCTGGCCCTGCACCAAGAGAGTGGGGTGGTGACCGTCGCCGATATCTCGCAGAGACAGCAGATCTCGGTGGCCTATCTGGAGCAGCTTTTTGGTCGGCTGCGCCGGCGGGGGCTGGTCGAGAGCGTGCGTGGCCCCGGTGGTGGTTATCGCCTTGCCGATCCTAGGGCAGAAATTCCCTTGACCCAGATCGTCGAGGCGGTCAACGAATCTATCCACACCACCCAGTGTGGCGGCGATCCGGTGCAGTGTTGCAAAGGCGAAGGCCAGCAGTGTCTGACCCACGATCTCTGGGAAGCTCTGGGGCAGCGGATAGCGGATTTTCTGGGTGGCATCACCCTGGCTCAATTGGTGGAAGAGCAGCGGCGCAAGGAGCAACAAGTGGCCGCTCCGATGCGCCTGACGGCGCGTGTCCGACCCAGTGAGCCCCTACACGGTTGAGGAGAATGTGACGATGAATCAGGTCAAGTCCCTGTCGGATTGGAAGATGCAGTCGCTGGAAAGCATCCAGCAGCAACGTCCCATCTATCTCGACTATCAATCGACCACGCCGGTGGACCCGCTGGTCCTCGAGCAGATGCTGCCCTACCTGACCCAGGAATTCGGCAATCCGGCGAGCCGCTCGCACAGCTACGGCTGGACCGCCGAGGAGGCGGTGGAGCGGGCGCGGCAGCAGGTGGCCGATGCCATCCACGCCGACCCCAAGGAAATCGTCTGGACATCGGGCGCGACGGAGTCGACCAACCTGGCCCTGAAGGGTGCGGCCCATTTCTATTCCGGCAAGGGCAAGCACCTCATTACGCTGCGTACCGAACACAAGGCGACTTTGGACACCTGCCGCCAGTTGGAGCGCGAGGGTTTCGAGGTGACCTATTTGGATGTGCAGGAGAATGGTCTGGTGGATCTCGACGCTTTCGTCGCAGCTCTGCGTCCAGACACCATTCTCGCCTCCGTGCTGTTCGTGAACAACGAGATCGGCGTCATTCAGCCCATGGAGGAGATCGGTCGCATCCTGCGGGAGCGGAAGATCCTCTTCCACGTCGATGCCGTCCAGGCCCTGGGCAAGGTGCCCGTGGACGTGGAGGCTATCCACGCCGATCTCATGAGCCTGTCAGGGCACAAGATCTACGGTCCCAAGGGTATCGGCGCCCTCTACGTGCGGCGCAAACCGCGGGTGCGGGTAGAGGCGCAGATCCACGGTGGCGGTCACGAGCGCGGCATGCGCTCCGGCACCCTGCCGACGCATCAGATCGTCGGCATGGGGGCGGCAGCGGAACTGGCGGTGCAGTCCATGGAAAGCGACTCCCGCCGTATTCGGCAACTGCGCGACCGGCTTTGGCATGGTATCCAGGAGCGGGTGGAGGAGGTCTATGTCAACGGTGACATGGAGCACCGGGTACCACACAATCTCAATGTGAGCTTTGCCTTCGTGGAAGGCGAGTCGCTACTGATGGCTCTAAAGGGGATTGCGGTATCCAGTGGTTCTGCCTGCACCTCGGCGAGTCTCGAGCCCTCCTACGTATTGCGGGCGCTGGGCAAGTCCGATGAGCTGGCCCACAGCTCCATACGCTTCGGCATCGGTCGCTACACCACCGAGGAAGAGATCGATACCACCATCGAACTCATTGCCGCCAAGGTGGGCAAGCTGCGTGAGCTCTCGCCACTATGGGAGATGCATCAGGAAGGTATCGACCTCAACAGTATTCAGTGGGCGGCGCACTGAGCTTTTTGCCCGTCGCAAGATCGGAATCGAGAAAGGAGTGAATTACCATGGCCTACAGTGAAAAAGTCATCGATCATTATGAGAATCCGCGCAATGTCGGGAGTTTCGACAAGGGCGATGAGTCCGTTGGCACCGGCATGGTGGGCGCGCCAGCCTGTGGTGACGTCATGCGTCTGCAGATCCGGGTGAACGAGCAGGGCATCATCGAGGACGCCCGCTTCAAGACCTACGGTTGCGGTTCTGCCATTGCCTCGTCGTCCTTGGTGACCGAGTGGGTGAAGGGCAAGACCCTGGACGAGGCCATGACCATCAAGAACAGTCAGATCGCCGAGGAGCTGGAGCTCCCTCCCGTGAAGATCCACTGCTCGGTGCTGGCGGAGGATGCCATCAAGGCCGCGGTGCAGGACTACCTCCAGAAGCACGGGGGTGCTGCCGAAAATCACAGCGTCGCCGCTGAAGCCGCGAGTCACTGAGGTAAGGCCATGGCCATCGTCATGACGGAACGGGCTGCCGATCAGGTGCGTCGCAGCCTCGCCAAACGCGGCAAGGGACAGGGTATCCGCATCGGGGTCAAGACCAGCGGTTGCTCGGGCCTTTCCTACGTGATGGAGTTCGTGGACGAGCCAAGGCCCGAGGATCGGGTGTTCAGCCACGAGGACGTACGACTCTTCGTGGATCCCAAAAGCCTGATCTATCTGGACGGGACGGAGCTGGATTTCACCCGGGAGGGTCTGAATCAGGGCTTTCGCTTCAACAACCCCAATGTCAAGAACACCTGTGGTTGCGGCGAGAGTTTCACGACCTGATGGCCGTGCTCCACTGTTCTCAGTGCGGGGCCGAGTACGCTCCCTGTAGCGTGCTTTGTCCCGCCTGCGGTGCCCTGCTGCCCTTTGATCCCTCCTGCAGCCTCTTTGCCGTTCTAGGGCTCGGTGAATCCTACGACCTGGATGGGACGGACCTGCGCACGCGCGCCGTGGAGCTGCAGCGGCGGCTCCATCCCGACCGTTTTGCCCAGGCTCCGGCATCCTTGCAGCGTCGCTCGCTGGAATGGAGCACGCGGATCAATGAAGCGGCGGCGGTGCTTGGGGATCCCTTGCGCCGCGCCGACTATCTGTTCGCGCGCCGCTACGGACGCTCAGCCCTTAGCGAAGCCCAGGGTAGCATTCGCGATCCGGAGCTCCTCATGCGGCAGATGGAGCTCCGGGAGCAGCTGGAAGCCATCAGCGAAGCGCGCGACCAGGCGGCCCTGGATGCCTTGCGCAGGCAGATCGCCGAAGATGAGCAGCGTTTGCAGCAGCAGGTGGCTCAAAATCTTGCGGTAGTCGAGGGTGGCAATGAGGCTCTGGCCGGCGCCCTGCAGGAGTGGCAGTATCTGCGCAAGTTGCGGGCCGAGCTGGATCGCAGTGAAGAGTCCTGGGATTTCGCCTAGGACGAGCCGGGCGTAAAGCACGAGGAGAGAACCATGGCGTTGATGCAGATTGCCGAACCGGGCCAGAGTGGCGCTCCCCACGAGCGGCGTCTGGCCATCGGTATCGATCTCGGCACGACCCATTCCCTGGTGGCGACAGTGCGCTCGGCCATACCCGAGACCATTCCCGATGCCGAGGGGCGCGTGCTGCTGCCCTCGGTAGTGCACTACGCTGCCGATGGACGGGTGGCAGTGGGCTACGAGGCCCGCGCCGCCGCTGTTGAGGATCCGCACAACACCATCGCTTCCGTGAAGCGCTTCATGGGGCGAGGAGCCGCCGATGTCGGCCGCCTTGCCGGGCACCTGCCCTTCGAGATCGTGCCTGGGGATGGCATGGTGCGGATCCGTACCGTCGCCGGCGACAAGAGTCCGGTGGAGGTCTCCGCCGAGATCCTCAAGGTTCTCAAGGAGCGGGCCGTGGCCGCCCTGGGTGAGGAGCCTCAGGGTGCGGTCATCACCGTGCCGGCCTATTTCGACGACGCGCAGCGGCAGGCCACCAAGGACGCCGCTGCCTTGGCCGGTCTGCCGGTGCTGCGTCTGCTGGCGGAACCCACGGCGGCAGCGGTGGCCTACGGCCTCGACAAGAACTCCCGCGGTCTCTATGCCGTTTTTGATCTGGGCGGCGGAACCTTCGATTTCTCTCTGTTGCGTCTGCAGCAGGGGGTTTTCGAGGTACTGGCGACCGCGGGGGATGCCGCCCTGGGTGGCGACGATATGGACCACGCCATAGCCGAGCACTTGCTGGCAGAGTTCCCCGACTACGCCGGGGATGCGGGTTTCCGGCGACAGAGCCTGCAGCTTGCGCGCGGCCTGAAGGAGCGTTTGAGCGAGGCGGATATGGCCAGTGCGCAGCTGGTGCTGCCCACCGGCGAGAGCCGCAGCTGGACGCTGCAGCGCCGCGATCTGGAGAATTGGATCCAGCCCATCCTGCAGAAAACCCTGACGCCCTGCCGGCGAGCCTTGCGCGATGCGGGGGTGGAGCGCTCTGCCATCGACGGCGTGGTACTGGTGGGGGGCGCGACCCGCGTGCCCTTGCTGCAGCGCATGGTGGCGGAATTCTTTGGCCGGGAACCCCTCACGGACATCGACCCCGATCGCGTGGTCGCACTGGGTGCGGCCATACAGGCCGATGCCCTGGTGGGCAATCAGCGCGAAGATCTTCTGCTCATGGACGTTCTGCCCTTGTCTTTGGGACTGGAAACCATGGGCGGGCTGGTGGAGAAGATCATTCCCCGCAATACTCCCATCCCCGTGTCCCGTGCCCAGGAGTTCACCACCTTCAAGGATGGCCAGACGGCCATGTCCATCCACGTGTTGCAGGGCGAGCGGGACCGGGTGGAGGACAATCGCTCGCTGGCGCGTTTCACTCTGCGTGGCATTCCTCCCATGGTCGCGGGACAGGCGCGTATCCGCGTGACTTTCCAGGTGGATGCCGATGGCCTGCTGGCGGTCAGCGCCGAGGAAACCAGTACCGGGGTACGCGCCGAGGTACAAGTGAAACCCTCCTACGGTCTCGACGATGCGGCCATCACCCAGATGCTCCAGGACGCGCTGCAGCATGCCGCCGACGACGTCGAGCATCGCCGCCTGGCTGAGGCCCGGGTGGAAGGTGAGCGGGCGCGCGAGGCCCTGGCAACGGCCATGGCCGCAGACGCAGCCTTGCTGTCGGAGTCGGAACGCCAAGCCATCGAGGCGGCTCGAGTCGATCTGGAGCGAGCTCTGGCGGGAACCGACGCCGACGCCATCACCGCGGCCACGGAGGCCCTGGAGAAGGCGGCCGAAGTGCTGGTGGAACGACGCATGAATCAGGCCGTGCGCAGCGCCATGGCCGGCCACTCCATCGACGAATGGAAGAACTGAATGACCCACATCCGTGTCCTGCCTCACCACGAACTCTGTCCCGAAGGCGCCGAATTCGATGCCGAACCCGGAGAGAGCATCATCGAAGCGGCGCTGCGCAACGGCGTGCACATCGAGCACGCCTGCGAGATGTCCTGTGCCTGTACCACCTGCCACGTGATCCTGCGGGAGGGTTTCGACAGTCTCGAACCCGCCGAGGAAAAGGAAGAGGATCTCCTGGACAAGGCCTGGGGCCTGGAGCCCACTTCCCGATTGAGCTGTCAGGCCAAGGTAGGCGACACCGATCTGGTCATCGAGGTTCCCAAGTACACCATCAATCTGGAAAAGGAGCGACACTGATGCGTTGGACGGACACGCAGGATATCGCCATCGCTCTGGATGAGGCCCACCCCGATGTGGACGTGGCGCGCATCCGCTTCACGGATCTCCATCGCTGGGTGACGGAACTGCCGGAGTTCGAGGACGACCCCCAGCGCTCCAACGAGGGTATCCTGGAGGCCATTCAGATGGCCTGGCTCGCCGAAAGGGATTGAGCCGGGCGTGGCGCGGATCGTCGTCGCCCTGTCGGGTGGGGTGGACTCGGCGGTGGCGGCAGCGCTTTTGGCCGAGGCGGGTCACGATCTGCTGGGTGTTACCCTCCGCCTCTGGCCGCAAAGTCGCTGCTGCGATGAGCGGGATATCGAGGATGCGGCGGACCTGTGCGCACAGCTGGGCATCCCTTACCAGGTGCTGGACTACCGGCAGCGTTTTCGCGAGGCCATCGTCGAGCCCTTCGTTGCCGACTATCTGGCCGGGCGCACGCCCAATCCTTGTGCGCGCTGCAATCAACTCCTGAAATTCGACGCCCTGTGGCAGGAAGCGGCCGCTCTGGGTGCGGACTTCCTGGCGACGGGACATTACGTTCGTCTGCAGCAGCAGGGAGAGGACTGGCAGCTCTGGCGCGCCTTGGACCATCGCAAGGATCAATCCTACTTCCTTTTTGCCCTGCCGGCGCAGCTTCTGCCCCGGCTGCGCTTCCCGCTGGGCGAGTGGCGCAAGGAAGAAGTGCGTGCTTGGGCGCAGCAGCGTGGTCTGAAGATTGCCGGAAAAGGGGACTCCCAGGATCTGTGTTTCATCCCGGGAGGCGATACCGGCGCCTTTGTCAAGGCACACGCCCCGGTAGCCGTTGAGGCTGGGGAGATCGTCGACGACACCGGGGCGGTGCTGGGGCGGCACGAGGGTCTGGTGCACTACACCGTCGGTCAACGTCGGGGTCTGGGTGGCGGAGCTGCAGAGCCGCGCTACGTCGTCGCCTTGGATAGCGCGCACAATCGCCTGCGGGTGGGCCCCGAGGCCGCCCTCTACCGAAACGAGACGGCGTTGCGGGACTGCAACTGGTTGACAAGTCAGAGGGCTGGGCCCGACACTCCCGTTGCGGTCAAGTTGCGCTACGCGGCCGCTCCCGTTGCGGCGACGCTGCAGCCGCTGGAGGGAGCCGCGGCAAAGCTGCGCTTCGCGGCGCCGCAGCGGGCCATTACTCCCGGTCAGGCGGCGGTGTGCTACGATGGCGAGCGCCTGCTGGGGGGCGGCTGGATCGTTGACGGGTGAGGCATGCGTTGGAATTGGGTTCTGAGGGAGGGGCGAGAACCAGTGTCCGATCTCGAGCAAGGCAAAACCGTCTACCGCATCCTGGTGGTGGAGGATGAGGAAGGCATCCAGGAGCTCTTGCGTCTGAGCCTGCAGAAGCAGGGCTTCGAGGTGACCTGTGTGGCGAGTGTGGAGCAGGCCGAGGAACGCCTGCAGGATCCCATGCCGCATCTCGTCGTTCTGGACTGGATGCTCCCCGGCGAGAGCGGCGTGGCCTGGTGCCGCAGTCTGCGTCGCCAGGAGCGGACCCAGAGCCTGCCCATCATCGTCCTCACCGCCCGCGGGGAGGAAGGGGATCGAGTCCATGGCCTCGAGTCGGGCGCCGATGATTATCTGTCCAAGCCCTTTTCCCCGCGGGAGCTGGGCGCCCGGGTTCAGGCACTGCTGCGCCGCAGCTACGGCGGACTGACACCCAGCCACGTTCGCATCGGCGACCTGCTGGTGGATATCAAGGCGCATCGCGTCATGCTCGACGAAGCGCTGGTGTCCATGGGCCCAACGGAGTTTCGCATGCTGCGTCTCTTCGCCACCAATCCCGACCGCGTCTACTCGCGCGAGGCGCTGCTGGATCACATCTGGGGACGGCAAAGCTTCATCGAGGAGCGTACGGTGGACGTCCACATTCGCCGTCTGCGTCGCGCCTTGGCCAAGGTGGGCTATGCCAACATCATCGAGACGGTGCGCGGTGAGGGTTACCGCTGCAACCCTCTGGCCCCCCGCGGGGTCATGGTGGAGGAGGATGCGTGAGTTTTCTGCGGGCCTGGTTCCCGCTGCTGCTGCCCCTGGGTCTCGCCCTGCTGTGGTGGTGGGGCCAGGTCCCGCTGCACCAGATCGCCGCCTTTCTCTGGGTGTCCGCCTTCGTCGCGGCACTGTGGGTGGGCTGGCACCGGCAGCAGGCCCTGCGCTTTCGCGCTTGGTTCCGGGAAAAGCGCACCAGCATGCCGCCCTTGAGTGCGGGGATCTGGGAGGAGACCTTTGCTGAGGGCTATCACTGGCGTCGGCATCAGGAAATCACCCAGCGCCAGTTGAGTGCCCAGATCGTGCAGCTGCGCGACGCCCTGCAGGCCATGCCCGACGCCGTCATCCTGATGGACGAGGATGGTCGTCTGCTCTGGGTGAATCCGGCGGCGGTACAGCTCCTCGGTCTGCACTGGCCCGACGATCTCGGCAAACCCTTTGCCTACTGGCTGCGGCTGCCGCAGATGCGTCAGTTTCTGGGGGGTGAGGGCAGCACAGCCATCCAGATGCCCATGCCCCGGGATCCGGAGCGGGTGGTGGAGGGGCTACGCTATCCCCTGGGCGATGCCGGGGCCTTGGTACTCTTTCGCGACATCACCCGCCTGCGCCAGCTGGAGCAGGTGCGCCAGGATTTCGTCGCCAACGTCTCCCACGAGTTGCGCAGCCCCCTGACCGTCATTCGCGGCTTTCTCGAGAATCTGCTGGACGGTCCGCTGGGCCGGGATGCCGAAGTCGGTCCGCAGTTGCGGCTGATGGAGACCCAGAGCCAGAGGATGCAGTCTCTGGTGGAGGATCTCCTGTCCCTGGCCCGCATGGAATCGACGGAGCCCGATCCGCAGCGCCTCCAGGAACTCTTTCCCGCGGAGCTCTTGCGGCGCAGCCTGAGCAGCCTCGCCCCCCAGATTCAAGAAAAGGCCCTGCAGCTGCAGCTGGAGGTGGACGAGGAGCTCGCCATCCTCGCCGAACCGCTGGATATCCAGAGCATCGTCCACAATCTCGTGGACAACGCCGTGAAATACTCTCCCGCAGGTCGTGCCATCCGCGTGTTCTGGCTCGAGCTGGCTACGGAGCTGCTGTTTGCGGTGGAAGATCAGGGCGATGGTATCGCGCCCGAGCATCTGCGTCGCATCACCGAGCGCTTCTATCGCGTCGATCGCGGTCGCTCCCGGCGTGTCGGCGGTACGGGCCTGGGCCTTGCCATCGTCCGCCATGCGGTGGAGCGTTACCACGGACGCCTGGAGATCGATAGCGAGCCTGGACATGGCTCGGTCTTCCGCGTCCATTTTCCCCAGGCCTTGGGTCGTCGCCGTAAGCTGCAGAGAGACCCCGAGGCGCAGGCCGCTGTCATCAAAGTGTCATAAAATACCGTTATACTCGGGAAGATTTTTACTCGGATGGGGGACAACATGGCGGAGCAAGGCAAGCCCAAGATCAAGGTAAGCCACCTGGATTTTTTCTATGGTAACAATAAGGCGCTGAAAGATATCAACATCGAGCTTCCCGAAAAGCAGGTGACGGCCTTCATCGGTCCCTCCGGTTGCGGCAAGTCGACCCTGCTGCGGGTATTCAACCGCATGTACTCCCTCTATCCGGGCCAACGGGCAACGGGGCAGGTGCTGCTGGACGGCGAGGACATCCTCAGTCCCAGCATCGACGTCAACCTGCTTCGGGCCAAGGTGGGGATGGTCTTCCAGAAGCCGACGCCTTTTCCCATGTCCATCTACGATAACATTGCCTTCGGCATCCGCCTCTACGAGAAGCTGCGCAAGGTGGAGATGGACGAGCGTGTCGAGCAGGCCCTGCGGCAGGCAGCCCTCTGGGATGAGGTCAAGGACAAGCTCAAGGCCAGTGGTCTGAGTCTCTCGGGCGGCCAGCAGCAGCGCCTCTGCATCGCCCGGGCGGTGGCCGTCAAGCCCGAGGTCATCCTTCTGGATGAGCCCACATCGGCCCTGGATCCCATCGCGACCCTGAAGATCGAGGAACTGGTCAGCGAGCTGCGCGATCGTTTCACCATCCTTATCGTCACGCACAACATGCAGCAGGCGGCCCGCGTGTCCAACTTCACTGCCTTCATGTACCTGGGGGAGATGGTGGAGTTTGGCCCGACCCAGCAGCTCTTCACCAACCCGCAACAGAAACAGACGGAAGATTACATCACCGGTCGCTACGGCTAAGGAGTACGGTCATGGACAAAGAACCCCACATCTCGCAGCGTTTCGACGAAGAACTTCAGGGTGTACACGAACTGGTCCTGACCATGGCAGGCGTCGTCGAGGATCAGTTCGCCAATGCCATGCTGGCTTTGCAGCACCAGGATAGTGAGTTGGCCAATGAGATCATTTCTCGGGACGCCGTGGTCAATGGCTATGAGGTCCGCATCGAGGAAGAGTGCATCGGTATTCTGGCGCGACGGCAGCCGGCGGCCGGCGATCTGCGTCTGGTGATGACCCTCATCAAGACCATCGCCGACCTGGAGCGCATCGGCGACAAGGCTGCCAAGATCGCCAACATGGTGCTGTCCATGGGGCACGGTTCCCAAGGGATCCACAGCAATTTTCTGCGGGACGTCCACGGCATGGGCGAGTATGCCCTGCGCATGCTGCGCGAGGCCATGGATGCACTGGCTCGGGCCGATGCCGATGCGGCCATCCGCATCGCCCGTGGTGACGAGGAACTCAATCAGGAGTACCGCGCGGCGACGCGGCGCCTGGTGACCTACATGATGGAGGATCCACGTACCATCACCGCCGCCATCGACGCTCTGTTCATCGCCAAGGCCGTGGAGCGCGTCGGTGATCATGCCCGCAACGTCTGCGAGTACGTGATCTACCTTGCCAAGGGGCGCAATGTCCGCCATATTCCCTTGGAACAGGTTGCCAAAGACCTCCAGAAAGGAGCTTCATGACCCTGCCGTCCTCAAGTCCCGAGCCTGCGCTGCTCGCCGCCGTCGATCTCGGCTCCAATTCTTTTCACATGGTGGTGGCGCAGGAGTGGGGGACGGAGCTGCGGCTATTGGACCGCTTGCGGGAGGGAGTGCGTCTGGCGGAGGGCCTGGGTGAGGATGGCAGCCTCGATCCCAAGGTGGCGAGCCGTGCCCTGGAGTGTCTGGCGCGCTTTGCTCAGCGCCTGCAAGGGGTGCCGCCGGAGCGGGTACGGGTCATCGGTACCAACACCCTGCGTCTGGCTACTCGCGCCGAGGACTTCGTTGCCGCCATTCAGAAAACCCTGGGTTTTCCTGTGGAGATCGTGGCGGGGCGGGAAGAGGCACGGCTCATCTACCTGGGTGTGGCCCACAGCCTGGCGGTGGATGCTGGTGAGCGGCGGCTGGTCATCGACATCGGCGGCGGCAGTACCGAGGTGATCGCTGGTACCGGGTTTCAGCCCTGGATCACCGAAAGCCTGAGTTACGGCTGCGTGGGCTCGACCCGAAAGTTCTTCGCCGATGGTCGGATCACCGAGGCCGCCATGGCAGCGCTGCAGAATCGGGTGCGCCTCGCCATCGAGCCGAGTCTGGGCGATTATTTTCGCCACGGCTGGGATCAGGCCATAGGATCCTCCGGCACCATCAAGGCGGTCCTGCGGATTCTTGGCGAGAACGGGCTGGGCAGCCGCATCACCCCAACGGGTTTGGAATGGCTGCGTGAGCAGGTACTGCAGCTGGGGCAGATCTCGGCCCTGCATAAACTGCGGGGTCTGAAGGCGGAGCGGGCGGCGGTCTTCCCGGGCGGTCTGGCCATCCTGTTGGCTCTGTTCGCCTCACTGCGCATACAGGAAATGCGCTTTTCCGAAGGCGCGCTGCGGGAAGGCGCGATCTATGATCTCCTCGGTCGCATCCATCACGAGGATAGTCGCGAGCTCAGTATTGCCAATCTGCAGCAGCGTTTTCACAGTCAGGTGCAGCGCAATGCCGAGGTGACGGAGTGGGCGGTGCGGCTGTTTGCTGCGGCGCGCCACGTTTGGGGCCTGCACGATGGTCATCTGGCCTGGCTGCGCTGGGCGGCCGCCACCCACGACATCGGTCTGGATATTGCGCACTCGGGCTTCCACAAGCACGGCGAGTATATCTGGCGCAACGCCGATATCGCGGGCTTTTCGCGGCGCGAGCAGAACCTCATCGCCTGTCTGGTGCGCTGCCAGCGGAAAAAGCTCCTGAGTCTCTCGCAGTTGCAGGCGTTTGGAGTGGCGGCGGAGGATGCCGAGCCCTTGCAGCAGCTGGCCGTGCTGCTGCGCCTGGCCATCGTCCTGCAGCGGGGCGCCGCCGGCCTTGCGCACACGCCGACCCTGACCATCCGTGGGCGGACGCTGGAGCTGCGCTTCCCGGCGGACTGGCGCGCCGTCGCCCCTCTGCTGGCCGCCGATCTGGAGCAGGAGCAGGGTCTGGTAGGCCCCGATTTTCAAGTGCTCTTCTAAACAGTAGCCTTGCAGGGAGGGGATCCTCATCGATCTGTTCAACGGGCTCCTGGAGAGCCTCGGCTACGCGCCCATCACCCTGGATATGGTGATAGAGTTCCTGCGCCAGTATGGCTACGGAATTCTTTTTCTCGGAACGCTCCTGGAGGGTGAGGCGGTGGTGGTCATTGCCGGCGCCCTGGCCCAAGCCGGGATTCTGGAATTGCCCTGGGTGATTGTCGCTGCCTTTGCCGGCAGCACCATCAACGATCAGGTGCTGTATCAGGTGGGTTACCACTATGGCGAACGGGTGCTTGGCTGGATTCCGCATTTTTTGCGCCGAACGGTGGTCAAGGCGGAAACACTCATTCGCCGCTACGGCAATGTCATCACCTTGGTGTTTCGCTTCATCTACGGCACCCGCACCATCACCCCCATTCTCCTGGGGGTACACCGCTACCCGCCGCGCCGGTATCTGTGGATGAATCCCCTGGCCGCGCTGATTTGGTCCGTGGTGTTGTCGATAGTGGGTTTTCTGCTTGGCGCCTCGTTGCGGCCGCTGCTGAAGAATGTCCACAACGTTCAGCTGGCATTGTTGGGGCTGCTCATCGTCGGCGCTGTCGTCGCCTGGTGGCTGCATCGCCGCCGATCCTGAGGGCCCGGGCGGCTGCCGCAAGCCCCGCGACGATTGCGGGTGCCGGGATTATTTGCTATAAACCGCGTGGGCTTGCGGGCCCAAATTCACACACCGATCGGCGCAGGCGCGCGGGTGTCCCTCGGGATCGTCGTCTGGGATCGGTGGCGGACAGAAACCCTTTTCAGGAGTATTTCCATGAGCAGTCCCAATGTCAGCATGCGCGCTCTGCTGGAAGCTGGTGCGCACTTCGGTCATCAGTCCCGCTACTGGCATCCCAAGATGGCCCCCTACATCTTCGGTGAGCGCAATAGAATCCATATCATCAATCTCGAGCATACGCTGCCCATGCTGCGTACGGCCCTGGCCTTCCTCGAGCAAGTCTCGCGCAAGCACGGCCGTGTGCTCTTCGTCGGCACCAAGCGCCAGGCGCGCGAGGCCATCGAGGAAGAGGCCCGTCGCTGTGGCGCCTTTTATGTGAATCAGCGCTGGCTGGGCGGTACCCTCACCAATTTCAAGACCATTCGCCAGTCGCTGCGCCGCTTTGAGGAGCTGGAGCAGATGACCGTCGATGGCACCCTGGAAAAGCTCACCAAGAAGGAAGCCCTGACTCTGACGCGCGAGCGCGAGAAGCTGGAGCGCAGTCTGGGCGGTATCAAGGATATGACCGGAGTACCCGATGCCCTCTTCGTCATCGACGTCGGGCACGAGAACATCGCTGTGGCTGAAGCCAAGAAGCTGGGGATTCCGGTGGTGGGTGTGGTGGACAGCAACTGCGATCCATCACCCATCGACTACCCCATTCCCGGCAACGACGACGCCACCCGCGCCATCCGCCTCTACGCGAGCCTGGCGGCGGACGCCATCCTCGCCGGTCGGCAGGGCAGCGAGGCGGATCTTCTGGACGATTTCGTGGAAGTCGAGGAAGAAGTCATCGAGATCGACGCCGACTGATAGGCGGTTCGCGCAAAGCACAGACACAAAGGAGCAGCTATGGCTATTTCTGCGCAGCAGGTCAAGGAATTGCGGGAGCGCACCGGCGCCGGCATGATGGAATGCAAGACGGTCCTGACGGAGGCCGATGGCGACATGGAGGCGGCGGTGGATCTCCTGCGCAAGCGGGGACTCGCCAAGGCCGATAAGAAGTCGGGACGGGTGGCGGCCGAGGGGCGCATCGCTCTGGCCGAAGGTGCCGACGCGCGCTCCGCGGTGGTGCTGGAGGTCAACTGCGAAACGGACTTCGTGGCCAAGAACGACGCTTTCGTCGCCTTTGCCCAGGATTGCGCCGCCGCCGCGCTGGAGCGGGGCATGGTAGAGGTGGCGCAGCTGCTGGCCGATGCCGAGCTGGAAGAGCGGCGCAAGACCCTGGTCAGCCAGTTGGGTGAGAATATCGCCTTGCGCCGTCTGCAGCGCCTGGAAGTGTCGGAGGGTCGGGTGGGCAGCTATCTGCACGGTAACCGCATCGGCGTGCTGGTGGCCCTGGAGGGGTCGGGCGCTTCGGAGGAGCTGGGCCGCGATCTGGCCATGCACGTGGCGGCGTCTCGCCCCGAAGTGGCATATCCCGAACAGGTATCGGCCGAGCGCTTGGAGCGGGAGAAGGAAATCTACCGTGCCCAGGCAGCGGAAAGCGGTAAGCCCGCCGAGATCGTCGAGAAGATGATCAGCGGTCGGATGAGCAAGTTCGTCAACGAGATCGCCCTGGTGGGTCAGGCCTTCGTCAAGGATCCGGATCGCAGCGTGGGCGATCTGCTCAAGGCACAACCGGGGCTGCGGATTGCCGGTTTCGTCCGTTTCGAGGTGGGCGAGGGCATCGAAAAGAACCAAGGTCCGGATTTCGCTACGGAGGTCATGTCCCAGGTCCGGGGTGCCTGAATGGAACCCGCCATCCGTTACTCCCGCATTCTCCTCAAGCTCAGCGGTGAGGCCCTCATGGGCGAGGGTCAGTACGGTGTGGATCGCGCGGTCGTGCAACGGATGGCGGCCGAGATCAAGGCCGTGGCCGATGCCGGGGTGCAGGTGGCGCTGGTCATTGGTGGCGGCAATATCTTTCGGGGTATGGCCAAGGCCGCCGAGGGCATGGACCGGGCGACGGCGGACTACATGGGGATGCTGGCCACGGTCATGAACGCTCTGGCGGTGCAGGATGCCTTGGAGCATCTGGGCCTGCCCACCCGGGTGCAGTCGGCCCTGCACATCGAACAGGTGGCCGAACCCTACATCCGGCGGCGTGCCATCCGTCACCTGGAGAAGGGGCGCGTGGTCATCTTCGGCGCCGGCACCGGCAACCCCTTCTTCACCACCGATACTGCAGCGAGCCTGCGCGCGGTGGAGATCAATGCCGAACTGGTGCTCAAGGGTACCAAGGTGGATGGCGTCTATACCGACGATCCCGTTACCCACCCCGAGGCCATGCGGTACCGGGAACTGAGTTTCAACCAGGTGCTGGAGCAGGGCCTGCAAGTGATGGATGCCACGGCCATTACCTTGTGTCGGGACAACGACATGCCCATCGTCGTCTTTTCCATGAACAAGCCCGGTGCCCTCATGCGGGTACTGCAGGGTGAGGAAGAGGGGACTCTGGTGCAAAGAGAGGTGTCATGAGTATTGCAGAGATCAAGAAAGACGCAGAGCAGCGCATGAAGAAGAGCATCGAGGCGCTGAAGTCGGAGTTGACACGCCTGCGTACCGGGCGTGCCAGCGCCGGTCTGCTGGACCACGTCGAAGTGGAATATTACGGGTCGCCGACCCCCCTGTCGCAGGTGGCTTCCATCTCCGTCGCCGATGCCCGTTCCCTCCTGGTGACGCCCTGGGAAAAGCCGCTCATTCCCAAGATCGACAAGGCCATTCGCGATGCCGGTCTGGGTCTGAATCCGGTGGCTGGGTCGGACAACGTTCGCGTTCCGCTGCCGGCGCTGTCGGAGGAGCGGCGCAAGGAGATGGTCAAGATCGTGCGCCAGGAGGGCGAGGGCGCCCGCGTGGCCATCCGCAACATTCGCCGGGATGCCATTGCCCAGGTCAAGGATCTGCTCAAACAGAAAAGTATCTCCGAGGACGAGGAGCGGCGCGCCGAGGAAGAGTTCCAGAAGCTCACGGATCGCTTCGTCGACGAGGTGGATGGCGTGGTGGAGGCCAAGGAATCGGACCTCATGGAGGTCTGATGACGGGGCTGGAATCTGCGGCAACGCGGCCACGGCACCTGGCCATCATCATGGATGGCAATGGGCGCTGGGCCTATCGGCGGCACCTGCCACGAGTGGCGGGACATCGGCGGGGCGCCGAGGTAGTGCGGGAGATGGTGCAATCCTGTGTCGAACTGGGGGTGGGGCACCTCACGCTCTTTGCCTTCAGCACCGAAAACTGGCGTCGTCCGCCCCTGGAGGTTCGTCTGCTGATGAACCTGTTCCGCCTCATGTTGCGGCGCGAAGCCCGTCGCCTCCACGAAAACGGCGTGCGTCTGCGGATCATCGGCGACCGTCGAGCCCTGGATGGGGATATCGTCACGCTTATCGAAGAAGCGGAGACCCTGACCGCTGACAATGATCGTCTGACCCTCAACCTTGCCGTCAACTACGGGGGGCGCTGGGATGTGGCGCAGGCGGCGCGCGCCGCCGCCCTGCAACTGCAGCGTCAGGGCCGGGATCTGGCGGAGTTGGACGAGGCGAGCATTGCGCCGCATCTGGCTCTGGCAGACAGCCCCGAGCCGGATCTCCTCATTCGCACCGGCGGTGAGGAACGTATCAGCAATTTTCTGATCTGGCAGATGGCCTACACCGAGTTTTACTTTACCGAGGTGCTCTGGCCAGATTTTGACCGCGACGCCCTGGAGCAGGCGCTGCGTTCTTTCGCGCAACGGCAGCGGCGTTTCGGGCGCACCGGCGATCAGCTTCTGGAAGACGCTTGCGGCAGCGAATAGTCACCGCGCTGCTGCTGTTCCTAGTCTTCCTTCCCCTCGTCTATTGGGCACCCTCATCCGTCTTCCGTCTCTTTCTCGCGGTCATTTTCTTTTTTGCCTTGGACGAATGGCTGCAGCTGGCACAGATCGCTTGGCATCGCGGCTGGGCAGTCTCGGGGAGTCTGGTGTTCGCGGCCCTCGCCTTTTCACAGGGACAGAGTGCGTGGCTCTGGGCGGTGGCCGCCGGCGTCTTCTGGCTGCTCGTCCCCATCGTCCTGTGGCGCGCCCGCACGCGCAGGGCGCAAGGCCCTGCCACGCCGCACTGGATGGCAGCGCTGGCGCTGCCGGTCCTCTTTCCGGCCTTCCTACTGGCGGCCGCCTTGCAGGGCCAGCGCCCGTCTTTCCTGTTGTGGATTGTTCTGCTGGTCAGCGCTACGGACATCCTGGCGCTTGCCGTGGGCAAGACCTGGGGACGCTCGCCCTTGGCGCCCTGGCTGAGTCCGGCGAAGACCTGGGAAGGTCTGTTCGGCGGCTTGCTTGCCGGGCTGATGATGGGCACACTGGGAACACTGGTCTTGATCGGTAGCGGGCTCTGGACACTGGCTGCCGGCGCCACATTGGGCGTGCTGGTGGCGGCCTTCGGCGTCGTTGGCGACCTTTTGGAAAGTCTGCTCAAAAGGCGCAGCGGTCGCAAGGACAGTGGCAGACTCCTGCCGGGTCACGGGGGCGTGCTGGACCGGATCGATGCGATGCTGGCGGGAATTCCGGTGTTTGTTCTGGGTCTGATAGCTCTGGGTTGGTGGAAATGAAACGCGGAATCTGCATTCTGGGAGCCACGGGCTCCATCGGTAAAAGCACCTTGGACGTCATTGCCAGGCATCCGGAGGAGTTCCAGGTCTTCGCCCTCACAGGGCACCACCGGGTCCAGGAAATGCTGGAGATAGCACTTCGGCACCATCCCGAGTTCGTGGCCATGGTCGATCCCGCGGCGGCAGAGACGCTGCGAACGGCCCTGGTGGCCGCCGGTCAGGGACAGATCCGCGTCGGCAGTGGCAGCGAGGCGCTGCTGGAGGCGGTCCAGTGGCCGGGCGTTTCCGAGGTGATGGCGGCTATCGTCGGTGCCGCCGGGCTGATGCCGACCCTCGCGGCAGTGCGCGCTGGGCACCGGGTCTATCTGGCCAACAAGGAATGTCTGGTTATGGCCGGCGCCTACTTCATGGAGGAGGTGCATCGCCACGGAGCCACCTTGCTGCCCATCGATAGCGAACACAATGCGGTTTTCCAGTGCTTCGGAGATCCCAAAGGGGTGCGCCGCATCCTGTTGACGGCCTCTGGTGGGCCCTTCCGTACCTGGCCTTTGGAGCGCCTGCAAGACGTCACCCCGGATCAGGCCTGCGCGCACCCCAACTGGGTCATGGGGCGGAAGATCTCGGTGGATTCGGCGACCATGATGAACAAGGGGTTGGAGGTCATCGAGGCGCACTGGCTGTTCTCCCTGCCAGCGGAGCGCATCGACGTGCTGATCCACCCGCAGAGCATCATCCATTCCATGGTGGAGTATCTGGATGGCTCGGTGCTGGCGCAATTGGGCAACCCGGACATGCGCACCCCCATTGCCCACGCCCTGGCGTACCCGGAACGCATGCACAGCGGCGTGTCTTCCCTCGATCTGGCGCGCGGGCCTGCCCTGGAGTTCGAGGAGCCGGATCTCGCCCGATTCCCTTGTCTGGGCCTTGCCTTTGCGGCCTTGCGGGCGGGCGGGGCGGCGGCGACCGTGCTGAATGCCGCCAACGAGGTGGCAGTGGCTTCCTTTCTGGATGGTCGCCTGCCCTTTGCCGCCATTGCCCGACTCGTGGAGCAGACCCTCACCGATTTCCAGCCGGAGCAGCCTCAGGATCTGGAGGCTGTGCTCGACATCGATGCCGAAGCCCGACGGGTCGCTACGGCGCGCCTCGGGCTGGCCGCGGCCTGAGCGATCGACGTTCATGGGCCTGTTGCTGACCCTGCTGGCCTTCGTCATCGCCATCGGTCTGCTGATTCTGGTGCACGAATCCGGCCACTTCTGGGTGGCGCGGGCCATGGGGGTCAAGGTCCTGCGTTTCAGTGTCGGCTTTGGCAAACCGCTGCTGCGCTGGCAACGCAGTCCCGAGGACACCGAGTACGTCATCGCCGCCTTCCCTCTAGGGGGCTACGTGAAGATGCTGGGGGAGCAGGACGGGTCCGAGCTGCCACCGGAGCAGCGGGCCCGAGCCTACGATCAGTTGCCACCAGCAAGGCGATTTCTCATTGCTCTGGCTGGGCCCGCGGCCAACTTCGTGCTGGCTGTGGTGGCCTATACGGGGGTGGCGCTCATCGGTATCCCGGGTCTTGCGCCCATCGTCGGCACGGTGAGCCCAGGTGGTCTCGCACAGCGCGCCGGTCTGGTGGCCGGTGACCGGATTCTGGCCGTCGACGGACATGCTGTCGATACTTGGGAGGATTTGCGTATGGATCTCCTGGCCGCGGCAGTGTCCGGTGAGCGCCTGCAACTGCGCGTGCGCAGCCCCGGGGGCAGGACGGAGCTGCGTACGCTGTCGCTGCGGAAACTGCCCCCAGACAGTGTCGGCCCCGGCTTCGTGGAAAAGACCATGGGGCTGGGTCCCTATCTACCGCCGTTGGTGGGCGCAGTGCAGACCGATAGTCCGGCAGCCAAGGCCGGACTCCAGCCCGGCGATCGTATCCTGGCGGTAGACGGTCGGCCGGTATTCAGTTGGCAAGACCTGGCCCGGCGCATCGAGGCGCATCCGCATCAGCGGATTCTGCTGCGATTTCAGCAGCGGGGGGTGACGCAGGAGCGTTCCTTGACCACCGAGTACGTGCTCGATGCCGAAGGACACCCCCAGGGACGGATCGGTATCGTCATGGCGCCGCTGCCGGCGGATCTCATCGTGCGCAAGGAGCGGGGTCCGCTGGCCGCTGTGGTCTACGGCGCGCGTCAGACCTGGACCATGTCGGTTCTGACGGTGGAGATGCTCGGGCAGATGATCTCGGGTCGGGTGTCACCCAGCAACATCAGCGGTCCCATCGGTATAGCCGAAGCGGCGGGTGCGAGCTTCGCCGCTGGTCTGGCACCCTATCTCGGCTTTCTGGCACTCATCAGCATCAGCCTGGGTGTGCTCAATCTGCTGCCCATTCCCGTCCTGGATGGCGGGCATCTGCTTTTTTGCACGGTGGAGATGGTGATGGGCAGGCCCTTGTCGGCGGCGGTGGTGCAAAAAGCGCAGATGATCGGTATAGTGCTGCTTCTGATGCTCATGTCCTTCGCCTTCTACAACGATATTCTGAGACTGTTGAAACCGTGAAAAAAATCAGCCTCGTACCTCAAGCCTCCAGCGCCCTTGTCGCAACTGTGGCGGTAGTCGGCAGTGTCTGGGCGGTACCCGCCCTGGCCTTCTCGCCCTTTACCGTCAAGAATATCGAGATCCGTGGCTTGGAGCATATCGCGCCGGGTACAGTCTACAACTATTTACCGATCCACATCGGTGAGACCGTGGACGACCAGAAGGCGCAACAGGCCATCAAGGAACTCTACTCCACCGGTTTTTTCCAGAATGTCACCATCGCCCGCGCTGGCGACGACCTTCTGGTGGTGGTCAAGGAGCGGCCGATCATCGCAAGCATTCGCACGAAGGGTATCAAGGCGTTCTCCAAGGACGAACTGCAGAGTACCTTCAAGGGTATCGGTCTGGAGGAGCGGCACATTTTCAACCGCGCAGTCCTCGACCAGGTGGTGCAGGGTTTGCAGCAGCAATACGAGGGCATGGGCTACTACAACGCCAAGATCACGACCCACGTAGAAAAACTGCCACGTAACCGTGTAGCTATCGATATCGATGTGCACCAGGGCGAACAGGCCAGCATAAAACAGGTGACCATTGTCGGGAATCATGCCTTCAGTGAGAGTCGTCTGCGTGGGCTCTTCTCCATCGGTGCGCCCGATGCTTTTTCCTTTTTTACCAAGAACGATCGCTACTCGCGAGAGAAACTGGAAAAAAGTCTGGAGAAATTACACGACTTTTACCTCGACCGCGGATATCTCAATTTTGCCATCGAGTCGTCCCAGGTTCAGGTTACGCCCAACCGTCGCTACGTCTATATCACCGTCAATATCCATGAAGGCCCGGTCTACCGCATCAGCAAGGTGAGTCTGACCGGCAATCTCGTGCTCCCGCGCAAGGAGCTGGAGAAGCTGGTGGAAATCAAGCCTGGTGAGCGTTTCTCGCGGGCACGCATCAATGACACCAACCAGGCCATTGCGGAAAAGCTGGGCGATTACGGCTATGCCTTCGCCAATACGACTCCAGTGCCCGAGGTGGATGAGAAAAAACACGAGGTGGCCATCGATTTTCAGGTGGATCCCGGCAATCGCGTCTACATCCGGCGCATCGAGATCAGCGGCAACGACAAGAGCCGGGATTATGTGATCCGTCGTCAATTCCGCCAGATGGAAGGCGCGCTCTACAACCGGGAGCTCATCGATCGCTCCAAGCTGCGCCTGCAGCAGACCGGTTTCTTTGACAAGGTGGAGACCAAGACCGTGCCGGTGCCGGGCCACCCGGACGAGCTGGACCTGGACGTCCATGTCAGCGAACGGCCGACGGGCAGTTTCAGTGTGGGCGTGGGTTACTCCAATGCCGAGGGTTTCCTTTTCAACGGCTCCATCAGTCAGAATAACTTCATGGGCACCGGCAATGCGCTGTCCTTCTCTGCCAATGTCGGCGGTCTGGGCACGGCCTACAACCTGTCCTTTACCAACCCCTATTTCACGCCCGATGGTATCAGCCTGGGCTTCAACCTGTATCGGAACGACACTAATCTGTCGACCCTGGCCATTGCGCCTTATCGGGAGATCGACTACGGTGCTTCCGTAACCCTGGGTATTCCGGTGCTGGAATACGTCTACGACTACATGACCCTGGGTTTTGACCACACCAACATCAACCTGCAGAACGGCGCCAATTATCCGCTGTATCAGAACTACATCGACCTATATGGGAATTCTGCCAATTCCATTACCCTGGGCAACGATCTCGTCTACAACAGCACCAATTCGCCCATCTTCCCCACCAAAGGCGTGTACGGTAGCCTGTCCTTGAAGGCAGCGGTGCCGCCGGGCAAATTGCGCTTCTACAAGGCTGAGATCAAAGCCAATTACTATCACCCCTTCACCTCCTGGCTGTCGGGAGGACTGGGTGCGCGGTACGGCTTCATCAACAGCTATTCGGGCAAGCCGGTGCCTTTCTTCGACAACTTCTATCTGGGTGGGCCGACGACCCTGCCGGGCTATCAAACCTACGCCCTGGGTCCGCAGATCGATGGCTACCCCGTAGGTGGTACGCGCGAACTGCTGCTGGATGCCAACCTGTACTTCCCGCTGCCGGGCCTGCAGGACAACAAGAATTTTCGCATGAATCTCTTCGTGGCCAGCGGTTGGGTCTATGGCGTGAGTGCCAATTCCGCGGGTAACTTCCAATACACCAACAATTACTTCCCGAGCCTCGGCAACCTCCGCACCACGGCGGGTGTAGGTTTTCTGTGGATCAGCCCTCTGGGTCCCTTGCGTCTGTCCCTGGCCATTCCTCTCGACAAGAAGCCGGGTGATCTGACCCAGCCGCTCCAGTTCACCGTAGGAAACGCCTTCTGATCATGCGGGTGAGGATGCGTGGAAACCGGCTCTGGCTGCTCGTCCCGGCGTTGCTGCTGTGCGTCTGGGCGCCCAACGGGGTGGCGGAGGGCATCAAGATAGGCTTCGTGGACCTCGACAAGGCGCTGCGCGAGCTGCCCGAGGCCCAGGCGGGTGCGGCCAACCTCAATCGTCAGATCGAGGCGCGACAAAAGGAGATCGAGGCCAAGCGACAGGAGATCGACATTTTTCAGCGCAACCTGGAAAAAGATTTCCCCAAGCTGAGCAATGCGCAGCGCCAAGAGAAGGAGGCGCAGCTGCAGGCCATGGTCATGAACCTGCAGAAGTATCAGCGCAAGGCTCAGGATGAGATCAGCGTACAGCGCAACGAGATCCTGGAGAAGATTCAGAACCGCCTGGTGCGAGTGGTCAGCCAGATCGGTCAGGCCGGCCACTACACCCTCATTCTCAACGACAAGTCCGTGCTCTACGTCAATGGCGCCATCGATCTGACCCAGCAGGTGGTGGCGGCCATGGAGAAGCAACCCGCGGGCAAGGGTGACCGGAAGTGATATGAGTAGGCCAGCTGCTCCGTCCCTCAGTCTGGGTGAATTGGCGCAGGTGGCCAAGGCGCAACTGCGAGGCGACGGTCGGTTCCTGGTAAAGGGGGTGGCACCCCTGGAAGAGGCCGGACCCCAAGACCTGAGTTTTTATCAGCCTCCCCGCTCACCCCAGATTCTGCGCGAGACCCGTGCCGGCGCGCTCATTCTGAGGGAGCAGGAGGTTGGGCTCTACGGCGGTCATGCGCTGATCAGCAGCAATCCCTATGCAAGCTTCGCGCGCGTGTTGCAGCACCTCTACCCGGTGACCCGGCCGGTGCCCGGGGTGGAGGCGGGAGCCTGGGTTGCCAGCGACGCCCGCGTGCACCCTGGTGCCTGCATCGAAGCGGGAGTGCGGGTGGCGGCGGGGGCCATCGTTGAGGACGGTTGCTGGCTGGAAACGGGCGTGGTTCTTGGTGCGGGGGTACGACTGGGCGCAGGTTGTCACCTTTTTCCGGGCGTGAAGGTCTACGCAGGTTGTGAGATCGGGCCGGATTGCACCATTCACGCCAATGCCGTCATCGGCGCCGATGGCTTTGGCTTTGCCCCGGACGGGGATGCCTACGTCAAGATTCCGCATATCGGCGGGGTGCGCATTGGGCGTGGCGTGGAGATCGGTGCCAACAGTTGCATCGACCGTGGGGTGATGGCCGATACCGTCATCGGCGACGGCGTCAAGATCGATAATCTGGTGCAGATTGGTCATAATGTCACCGTCGGCGAGCATACGGTCATTGCCGGACAGACGGGAGTGTCGGGCAGTACCACTATCGGTGCCCACTGCCGCATCGGCGGTCAGGTAGGCTTCGCGGGCCATATCCGCATCGCCGATGGCTGCATCATCGCGGGCCAGAGTGCCATCACCCACGATCTGCGCACGCCGGGGGTGTATTCGGGGGTGCTGCCCGCCCGCCCAGTCCGGCGCTGGCGGCGCTTGGTGGCGCGCTTCGACGCCCTGGAGGAGTTTGCGCAACGCTTCAAGCAATGGGAGAAGACGGCGGCTGCCCGCGCTTCGGCCCACCGGGAGGAGAGTGACGACTGATGGTGCAACTGGATGTTCGTGAGATTCTGAAACGCCTGCCTCACCGCTACCCTTTCCTGCTGGTGGATCGTGTGGAGGAACTGGAGCCGAATCGCTATCTGCGGGGGCTGAAAAACGTCACGATCAACGAGCCCTACTTCCAGGGCCACTTCCCGGATTTCCCGGTCATGCCCGGAGTACTGATTATCGAGGCTCTGGCGCAGGCCGCGGCTCTCCTCGCCTTCGTCTCTGAGGGGAAATACGGCGAAAACGAAGCGGTATACTTTGCCGGTATCGACAAGGCGCGTTTTCGCAAACCCGTGGTTCCGGGGGATCAGCTGATCCTGCTTGCGGAGGTCAGTCGCCGTCGTGGTGGCATGTGGCAGATGCAGACCATGGCGCGGGTGGGCGATACCCTGGTCGCATCGGCGATGCTCATGGCCACCCTGCGCGAGCGCGACGCATGACCGCGGCCGTCCACCCCCAGGCGGCCATCGACCCCTCTGCCCGTCTCGGTGCCGACTGTGAGGTGGGTCCCTTTGCGGTGATCGGCGCCGATGTGGAACTCGGCGCGCACTGTTGGATCGGTGCGCATGCCGTGATCGAGGGACCTTGCCGTATCGGTGCCCACAATCGCATCCACCCTTTTGCCTCCATCGGCAGCGCTCCTCAGGATCTCGGCTATCGCGGCGAGCGGACGGAGCTCGTCGTCGGCGAACACAATACCTTTCGCGAATTCGTGACCATCAACCGTGGCACGGTCAAGGGCGGCGGGGTGACCCGCATCGGCGACCATAATCTCTTCATGGCCTACTGTCACGTGGCCCACGACTGTCAGATCGGCAATCACGTGGTCATGGCCAATGCGGCGACCTTGGCGGGGCATGTCCGCGTCGAGGATTATGCCATTCTCGGCGGACTGTCGGCCGTCCACCAATTTGCCCGAGTAGGGGCGCATGCCATCCTCGGGGGTGGGACCATGGCGCCGCTGGACGTGCCGCCTTACATGATGGCGGCGGGCAATCACGCCAGCCTGCACGGTATCAACGTCCGCGGGCTGGCGCGACGCGGCATTCCGCGCGAGACCATCCTGCAGATCAAACGCGCCTATCGGGTGCTGTTCCGCTCCGGGCAGCGTCTGGAGGAGGCCATGGAGGAGCTGGAGAGGCGCGGCCTCGATGCCCCGGAAATCGCCCACCTCCTAGCCTTTCTGCGGGCCACGCAGCGGGGTATCACGCGGCCATGAAGGCGCTGCGCACGGCGGTGGTGGGAGTGGGTCACCTCGGTCGCTTTCACGCCCAGAAGTACGCGGCCTGCTCCGACCTGCAAGGGGTTTTCGATCAGGACCCCGAGCGCGCGGCGGCGGTAGCGGCGGAACTGGGCTGTATTGCCTTCCCCAGTCTCGAGGCACTGCTGGCGCAGGTGGACGCCATCTCCATCGCGACGCCTACCTCGACCCATTGCCAGGTAGCCACGGCGGCCTTGAATGCCGGCGTGCATTGTCTGGTAGAGAAACCCTTCACCTTGGACCTGGCCGAAGCTGAGTACCTGGAGGAACTTGCCGCCCGAGTGGGAAAAGTGCTGGCGGTAGGCCACATCGAACGGGCGCATCCGGCCATCCGCACCCTACGCGAGCGCGGTTTTGGCGCCCCTCGTTATCTGGAAGCGGAGCGCCTTGCTCCCTTCAAGCCCCGTTCTCTGGACATCGATGTCATCATGGATCTCATGATTCACGACCTGGATCTCACGCTCTGGCTCAGCGGCGAGGCCCTCCAGGACATCCGCGCCGTGGGCGTGGCAGCGGTGACGGATAAGGCCGACATGGCCAATGCCTGGGTGACTCTGGACAGCGGTGCCGTGGCCAATCTCGCGGCCTCACGGGTGGTACGGGAGCCGGTGCGCAGGATGCGGATTTTCTGGGAGGATCGTTACGCTTCCGTCGACTTCATGGCGCGGCAACTGCGCCTGGTGGAACGCGGCGGTGGCTCCGTCCCTGGTATCCCCGGGGTAGCGGAGCAGGTACTGGAGTTGCCAGCGGAGGATGCTCTGGAGTTCGAGGTACGGAACTTTCTGGGGGCGGTATTGGGGCGTGAGATGGCTCTGTGCAGTGCCCGCGAGGGCCGACTCGCCCTTGCCGCGGCTTTGGGCGTGCGGGCCGCCGTAGAGACCTTTTTGCAGGGTGAGGAGGCAGGATAGTGTCCGGAGCAGTGAAGAAAATGGTATCGCCGGCCGATCCGGCGCCCATTCCCATGGTGGATCTGCGCCAACATTATGCGCCGCTGAAGGAAGCCATGCTGGCGGGTATTGGCGCGATCCTGGAGGGGGCGAGCTTCATTCTGGGGGAGCACGGGCGAGCGCTGGAGGCGGAGATCGCCGCCTTCATCGGTGTCCGGCATGGGGTCGGCTGTGCCTCGGGCACCGATGCCCTGATGTTGGCGTTGCGCGCCCTGGACATCGGTCCGGGGGATGAGGTCATCGTTCCCACCTTCACCTTCATCGCCACCGCCGAGGCCGTGCGCTACGTCGGCGCTACCCCTGTCTTCGTCGATGTCGACGACCGCTACTATCGCATCCAGCCCGAGGCGGTGGCAGCCGCCATCACGCCGCGCACGCGGGCCATCATTCCCGTCCACCTCTATGGCCTCGGCGCCGATATGCCGGTGCTCCTGGAGCTGGCCGCGGCCCACGGTCTGGAGGTCATCGAGGATTGCGCCCAGTCCCTGGGCGCCACCTTGGGCGAGCGCAAGCTGGGGAGCTTCGGTCGCCTGGCCTGCTTTTCCTTTTTCCCCAGCAAGAATCTGGGCGGCGCCGGCGATGGCGGGATGGTGGTCACGGACGATGCCGAACTGGCCCGCCGCCTGCGGGGTCTGCGCAATCACGGATCCTGGCAGACCTACCAGCACGAGGTGCTGGGTTACAACAGCCGCCTCGATGAGATCCAGGCCCTGATCCTGCGAGAGCTCTTTGCCCACATCGACGACTACACCCGTGGCCGCCAGCGGGCTGCGGGCTACTACGGTGAGGCTCTAGCCGATCTGGATCTGCGGCTGCCGGAGGTGCCCGCCGGTCAGAACCACGTCTATCATCAGTACACCATCCAGGTGCGGGACCGTGATGCCCTGCGCGCGGCTCTACAGGCCGCCGGTATCGCCAGCGCCATCTACTATCCCATCCCGGGTCACCGCCAGCAGGCCTTTGCCGATCTCGCCCCCGCCTCCTGCCCGGTGGCGGAACGCCTCAGCACGACGGTGCTCTCCTTGCCCATGTTCCCGGAGCTGCAGCCCGAGCAGGTGGAACGTATCGCCACGGTGATCCGCGCCCACCTGCAGGCCTGAGGATGGGGACCCCGGTTTTCCTGGTGGCGGTGGAGCGCTCGGGGGAAACCTTGGGGCTCGATATCCTGCGCCGTGCCGAGGCGGCGGGGCTCCAGCTGGACTGGTCCGGGGTAGTCGGACCGCGGCTGCGCGAGGCGGGTGTGCGTCCCGTAGCCGATGGTGAGGTGCTGGCGATCATGGGGATCGTCGAGGTGTTGCGCCACTACGGTGCCCTGCGTCGGCTGTATGCGCGCATCGAGACGGTGCTGCGCGAGGAACGGCCACAGGCGGTGGTGCTCATCGACCATCCGGCCTTCAATCTGCGCGTAGCGCGCCTGGCCAAATCCCTGGGTATTGCGGTGCTCTACGTGGTAGGGCCGCAGATCTGGGCGTGGCGGGCGGGCCGCATCGCCAAGATGCGCGAACGCATCGATCGCATGCTGGTGCTCTTTCCCTTCGAGCGCCCGCTCTACGCCGAGGCAGGTATCCCCGT
This sequence comes from Acidithiobacillus sp., assembly GCF_023256195.1. Taxonomy (GTDB): domain Bacteria; phylum Pseudomonadota; class Gammaproteobacteria; order Acidithiobacillales; family Acidithiobacillaceae; genus Acidithiobacillus_A. The sequence goes on from NZ_JAGDWX010000012.1 coordinate 54,186, forward strand.
GCAGGTTTTGCCTCACCCGCTGCTCGCGCAATGTGCGGCGGCTCCCAGTCGGGAAGCAGCGCGGGCCGCCCTGGGTATCGCCGCCGATGTACCGTTGCTGGCCCTGCTTCCCGGCAGCCGGCGCACGGAATTGCGACGCCTGGCACCGGCCATGGTGGAGACGGCGAGACGCCTGCGCCAGCAGCGGCCGCAGGTGGAGGTGGCCGTTGCCTTGGCGCGTGAGGATCTCCTACCACTGTGGCAGGCGGCCTTGGGCGATGAGAGCGGCATCCGTCTGGTGCTGGCCCAGAGCCTGACGCTGCTGGCCGCTGCCGACCTCGTGTTGGTGGCATCGGGGACGGCGACTCTGGAAACGGCGCTCATGCGCCGACCGGCGGTGGTGGTCTATGCCATGCAGCCTATCACCTATTGGCTGGCGCGGCGGCTGGTCCGGGTACCCTTCGTGGCCATGCCCAACATCCTTCTGGAGCGGAGAATCTACCCGGAGTATCTACAGGACGACTTTCGTCCCGAGGTCGTGGCGGCGGAACTGGAGCGGCTGCTGGGTCCGGCTGGGGCCGCGCAGCGCGAGGCCCTATCGGCGCTTCCGGAAAAATTGCAGGGGGACGACGATGCGGCCATTGCCGACGCCCTGCGGGCGGTTCTGGGGCCGGTCCATGCCTGAGCTGGAGCACCGCGGTTGCGGTTGGGTGGGCCTCGATGAGGTAGGGCGCGGTCCCCTGGCAGGCCCGGTGACGGTGGCGGCGGTGATTCTGGCGCGGCCGCTGCCGGGCCTTGCCGACTCCAAGAAGCTCAGCCCGGCGCGGCGTGCACACCTGGCCCGGCAGATCCGTGCCGAGGCGAAGGCCTGGTCCATCGCCTGGGCTGGCAGCTGGGAGATAGAACGCTACAATGTCCTGCAGGCCACCTTGCGGGCCATGGACCGTGCCCTGCAGGCTCTGCCGCCGGGCCCCTGGCGGGTAGCGGTGGATGGCAACCGGGCGCTGCCCCACTGGCACGCGGAGACTCTGGTGAAAGGCGATAGCCGTCTGGATGCCATTGCAGCAGCCAGTATCCTCGCGAAAACAGCGCGGGATGCGGAAATGGATGCCCTGGATCGGCATCTGCCGGGCTATGCCTTTGCCCAGCACCGCGGTTATCCCACGCCCTTGCACCTCGCCGCGCTGCAACGGCTGGGTCCGAGCCTCATCCATCGGCGTGGCTTTGCGCCGGTGGCGGCACTCACGAGGAACGCATGAGCCACTGCGGTTTCGTCCATCTACACGTGCACTCCGAATATTCCTTGGAGGATGGCATCATCCCCATCAAGGCCCTGATCCGCCGATGTGTGGATTGGGGCATGCCCGCCATTGCCGTCACCGATCACGGCAACCTCTTTGCCCTGGTCAAATTCTACGAGGCTGCACGCAACGCCGGAGTCAAGGCCATCATCGGCAGCGAGGTCTGGCTGTGTCAGCCGGATCAGCCCGAGGATCCCAGCAGCCTGGTCTTGCTCTGCCGGAATCGCCAAGGCTTTCGCAATCTCAGTCGACTCCTGAGTCGGGCTTATCTCGAAGGTCTGCAGCACGGCCGACCGCAGTTGCAGCGAGACTGGCTGGAGGGCCACACGGATGGCCTCATCGCTCTATCCGCCGCGGCCCGTGGTGATGTTGGCCGTGCCCTGCTCCAGCATCAGCCGGAACAGGCTCGCCAGTGGGCCCAGCGTTATGCCCAATGGTTCCCAGACGCCTTCTATCTGGAACTGCAACGCAATGGCGAGCCAGGGCAGGAGGCTTTGGTGGCAGCGACGGTGGAGCTGGCCTGTGCACTGGATCTGCCGGTGGTGGCCACCAATAACGCCCATTTTCTCGATGCAGAAGACTTCAAGGCCTTTGATGCCCGCCAGTGTATCGCCGCCGGCTATACCCTGGACGACGAACGGCGTCCGCGTCGCTTCAATCCGGAGCATCGCCTGGCATCGCCAGCGGAGATGCTGGAGCGATTCCGCGATCTGCCCGAGGCCTGCATCCACACCTTAGAGATCGCCAAGCGCTGCAATGTCGAGCTTACTTTAGGCAAATATGCCTTGCCGGATTATCCGACCCCCGACGGCAGCCCCATCGATCAATACTTTCAGAAGGAGGCAGAGCGCGGCCTGGAGGAGCGCCTTGCGGCCTTGGGAATCGATGGCGCTGCGGCGACCCCTTACCGCGAGCGGCTGCTGCGGGAAGTGGATGTCATCCGCCAGATGGGTTTCCCCGGCTACTTCCTCATCGTTGCGGACTTCATCCAGTGGGCCAAGGACCACGATGTGCCCGTGGGGCCCGGGCGCGGCTCTGGCGCCGGCTCGCTGGTCGCCTACGCGCTGCGCATCACCGATCTGGATCCCCTGGCTTATGGCCTGCTCTTCGAGCGTTTTCTCAATGTCGAGCGGGTTTCCATGCCGGATTTCGACGTCGACTTCTGCATGGACCAGCGGGATCGGGTGATCCAGTACGTCGCCGAGAAATACGGGCGGGAACGCGTGGGGCAGATCATCACCTTTGGCACCATGAAGGCCCGCGCCGTCGTCCGCGACGTCGGTCGCGTGCTCAACCTCCCCTACGGTTTCGTCGATCAGCTGGCCAAGCTGGTGCCGGGAGATCTGGGCATGACCCTGGCGCGGGCCCTGGAGGAGTCGGAGGAGCTGCGCCGACGGCAGACCGAAGAGGACGACGTGCGTGAGCTTCTGGACATCGCCCTGCGGCTGGAGGGGCGGCCACGCCACGCATCCACCCACGCCGGCGGCGTGGTCATCAGTCCGGAGCCCCTCGCGGACCGCCTGCCGCTGTTCAGCGATGCGACGGAGGGCAGCGGCAACGTCACCCAGCTGGACAAGGACGACGTGGAAAAGATGGGCCTCGTCAAATTCGACTTTCTCGGCCTGCGCACCCTCACCATCCTCGACATCGCCCTCAAGGGTATCAACCGGGCCCGCGCGCAGAGGGGCGAGCCACCTTTGGATCTGCAGCGTATCCCATTGGACGACGCCGCGACCTTCGCCTTGCTCAAGTCGACCCACACCGTCGCCGTCTTCCAACTGGAGTCCTCGGGCATGCGCGATCTGCTGCGTCGCCTGCAGCCCGACAACTTCGGCGATATCATCGCCTTGGTGGCGCTCTTTCGTCCTGGCCCCTTGCAGTCGGGCATGGTCGACGATTTCATCGCGCGCAAGCATGGCCGCGCGGCGGTGAGCTATCCGCACCCCGATCTCAAGGCGATTCTGGCCGAGACCTACGGCGTCATGGTCTATCAGGAGCAAGTGATGCAAGTCGCCCAGATCCTGGCCGGCTACTCTCTGGGCGGCGCCGATATCCTGCGGCGCGCCATGGGCAAGAAAAAGGCCGAGGAGATGGCCAAACAGCGGGAGATATTCCTGCAAGGCGCGGCGCGACGCCAGATCGATCCCCATCAGGCCGGCGCCATCTTCGACCTCATGGAAAAATTTGCGGAATACGGCTTCAACAAGTCGCACTCCGCTGCCTATGCCCTGGTTTCCTACCAGACCGCCTACCTCAAGGCCCACTACCCGAGCCACTTCATGGCGGCGGTGCTCACCGCCGACATGGATCACACCGACAAGATCGTTGCCATGATTGGTGAGTGTCGGCGCATGGGTCTGGCCATTCTACCGCCATCGGTGCAGCACAGCGCCCTGGAATTCCTGCCAGTGGCCGAGGGCATTCGTTTTGGACTCGGGGCTATCAAGGGACTGGGCCGCAGCGCCGTGCAGGCCATCGTTGCCGCGCGGGATTCCGACGGACCTTTCCGCGACTTTTTCGATTTTCTCTGCCGGGTCGACCTGCAGCGGCTCAATCGCCGAGCCCTGGAAGCCCTCATCAAGGCTGGGGCCCTGGACGAAGTCGGTCCGTCGCGGGAGTACCTCCTGGCATCTCTGGATACCTTCCTGGAGGCTGCTGCCCAGACGCGCGAAGCCCGCGACAGTCAGCAGATTTCTCTCTTGGGTGGTCCGGAAGAGCAGCCCACGGCTCCTCCGTGGCAGGAAGCTCCAGCCTGGACCGGGATCGAGCGCCTGCAGCGCGAGCGGGAAACCCTGGGCTTCTACCTCAGCGGCCACCCTCTGGTGGAGCATCGCGCGCAATTGACCGCCATGGGGGCGCAGGAGCTGGGTGCCCTCACGGCGGCTAGCGGCCTGGTGCTGGTGGCCGGGATTGTCGTCGGACGACGTAGCACCCGCAGCAAACGCGGTGATCGCATCTATTTTCTCACCCTGGAGGATGAGGCGGGACGCTGCGACGTGGTCGTCTTTGCCGAGACCTGGCAGCGTGCCGAATATCGTGGCGAAGGCGATGCCCCCCTGCTGGTGCTGGGTGAGGTCGGCGAGGACAACTATTCCGGCAGTTTGCGCCTGACCGCGCAGCGGCTGCTGGCCCTGGATGAGGCGCGCGCCCTGCTGGCGGAGGAACTGGAGTGTCGGCTGCGGGAAGGGACCTCTGCGGCTCAGCTGGCGTCCTGCCTCGGTACGGAGCGAGGATCGTTGCGTCTGCGGCTGTGCCTGCCCCTGCCCGATGGCATCGAGGTCGTTCTGGAGCCGGATGAGAACTGGTACATCGCTGCCTCGGAGACGGTCCTCAGCCGGCTCGCGGAGCTCGCACCGGTGGAATCCTGGCGGTGGCGTTTTGCGCCCGTCGGCAAGCTCGTGGACAATGTCGTCTCCTTGGAACAAGGTCGCGCCCTGCGGCGGCGGCCGGCCTGAGGGTTGGACGTCGCCGCTGCGACCCAAAAAACGCTAGGCCATGAAGGAGTGCCCATGAAGACCAGTTACCTGGATTTTGAGCAGAGTGTCGCAGAGCTGGAAGGCAAGGTAGAAGAGCTGCGTGCCCTGAACCAGCCGGGTATCGAGGAGGATATCCGTCGCCTCGAAGTGAAGGCACGCAAGGAACTGCAAAGAATCTACAGCAAGCTGAGTGCCTGGCAGACCGTGCAGGTGGCGCGGCATCCACAGCGGCCCTACACCTTGGATTACGTCGCGGCGCTCTTCGAGGATGTGCAGATGCTGGCAGGCGATCGCGCTTACGCCGACGATCCCGCCATCGTCGGTGGCCTCGCCCGCTTCCACGGTCACGGTATCGTCTGGATCGGTCAGCAGAAGGGCCGCGACACCAAGGAAAAGATCCAGCGCAATTTCGGCATGCCCCGCCCGGAAGGTTATCGCAAGGCCCTGCGCCTCATGCGCCTCGCCGAGCGCTTCCAGTTGCCCCTTTTTACCTTCATCGATACGCCCGGCGCCTATCCCGGCATCGGTGCCGAAGAGCGGGGTCAGAGTGAGGCCATTGCCCGTAATCTGGCGGTGATGTCCGATCTTGGCGTACCGATTCTTGCCACGGTCATCGGTGAGGGGGGCTCCGGCGGTGCCTTGGCCATCGGTGTCGCAGACCGCCTGCTGATGCTGGAATACAGCGTCTATTCCGTCATCTCTCCCGAAGGCTGCGCCTCCATCCTCTGGAAGGACGCGGCCCAGGCGGAGACCGCCGCCGACAACCTGGGCATCACCGCACGCCGGCTGCACGGACTGGGTCTGGTGGATGAGGTGGTGCCGGAACCCCTGGGCGGTGCCCAGCGCGACCCCGAAGCCGTCTTCCGGGAGCTGGACCAGCGGCTGCAGAGCCACCTCGGTCAGTTACTAGGCCAGGACAAGGGCAAGCTCCTCAGCAACCGCTACGAGCGCCTGATGCACTACGGGGTGGTAGGCGCCGCTTGAGCTGCGGCGCGTGAAGGAGGATCTCGAGGCGCTGCTGCGCCGCAGGCTCTGGCAGGAGTGGGGGCTGACATCGGCGACGAGCCTGATCCTGGCTTTCAGCGGTGGGCGCGATTCCAGCGCCTTGTTCTGGGCCCTGCACGCCATCGGCCAGTCATTCATCGCCGCGCACGTGGATCACAGCTGGCACCCACGGAGTGCCGACTGGGCGGCGCGCTGTGAAGAGGTGGCGACGGCGGCTGGCGTGCCCTTCGTCCTGCGCCACCTGCCCGCGGATAGTTCCGGCGAAGGTCTGGAGGACCTCGCACGACGCGGTCGCTACCGGGTCCTGCAGGAGCTTCTTGCTCCGGGGCAATGGCTGCTCACGGCCCAGCATCGCGACGATCAGGCAGAAACTTTTCTGCTGCAGGCCCTGCGCGGCGCCGGAGTGGCAGGACTGGCGGCCATGCCCTGGCGCCGGCCTCTGGGCACCGGGGTGCTGGCCCGTCCCCTGCTGGATTGCCCGGGGCAAGTCCTGCACGATTACTTGCAGAGCCGCGGCCTCGGCTGGATCGAGGATCCGGCCAACGCGGATCCGCGCTTTGCCCGCAGTCGCGTGCGCCAGCAGCTCCTGCCGACCCTCGGCCGTCTGGGTTGGCCCGATGCCGCCCCGGCTATCGCCCGCAGCGCTGCCAATCTGGCGGACAGCCTCTCCGTAGAAGCCGACTGGTTTCGCCGGATGTGGAGCGATTATTGCCGCGAATATCCCCAGGAGGGTAGCGAGCCGCGCCTTGCTCTGGATTTTCTGCGCCGTCTGCCCCAGGCCCATTACCGGGTGTTTCTGCGCCAGTACCTGCGCCATCGCCAGATGGCGCTACCCCGCCAGGAAGACCTGCGGATCCTTCTGCATCGCACAGCCCAGCCCAGCCATGGTCAGCGCCTGTTCTGGCCCGGCGTGGAGACTTGGATGCAGGGGGGGTGGCTATGGCTGTGGCCTGGGGATCTGCACTGGAGCGACGCTGGTCCCAGCGGGCTCTGGTGGCCCACGACCTCTGCCGGTATTGGCCGCGGTTTCGCCTGGAGCTCGCGGGGAGATGGCTCCGCGGCACCCGGTAGGCGGGTACATCGACTGGACCCCGGGCGGCTCTTCGGGCCCTTGCACTGGGGGCGGCCGCAGCCGGGCATGCGCTACCGGGATGCGGCAGGGCATCACCGTCCTCTGAAGAAGCTTCTGCTGGAGGTGGGCGTGCCGCCCTTTCTGCGACCTCGATTACCTCTGCTTTGGGATGGGCAGGGGCATCTGGTGCTCATGCTGGGTTTTCCCCAGTGGGCCGGTCTGGGCGGGACGGCGGATGGACCCCTGCAGATCTGGCCGCAGCCAGAGGATCGCTGGGATTTTGCTCTGAAGTTCGAGGAACCGTCCAGCCCCCGCTGACGGCGTGTCGAGACCAAGCCGGTCCTTGGGTTCATACCGACCGTATGGTATCTTTGGCCGCAATCGTTTTCGTTGAGACAAGGAGCAGAATCGTGCAGCAGGAAGCCTCAAAACAGACGCAGAAGGATCTTTTCGCACCCTGGCAGCTGGGCTCTTACCGCTTGCGCAATCGCATCGGCCTCGCGCCCATGACTCGCATGTCTTCGGAAAAGGACAGCATTCCGCGGCAGGACGTCCTGGATTTTCTGGTACGCCGGGCCGAGAACGGGGTGGCCCTCATCACCACCGAGGCTATCGTCAGCGATTACGAGAGCGCCCAGGGTTATCCCGGTCAGGCGCGTCTGGTCACACAACGACAGATCGATGCCTGGGCCGAAGTCAATGGCCGTATCCGCGCCGCTGGTGGGGTATCCATCCTGCAGATTTTCCACTGCGGGCGCGTCGCCTGGCCGGAGGTGAATCCGGCGCAGCGCATCGTCGCCCCCAGCGCCATCGCCCCGCGCCAGGCCAACCCTCTGACCCAGGCTCCCTATCCCGTGCCGGACGCCATGTCTCTGTACGATATCGAGCACAGCATCCAGGGCTTCGTGGAGACGGTCAAGGGTGCCATGGCGGCAGGTTTCGACGGGGTGGAGATCCACGGTGCCCACGGTTATCTCATCAGCCAGTTTCTGTCCAGCTACAGCAACCAGCGGGACGACGCCTACGGCGGCTCTCTCGATAATCGCTTCCGTTATGCCCGCGAGGTGGTGGAAGCGGTTCGCCCCTGGGTGCCACAGGACAAGCTGCTCTTTTTCCGTATCTCCAACTGGGGTGTGGTGGATATGGAGGTCTCCCTGTTTGCCGATGCCCAGGAGTGGAAGGATCTCATTGCCCATATCGATGCCTTGCCTATCGACGCCATCTCCGTGTCCACCTACCGCTTTTCCGACGAGGCCTTTGGCAGTGGCATGAACATGGCCCAGCTGACGCGTAGCGTCAGCCGCAAACCCATCCTGATCTGCGGGCAGATCCACGACCGCGACACGGCGGAGGCCGCGCTGGTGGATGCCGATATGGTGCTCTCGGGCAAGTCGCTGCTGCTGAACCCGCACTGGGTGGCGGACATTCAGGCGCGCAAGCCCCTGCGTGCCTACCGCTCCGAGGAAGCCAACATCGCCTACACCAAGGAGCCCCTGCCCTGAGAGGGGCGGTGGAGGCACCGGACCGTGACTTGAGCTCAGCGGTCTGAGGTCTGCGATGTCTCGCCGATGATTTCGAGGATCTCGGCAAAGCGCTGCGGGTCTGCCACTGTCCGCGGTATCTTGTTTTGTCCGCCGAGCCTCCCTGCCCGACGCAGCCACCGAGCGAAGCTGCCCGGTGGCAAGAGAAGGACACGAGGAGCCAGCAGCTGCAGGCCACGGTGCTCCTGATAGTCGGCGTTGCGCGCCTGCAGCTCGCGGTCGATGGCATGGGCCATGGCTTCCTCACGGGTCTGTCGCTGTGTCGGTGACGCATCCGCGATGGTGGACTCCACGAGAAAAAGGTGACGGCCGCGACCCGGTGCGGCCGGGTCCAACCGCGCCCCCACCATCCACTCGACGATGGGATGACCGTCCTCGGTGGCGGCCCGGGCGATGGCGGCCCGCAGTTCTTCTGGGTGCAGGTGTTCGCCAAAGACCGACAGATAATCTTGTAGGCGTCCCACCACGGCGATGCGTGGCGGTCTACGGCTGAGAATGCGTACGGTATCGCCGATGCGGTAGGACCAGAGACCAGCAGCGGTACTGAGTATCAGCGCATAGTCCTCATCCAGGACGCAGTCTTTGAGCCAGTGGCGCTGCGGACGTTCCTCCCCGAGCTCGCGTACGGGGACGAATTCGTAGAAGGCGCCGTGCTCGAGATGCAGGCGCAGGCCGGCTTCGGGCTTGTCGTCGGCACTGGCGATGAAGGCTTCGCTGGCGGCATAGACTTCGCGCAGTTCGGCGCGGGTATCCCGGAGGTAGGGGGCGAAGAGCGGGCGATAGGGTGCAAAGGGCACACCGCCGTGCAGCAGCAGCTCCAGCCGCGGATAGGGGGGTGGGGTGCCCCGGAGGGCGCTCACGGCCTCCAGCAGCAGGAGCAGCCAGCTCGGCGTACCACTGAGCTGGCGAATGTCGTAGCGGAGGCTGTCCTTGGCCAGAACCCGCAGTTTTTCATCCCAGTCTGCCAGCAGTGCAAGACGCTTGGGTGGATAGACCCAGGGCCGGGACCACCAGGGCATAGTCTCAGCGGCGATACCGCTTAGATCGCCCGCTTTTACCCCAGGCGCCAGGGATTGCAGGTCGGTACTGCCGCCCAGCAGAAAGGATCGGCCAGCCAAGGGCCGGGCCCAGGGGCAGGCCTGCTGGTGCCAGACCAGGGTATCCAGGGCGGCGCGCCGCTGGGCCCGGAGCATGGCGCGGCTCAAGGGTAAGTACTTGCTGCGCCCACTGCTCGTGCCCGAGCTCAGGGCAAACCAGGGAATGGGATCGGGCCAGGTCTGGTTCCGGATCCGCGGGAATGCAGCTTGCCAGTATTGCCGCCAGAAGCTCTCATAGTCGCGCAATGGCACCCGCTGCTGAAAATCGCGCACCGTTCCGATGCGCGCAAAGTCGTGCTCCTGGCCGAAACGGCTGGCGCGCGCGTGGCGTATGAGACCTTGCAGCAACTGCCGCTGGCATTGCACGGGATCCATGGCGTCCAAATATCGGGCCCGGCGCCCGGCATAGTGGCGAAAGCCGGCATCCAGCGCCTCACTCACGGGCCTCTCAGCTCCAGGCGATGGCGGCAGCGGCGCAAAACGGCCTCGCGACTCAGCGGCAGGGGAATGTAACGACCCTCGCGCCAGTGTGGGATCTGATCGTCGAACTGCGCACTGTCCAGCCAGCCATCCTGACCGCCTAGAAGTACGCAATAATTGTCGTCCACGTCCTCGACACGGCAGAGGAAGCGGGCCTGGGCACCGAAACTGGCACGGTGTGGACCGCGTACCAGTCCGTGTGCCACCTTCATGGGCGTTTCGCGGGAGCCGGCGCTGGCCCACTGATGGCTCGGCAAGAGCCGACCAAGCAGCGGAAAAGCAGCCAGCCAATGGGCGCTGCGCAGGCGATGCAGATCGCCCCAGCGGGGATAGCGGCGCCAACGCCGCCAGGCCAAGGCCGCTGCACGCCCAAGGAGTCGGCGTCGCAACTCGATATCCAGAGCATCGAGATCTGCGGGGAGGAACTGGCAGATGCTCCCCCAATCCGTCGTCCCTCGCCAAAAGGGCTGGACGCGCCCCATGCCTTTGACGGTGGCGGCGAGAAGCAGTTCGAAAGCGGCGGCGCCCTGACTGTCCACCGTATAATCCCCGGACCAACTCTTCAGTGCAGAGCGCAGCGCCGCCGACGCCGGTGCATCGTCCAGCCGCTTCGCCAGGAATCTGGCGAGGCTCCGAGCCCTTGCGGAGTGGACATCCCCTTGCCAGGCCATGAGCTGCGCAGCTGTAACGGGCCCGCGGCGTTCCCGAAGCAACTGGCGAAGACGCTCGACCCGATCGGGGGGGCTGAAGAACAGGCCGATGAAATCCGAGCCGGCCGGCCGGTCGTTGGCCGAGACCACCAGGCCCTCCACCGCGGGACTACCGGGGACGGTGGAGTAGAAGGCATCTTGCGTCTGTGGTACACCTGCCGGGTTAGGGCAGTCCTGGCTCCCTGCGGTCCAGCGCATCTTCGGGTCTCGCGGATCGCGCAGAATATCCGGATAGTCGCTGCGACGCCGCGGCAGGGTCGCCGCAAAGATGTGCTCCACGCGACCGCGACGGTCCGCCGCCAGGAAATTGAGGCCGGGAACGGACCAGCATGGGAAAATTCGCCGCAGGGCACCGGCTTCTGTGGCGCGCATCAGATCCAGCAGCGGCGTGAACTCGTCGCTGGGACGATGTCCCATCCAGGCCAGTGCAAGCTTTTCTGGACCCTTGGGCCAGAGGCGGGCGTCGCTGATCACGGGGCCGACCGCCGTCCAGCGCCGCCAGATGGTTTTGGGGGGCAGGAAGCGCCGACGCAGCTGGATGCGTTCGCGCCGACAGATGTCCTTATCGTCCACGGCGAAGAGGTCGCTGCTGAGAGAGCGCAGGTTGGTCCCACCCCAGGCCAGATCTGCATTGCGTCCGATGCTGACGAAGGGGAGGCCGACGGGAGCGAGACCCACGGCATCCAGCCCCGGCGCGTGCAGTCCGAGGAGCAGCCAGGTGTTGGGCAGGGCAAAACCCAGGTGCGGATCGCTGGCAAGCCAGGTGCCGCCGCCCTCGCCCTCGGCGATGGCAAAGGCATTGCTGCCACTGCGCGCGACGCCGAAGAAAGCCGCCAATTGGGTACTGACCGCGGCACCCGCAGCCCCCTGGCCCTGTCCAGCTTGGAGCAGACGCTGCCAGCGGTCGGCCCAGCCGGGCTGCCGGCGCAGCCGCAGAAAGCGCGCATAGAGCAGCCAGTGCACGTCGGCGGCGATGACCCGGCTCATCCGAACGATATCCAAGGGTTCCCAGGAGCGGCGTTGCAGTCCGAGCCAGCGGAACTCCGGCGGGCATCGCTGCTGCGCCGCGCCATAGGCATTGAGCCCAAGGACAAAGGCCTCCAGCCAGTCGCGGGTACGCTGGGGCAACAGGGCGAGGATTTCCGGGGCCGCTCTGCCGGGGTCAAGGCGGCGGATCAAATCGTCGACGGGCGTGAGCAGCGGGCCCAGGAGCTCGCCCATGCGCCCCTCAGCCAGGTAGCGCAAAAGGTAAAGCTGGGTCTCGCGTAGATGGCACTGTACCAGGCCAAGGCCAAGGGCTAGATCGTGGTCGTTCTCCGCGTAGATCTGCGGGATCTGGTGTTCGTCCCACAAGATCTCGACCCCAGCCTCAAGAGGCAATCCATGGCGCGGAAACGACTGCAGTCTACTGGCCAGGGACTGCCTTCGCCGATTCTGCAAGGATGCGTGTCGCCTAAGCATCGGGGCTCCTGCGCCGGAGGGTCTCGCGCCCACCTAGTTCATGGTAGTCGCCACGGTGCCTGCGGACAAGGACGGACGTCCCGACGGGGGCGATGCACGCCGAGCTTCAGCCCTAGATAAATCTGCGGATTATTGGAACATTATAAAAAATGGGCGGAATTATTGAGAGCGCCGTGAGTATGCTTGGCTCCCCGATTTTGACGGAACCATTGCTCTACCAAGAGGTCAAAGCGAACACAGGAGAACTCCTGCGTATCAAGATCCAATAGAGGAGGCGGTAATGAATAAATTACTTGCAGCTGGTGTTTCGGCAAGTGTTGCTTTATTGGTTTACGGTACCGCGTGGGCTACGCCCCTGTCCCAGACATTGAACAGTGTAGGAGTGTACGGCAACGTCACCGGGGCGACCAATGATGGCGGCAACACCACCGGCGGTATTGGGGTTCGCGCTTCTATATATCGGGATAATTTCCTTTTTTCAGCAAATTATCGCCACGATTTCGGAGCAGCTTTCCAGAATCCCACGGGTGGGGATACCAATGCGGTGAATGTCAAGGGCGCGTATCTGATTCCCTTGTCGGAAAATTTTGCCGTCGGCCCCTATCTGTCGTATCAGTATACCCGTTTCACCCTGAACGACGCGAACTCCGGTGCCTTTCATTACAGCAATAATGCCATTGGCGGCGGCGGCTACGCGGCCTTCAGCCAGGGGCCGCTGACCTTGACTGGCAACGTGGGCTACCTCTCCGGCGTGTCTGCCACCTACAGCTACACCAACGGCGGCTATCGCCAGGCCTTTACCAGCGCGCATGGCTCCGCTAACGTGCTACAGCTCGGTGTGCAGGCAGATTATCAAGTATCCGGACCCTGGTACGCCTTCACCGGCTTCAAATGGGATCGCTATATGCACCACGGCGACTTCAATCTGCTGCAGGGTAATGTGGGGCTCGGTTACAGCTTCTGATTTTTAGCTTCGCGAAGATCGTAGACCCTGCCGCGCGATGCGGCAGGGTTCTTTAATCGGATTCAGCCAAGACGCGGTTCGCGACGACGATGACTCTGCGATGGTTCCGGCTCGCCGGCGTCCGCGCTGCTCAGCCAGATGCGTAGCGCCCAGACGAAGGTCACGATCCAGAAGATGACGGTCCATCCCAATAGCAGGTTGGTGGCGACGAGGCCAGGGCGAGCATGTCCTGCGGCCCAGGATAGGAGACTGGGCAAGATATAGATCAAAGTCCCCAATAGCGTTCCCAGTAGCAACAGCACATCAAAACCGTGAGGACTGTAAAATAACCAGTGTATCATGACTGTCCCTCTCTCTTCTGTGGACTTCAGACGGCACTGTCAAGCAGTTTCTCCGCCTGTCTTGCCGTATTTCGATGACCGTCCGCGGCCGCCATTTTCCAGTAATGGATGGCTCGCTCGGCATTTTGCTCTACGCCCCAGCCGTGCGCATAGGCATCGCCCAATTCCAGCTGGGCTGGTGCGTTCAGATTTTTGGCTGCCAGCCGCCACCAGTGCACGGCCTTGGCAAGATTCTGGTCCACGCCGGTACCGGCAGCGTATGCCAGTCCCAGGCGATACTGGGCCGGGGCATAGCCCTCACGGGCGCTGCGCTCCAGTTGCGATATCTGCGCAGCCGTCCAATGCAGCGCGGTGCCGGAAGCGGGTAGCGCCCAGGCGTCCGCAGCGAGAGCAAGGGAAAAGGCAAGACCTAGAGCCACTGTACCGCTAGCCCGTCCCAACATCAGTTCTCCACCCGATTTTTTTTCATGGCCCGTTTTGTCGATGAGGATTTCTGGTCGTTCACTGCCGCCTCGCGCAGCGCACAGCCCGGCACGAGGTAGTCCGGATTGATATCCTGCATACGCGCCTCATTTTCCGTCTGGCAGACGTAGGTAGAAACGTTCGCATGGGCGATATAGCCGCCGGAGCCCATCTGCGCGAAGCTGGCTGCAGGGAATAAGGTCGCAGCGAGGCACAACCCGCTCATCCACACGGAGCGCAGAGTGGGCCACTGCCAGTAAAAGCGCTTATGTCGTGATTGATCGTTGCGCATCATGTTCTCATCTCGATAGGCCTTGGTCCGAGGAAATTCTCTCACCCGCCTAAGACCACGAAAAGCCTCCGAGGTTCGGACATAAAAAAAGGGCCCGAAGGCCCTTGCGCGGATCCTTTCGGATCAGCTCTTCTTGCTGACGACGTGCTTGGCCATCGGCTTGTGCACGACCTTCTTGGCGGCCATCTTGTGCATGGGAGCCTTGTGCATCGGGGCCTTGTGCGCCACCTTCTTCTTCATCGGAGCCTTGTGCACGGGAGCCTTGTGCATCTCGGACTTGACAGGAGCCTTGGCGGTCTCCTTGGCAGGGGCGGTGGTGGCAGCGAAGGCGGAAGAAACCGCAAAGACCGAAATCAGGGCAACCACCACAGCGGAAGTTTTGACGGACATGGTATATCTCCTCATAGAAAAAGTGGTACAGCACCTTACTCTAAGCAAACGCCATGCCAATTATATAACTATCGGATTATTATGGGATATCGTGAATGATCCGGGAGCCTGTGTGGGAGGCTTCTGTCGTGGCGCGGCGACGTTGGCGCTGCGGATGGGCCTATCTGATGTAAAATCCTGAGTCCTCGATGTCGGGTCGCCGCGACAGCGAAGGGGTTTCGCCCAGACCTTGCAGTTCCGCAAAGTTGCGATAGGGTTCGCAGCTTCCCAGGAGTTCCTCGTGCGTACCGGTGGCGATCAGATGCCCCGCCTCCAGTACGGCGATACGATGGGCGTGGACGATGGTGGCCAGACGGTGGGCAGCTACCAGTGTGGTACGGTTGGCTGTCAACAGCGCCAGCGCTTCCTGAATGAGTCGCTCATTCTCTGCGTCGAGAGCACTGGTGGCCTCGTCCAGGATGAGTATGCGTGGATCGCGCAGCAAAGCCCGAGCGATGGCGATACGCTGACGCTGGCCACCGGAGAGGGAAACCCCTTTTTCACCCACGTGGGTCTGCAGACCCTGCGGCAGGCGCTCGGTAAATTCGTCCACTCGCGCCGCCTGCACGGCCCGCCGCAGGGCTGCCTCCGTCGCGTCGGGACGGGCCATGCGGATGTTGTCGGCAACGCTCATGGAAAAAATGACGGCCTGCTGTGGGACGATGGCAATCTGGCGGCGCAGTTCGTGCAGGCGCAGTTCACGCAGATCCCTGCCATCCAGCAGGATGCGACCGCTCTCGGGCTGATAGTGGCGCAGCAGCAGGCTGAACAGGGTGCTTTTACCGGCACCGGAGGCCCCTACCAGTGCCAGGGTTTCCCCCGGCGCGATGTCGAGATCTATGTGGTGCAGTGCGGCAATGTCGGGACGGCTGGGATAGCGGAAGGAGACGTCGACGAAGCGCAGGCTGGCTGGTCTGCTTTCGTGCAGGATTGGGCTCGGATTGGGGATCTCTGCGGCATCGGTCTTTGCCTCTTCCGGTTTCTCATCCAGCAGGGCCAGGAGACGCTCCGTGGCGCCGGCCAGTCGCCCCAGCTGCCCCCAGAGGCTGCCCAGCGTCGACAGGCTGCCCGTGGCCATGAGGGCATAGATGAGAAAGGCGGCGAGCATGCCCACCTGGGCATGGCCGTGCAGTACCAGCCAACCGCCCAGATACAGCATGGTGCTGAGTAGACCAAAGATCAGTACCCCGCTGACGAGGCTGGCGCCGGCCTGAACGCGAATCCGTCGACGCACCTGTTCCAGTAGACGGGCGATATCCTCGCGATAGCGCGCCTCGGCCGCGGCTTCCTGAGTCATGGCCTGTACCACTCGAATGCCGTTGAGGCTTTCTTCGGTGTGCGCCGAGAGGTCGGCCAGATAATCCTGTTCGAGACGGCTGTACTGTCGCTGCAGCCGCCCGGCACGCAGATTGATCCACACCAGGGGCGGCAGGATCAGGATGCCCGGCAGCACCAGCAGCGGGAGGGTGGTCACCATCAGCAAGAGCGCCCCCAACAGCGTCAGACCACTTTGCAGGGCGCCGCCGAGGACAGCCGCCAAGCCAAAGCGCAGGATGGTGACGTCGCTGCTGAGGCGGGAGATGACCTCGCCGGTGCGGAAGCTCTCGAAAAAGGGCGCGGGTAGCCGCAGGACGTGCGCAAAGACCTCTTGCCGCAGATCCGCAACGATGCCCTGTCCGATCCAAGTGGCCAGAGCCTCGCGAGCGGCCCGTGCCGCCACCGTGAAAAGACCGAGAACGAACAGGGCGATGCTGGCCAGCAACAGTATCCGGGCCTGGATGAAGCCGTGATCCAGCAGAAGCCGCGCACCTTGGGGCAGGGCCAGACTGCCGGCGGCGCTCAGCAGAAGCGACAGCAGATAGAGTGCAAACAATCCATAGCGACCGCGCAGAAATGGCAGCAGCTTGAGCAGCACCGAAAAGTTGCGGGTGGTCGGTCTCTGCCAGGGATTAGCGGCCACGAAGTCTCGCCCTTCGCCTTGCGCGGAGGTCCGAACCCCGGTGCCGGGGCTTCAGCCAGCGTCGCGGTAGGGCCCCAGCGCGGATGTTCAGCGATCCTCGCGGAAGATTTTGTCGACCCGCGCCTGTGCTCGTGGCTTGATCACGAGGCGATCGATGTTGACGTGCGCCGGTAGGGAGAGTACCCAGCGTACCGCTTCGGCGATATCCTCGGCGTGCAGGGGCTCGAGTCCGGCGTACACCGCCCGTGCGCGCTCCTCGTCACCATCGAAGCGCACCAGCGAGAACTCCGTCTCGGCGAGCCCCGGGTCGATTTCCGTCACGCGGATGGGCAGTCCCAGCCACTCCAGACGCATCGTTTCACTGATGGCGCGCACGGCGTGCTTGCAGGCGGTGTAACCCGAACCGCCGGGATAGGTTTCCGAGCCAGCGACAGAGCCGATGTTGATGACCGTCGCCAGGGGTGCGGCACGCAACTGTGGCCAAAGTGCCTTGGTCACCCGCGCGAGCCCCAGGACATTGCTCTGCCACATCTGCTCCCAGTGTTCCTCGCTGAATTCGGCGATGGGCTCGAGGCCCAGAGCGCCGCCGGCGTTATTGACGAGGACGTGCACCGGCCCTGGAAGGCTGCGCGCAAACTCCGCCACGGAGTCGCCGGAACTCACGTCCAGCACCTTGGGAATCCCACCGTGCTGGGCCGCCAGCTGCTCCAGCCGCTCCTTGCGCCGTGCCGCCCAGATCACGTTATAGCCTTGCCGCAACAATACCTGCGCAATGGCGGCACCAAAGCCCGACGAGGCACCGGTCACGACTGCCGTTTTTTGTTCTTCCGCGCCCATGTCTTCCTCGCTTCAGTGCAGATCCGCGCACAGAGACTGGCGCACGGCTTCCGGTACCGATACCTGCACCGTATAGAGCGGGTGATCCACCCCAAAGTGCAGGGGGGCACCGTCCAGAGCCTGCCGCTTCTGTTCGGCGCTCAATTGAAAGCGCAAAAAATGCACGGTAGAGGTCTTCTCATCCGTGGTGCGCGAGAGATCCTCGTCGGCAATGGCGTAGAGGCGCTCACCCTCGGCGACCTGCACCCAGACGCGATCTTCGATACCCACCAGTTCGCGGCAGCGCTGCTGGCGTTCCGCCCGGTCTGGGTATTCCAGCATGAAGGTGGCCTTCCAGTTATCGCCGTCGGGGATCAGGGGGTTGTAGGCCGCGAGCTCCTCCTCGATGGCCGTCGGCTCGAAGATCTTCTCGACGCGCAACATCTCCTGAACCTGATAGTGGATGCTCAGGCGATCTTCAAAGTAGAGGGTGGCGTGTTCCCCCAGGGGCAGCCGACGTCGGCTCTTATGCTCCATGACCTGTTGGCGGAATCCAGCGCGCTTCTCGGCGTAGTGTTCCAGGGTCCAGAGATCCGCACGTTGCAGCTTTTCCATCGTCAATCCTCCAGTCCGTAAGCATAGGCCAACATGCGCCAGGGGGTCTGGGGCCGTGGTGCTTCCTCCAGTCCCCAGAGTTCGCGAATCTGTTCCGCCGCCAGCGGGCAGTCGCTACCCCAGTGGGCGGGATTGGCTTCCTTCATCCGCTGCGCGATGGGCCGGCCGATCTTGCAGGCGTGGGCGTGAAATTCGGCTTTGACGGTATAGGTGCCATCGTGTCCCGAGCAGCGTTCGATGACTTCCACCGAGGTGTCCGGTATCAGGCTGAGGATCTCCCGGGCCTTGGAACCGATGTTCTGGACCCGCTGGTGACAGGCCGCGTGGTGCATCACCTTCCCCAGGCTGTGCTGAAAGTCCGTGCGCAGCAGGCCTTCCTTTTGGCGCAGGGAGAGATACTCCATGGGATCGAAGATGCGCTCCTTGACCCGCTGTACGTCGGCGTCCTCGGGGAAAAGCAGCGGCAGCTCCTGCTTGAACATCAGTACACAGGAGGGAATGGGGGCAACGATGTCGTAACCCGCTTCCACCAGGCGCAGCAGCTGCGGAATATTCGCCTCTTTGGCGCGGCGCACCGCTTCCAGGTCGCCCAGCTCCAGTTTCGGCATGCCGCAGCAGCGCTCTTTTTCCACGGTGCGCAGGGCGATACCATTGTGCCGATAGACGCGGGCGAGGTCGGTGACGATCTCTGGATCGTTGTGCTCGCCGTAGCAGGTGCTGAAGAGAGCGACTTTACCGCTGGTTCGCTCCCCCGCCTTGGGCTCTGGATCGTCGCCGTCTGCCAGGAGTCGGGCGAGCTGGTGGCTGGCCAATTCTTCGGCAAAGTCCGGCAGTGGCGCATCCTTGGATATGCCGAGGGCGGCTTCCATGCTGGCGCGCACCCGGGGCGACTGGTTGAGATGGTTGACGGTGGCCGACACCACCGGAATACCAGCCAGGCGACCGAGAAGGTCCGTGGAGGTCAGCGCCTCGTCCCGCAAGGACGCCCCCTGCTCGCGGTAGTGCACGGCCTTGGCGCGCAGCATGAGGTGGGGAAAATCCACTTCCCACTCGTGGGGCGGGACGTAGGGGCACTTGGTCATGAAACACAGGTCGCAGAGGAAACACTGCTCTGCCACCCGATAGAAATCCTTTTTGTCGACGCCATCCAGTTCCAGGGTCGGCGAGTTGTCGATGAGGTCGAAGAGGGTGGGGAAGGCCTGGCAAAGGCTGACGCAGCGTCGGCAGGTGTGGCAGATGTCGAATACCCGTTCCAGTTCGGCATCCAGTTTGTCGTGCTGGTAGAACTCCTCAGACTGCCAGGGGATGGGGTGACGATAGGGAGTCTTGTCCGAAGACGCCGTCGGCCTCCCGTTTGCTTGATCCGCAGCCATGGTGGCACTCCATAGATCGGTGCAGGCGCCGTTGCCAGCGCCTGCGGATGCTCAGGGATCAGCCCAGCTCGTCGAGGGCCTTCTGGAAACGATTGGCGTGGGAGCGCTCGGCCTTGGCCAGGGTCTCGAACCAATCGGCAATCTCGTCAAATCCCTCTTCCCGGGCGACCTTGGCCATGCCTGGGTACATATCGCTGTATTCGTGGGTCTCGCCCACCACAGCGCTCTTCAGGTTGGCGCGGGTATCGCCGAATGGCTCGTTGGTGGCTGGGTCTCCGACCTTTTCCAGATATTCCAGGTGTCCGAAGGCGTGGCCGGTCTCACCCTCGGCAGTGGAGCGGAACACCGCTGAAACATCGTTGTAGCCCTCTACGTCGGCTTTGGATGCAAAGTAGAGGTAGCGTCGATTGGCCATGGACTCGCCGTGAAAGGCATCCACCAGGTTGGCCGCCGTCTTACTGCCTTTGAGTTCCATTGCGTTTCCTCCATAGGTCAGATGGGACATCCCCGTTTTCACAGGTGATCTGAGTCTAGACTGCGTATAAAAAGACGTCAAGGAAGAACAGATCGGGACGGTCGGCGCAGCGACCGGCCCCCCGAAAGCGGCACAAGCTGTGCGTGCGGGCGAAGGTCAGGGTTGCAAGGCCCCCGACCTCAGACGCCGATACCGTGCAGCTGGACGCGCCAGTTGCGGGCCTTGACGGTCTGTACCTGCCGCCCTGGCAGACCGAAGCTCTCCCGCAGGAAGCACCAGCCGTACAGACCCACCAACTGTAGCAGCGCGACGGCCAAAAAGCCGATGAAGAGGGCCGCTGGCTCGGTGTGCAGACGGGCCGTCAAGAACTGGGTCAGACCCTGGAGGGCCAGGCTTGCCAGCAAAAAAGCGAGCCAGACGCGGACGTTGACGAGGACGGCCTGAAAGCCTGCCAGCAGGGCGATGTAACCGGTGCGTGTGATGCCAGCCACTACCACCCCGACGGAGAGCAGCAGGAAGACATTGCCGAGCAGGATCTGGGCGTTTCCCAGGCTGTTGCTGATGAGGGAACGCAGCCACAGCGGCAGGGCGTCCCAGGCGGCGGTGTGCAGGTGATGCAGGCTCGCTGCCGTGGACAGATGATCTTGAGTCAGGATGGCGCCGAGGTACTGGCGCAGTGCCAACATCAACAGCAGTAGTATCAAGAGTAGTACGGCCAGATCCAGCATCAGCCGGAACAATGGCCACCAGGGCACCTGACCCAGGCGGCGCAGGACCGGGAGCAGGTCGGTCTCGCCGCCGTGCACGGCCATGGTGATGGAAAAGACCAGGGTCATCTCGACGCAGGCGATGGGTATTCCCAGCAAGAGTGGCTGCCAAGCGGTATTCACGGCGGAAAGCACGCCGAAGAGCAGGAGAAAGGCCGCAGGTGCGCTGCCCATGAGGCCCCAGGACTCTCGCCACCAACGGCGGATCCAGCCGGGCTCCACGGGCTGTGGCTTGAGCAGCGCGCTCACTCCGGTGACCGTCCCTCTACCCGCAGCGAGAGCCTGCCGTGTGCCAGGGTCGCTTGCAGGTCTGCTCCAGGAGCGACGGCCTGACTGTCCCGGACGATACGGCCACTGGAGTCGCGCAGGATGGCAAAACCGCGCTCAAGCACGGCCTCCGGATTCAGCAACTGCAGCGCCTGCTGCAGCTGCAGGAACCTCTGCCGGGCCTGATCCAGTCGCGCGCGCATGGCGCGCTCCAGCGCCAGACTCTGCGCCGACAGATGGCGTTGGGCTTCCTTGAGCTGACGCTCGGGATGGTGACTGCGGTGGCGGCGCTCCAGATTTTGTAGGCGCTCGCGGGCTTCCCACAGGCGTCGCTGTATGGCCTGATGCAGCCCCTGTTGCAGAGCAGCCAGGTGGCGTTGCTCGTGGTCCAGCGCCTGCCGCGGGTCGCGCAGACGCAGACGCAGGTGATCCAGACGCTGCATGGCCTCGTGCAGCCGACGCTCCATACTGCGCCGCAATTGCTGCTGAAGTTTTTCCGTGCGTTGCAGGATCTCGCTCCCATCGGGGCTTGCCGCCTCGGCCGCAGCCGTTGGCGTTGGTGCCCGCAGATCCGCGGCGAAGTCGGCAATGGTGAAGTCGATCTCGTGGCCGATACCCGTTACCACCGGCAGGGGGCAGGCCCGTATGGCCCGCGCCACGCTTTCTTCATTGAAACACCAGAGATCTTCGGCACTGCCGCCGCCGCGGGCGAGAATGACGAGATCCTCCCGACGCCGCTGTCCGGCGCGTTGCAGCGCCGCGCAGATCTGTGCGGCGGCCTGTTCGCCCTGCACCAATACAGGGTAGACGACGATCTCCAACAGTGGCCAGCGGCGGGCCAGGGTTACGCGGATATCGTGCAGGGCGGCGCCACTGGCGGAGCTGATGACTGCCACGCGCCGTGGCCAGGCGGGCAGGGGGCGCTTGAGCTCGGCGGCGAAGAGCCCCTCGGCCGCCAGTTTCTCCTTCAGGGCGGCGAAACGCGCCTGTAGATCGCCCGCCCCTACCGGGGTCAGACTCTCGATGAGCAACTGAAAATCTCCGCGCCCCTCGTACAGGGTGGGCTGCGCCAAAACCTGCACCTGCAGGCCGTCTTTCGGGCGCAGGCAGCACTGGGCGTTGCGGGTGCGGAACATGGCACAGCGAACCTGCGCCCGATCGTCTTTCAGGGAGAAATACCAGTGCCCCGAAGCGGGCTGTACGAAGTTGGAGATCTCCCCGGTCACCTGCAGCAGCGGAAAATTGCCCTCCAGAATCTCGCGCACGCTGCGATTCAATTCGCTGACGCTGAGTACTGGGATTTCCGCTTCAACGGCCATGCACACACCCTCCAGCCTTGACCCATTCCCACACAGCATTTAAGGTCAGCCTAACACGAATCCTCAGCAAACGACGAGACAAGGAGGCCCCATGGCCGTAGTAGAATTGACCCAGGAAAATTTTGAGGCGACGGTAACGGGCAACGACATGGTACTCGTCGATTTCTGGGCCCCGTGGTGTGCGCCCTGTCGGGCCTTCGCGCCCATTTTTGAGGCAGCCTCCGAAAAGCACCCGGACGTCGTCTTTGCCAAGGTCAACACCGATGTGGAGCAGGAGCTGGCAGGCGCTTTCCAGATCCGTTCCATTCCAACCCTGACCATCTTTCGCCAGCAGATCGGCATTTTCTCTCAGGCCGGATCGCTCCCGGCCAGCGCCCTGGAAGAGGTCATCCAGCAGGCCCTGGCTCTGGATATGGACCAGGTGCGCAAGGAGATCGCCGCGCAGCAGAACGGCCAGGGCGAGCCCTCCGCCTGACCGGCCGTATCGGGCGCCTGCACTTCAGGTGCCCGTCAGTATCTGTGCCAGCATCAGGGCCAGCAGGACGATCACCGCGGTGGTCAGGCCCGTGCGCAGGGGCATGAACCAGGCGGGAAGCTGGACCCGAGAGCGCAGACGCCAGTCTGCCAGCCACTGGGCGATGAAGCCCAGTATCAAAATGAGAATGGCCGTGGGTGGCGCCCACCACAGAGCCATGAAGGCCCACAAGGCGGGGATGACGCTCCAGAGCAGGAGCATCGGTGCCTCGCGCTCCTGCTCCCGATCCAGGGCCAGGCCCCAATGAATGGCACCCAAGAAACTCAGGATGATGGCGGCGTAGAGGTTGCCCAAGGTCGCGGCGACAATGCCATAGCCTTTGAAGAACGCAAAATTCGCCAGTACCAGCGGCAGGATGCCGCTCCAGCCCAGGATCCGAGCCATACTCTTGCTGTCATTCATCGTGGGTGGTCTCCGCGGAGTGCTGGCTGATCGGCGCCGAGTTGGTGGAACTGCTGCTGCCGATCCCGGCGGGCTGAATATTGGTAAAGCCGATGACCACCAAGCCCACCATGGCCGCCGCCCACAGCAGCAGGAACAAGCCCATCAGCAGAGTACCCGTCTTTGGACGTTTCATGATCTTTGTCTCCGGTAGTTACCAGGCGCTGACATGGCGCACACCCAAAAAATGCATGTTCAGGGGAATCTCTATGCGCCGGGTCTGTTTGCGCAGCTGCTCCGAGAAGGGCGTATAGGGAAAGGACAGGCGAATGATACGCTCGGCAGCGGCATCCAGTGCGGGGTTCCCCGAGGAGTGATCGACGATGATCCGCTCGAGATCGCCCTGGGGATTCAGCACCACCGTGACCTTCAGGCTACCCACCATCTCACCAGGGTAGTTGAGATCCCCAATGCGCTCCAGCTTCTGGATCCAGCCGGCGATGTAGAAATCGGCCACGGGCCCCGAAGGATTCTTGAATTTGGGCAAGGGTGGGCTGGCCGTCGCCTGCCGCGCCGCCTGGTCCATCTGTTGTTCCAGCGTACCCAGGCTGATGCGCGGCGGCGCCTGGGCTTCTGCTCGGGCATTCGGAGCACTGGCGGGGGTCGCGGGCGCCTTGCTCGGCTCCGGCGGGTGTCTCGGGGCCAGAGCCTGAGACACCTTGGGCGGCACCGGTGCCGTCTTCTGCACCTTCGGCTTCGGCGTTGTCATGGGCCGCGGTACGGCTTTGGGCGGCACTTCAGTCTTCGGGGTCGCGCGGATGGGCGGGGCCGTCTTCGGTCGGGCAACGCTGGGGCGACTGGGTGCGACGGGTTGCGGCATGATCTGAAAGGTCTTGTTCTCGACCTGAGGGCTTTTGAGGCGCATGGGGTGGGGGGGCGACACGTGCACCCATAGCGCCAGAAACAGCGCTACCACCGCCGCCGAGAGTCCAAGCCAGGGTAGCAGGCTCTCGCTCCAATGCGGCTTCTCTTCCGGAACCAAGAAATAGAAAGGTCTTTCAGCGCTAAGCAAGGACGCTACACCTCGGCCGGCTGTCGTGGATCTGCATGGCGCCTAGCTTGAGGCATCGCCTCCCATGAGTAAAGGGAGCGCTGCGGTGCAAGGCCTTGTCAGCGGGGGCGGCGCAGCTCCCGCAGCTCCGGCAGGCGCTGGGCCCACAGCAGGGCGAAATAGAGAGCGATGGCCGCGCCGATGAGGATCAGCAGGTGCACGAGACGCTCCCAGAGACCCCAGTGCAACCACTGCAGATTCACTCCTCGTCCCCACCACAGAAAGAGGCCCATGACAGCGGCAGCGAGACTGGTCTGACGCAAGAATCGCCGCCATCCCGGAAAGGGGCGATAGATACCATCGCGGCTCAGGCGCCGGGCCAGCATCGTGGCATTCACCAGCGCTGCGGCGGTAGTGGCCAGGGCCAGGCCCAGTTGCCGAAAATGCCAGGCCAGGATCAGACTGATCACGACATTGACCAGCACGCTGATGACCCCGAAACGTACCGGGGTTCGCGTATCCTGGCGCGCGTAGAAGGCGGGCGCGAGAACCCGCGCGGCGATGATGGGGACGATGCCAAGGCCATAGCCCACCAGACTCAGGGCGCTCTGCGCCGCATCTTCTGCCGTGTAGGCGCCGTAGTGGAAGAGGGTGATGAGCAGAGGCTCCGCCAGCAGGACGAGACCCAAGGTGGCGGGAAAGCCCACCAGCCAGGTCCAGCGTAGACCCCAGTCCAGGGTGGCGGGGAATTCCGTCGAGCCGCTGGCGGCCTGACGCGAGAGCAGGGGCAGAACCACGGTGCCCAGGGCGACGCCGAAGACCCCCAGTGGGAATTCCACGAGACGGTCGGAGTAGTAAAGGTAGGACACCACGTTGGCACCCACCAGAGAAGCGAGGATGGTATTCAGAAAGAGATTGACCTGGGCCACCGATGCGCCAAAGGCCGCGGGGCCCATGAGTCGCAGGACTTTGGCCACACCCGGATCCTGTCGACGCAGGTGTGGCCAGTGTAGGTGGCCGACACGCCGCAGCGCCGGGATCTGAAAAAGCAGCTGCGCCACGCCACCCAGGGTCACCCCCCAGGCCACCGCCGCCGCTGGTTGCGGACTGTGCGGCGCCCACAGTAGGGCGGCCCCGATGATGCCCAGATTCAGAAATACCGGACTGAAGGCGGGCACCGTAAAATGGCCGTAGGTGTTGAGGATCGCGCCCGAGAGTGCTACCAGAGAAACCAGCAGGAGGTAGGGAAAGGTGATGCGCAGTAACTCCACCGTCAGGTGGAATTTGCTGGCATCCGCTGCAAATCCCGGTGCAATGAGTAGCACCAGGATGGGCGCTGCGACCATGCCCAGAACCGTCACTACCACCAGAGTCAGGGTCAGCCAGCCGCTGACGTCCTCTACAAAGGCGCGGGTGTCCGCCGCACTGCGCTGACTGCGGTACTCCCCAAGCACGGGGATGAAGGCCTGTGAGAACGCCCCCTCACCGAAGAGTCGACGGAACAGATTGGGAATGCGCAGGGCGACGAAGAAGGCGTCGGCCATGGGTCCGGCACCGAAAAGGTGCGCCAGTACGACATCGCGGACGAAGCCCAGCAGTCGGGACAACAGGGTATTGCTACCGACCTTGAGAACACTGCGAAGGCTTTGGGACACGGCAGAGGAGATTCAGGGCTGGGGAGCGGCGGTAGCGGCTACCGGCTCGAGCCCACTGCTATCTTGCAATTGCCACAGGGCCAGCGGGTCTGGCTCCTTACCGTCAAGCAGAGCGCTGTAGATGGCCGTGTTGCTCAGCACGGCCTGCACGTAGTCCCGGGTCTGCCGATAGGGAATATTGGCGGCGAAGATGGCACCGCTCCAGGGATCCGCCTGCGGATTCCAGCGCTGGAGCCAGCGCGCTACGGCGCCGGGTCCGGCATTGTAGGCCGCTGCGGCGAGAGGCAGCGCGCCCTGGAATCGCTCCAGTACGTGCGCCAGATAGGCGCTGCCGATCTCCAGGTTACCGGTATCGCTATGCAGGTCGGCGGCGGCCAGCATCGGCCTGCGACTCTTGATCCAGGCCGCGGTGGCGGGCATGACCTGCATGAGCCCCTGCGCCCCGGCGGAGGAGGCTATGCCCGGAGCAAAACCCGATTCCTGGCGGATCAGACCTGCGACGAAGGCCGGATCCAGGCCGTTGTCCCGCGCTGCGGCGAGAATGGCCCGACGAAAGGGGAGCACAAAGCCTTGGCGCCAGTCGCCATCGTTGCGCACGCGGGTACTGGCATTGATGACCAGCAGCCAGGCCTGCCGATCGGCAGCGGCGGACGCCGCGGCGCGAACATCGCCGGAGTTGGGCAGGCTATCCAGCAGGTGCTGCCACTCGGCCAAGGCATCAAAGTACAGACCGAGACGATAGAGCGTGATGGCGCGCCGAAAATCTCCCTGGCTGGCCAGCGTCGCCGACGATTGCGGTGCCGGGTCCGGGGCCGAGCTGGGCAGGCGTAGGGGACGTCCCAAGGCCGCCAAGGACAGCTGACCTGCATAGTCCCAGGGCGAGGCCAGTCTGGTGAAGGTCGCCCGCGCTCTATCCACCTGTCCCTGCTGCCACTGGGCAAAGGCATTCCAGAACTGCCACTCGCCGCGTTCCCTTTGCGCGGTCGGCATCAGCGCGTAGGCCCGCTCCACCAGGGGCCAGTCGCGGGCGCGCAGTGCGGCGCGCAGCATCCAGGCCGAGACCTCTTCGTCGGGACGATAGCTGGGATCGATGCGATAGGCCTGCGCGTACCAGGTCGCCGCTTCCATGCGCAGCTGACGCGCCGCACTCCAGGCAGACTGATACAGGATTTCGGCGCGCAGGGCCGCCGGCAGCTCTCGTCCCTGACTCGAGGAGATCCAGGCCACGGCGCGTTCCGGTTGCTGATAGGCAAGCTGCAACAGCGCCAGGCGCATGAGCTCCCGGGTCTCGGGGGTCTCCGCGCCCGAGCTTGCCGGATCTATCCGTCCCTCGATCCACGCGCCGGGGTTCTGTACCAGTCGTGGCAGGCTGCGGGCCGCCGGTGCCGGCAGAAAGGGTGCGAACTGCAGGGCCTGCTGAAAGAAACCCTGACGGAAAAAGCGCTGCAACTGCTCCCAGAGAGCCGTCTGGGATATCTGACCGGTAGCCAGCGCGGCCTTGGCCAGGCCATTGCAGGCCTGATCCGTCGGCGAAGCGGCGCGCCACAGGAGCAGCGGCGGTACCAGATCCATCTCCGAGCTCAACAGGGGGTCGCTCGCAGCATAGCAGCGCAGGCTGATGAGCTGCGGTGCCGGTCCCTGGCGATAGACCTGGGCAAAGGCAGTCCAGTCCTGACGTTTGCCCAGCTGCAGCAGCCACTGCCGGCGCAGCAGCTCCGGCGCCACTCCTGAGGGGAATTGTCGAGCGTAGCGCTCGTACTGGGCCTGAGTGAGGGTGGACAGGCGTGGCTGCAGGGCCCAATAGCCGACCCAGGATCCCATATAGGTCTGGCCGAGCTCGGGGAGGGCGCTGGCCGCCGGGAGATAGTCCTTGTTAGCGAAACCTCTCGCCGCCTGACGAAGCAGTTGCTCTTGCGCCGGCGTCAAGTCAGCGACGGCGTGTGCCGCCAAGGGTAGCAGGGCGACCACTGCGGCCGCGGCACACAGAGCGATGTTGGGCAGGCGGCGCGGCCGGGGCATGGTCAGCGCTGACGCAGGTGTAGCCAGCGGCTGAGATGCTTGCTGACGGATGCCAGACGGTTGGGATGGTCCTCGGCCAAGGGGCCAACGTGGAGATTCAGGGGCTCGCAATGGTCCTTGCCGTGACAGATCACCCCGTGCGACTGACAGTTGGCTCCGGCGGCCTTGAGGATCTCCACCATCTGCTCTTCCGCCTCTGCGCCACAGCGCCCGTCGTATTGAATGAGCACCAATTGTTTTTCCGGGATATGATCAATGTGTCCGCCCATCTCCTCGAACTGCCGAAGTTTCTCCAGAGCGGCCGGGGTGACGCCGTGGAGCGCGCCACTGATGATGAAACGGGCCGGGCGTTTGGGCTGAGAGTTCTGCATCGTGAATGTACCTCCTGGGAGTCACCCATCGGGGCGGGTTCCAGAGTTCGGACCGGCACCATGATGCCAGCTTGTCTCGCGCCGAGAAAGCCTTGCTCTGATCCCCGAAGGCGAAGGCAGCAGCCCGCCCCCGCGTAGAACGACGAAGAGCACTGCGCCCAGCGTACCGACAAAAAAACCCAAAGGCCAGTTGCTCCAGTAGGACAGCGCGATGGCCGACCAGACCAGGAGTTCTGCCAGAGCGATGCTGATCAGAAAGGCGCGGGCGGGATGCGCGCTGAGGCGCTGGGCGGCGGCGGCAGGGGCCACCAGCAAGGTAAAGACCAGCAGGGTGCCGACAACGGGCAGGGCCGTTGCCGTCACGATGGCGAGCAACCCCAGGAAGAGCCACTCCATGCCCGCCCGGTTTATCCCGCAGATGGTCGCCAGGTCGGCGGCGGCGGACTGTAGCAGGAGCGGACGAAAGCTCAGCACGGTCACCGCCAGAACCAGCAGCGACACAGCCGCCGTAGGCAGCAGCTCACGATGGGGAATGCCCAGAACCTCACCGAAGAGCAGAGCGTAGACCGCCGGCGCATAGGCCCCCGTCAGACTCAGCAAGAGCGCTCCCAGAGCCAGAAAACTGCTGAGGAGAAGGCCGATGGCCAGATCCTTCGGGCCGAGGCGTGAGCTTTGCTGTACAAACACTACGCCGAGGAAGGCGAAACCCAGAAGACCGATCATGGGATCGATGCCCGTCAGCACCGCCGCCGCGCCACCGGGGAAAGCGCTCAGGGGTAGGGCGTGGGCGGCAAAGACCGAGCGCCGGATGACCGTAAAATAACCGATGGCACCCGCTGCCAGGGCCAGAAAACTCGCCGCTATCCAAGTGGGCAGCATGTAATTTGCAAACATCAGCAGTCCTCGGCGCAGGCGCTGGGTGGTGGCGCTGCGGTCGTCCAGGTGCTTCCGCCCCAAAACGCTGTCCACAGGCCCGCTCCCAGATACTCCAGCAGCGTCAGCAGCACGATGAAGAAGCTCACCGGCCAGGAGGTTCCCGAAAACCAGTAATAGCTCTGCCAGGACAGGAGGATCCCCAGGACGACGGCGAGCACGGCAAGCAGCGCCGCCAGGAGAAAGGCCCAGACGGGACGCGTCGCCAGTTGCAGGGCGGCGCCGGCCGGGCCCAGGAGCAGAGCCGTCGCCAGTATTGCCCCGACGGTCATGGCGGAAATGGCGGCGGCAAGTCCCAGCAGGAGGAGGTAGACGAGTTCGAGCAAGGCGACGGGAATCCCCTGTGCCCGGGCGAGATCGGCATCGGCGGCGATGAGGAGCAGCGGTCGATAGCCGAGGACGATGACACACAAGGTGCCAAAGGTGAGCAGCAGGACCACCGGCGCAAGGCTGGGCGGCAAGGCAAAGAGAGATCCAAACAGCACGGTCACGGTACTGCCCGAGGCACTGGTGGTGGTCATGGCAAGGTACAGAAGGAGGGCCGTGAGCCCCAGACCCGCGCCGAGCACGATACCGGTGGCCAGATCCCGCTCGCGCGCTTCCCGCAGACCCAGCCAGGCCATGGCAAGGGCGGCGGCCCAGGCCATGCCCAGGAAACCCCAGAGCGCCGAGATACCCAGGAGGAAGGAGGCAGCACCCCCGGCGCTGCTGATGTCGCCCAGGGCATGTCCGGCGAAGGCGTGGCCGCGCAGCAGGGTAAAGACTCCCAGGCTGGCATTGATGAGGGCGGCGCAGACCCCGATCACCAGGGCAGTCTGCACCGCCGAGTCGGCGAAGAAGGCACTCCAGTCCACGGCCAGCGCCTGCAGCATCAGGCCTCCTCCCTTGGCGACGGTGGTGGCAGCTCGGTGCCGGCGTGACGCATTTCGCCGGGCCCGTCCGGGGCATCTGGCAACACCAGAAAGCGGCCGTGGTGGCGCAGAACCGTCACGGGATAGCCATACAGACCACTGAGCACGTCCGGACGCACCACCTCGTCCACGGTGCCTGTGGCCGCCCGCCCACCCACCAGATACACCAGACGATCCAGCACCGGCAGGAGGGGATTCATGTCGTGTGCCGTCACCAGGACCGTGAGTCCGTGTTCGCGGACCAATGTGCCGAGGAGCTGGACGAGGCTCGTAGTACTGCGAAAATCCAGATTGGCCAGGGGCTCATCCAGAAGCAGCAGGCGCGGCTCGCGCACCAGAGCGTGGGCAATGACCGCACGCTGCTGCTGCCCTCCGGAAAGTCGCCCCAGACGCTGGTCTGCAAAGTGCTCGGCGCCCACTGCCGCGAGCGCCGCCTTGGTGGCCGCCTGATAGCGGCGCCGCCGCCAGGGTAGGCCAAAGTGCCTGCCACTGAGACCGAGCTCAACCAGATCGCGGGTACGCAGCGGCAGCTGCGGGTCAAAGGCAATTTTCTGGGGAACGTAGCCGACCAGATCGCGCGCCTTCCCGACCGAACCCCCCGCCAGGCGGATGGTCCCGGACGCGATGCGCTGCAAGCCGAGAATGCTACGTAAAAGCGTCGTCTTGCCCGCGCCATTTTCGCCAATGAGGCCACAGAGAACGCCGCTCTCCAGGCTTAGATCCAGACCTTCCAGAACCTGCCGGCCACCCAGACGCACGCCGAGGTTCTCGATCTGTAGCAGGGGTTCTGTAGGTGCTGGCGTGGAGCTTGAGGGCATGACGCATCACTATGCAACCGGGTTGCGCGATGATTCACCCTCCGGCACCCGTCGTCAAGGCCGGTCAAGGCCTTTGGCGGTCCCGACCTGTGTTGCTCTCGCCAGGGGTGTCGGCAGTTTCATGCCCTGCCGCCGCCCGTGTGGCCAGGTCAGGACGTGCTGCCCAGACTTTGCGCGGGCCGGTTCGGATGACGCGGTAGGAAGGCCGCCAACAAGCCGATGAGCGGCAGAAAGGCGCAGATTTCGTAGACGCGCACGATACCCCACAGGTCTGCCAGCTGCCCTAGCATGGCAGCACCGACACCCCCCAGACCAAAGGCAAGCCCAAAGAAAAGGCCAGAGATGGTACCCACCTTGCCGGGCACGAGTTCCTGCGCGTAGACGACGATGGCCGGAAAAGCCGACGCCAGCAGGAAGCCGATGATCAGAGTGAGCAGGGCACTGGTGGTGAGGCCCACATAGGGAAGGGCAAGGGTAAAGGGCGCGATGCCCAGCAGCGATACCCAGATCACGGTCTTGCGACCGATACGATCGCCGATGGGCCCGCCCAGCAGGGTACCGGCTGCCACCGCCGCCAGGAAAAAGAAGAGGTGCATCTGTGCTTCGCGCACCGGTATGGCAAAGCGCTGCACCAGGTAGAAGATCAAATAACTGCTGATGCTGGTGAGATACAGGAACTTGGAAAACATCAGCGCCACCAGAATACCGAGACTGCGGCGCACCTGAGTGCGGGGTAGGGGCTGCCGATCAACTATAGCCCGGCGGTTCCGAGGCTGGCGATGCTGGTGCTGATACCAGCGCCCGACAAAGCTCAGGATGACAATGGCAAGCAAGGCCACCGCCGAGAACCACGACAGACTGTGCTGCCCGTTGGGCATGACGATGAAGGCGGCAAGGAGGGGGCCGGTCGCCGTACCGACGTTACCCCCGACCTGGAAGATGGACTGCGCCAGCCCGTGACGCCCGCCCGAAGCCATGCGTGCCACGCGCGATGACTCCGGGTGGAATACCGAAGAGCCGAGACCGATCATCGCCGCCGCCAGCAGCAGCACGGGATAGTTGGGCGCCACGGAGAGCAGAAGCAGGCCGAGGAAGGTGGAGACCATGCCCAAAGGCAGCGAGTAGGGTAGAGGGTGGGCGTCGGTGTAGCGGCCCACCAGGGGCTGGATGATGGACGCCGTCAGCTGATAGGCCAGCGTGATGAGGCCGATCTGGGCAAAACTCAGATCGAATTGGCCCTTGAAGAGCGGATACACCGCCAGCATCAAGGACTGAATACTGTCGTTGAGAAAGTGGGACACGCTGATGGCCCCCAGCACCTCGAAGCGTGTGCGCTCGGCGGGGTCACGGGGGAGTGTGCGCTCCTGGAGAACTTCGTTGGTCGACATGCTTTGGCTCGTTGCGGGACGGCAAATCCAGTGGCGCAGTGTAGGATGAGTCTAGGATACCGTCCAGTCGGTGTCTTGGGTGTCTGTCCCCACCCCACGCTTTTTTGCTGACGACCCCGGGCCAAGCTCGGTATCATCCCCTGGTCGAGACTCTGGGGAGAGGCAGCATGGCGGCTTTTGGTACCAGTGGATTGCGGGGTCTGGTGGAGGAGTTGGACGATGGCCTCGTCTACGGCCACGTTCTTGCCTTTCTCCGGTATCTGGAGGAACTTCGGGAATTCGCGCCGGGTGGTGCCGTCCTCCTCGGCGGCGATCTGCGGCCCAGCACACCAGCCATTCTCGAGGCCGCCTGGGCGGCGGTGTGCGATGCCGGGGGTAGGCCCCATTTTGCCGGTTTCCTGCCGACTCCGGCTCTGGCGCTGGCGGGCTTCCAGCGGCGCGTGCCGTCCCTGATGGTGACGGGCAGTCACATTCCCTTCGACCGCAATGGCATCAAGTTCAATCGGCCCCACGGGGAGCTCGGCAAAGTCGATGAGGCGGGCATCCTCGACCACCTCGCTGGCATCCCCGTGCCCCCACGGGATGAACAGGGACGACTGCGTCACCGGCCCGTCCTGCCCGCGCCCGATGCCCGATACGCGGACGACTACCTCGCGCGATACCGGAGCTGCCTGGATGTGGATGCCCTGGCGGGGCTGCGTATCGGCCTCTACCAGCATTCCGGTGTGGCACGCGACCTCCTGGAGGCGCTCCTCGCTGGCTTCGGTGCCGAGGTGGTTCCCCTTGGGCGTACAGAGGAATTTGTCCCTATGGATACTGAGGCTCTGCGTCCGGAGGACAAAGAACTCGCAGTCCGATGGGTGCGGGAGCATGGTCTGGACGCCCTGGTCAGCACCGATGGCGATGCCGACCGACCGATGCTTGCGGACGAGCACGGCAGTTGGTGGCGCGGCGATCTCCTCGGCCTCGTCAGCGCCCAGATCCTGGGTGCCGATGCCGTGGCAACACCGATTTCCAGCAACACCGCCCTGGAACGCAGCGGCTCCTTTGCCCAGGTCATCCGCACACGCATCGGCTCGCCCTACGTCATCGCCGCCATGGACGAGCTGCGGGAGCAGGGCTACGGTCGTATCGTCGGCTACGAGGCCAATGGCGGACTGCTCCTGGGTTCGGAGATTCCTTGGGAGCATGGAACGCTGACCGCCTTGCCCACGCGCGATGCCGTCCTGCCAATGCTTGCTGCACTGCGCGAGGCAAGGCGCCAGGATCGACCTCTCTCCACTCTGCTGGCCGGTCTGCCGCAACGCTTTACCAGCAGTGACCGTCTGCAGGACTTTCCCACCCAGCTCAGTCGCGATCGCCTGCAACACTACCAAGGGGCGGAGGGTTGCGACCATTTTGGCGAGGATTTTGGCGATCTCTGCGGCGGTCATCCCTTGAATCTGGACTACAGCGACGGCGTTCGCGCCTTTTTCCCGAGCGGCGATATCCTGCACCTGCGGCCCTCGGGCAACGCACCCGAACTACGTTGCTACACCGAGGCAGACTCAGCCTCGCGCGCCGAGGAACTACTGCGCGGGGCGCTGGCCCGACTGTCACGCTGGCGAAGCCCAGGGGAGGCCTGATTGTCGCGACGCTCCGGGAGCCTTGTGCTCTATCTGGGTCTTAGCCTGCTTCTGCTGGCCCTGTTTCTCATGGTGCTGCGTTATCTGGGCGTGGTCTTTGCGACCAGCGCCAAGGCCCAGCTGGCGCTCCAGACGGACAACGCTGAGGCCATGGTATTGCTGCACCTGGCGCAGATCCTCAATTGGGTCCGTTGGCGCTGGATTGCCTATATCCTCTCTGCAGGCGTAGTCCTGACGCTCTGGGATACCCTACGAAGCCTCTGGTCGCGGGTACGACCGCCGCGCCGACGCTGATCCTGCAGCAGGGCGTATCGTGTCGGCTCGTCCTGCACTCTCAGGCCGGTGGCAGACTGGATTCGCTCCCGCGACGCTGCGCCATGAGCGTCGGCAGATCGTCCAGATTCCAGGCGGCGACAAAAGCCGCCAGGGTCAGAGCCGCGGCGATACCGAAATCCCAGCGCAGGGCGTGAACGATGTGCGTGGCGGCAAGGTGGTCCGAGGCGGCGGGCGTGACGCCCAGAAAATGGCTGAAGACCGCACCGAAGCCCGCCACACCCAGGGTTCCGCCCAGAGAGCGGAACAGCGATACCGTCGCCGTCGCCACGCCCAGATGCCGATGAGGCAGCGCCCACTGCGCCGACAACACCATGACCTGCATGGTAGAGCCCAAGCCCACACCCAGCAGAATCAGCGCGCCGTCGATCTGCCACAGCGGCGTCTGTACCGCAATGTGCGAGAGTAACCACAGCGCCAGGGCCGTCAGCAGCGTCCCCAGGATCGGCACCATCCGAAACTTTTGATGCTTGCTGATCCAACGTCCACTGAATACCGAAGTCAACAGCATTCCGACCAGCAAGAAGAGCATTTCCAGACCCGATTCCGTCGGCGTAAATGCCCGCACCGTCTGGTAGTAGGTGGGTAGAAAACTGATGGAGCCAAGCATGGCTGCCCCAACGAAAAAAGATACGATCACACTGGCACTGAAGGTTTTATGACGAAAAAATACTAAAGGCAATATGGGTTCAGGATGATGCGGACTCCAGAAAAATATCCCCCATACGCTCGCCGATATCAAAGCAAGAAGAACCCAAATCCAGGAGTCATGCGCGCCAAATTCCATCAGCAATACCAGCGCCGATAGGCCGAAGAACAGGGATCCCGCACCGACGATATCAAAGGGAAAACGCTTTCTCTGAGTCTTTGGAAAAGCCCATTGAACGATAATCAGGCAGAATATTCCGAAAGGAATATTTATGTAGAATATCCATCGCCAGCCAAAAGTTTGGACGACAAAGCCGCCCAGAAAAGGCCCAATGAGGGTTGCCAGTCCGAATGCCGCACCTACCAGGCCCTGATATTTGCCGCGTTGCTCCAGCGGCAGGAAGTCGGCAATGCTGGCGATGGCCGTGACCAGGATACCGCCACCACCGAGACCTTGCAGCGCGCGAAACAACACCAGACTCTCGAGACTCCAAGCCAGACCTGAAAGGATCGAGCCCACCAGAAAGAAGGCTACGGCAAAAGTCAGTACCACCTTGCGCCCCATCAGATCCCCGAGCTTACCGTAAATGGGCAGGGAGACGGTGGAACTGAGTAGATAGGCGGTAATCACCCAGGGCAGGTGGGCGAGTCCGTGCAGATCCTCGGCAATGGTCGGCAAGGCAGTGGCCACCACGGTCTGATCCATGGCCGCCAAGAAAATGGCCGAGAGCACGGCCAGAAACATGCTTTTCTGGGCCAAAGACAAACGGTAGGGTGCAGACATGAACACTCCCCGAGACCGGTCGGCGTGGTGCTCGCGATGGTAACACAAAGAAGTCGGACGAAGGGTGGCTGAGGGCTCGCTATCGCAACACCCATGGCTTCCTCTGAGACTGGAGACAACTGCCTTAGGGTCGCGGGACCGCCTCGCCGGCGACTCACGAAATCAAGGAGACAGTCGGGTGGGTCCAGCGCCCTTGCGCCGTCTTTCATCGGGACGATGTGCCAGGATATAGCGGCTTTCTCATTCGAGATGGTGCCCAGGGCCGGACTCGAACCGGCACGGGAAAACCCGAGGGATTTTAAGTCCCTCTTCGCCCATTTTTTACCCGTTTCGCGTCAAATGCTTACTCCGGCGCGTCCTTTGTGTTTCAATGGTTTAGGCTTGTCATCCGTTCCCTATCATTCCCTTCCACCCCCTCTCATTCCCATCACCCGCTCCTTTTTCAGTGTCCAGCCAGTGTCCAGATTGTCCAGATCGCGTCCAGCCGCCGCCAGCGGAGACCCCGCCTGCACCGTTCTATTCTCGTAAACCAAAGGCGCGCTTTATTAACGTAGCGTTATCTCAGTTTCATTCATATATACCATTCAAAAGAGTTTGCACCTGAATTTGCAAACCTTGGGAAAAACGACTATAATTACAGTCGAGTGCGGGGATAGCAGCGCAGCGACAAGGGCGACTCGGGCCTTTCCCCAGCACTGACATATGAAAGCCGAGATGATCGAGGACAAGGCAATGAAACACAAACATGTTTTTGGTAGCATTCGCACACCCGCAGAACTTGCCGAACAGCGCAAAGAACAAGCCGCGTTCGTCCGCGCAGACAAGCGCCATGGCGTGATCAGTAA
>NZ_JAGDWX010000006.1 GCF_023256195.1 Acidithiobacillus sp.
GACAAAGGCTGGCTGCCTGCTCCAGGGCTTGGCGCAATTCCGCGACCAGAGCCTTGTCTAGCCGGGGGTCGTCCAAGCCTCCCAGGATCTCCACGCGGTCCGTGGTGGTATCGTGGAGTGCCGGCAGGAAGCAGCAGCGCGGGTCGATGTCCCAGCCCTTGTCGATCAGCGCCTGGCGCACCTGGGGATCGTTCAGTAGATCCGCCGCTGCCCTGGCGTTCACCTCACCGGTCTGTCCAGCACAGGCGCCACAATCCAGGCCGGCCCGGTGTGGATTGTTGGTGGTAGAGCTGCCGTGCCCGGCGAGTAGCACGATGGGCGCCACACCCCCATTCAATCCCAAGCCCGTCAGTATGAACTCCGCCATGCCGACCCGCTGTTCCAGGGTGAGCGATGCGGGTAGTACGCAGCGAATCTGGGAGCGCTCATCCGCCGTGAGTCCGGCCTCGTCCGGCGGAGTTGATGGCCGGTGCCAACCCATGGTGTCCGCCAGCAGGCGACCGACGTAGGCAAGGCCCGCCGTCTCCACAAAGGAAAAGCAGGACGCCGCGGAGAGCTTGAAGTGCTTCCACTCTGCCCCCCGGCGCAGCCGTCGGAAGCGTCGCTCGACGATCTGCGCGGGTGCTGCTTCCGTGACGTGTACTTGGGGCTTGAGTAGCACCGGGGCCTGGGTTCTGGGTGCGACATCTCCTTGGCGCTGATAGTCCAGCAGTACCCCAAAGAAACCCGCAAAGCCGATGGTGTCCAGGCTCGGCATCACGCTCTCCAGGTGGCGGCGGAAGACCTCGGAGCGGACATCGATGCAGAAGGCTGCCTGCACCGCAGGCTGGTGCCGGTTCCTGGAAGGTTGGCGGCGGATATTGGCCGCCACCTCTCGACGATAGGCAATCTCCGAGGCGCGCAGAAGCACCTCTCCGCGCCGGGCCTCGGCGACGTCCTCCGTCTTGTCATCCATGATCCAGGCCTGGATCTGACGGTGCCAGCGTTCCAACACCCGGGGCTCGGCCGTTCGCCGCAGGAGCGCTTCCCAGACCATGCGGATCGTCAACAGATCCAAGAGGTCTCCCTGATTCGAGCCCTGTAGCTCCGCCTGCCACAACAGATAGCGGCACCAGCTGGCCCAGCCGCCGATGGATTTCAGCAGGACAAACAAGTAGTCCTCCTGGGCGGGTTGCGGAAGTCCCAGGGTCTGCAAGGCCCACTGCCGAGCGTCGGTGCCGCTGGCCGGCAAGGCCAGCAGGTGGGAGCGCATGCCCTTGAAGCCCATGGCACGCAGGCTGCGATCCACCAAGGTGTACTGCCGCCACGAGCCAAAAAGCCCCATCGTCGGATCCTTGGGAAAGGACCAGAGCGACTGCCCGCGGTCGTAGTAGGCGGCCAGGAATCGACTGATCTGCTCGACCACGTACTGCGATATCGAAGGATGCCCTGGGCGATCCATGAGTTCGGGCAGGCGCGGCAGACGCATGGGCAACTCCGAGGGCTCGCGCAGGTAGCTTCGCCAGTCGAGTTCGTCCATGTCTACCTCCAGATCCGCGGAGGCCTGGAGAATGTCCGCCATGTGGAGCTTGCCCTTCTGCAGCAGGTCCGCATACCAGCGCCGGTCCATGAGGACGCGCTCGCCCACGGTTTCCTGCAAGTGTGCTGCCGCATCCGCGAAGGATTGGTCGGCAAAGCCCCAATAAGGGTTGACCGCGACGAAGCTGTCCAAAGGCCAGACGGGGGCAATTCGGCGGATCACCCGATCGAAAAGCTGCTCTGTGTTTTCTGTAATTGCATTACTCATTGGGAACCTCCAGATGGACCGATGGCGCTTCTATTGCGAGCTACGGATTGCAAGGATTCCACGGCGAGATTCTTGCGCGGCAACTCGACGCTCACGCGCTCGGACCAGAAGCGGTGCGAGAAGCGTTCTACCCAGATATCCACGTACAGACCGTTGTAGAAATGGGTGAATAGTACGAGCTGGATCTTTTGCGGAAGCACGCCTCGTCCCGGACCCTGGATCCAGCTCAAAGCCAGAAAGCTCAGCATCGACAGCCCAAGAAGCCAGAGATAAGGAGTGCCGACCGGCACCGTGGCCTGGGTCAGGTCTGTCGTGAAGCCCCAGACAAAGAGCGTATGCAGGATCAGATAAGTGAAGCCCGAACCGATAGCGAGCAAAAGAGCGACGAGGCGATCGGCGAGGGCGTCGAATTGTAGGCCCTTGATCACGATCTGCGATACCGCTACGGCCACGATCACCACCAAGGCCATCCAGGTCGGATCGCGGACCGGGTCTTCACCGAAGAGCCAGGCCCCGCCGGCGGAAATGACCAGCCCCAGAATCACCGCAAGTAACCACGAAGCCGTGGAAGGGATCTTCTTCCCTCCCGGGGGTACCTGGCGCAGCTGGTCGGTGACGCTTCCCGATGAGAGAAAGGCGTGGGCCTTGTACAGAGAATGTCCCACCAGGTGTAGCAAAGCCAGCGGGAAGAGCCCCAGCCCCAATTCCAGGGACATGAACCCGAGCTGCGCGGTGGTCGACCAGGCGAGCATGGATTTGATAGCCGTCTGTGTCGTCATTGCCAACCCGGCGATGACCACGGTCGCCAGGCCCATCCCACCCAAGAACCAAAGGGCCTCCGGCACTCGCACCAACAGTGCCGTCGTGCGCAGAGCAATGATGGCTCCGCTGTAGACCACGCCTGCGTGCATCAGCGCCGATACCGGTGTGGGAGCCTCCATGACCTGGATCAACCACCCCTGAAAAGGAAAGTGCGCACTTTTCAGGACGACCGCGCCAACGATCAACCACGCCGCCATCTGCAAGGCGAAGGGCATGGTGTTCGTGTGCTCGACGAACCGACGCAGAGCACTGAATTGCAGACTGCCGATCTGGGAGCCGATCAACCCGGTTGCGCCGACCAGGAACAGATCGGCCGTCCGGCTGAAAAGGGACTTCTTGTGCGCCGCCATGATGGCTTTCGGCCGCTCGCCGTAGAACTTGAGTAGCTGGTTCAGACTGAAGCCGGTGGCGATGATGGCGAGGGTGAACAGACCGATATTGCCGGATATCACCACCAGCAGGAAGAAGCCGCCGGTAAAGGCAAGCAGGCGGAAAAAGCGCGCCTGATGGGGGTCGCCATCCAGATATTCCACGCTGTATTGGGCAATCATCAGAATGACGAAGGACACCAAGGATGCCAGAATCAGTGTCAATCCATTGACCGCTATGGAAAAAGGGAGATCGAAGGCAAGCCCAGGGAGAGGGAAG
>NZ_JAGDWX010000022.1 GCF_023256195.1 Acidithiobacillus sp.
CGATCCCGGCAAAGAGCTCGCGGAGTCTTTCCGGATGCTGAATACCCTTCCACCGTAAGCGTCTGACCAACTCACCTTTCCGACGTTTACCACCTGCGTGATGCTTCCTTGCAGGATTTGCAGGGAGGTAATAATGACCAGGCAGGAGAAGGTCGCGTACTGGACGCGGCAGGTGAAGGATCAGGCAGGCAGCGGTCTTTCGGTCAGGCAGTAT
The DNA here is from genome assembly GCF_023256195.1 of Acidithiobacillus sp. Classification (GTDB taxonomy): domain Bacteria; phylum Pseudomonadota; class Gammaproteobacteria; order Acidithiobacillales; family Acidithiobacillaceae; genus Acidithiobacillus_A. The sequence goes on from NZ_JAGDWX010000022.1 coordinate 215, forward strand.
TGCGCCCAGGCGGGGATCGCAGTCGGCACCCTGCAGTACTGGCGGCGGAGACTGGGAGTTGCCCACTCCTCGAGGCAGCGGGGCGTGGCAGATTTTCTTCCCGTGCGCCTGGCCCCCGCCGGATCGATAGCGAACTCTGTGGAGATTCAGTTGTTGTCAGGGCGGCGCCTGAGCCTCAGTGGTCCGCTCGATCCTGCTTGGCTCCAGACCCTGGTCCAGGTCCTGGAAGGCCCATGTGGCTGAGCCCCGGTAGCCGGATTTGGCTCGCGGCGGCACCCGTGGACATGCGTCTGGGCTTTGATGGTCTGGCCGCCAAGGTGCAGGGGATCCTGGCGGCGAATCCCTTTTGCGGCCATGCCTTTGTGTTCCGCAACCGCCGCGGGGACCGGCTCAAGCTCCTGCTCTGGGATGGCCTGGGTTTCTGGCTCCTGTATCGCCGCCTGGATCAGGGACGATTGCATTGGCCCAGGATGGAGAACGGGGCCATCGAACTCTCCGCGGCCCAGTGGGCGATGCTGGTGGAAGGAAGACCCTGGACGCCGTTGCCGGCCCTCAAGGTCTGTACGCCTACCGCCTTGTAACGCCTCGAAAATGCTGGCGTTCGACCCGGATATCCGGTAGAATTCGCCCATGAAATCAACGGCTCCAGACGCTCTTCCGACGCACCCGGACGCCTTGCGCGATCTGGTCTTGCAGTTGCTGCGGCAGCAGGAAGAAAAGGACGCCGAGCACGCCCGGCAGCTCGCAGTAAAAGACCGGTACCTCACCCTGCGCGACGAGACCATCGCCCGTCTGGAGATGACTATCGCCAAGCTGAAACGCTGGCGATTCGGTCAGCGTTCGGAAAAGCTCTCTCCCGATCAGATCAGCCTCTGGGAAGAGGCGCTGGAGACGGAGATCGCCGCGGTGGAAAGCGAGCTGGAGGCCGTGCTGGCCGAGAGCGCCGCCGCCAAGCAACCGGAGTCCGCGCCGAGGGCGGTTCCCCGCCGCCATCCCGGTCGCATGAAGCTGCCCGATACCTTGCCCCGGGTTGAGGTTCGCCATGACCCCGAAAGCTGCACCTGCGGCCAGTGCGGCGGCCCTCTGGAGACGATCGGGGAAGCAATCAGCGAAAAGCTCGACTACGTTCCCGGCCACTTCCAGGTCATCCGCCATATTCGCCCCAAGCTGGCCTGCCGCCCTTGCGGCACCCTGGAGAGCCCGGCACTGCCGGCCCAGGTCATCGACAAGGGCCTACCCACCGCGCGCATGGTGGCTCAGGTCCTGACCGCCAAGCATGTGGATCACCTGCCTCTATATCGCCAGGAAACCCAATACCTGCGGGCGGGCATCCCGATCTCCCGCGCCACCCTCTGCAGTTGGCTGGGTCAGGGAGAGTACTGGCTCAGCATTCTGGCCGAGGCCTGCAAAATGGCATTGCTCGAAGGGGCCATCTTGCATGCCGACGAGACGCCCTTGCCGGTTCTGAACCCCGGCAGCGGGAAGACCCACAAGGCCTATCTCTGGGTGTACCGTAGCCAGGGAGACGCCCCCTATCCCATCGTCGTCTTCGATTATGCCCCGGACCGCAAAGGCATCCATCCCCAAGGCTTCCTGGGGGGCTGGCAAGGGATTCTGCAAACCGATGACTATGGGGGCTACGATGCTCTCTACCGTAAAGGGCAGATCACGGAAGCCGGATGCTGGGCTCATGTTCGCAGACATTTTTACGACGTGAACCAGAGTGCGCCGAGCCCGGTGGCCCAGACCGCGTTACTGCGCATCCACGAGCTCTATGAGATCGAAGCCGAGATCAAAGACGACCCACCGGAGCAAAAAGTGCTGGCACGCCAGCAACGGGCGGAGCCTTTACTGGAATCCTTCTGGACCTGGCTCAACGATACCCGGACGCAAGTGGCCCCCAAAAGCGCCATTGCCAAGGCCATCGGCTATGCGCTGAAGCGCCGGAAGGCGCTGACCCTCTATCTCCAGGAGGGGCGCCTCAGCATCGATAACAATCCCGTGGAGAGGGCGCTGCGGGGGGTTGCCATCGGTCGCAAGAACTTCCTCTTTGCCGGGAACGACGCCGGGGGCGAACGAGCGGCCGCCTTTTACACCCTCATCGAGACCTGCAAGCTCAATGGCGTGGAACCCTTCGCCTATCTTTGCGATGTGCTCGACAAGCTCCCCACTTGGCCCAACAAACGGCTCCACGAACTCCTGCCGTGGAACTGGAAAAATCCAGCATTAGCCTGACATCAACCCACCCGCAAGGGTGGGTTGGCTAAGCGCTTACGGCCAATCATACCGCCTTACCCACTCGATATGCCGAAGAGCCGGAGAAGTTGTAGGGCAGATGGTGGATCAGAAGAAGACGATCGAGCAAATTAATGATAAGGTCACGAATCTCGTCAGCGGCGCGGCAAAGCATGCTCTCGTACAGCGATTGGCGGAGACGAGGCGGATCCTTGCGCTGCCGTTTTTCAAGCTTTGTGAGAAGGTGGCTGCAATTTTTGATAGCTTGTTTGGTTCCATCTCTG
>NZ_JAGDWX010000009.1:0-20559 GCF_023256195.1 Acidithiobacillus sp.
GTGGGGGGCCTCCCCCCGCGAAAGTCGGTCACCGCCAGACACCTATACCATGGCCTCGAAGCTCTCTGCTTCGGGGCTTTTTGTTTGGCGTCGGCATGCCGAGGTCCCATAATAGGATCATGAACCAGGTGCAGGCACAGATCGGTGCGGCTCTCGCAGCCACGGACCCGTTGGATAAGGTTCGCCGGGTACAGGCGCTGGTCGCGCCCTCAGCCACCGAGCTTACACATTGGGAGATCGTGACCGTACCGCGTTCGCCGGGTCGACCAACGCGATTGCGCCTCGTTGCGCCGCGGGAGCTACCGCGGCGGCGTGCTCTCGGCACGCCGAAGGGACGCTTTGCCTTACTGCATGCCCTGGCACATATCGAGTTCAATGCCATCAACCTCGCTTTGGATGCGGCCTATGCCTTCGCCGGAATGCCGCCGGGTTTCTATAGCGATTGGCTCCAAGTGGCGCGTGAAGAGGCCCTGCATTTCTCGCTATTGTCGCAGCGTCTGGAAGACCTGGGCGGATGCTACGGCGATCTGCCTGCACACGACGGGCTGTGGGAGGCCGCCCGTGCCACCGCGGACGATGCCATGGCGCGGATGGCACTGGTCCCCCGGGTACTGGAGGCCCGCGGGTTGGACGTGACGCCCGCCCTGCGCCAGCGTCTGCAGACCGTCGGCGATGCGCAATCGGCAGCGATTCTGGAGCGCATCGAAGCCGACGAGCGTGGGCATGTGGCCATCGGCAGTCGTTGGTTTACCTATCTCGCCCGACGCGCCGGCGTCGATCCCGAAGCCACCTTTTTCACCCTGCTTGATCGCCACTATCGGGGCCGGATTTTGGGCCCTCTGGCTCGCGAGGCACGGTTGCAGGCGGGTTTCAGTGTGCGCGAGCTGGATCTGCTGGAGGCCCGAGCGGTGCGCCCGGAGGAGCAAAGAAGCGATGGCTGAGTTGGTCCTCGGGATAGAAAGCTCCTGCGACGAGACGGGCCTCGCGCTCTACGATACCGAGGCCGGTCTCGTGGACGAGGTGCTTTTCAGTCAGGTGGACATGCACGCCATTTACGGCGGTGTAGTACCGGAGCTGGCCGCCCGCGATCACGTTCGCCGCTTGCCCTTGCTATGGCAGGAATTGCGGCGACGGACGGGACATGATCGTGCCGATGCCGTGGCGGTGACCGCGGGACCCGGGCTCATCGGCGCCCTTCTGGTGGGTGTGAATTTCGGTCGGGCCCTTGCCTATGCCTGGGGGGTTCCGCTGATCCCGGTGCACCACCTGGAGGGCCACCTGCTCGCCCCTATGCTGGCGGGCGTGCTGCCCTTTCCGGCGCTGGCACTCCTGGTTTCCGGCGGCCACACCCAACTCATCGCCGTACACGGGCTGGGTTCTTACAGCCTGCTCGGTGAGAGTGTGGACGATGCGGCCGGGGAGGCTTTCGACAAGGCCGCCAAGATCTTGGGCCTGCCCTACCCTGGCGGCCCGGCGTTGGCGGTACTCGCCCGCACGGGCGATGCACAGCGCTATCGACTGCCGCGGCCGATGCTGGATCGTCCCGGTCTAGACTTCAGTTTCAGCGGATTGAAGACGGCCTTTCGCCTGCAGGCCGAAGCTCTGCCCCCGGGGGACGCTCAGGCACGCGCCGACCTTGCCGCCGCTTTTCAGCTGGCGGTCGTCGATACCCTCTGTGCCAAATGTCGCCGGGCTATTGAGGCGACGGGTCTGCAGCGTCTGATCGTTGCTGGTGGTGTGGGCGCCAACCGGGCACTGCGTGAGGCTCTTTCCCAGCTTGCCGAGGCAGAGAATATCGACCTGCATTTTGCGGATCTCGCCCATTGTACCGACAACGCCGCCATGATTGCCCTGGCCGGAGCGCAGCGACTGGAACTCGGGCGCGGCGCCCTTGAACCGGTCGCAGTCCGTCCGCGCTGGCCCTTGCAGGAGTTGGTCTCATGATGCAAACGGAGTTCTCTTTGGATGCCGCCATTCAGGAAGCGGCGGAGCGTAATCCCGTCTTTCAGGAAGGTCTGGACTGGCAGCAGACGGGCCATCCCGCCGAGGCCGCGCGGGCCTTCAAGCGCGCCATCGATAGCGGCGAGGAGTCGGCATTGCTCTGGACCTTCTACGCCTGGGCGCTGTCGGAGGCCGGCGATACCCACGCCGCCATCGCAGCCTGTCGCAAGGCCATTGCCTTGGACGCGGAGTGGGGTGTGGCCTGGAACGATCTGGGCGAGTATCTGATGGAGACGGGGCGTGTGGAGGAGGCGCTCTTCCCCATACGGCGTGCGCTGAGGTCGCGCCACTTTGACCGTCCCCACTTGGCGCAGATGAACCTGGCCCGCTACTACCTGCACACAGGCAGCCTCAAGCGAGCCCGGCGGGCGGCGGAAGAGGCGGCGCGCCTGGCCCCGGGCTTTCGCCCAGCGCAGGAGCTCGCCCGCTGGATTCAGGAGCGGCAGGAGGAGTGGGGTCTCAAGGACTGAGCCCAGGCGCCCGCTTTCCGCTACTCAGGAAGGATGAAAGCCCGATTCCTCGCCCCGCAAGAGGCGGGTGAGGTTGCTGCGGTGGCGCCACAGTATCAGGATCGCCAAGGTCAGCACCAGGCTCTTGGCCGGCGTCGGCAGAGCCATCGCCCAGGCGAGTGGTGCCGCCGCGAGGGTGGCCACCAGCGCCGCGAGGGAAGAGACGCGGCGCCAGGCAAAGATTGCGATCCACAGAAGTAGCACGCTTAGGCCCAGAAGGGGCAGGTAAGCCAGCAGGATCCCGAGGGCAGTAGCCACGCCCTTGCCGCCGCGAAAGCCAAAGTAGATGGGAAACAGGTGCCCCAGGAAGGCGGCCAGGGCCACCAGCGCCAAGGGCCAGCCACCCAGACCGAGAGCACGCGCCAGAAGGACGGGGAGCAAACCTTTGAGTAGATCGCCCAGCAGGGTCAGGGCCGCCGCTTTTTTGCCGCCCAGCCGCAGAATGTTGGTGGCACCGGGATTGCGGGAACCGTGCTGGCGCGGATCGGGCAGCTTCAGGGCACGAGCGACGAGGATGGCGCTGGCCATGGAGCCGAGGAGATAGGCCAGCAGCACAAGCAGGCTGCATTCCCAGAGGGGAGCGGCGACGGCGTCTGCGGGGCTGATAAAAAGCTTCCTCTTCGCTATGATGAAGGCCGGATGGACGCGGTCGAGGTCCGCGCGCAACTGCTAGGGAGATCCCGTGGATAGCTTATTCGTGAAAGCCCTCAAGGTCGAGACCTGCATCGGTATCTACGACTGGGAGCGGCAGGTGCGCCAGCGTGTCGAGATCGACCTGGAGATGGCTGCCGAAGCCACCACGGCGGCAGCCGTGGATCGGGTCGAGGCTACCATCGATTATCAGGCGGTCTGCCAGCGTCTGGTGGACTATGTGGAGGCCGCCGAGGTGCAGTTGGTGGAGACCCTCGCCGAAGGCATCGCCCATATCCTTCGGACGGAGTTTGGCGTTACTTGGATGCAGATCACCATCCACAAGCCCGGGGCCGTGCGCGGAGCCGAAGATGTGGGGGTGCGCATCACCCGTGGGCGGCGTGCCGACTGAAGTCGAGCTGGAGCAGACGCCCCCCTGGGTGATCCTGGGCCTGGGGAGCAATACCGATGCGGAGCGTGTGCTGCTCTGGGCGCTGACGCGCCTATGCCAACACTGGGCGCCTCTGCGGATCGCCCAACCTTGCCAGTCTGCGGATACCACGGGGGGCGGAGCAGATTACGTGAATTGGGTCGTCGCCTTTCCCTGCGACTGGGAACTGGCGCGCCTGCGCGCCTATGCCCAGGCCCTGGAGGGTGCGTGGGGAGCGCGCACAGGGGGCCGTGTGCCTCTGGATATCGATCTTCTCTATCACTCCGCCAGTGACTGCTGGCATCGACAGGCGGGCTGCGCCTATTGGCGAAGCGGCATTCTGCAACTCTTCCCGCAGTGGGGCGCCAGACTCGAGCCTCAGGATACGCTGCCTATTCGGCCCTGGCTGCCAGGATCTCAGCCTGCAGATCGTGGGTCGCACTGTCTGTGATGCGCACCCACAGGCGCTGCCCGGCTTGGGGCGACTCACCCGCAGCGGGTCTGAGACGGATGATGCCGTCGATCTCCGGCGCCTCGGCGGCAGAGCGGGCGACAAGCTCGCCCGATTCCGTGAAGCCGTCTACTACCACCTCGCACTCTTGGCCCACCCGGCGGCGCAGACGAGCGGCACTGATCTCTGCCTGCACATCCATGAACCGTCGCTGACGCTCTTCTTTGACAGGCTCTGGGACGGGGTCGGCCAGCGCGTTGGCGGCGGCTCCTTCGACTGCGGAATAGGTGAAGCAACCGACGCGGTCGAGCTGGGCCGCACGCAGGAAATCCAGCAGGAGTTCAAAGTCTGCCTCGCTTTCCCCAGGGAAGCCGACGATGAAGGTGCTGCGCAGGGTCAGGTCGGGTATCTGGCGGCGCCAGGCAGCTATGCGATCCAGGGTCTTGTCGCTGGCGGCCGGCCTGCGCATGGCCTTGAGCACCGCAGGGCTGCCGTGCTGCAGTGGGATATCCAGATAAGGCAGGATCTTCCCCGCTGCCATCAGCTCGATGAGGGCGTCGACATGGGGGTAGGGGTAGACGTAGTGCAGACGCACCCAGGCTCCCAGCTCCGCCAGGGTCGTGCAGAGATCGGTGATGTGCGCCCGCAGGGGACGACCTTCAGCAAAGGCGGTTCGGTAACGACGATCGGCACCGTAGGCCGCCGTGTCCTGAGAAATGATGAGAAGCTCGCGACAGCCGCCTGCCACCAAGGCACGCGCTTCGCGGAGGATATCGCCGGGCTCCCGACTCTGCAGTTTGCCGCGCATACTGGGAATGACGCAGAAGCTGCAGGACTGATTGCAGCCCTCGGCGATCTTGAGGTAGGCATAATGTCGTGGAGTCAGGCGTAGACCCTGAGGGGGCACGAGGTCCTGCAGCGGATCGTGCTGGGGTGGCAGGACGCTATGGATGGCGGCAAGGGTGGCACCGTCCTGCTGGGGGCCGGTCACTGCCAACACTTTCGGTTGAGCACGGCGGATGAATTCACCCTGTTCGCGGGCTCCGAGACAGCCCGTGACGACTACCCGCCCATTCTCGGCGATGGCCTCGGCAATGGCGTCCAGGGACTCCTGGACGGCCGCATCGATGAAGCCGCAGGTATTGACCAGAACGAGATCGGCCTCGGCGTAGTCTGCCACCAAGAGATAGCCCTCGGCGCGCAGCTGAGTCAGCAGGCGCTCGGTATCGCTGCTGGCCTTGGGACAACCCAGACTGACCATGCCGACGCACGGCGGGCGCGCCGTCGAAACCGTCGCGTCACTCAAAAGGTATTGCTCACGCGGGCGACTCCCGGCACGGCACCGACGATGCGCTCCACCACCTGCTGTAGATCGAGGACGGCATTGGGGCAGCCGGCACAGGCACCTTTCATGCGCACCCGCACATCCCGCTCGACAATGTCCACGAGCTCGATGTCGCCGCCGTCCCGCTGCAGGATGCGGCGCACCACGGACATGGCTTCCGCCACGGCCTGGGGGTCTGGCAGCGGATCCGCTGCGGTGAAGACTTTCTTGCGCCCGATCTGACGCTTGGCCATGTTCTGGGCATGCTCGATCTTGGCCGCCAGCACGGGATCCTCGGCCTCGATGGCGTCCAATTCGGCTTCGCTGTAAAAGCGGATCGGCTGTACGGGTTTGCTGGACTCAGCACTCATGCCCTCAGTATATCATGCGGCCGCCGTCCACCACGATATTCTGACCGCTCAGATAATCGGCCTCGAGGAGCAGAAAACGCACGGTACGGGCGATGTCGGCAGGGTTGCCGGCGCGCTTGAGGGCGGTACGATCGAGGATGGCATTGCGTGAGCCCTCCGCCGGCTGTTCCGTCTCGGCCCAGAGCACCACGCCGGGTGCCACGCTGTTGACGCGGACCTCGGGACCAAGCTCCTTGGCGAGGGCGCGGGTGAGGCTGACCAAGGCCGCCTTGCTGACGGAATAGGGAAGATAGCCGAGCAGGGGACGTTCCGCGTAGATGTCGGTGATGTGGACAATGGCACCGTGCCGTCGGCGCAGCTCCGCCGCCGCCGCCTGGGCGAGGAAAAAGGGAGCGTGCAGGTGGATGCCTTCCATTTCCTGCCAGTGCCGCAGTTCCACCTCGGCAAAGGCGCCAGGACGATAGATGGAGGCGTTGTGGACGATGCCATCCAGACGCCCGAAAGCGGCGATGCTTTCCTGCACAAGGCGGTGCGGACAACCGGCTTCCAACAGATCGCCCTGCAGCAGTTCGACTCGCCGTCCCAAGGCCCGCAGTGCTTCGGCGAGGGTTTCGGCGTCCTCCTGGGAATGCCTATAATGCAGGGCGATGTCGCAACCCGCCGCCGCCAGGTGATGCGCGATCTCGGCGCCCACACGGCGCGCGGCGCCGGTGACGAGAATACATTTGGCGTCTTCGGACAAAAAGGAACCCATGCGCGACCCTGGTCCAAAGTTTTTAACCCATCGTCCGGATCGGCGCAAGCTTGGCCTGCCGCCCCCCGATGCGCTGGCCGCGGCGCACTCGGCGACCCTGCGCGAGCAGATCATCGCCCGCATCGCTGGCGCCGGCGGCACTATTTCCTTTGCGGATTACCTGGAGGCGGCTCTGTATACGCCAGGTCTCGGCTATTACATGGCAGGGCAGAAGCGCTTCGGTGCCGGCGGCGATTTCATTACCGCGCCGGAGATGGGCTCGGTGCTGGCGACGGTCCTCGCCCGCTGGCTGCAGGCCTATTCTTCCCTGATGGACGGCCTACTGGAATTTGGTGGGGGTAGCGGCGCCCTGGCGCAGCAGTTGCGGGCACTCCTGCCGTCCCTGCCCTATGCCTTTCTCGAGCGCAGCGCAGATCTCGCGGCGCAGCAGGCGAAGGCGGCGCCCCAGGCGCGTATCCTACAGCGTCTGCCAAGGGCCTGGCGCGGTGTGCTGCTCGCCCACGAGGTGCTGGACGCCCTCCCCTTCGTCGTGGTGGAGTGGGACGGCGCGCAGCTCTGGGAGCGTCGGGTCGGGGTGCAAGATGGCGATTTCTGCTGGACCCTGGCGCCACTGGCGACGGAGCTTGCTGCCGTTCTGCACCCTTACGTGCACAAATGGCCGGCCCCCTATGTGACGGAAATCCGTCCCTTGGCCGAGTCCTGGCTGGAGGCGGCGGCCGCGAGCCTCACCGAGGGCGCGATAGTGATCATCGATTACGGACAGGAGAGCGGCGAGTACTACCATCCGCAGCGTCGCCAGGGGAGTCTGCGCGCCTATTATCGCCACCGAGTGCTGGACGATCCTTTCCTCTGGCCGGGACTCTGCGATCTCACCGCCGACGTGGATTTCGGTGCGCTGCGTCGGGCAGCATCGCATCTCGGTCTGCGGGAGCGTTGGTATGGACCCTTGGCCCGTTTTCTGGTGGATGGTGGACTGGCGGAGGTCTATCCGCAGCTGGCGGCAGGACGGGACGAGCGCGGCCTGCTGGCCCTGCATAACGAGATCAAGCGTCTCACTCTGCCCCAGGAGATGGGAGAGAGCTTCAAGGTGCTGCTGCTGGAAAAAGACTCCCCTCAGATGACCCGGGAGTAGCGCACGCTTTTCTGGCCCAGGTAGGCGTCAAACACCATACAAACGTGGCGCACCAGCAGGCGGCCGCGCGCGGTGACGATCAGGTTTGAACCATCCCAGGTCACCAAGCCATCTTCTTCCAACTCCATGAGTTGCGGCCACTCTGCGGCAAAGTGGCGAGGAAAGTCGATCGCAAAGCGCTCCTCCAATTCGTCCCGAGACAGACGAAAATCGCAGATCAGGCGGGTAATGACATGACGGCGCAGACGGTCCTCATCGCTCAGTACCCATCCGCGTTCCACCGGTAGGCGCTGCGCGTCGATGGCGGCGTTCCAGGTCTCCAGATCTTTGTGATTCTGGCTGTAGACCTTTGCCGTGGCACTGATGGCACTCATGCCGAGGGCCAAGAGATCCGCTTCGGCGTGGGTCGAGTAGCCTTGAAAATTGCGGTGGAGCGTGCCCGCCTGCTGCGCCAGGGTCAATTCGTCTTCGGGCAGGGCAAAGTGGTCCATACCGATGTAGACATAACCGGCTGCCTGTAGGCGAGCGATGCTATCCCGGAGGATATCCAATTTGAGTGCCGGGCTGGGCAGTTCTGCCTCTACGATCCGGCGCTGCGGCGCAAAGCGCTCCGGCAGGTGGGCGTAGTTGAACAGGGAAAGGCGGTCGGGGCTCAGGGCGATGATGGCTTCCAGGGTATCGGCGAAGGATGCGCGATTCTGCCGCGGCAGGCCGTAGATAAGGTCCAGGCTGATGGAGCGGTAACCCAGGGCACGGGCCTCGGCCAGGACCGCGGCGACGAGATCGAGACTCTGCTCCCGGTGTACGGCCTTCTGTACCGAGGGATCCAGGTCCTGCACCCCCATGCTCAGGCGATTGCAGCCGAATTCGCGCAGACGGGCCAACATGCCGGGCTCCAGGGCGCGCGGATCCACCTCGACGCCATACTCGCCACGATCCCCCGGCAGGAGGCGAAAATGGCGATGGATGGCGTCGAGCAGGCGATCCATGTCCGCTGCACGCAGAAAAGTCGGGGTACCACCGCCGAAATGCAATTGCACCACCGGTCGTTCACCGTCCACGTGGCGACGCAGAAGGCGCATTTCTTGTTCCAGACGCTGGACATAGGGCTCTCCCCACTCGCGGTGGCGGGTGACGACCTTGGTGCAGGCGCAGTAGAAGCACAGGTGCTCACAGAAGGGGATGTGGACATAGAGGGACAGAGGCCGGCTCTGATCGTTGCTTCGCTCCAGTTGTGCCGCGTAGTCGGCGGCACTGAACTCGCGCTGGAAGTGCGGAGCGGTGGGATAGGAGGTGTAGCGCGGACCGGGGCGGTCGTAGCGCGTGATGAGCTCGGTATCAAAAATCAGAGATTCGGGGACGGACATGGGAGCTCTCCGGGGAGGGGCTATATGCGGACATTCTAGTCCGTATTTTTGGGCGTCGCACCCTCCCACTGCGCCTGGACCCCGGGCAGATCCCGCGGAACGCTGGCGCGAACGTCCTCCAGGAAGGCGCGCAGAAAATCCTGACCGGTGCCATCGCGGCGCGTGGCAGCCCGAAGATCCTGCCAGAGTCCGTGCGGGCCCAGGGGCAGAGTGCGCACGTAGCCACGATCGCCGTAATTGCCCACGGCCCAGGCAGGCAGAGCCGCGAGCCCCTGACCCGAGGCCACCAGCTGCAGGATGATGACCGTCAGCTCGGCGTGGCGGCGCCGCCAGGGTTGCACCCCAGCCGGCGTCAGAAATTCCCGCAGGAGGTCGAGGCGACGGTCCTCCACCGGATAGCTGATGAGGGTCTCCTCGCGAAAGTCCTCGGCCTCCAGGTAGCTTTTCTGTGCCAGAGGGTGGCGTGGACTGACGAGACCCATGACCTCATAGCGAAAGAGTGTGTGCAGCGCCAGCTGCGGCGGCAGCGATTCGGGAGCGCTCAGCACCGCCAGATCGGCCTGATGCTGTTGCAGCAGCGCCAAAGGATCCTCGTGGAAGCCCGAGACGATGTCCATCTCCACATCTGGCCACTGCGCCCGAAAGCGGTCCATGGCGGGGGTCAGCCAGTCAAAGCAGGTGTGGCATTCCACCGCGATACGCAAACGACCGCCATGGCCACCCGCCAGACGGCGCAGCTCTTCCTGGGTGCGACGCAGAGCCGGGAGGCAATCGCGGGCCAAGGCATAAAGCCGCTCACCGGCAGCGCTGAGGCGCGGAGCGGTACCCGGCTCGCGTTCGAAGAGGCTGACGCCAAATTCCGACTCCAGACCGCGTAATTGGTGCGACAGCGCCGATTGGGTCAGATGCAGACGTTGCGCAGCGGCGGCAATGCTACCGCTCTGCACAATGGCCTCGATAGTGCGTAGGTGCCGGATTTCAATGGGCATAGGCGGAACTCAGCGGGGGCTTGGGCGCGTGCACGACATGCTCCACGTTATATATTCATATATATTTCGTCACGAAAGATTCACAAAACTGTCATCATGTTGTCACAATGCCACGCTATATTAGTGGCGTTTTGAATACACCAGAGAGGAGAATGCCATGATGTCCAAATCGCGGATCGCCCTGGGCGTCTTTGCCGCCCTGTGTGGCCTGAGTACTGCAGTACAGGGGGAAACTCTGAAGGATTTCCTCATGCAAAGCAAGGTGGATGGGCAGTTGCGCTCGTACTACTTCAGCCGGGATTACGGCGCCACCGGACCCAATACCTACAATCAGAACGCTTTCAGTATCGGCGGCATTTTCAATGCGAAGACCGCGCCTTTCCTGGGCGGCTTCGGCGTTGGCGCGAGCTTTTACACCGCCAATTCCTTGGGAGCCAACAGCAGCAATCCCGCCAAGCTGGACGCGACCCTCATGGGCACGCGCTCTTCCATCAATGCCCTGGGCCAGGCCTACATCCAGTATGAGAAGCCTAACATCCTGCTGATTCGGGCCGGCGATCAGACCCTCAACACGCCGTGGGTCAACACCTCCGACTCGCGTATCCTGCCCGCCACCTATCAGGGTGTATACGCTGAGGTCTCGCCCTACTGCGACCTGCATTTCTATGGCATGCGCATCTTCCGTTGGAAGAGCCGTACCTCCAACGACTACTACCGGGACAATCTCTACTATCAGCCCACGACCTTCGGAGATACGATGTACGGCGGTAGCACCGCTCTCTCTCCCGCTGCGTCCGCCCGCTATGCCAGCAATGGCATCCTCGCCTTCGGTGCCTCCGGCTCTGCCATGGGCTTCAAGGGTCAGGCCTGGTACTACGATTACTATCAGTTTGCCAAGCAGATCTACGCCGACGGTAGCTACACGCTGAAGACCGGTGCCGGCATCGATCCCTTCGTCGCTGCCCAGTACAACCGGGAGTACGGTAACAATACGCTCCTGACCGGGACCAAGATCAACAACTCTCCCATCGCGGCGACCTCCGTCAACAACGTCGCCTGGGGTGCGCAGATCGGTGTGAATTACGACGCCATGAACAGCTTCATTGGCAACGGCCAGTTGGCGCTGTCCTACAACGAGATCTACGCCCACAACTATGCCGTCGGCGGCGGAGCCATCGTCTCTCCCTACACCGTCGGCTATGCCACGGACCCGCTTTTCACCACCTCCATGATCCGTGGTCTGGTGGAATTGGGACCGGGCACCGGCTGGAAGGTCAAGTGGACGCAGAACCTGCTGAACAAGCAGATCCTGTTGATGCTCGCCTTTGCGGAGTATCACACCTACTACCAGGGCAAGAGCAACGACGCCTACCTGGACGCGACCTACTTCTTCCAGGGTCCGCTGAAGGGACTGTCCATCCGGGACCGCGTCGAGGTCGCCAACGGACTGCTCGGGTACAACGGTTTTCAGGGCAACGGTGCTGGCTTCAACAAGGGCCACTCCTTTGTCTATAACCGCGTGATGCTCACCTACGCGTTCTAAGACTCTGGCATAAACGGCTACGGGGGGCCTGCCCCCCGCGACCTCAAAGGAGAAAGGGAAGATGTCCAAGCTCAAGACCGTTGTTCTCACCGCCGCTCTGGTCGCTGCCGCAGGCTGCGCCCAGGCACCTTTCCAGGGCTGCCCTGCCGGTAAGCCGCCCGTGGCCCCGGCCCCCGCGCCCGTCACTCCTCCGCCACCGCCGCCGGCTCCGGCCCCTATCGCTCCGGTACAGAAGACCGTGCTGGAGAGCAAGCCTATCACCATCACGGGCATCAACTTCAAGTTCAACTCGTCCAAGTTGCTGGATCGTGACATCAAGGTCCTGGACGAGGTTGCGGAGTTTGCTCAGAAGCACCCCGATGCGGTCCTCAACGTGAACGGCTACGCCAGTAAGGTAGGCACCTACGCCTACAACATGAAGCTTTCCCAGCAGCGGGCCGAGAGTGTGGCGCGATATCTGGAGCAGCATGGCGTGCCGCGGGATCGCATGGTGTTGAAGGGTCACTCCTACGAAGACCCCATCGCCAGCAACGCAACCCCAGAGGGACGTTTCCAGAACCAGCGGGTGGAAATCAACTCCACCATCCAGGTGGAGAAAACCGTCCAGCAGTAAGGACGGCGCTCGGGGGCCTTCGGGCCCCCCTCCGGGTTGCTGGGTTCAGAGCCTCTGCGGGCTCTGAGCCAATCACCTCGGTCCGATGGCTCCGTGGGATACCCCTTTACCCCTGCAATGCTTCGGCATTGCTCCTCCTCTGCCTCGCCCCGCTTGTCGGGGCTTTTTTATGGCAGGACGTGGCGCTCCGTGGCTCCCAGATAGGGCAGGACCCTTTCGACCCCTAGATCTTCCATGCAGCGGTGGTGTTTGAGTGGACATCTTCGTTTGCCGCAGGGACTGCAAGGAAGGTCAAGGCGCAGAGCGACCGCCTCCGGACCCAGAGGCGGCGTCATAGCCAGAGGACTCGAGCCGTACAGGGCAATGACGTGACTACCGACAGCACCGGCGATATGCATGAGGCCGGAGTCGTTGCTGACCGTGGTGGTGGCCAAGGATAGAAGATCCGTCGCCTCTACCAAGCTGGTCTTTCCACCGAGGTCGACGACGGCGGGCACGGCGGCAGAGATCTCGGCCGTCAAGCTCGCGTCCTTGGGACCTCCCAGGGTCCAGACGGCGTAGCCCCTGTGCAGGGCTTCCTGAGCCAGGGCGATCCAATGGCGCAGAGGCCAGCGCTTGGCAGGGCCGTACTCGGCCCCCGGGGCCAAGACGAGGACAGGTCCGGCGGGCGCGACGAGTCCCAGGCGTTCCAGCGCGCGTTCGCGCGCCGCGACATCCACACGCAATCGTGGCGTTGGGAGGCGACTGGGTTGCGGTAGACGCCGCGGAATGCCCAAGGCGACGTAGCGATCCACGGTGCGGACGAGCTTGCGGCGATCCAGAGTTCGGCGGTCGTTGAGGAGCAGCAGGCGACCCTCGCCGCGAAAGCCGGTGCGTACCGGTATCCGTGCCCAGTAGGGAATGAGGGCCGCTTTCAGACTGTTGGGAAGGCAGATGCACCAGTCGTAGTCCACCGAACGCAGGCGTTGCGCCCAGGCGCGGCGCTCCCGCAGGGCCAGACGGCCGTGTTGTATGGTGGTGACATAGACCTGGCGTACCTCGGGCATGCGCTCGCCCAGCGTGGCCGCCGGGGCGGGGGCCAGCAGATCGATCTGCAGGCGCGGCCAGCGTCGCCGCAATACCTGCAAGAGCACCTGGGCCATGACCATATCGCCGACCCAGGACGGGCCGATGAGCAGCAACTGGGCAGGATCGTTGCTGCGCGCCAGCCGCGTGTTGCGGAAGGCAGAATAGCCCCGTTCTAGGCCATCCTCGTCGGCAGCCATCGTGGCGGGAGCAGGATTGGGCTCCCGTTTCGCAAATCGGCTCATACTCCTTTGCCCATGAGCATGATCAGTGCCTCGAGCGCGATGAGGATGATGATGATCCACTCGAGGATGGTCTCGCGGTGGTGGCGACTGGCCACCACGATCACTTCCAGACCCTCGCGGATGGCGTCCAGCTTCTCATCCAGGGCACGAAAACGGCTGGTCAGTTCGAGGTCCGCGGACAGCTCGCGGGACAGGAGTTCCAGTCCCGGGGTTTCCCAGACGATGTCCGGGTTGTCCAGCACCGCCAGCCGGGACAGGATCTCAGTGCGGGTGGCGGAGGTGGATGCCAGAAAGCGCAGATGACTCCCTCGACGTCCCGGCAGACGACCGCTGCGCGTCACCTCCGACATGAGGTTGAGGGTCGTTTCCAGAAGTGCTTCCACCGCTTCCTCGTGCAGTTCCAGAGCGAGGCTCTGGGCGAGGCGCAGAGCTACCAGGAGCAGACGTTCATCGTCCCAGGCCTTGAGGACGACACCATCACGACCGACGCCATCCCTATCGCCCAGGCGGACGGGCAGTTCCTCGACGTGTGGTTCGGGGACGGGCGTGAAGGAGCTCTGAATCTTGGCGATGACGCGCGCCTGAAGCGCCGGACCGGCCTCAAAGAAACAGATCACCCCGGCCCGAAACAGGACGACGCGGGTATCACCGTCTCGCAGCAGGCGGTGGGCCGGACTGTCGAAGACGGTCTCCATGTCGAAATCTTCGGCCCACTGCTTGAGGGCAATGTGGCGGACCGGCTGGATGGCGTGAAGGATGGGCTGCACGATTCAGTCTGCTGGAAACAGCTTGCCGGGATTGAGAATCCCGTCGGGATCGAAGAGTCTACGGATGCCCTTCTGCAGGGTAAGACTCTCAGGGGAGAGCTCCAGAGCAACGAAATCGCGTTTGACACTGCCGATGCCGTGCTCTCCGGACAGAGTCCCACCCAAGGCCAGGACTTTGCGGAACAGGCGGCGCAGACCCTCGCGAGCCCGAGCCATGAGTTCGGCATCGCTGGGATCCACCAGAAAGTTCACGTGCAGGTTGCCGTTGCCAGCGTGACCGAAGCTGACGATCTGCAGATTCTGGTGCTGGGCGATATCCTCGATGGCCTCCAGCAGGGCGGCCAACTGGGTCACGGGCACCACCACGTCCTCATTGATCTTGAGGGGCGCCATAGCCTTGGTGGCCGGTGACAGAGCCTTGCGCGCCTGCCAGAGCCGAGCGATGGCAGCGGGGTCTTCGGCGTCGTCGCAGCGCAGCAGGCCGGTTCCGGCCAGTGCCGCTCGCATCGCCTCTACCTGCCGCACCAAGGTCGCGCGGTCGCCGTCCACCTCGATCAGGAGCAGGGCCTGGGTGGCGGCGGGAAGATCGGTGGCCGCGCCCATTTTTCGTACGGCATCCAGAGCGTGCCGATCCATGAACTCCAGTGCACTCGGCGTCACGGACTGGGCCATGATGCGGGCCACTGCCGCGCAGGCCGTGACGGTACTGGCAAAGGCAGCGCGCAGGGTGGCGCGACCTTCGGGCATGGGCAGTAGGCGCAGACTGACTTCGGTGATGAGCGCGAGAGTCCCCTCACTGCCCACGAGCAGGCGGGTCAGATCGTAGCCGACCACGCCCTTGCTGGTGCGAACTCCGGTACAGAGGGTCTCACCGGTGCCGGTGACAGCGCGCAAGCCGAGCACATAGTCTCGTGTCACGCCATATTTGACGGCGTGAGGACCCGCAGCATTCATGGCCAGATTACCGCCGATACGGCAGTAGGGACTGCTGCCGGGGTCCGGTGGATAGAACAGCCCGTCGCCCGCCACCCGGTCCTGGATGACTCCGGTGATGCAGCCTGCCTCGACGGTGATACGACGCTCCGCCGGGACATACTCGAGAATCCGCTGCATGCACTCAAAGCTTACCACCGCGCTGCCAGGTACCGGCTGTGCCCCACCGACATTGCCGGAACCGGCCCCACGCGCTACCAGCGGCAGGTGGTGGCGGCGGGCGAGGGCGACAATGGCCTGCACCTCGCTGTGGCTGTGTGGAAACAGTACGGCCACGGGGATGCAATGACCGGGGGTGTCGTCGGTATCGTAGAGCTCGCGTGTCTCCCGATCGTCGCAGGCACGGTCGGGACCCAGAGCCGCGCGCAGGGCGGCGATGGCTTGGTCGATATCGCTCATGGTGCAGTCTCCCGGATACGGCGCAGTAGGGCAGTGGTGCTGCGCTCATGGCGAAAGGGAATACTGAGGACGCGACCGCCCCGCCCCAGGACGAAGTCCGCGCCGACGATGGCCTCGGGAGGCCAGTCGCCGCCCTTGACGATAACGTCGGGCTCCAGGGCTTGGATGAGCCGGGCCGGGGTATCCTCCGCGAAGCTCGTGACGAAATCCACCGCCGCCAGACCCGCCAGCACCGCCATGCGATCTTCCAGCGGGTTGATGGGTCGGTCCGCGCCCTTGCCCAGACGCCGCACCGAGGCATCGTCGTTGACGCCCACTACCAGGCAGCCGCCCTCGGCCCGGGCCTCCGTCAACACCTGCACATGCCCGCGGTGGAGCAGGTCGAAGACTCCATTGGTGAAGACCAGGGGTCGGCGATGGCGACAGAGCGCTTGCAGACGCTGCCAGTCCGGCTGAACCTTGGCCATCGCCCCGGGCAGTGCAGGCTCCGCCTCGCTCAGGGCAGCGTCGATACCGGCACAGAGGGCGTGAATGAGCAGCAGGTGGACTTCCTGGATACGGGCGGTGCGCTGCTGCGGGACCCGCAGCTCCAGGTCGCCGGCGCGCAGTTCCCGTCCGACCCGTCCGCCATCGCGGCCGGTGAAGGCCAGGATCCATAGCCCCCGGCCTTGGGCCGTGTGGACGGCGGCGAGGACGTTGGCGGAATTGCCGGAGGTGGTAAAGACAACCAGGCAGTCACCGGGGACGCCCAGAGCCTCCACCTGGCGCGCAAACACCCGGTCGTAGTGGTCGTCGTTGGCGATGGCAGTGAGCACGCTGCTGTCCGTACTGAGGGCCACGGCCGGCAGGGCCTGTCTGTCCCTCTCAAAACGGTTGACCAGCTCCGAGGCGAGGTGCTGGGCATCGCCCGAGGAGCCGCCATTGCCGCAGGCGAGCACCTTTCCCCCGTGCCGCAGCGTGGCCAGGAGACGATGCAATGCCAAGTTCACCGAAGCATCCAGGACGCCAAGTTGGGCGAGGCTGGTGGTGTGTTCCTGCAGATGCTCCTGCCAGAGGGAGTTGGTCATGGGCTGTATACCTGAAAGGCGTTGCGGATCCAGTTTGCGTCCTGATCCGCATCCAGGGCGATGACGTCAAAACGGCAGGGGCGATGGCGGTGGTCTGGATGACGCAACAGATAGTATTCGGCGGCCCGGATCAGGCGCCGCTGCTTGCGCAGATCGACAGAAGCGGCGGCCCCTCCCTGGCGATCGTGGCTACGGCTACGAACCTCCACGAAGACCAGGGTATCGCCATCGTGGGCGACGATGTCGATCTCGCCGCTGCGGCAGCGAAAGTTGCGCGCCTCCACCCGTAAGCCCTGGGCTTCGATGAGGGCCTGGGCGCGATCTTCCGCTTCGAAGCCGCGCCGCTGTCGGGGCGATGGCATATCAGGGGCCCGCCGGTGGAAGTTGCGAGAGACGCTGAACGCCACCGGGGCCGATCTGCACCCAGGGCATATCGCGGTCGATGTTTCCGTGCGCGGCAAAGTGCAGTCGACCGGTGACGCCATCGATCGGCTCGGCGGTCTGCTTTGTCACGATGGCCTGGATCAGCGCGTAGGCATCCAGTCCGACACCGGCCAGTTGCCATTGGGCGGAGCTCGCCTGAGGAAGCTCCTGGTGCAGCAGGCTGCGGGCCCGGCTGTCCAGCGGTTCGCCGTGCATTGCCCAGGGCGTCTCTACAGCATACACGGGGCCGCTGGCGTTGGGCAGGACGGGCAGAGCATCGTCTGCGTCGGAGTCGACGACAAAGACGGGAATGCTGGCGTTCGTGGCACGGATGGCAGCTATGGATGTGGCCAGGTCGCGCTTGCCAGCCACGAGGAAAACCATGCTGTGCCTGCCGATGACCCCAGACAGGGCCTGCTGCACCGCACCATCGACGCGCCCACTCCCCGGGATGAAGCTCGCCACCCCAAGGACCGTGCCCTTTTCCTTTTTCCAGCGCGCCAGGAAATCTGCCTGGATGCTGGCCCCGCTGGAATCCTGCGGATAGATGACCGCTGCCGCGCGGTAGCCAGCGCGATAGGCGCCCGCAGCAATCTGTCGCGCGGCATCGCCGCGTCCCATGGGTAACTGGTACAGGCCGTCCTGCTTCAGTCCCGCCACCTCGCCCAGACTCAGCACTGGCGGGTCCGAGGGCTTACGCACGCTGGCCACGGCGCGGATGTCCTGCTCCAGCCAGGGTCCGACAAAGGCCACACAGCCGGCCTGCACGCCGCGCTGGAACAGAACCGATGTGAAACTCGGGTTACCCGTGGTGTCGATGACATGCACCGGCGGTCCGGCGCGCAGCTGCGCGGCCGTCTCAAGCCCCGCGGCGAGGGCCTGCGACAGGGCCGCGTAGGATGCGGACTGAGGCAACAGGGCACAGATATCGCCGCGGGTATCGGCCGTGGCCGTGGGCAGGCTCTCGTCGGCAGACCAGTGGATGACCGGATGCCCGGGGTGTTGCTGTAGCCATTGAGAAAAGGCCGCTTCGCGCGCCGCAGGCTCCGGATTTTCCCGGGCGATGAGGGCAAAGGCGAGCCACTCCTGCACGATGGGGTTACCACTGCGCCCCTGCCAGTTCTTCAGTTTGGCACTGGATTGGGCATCCAGCAGAGCGCGAATGCGGCGATGGTTTTCGGTCTTGTCTGGGCCGGCGAGAAGGCTGTCCCGCTGTATCAGAAAATTGAGGGCCGTGAGGTCGTGTTTTTCGTTACGAAAGATGGTGGCCAGCTCGCCAAGTGCGGCGGCGCGCACCTCGGGCGGGGTGCTGTCGATAGTGAGCAGCTCTTCCAGATTGCCCTTGGCCTGGGGTGTCTGCCCTTGATCCATGAGTCCGCGGGCGCGCACCCAGAGCGCCTCGCCTCGAAGCTTGGGATCGTGGGCAAGGCGCAGAACCTCGTCGGCCAGCAGCACCGCCACCTGGGGCTTGTTGCCGGCCAAAGAGGCGCGGGATGCCTGCAGCAGGTAGGCCACTTGGGCATCACTGCGGGTCTCCGCCGCCGCTTGGATGTAGGCCTTGGCGGCAGCCAAATCGTGGCCCTGTTGCTGCAGTCGCTCCGCCTGGGCCGCCAGAGCCGTGGGACCAGAGCTTGGCTCGGGCGCGGGCGTGGCGCGGGCAGGCACCCGCGGCGGCTCGCCGCCGGACTGTGGCATACTGGCGCAGGCGCCAAGTCCCAGAGCCGCCAGCAGGACCAAGGCGGAGCGCCGTCCCGTTTCCAGAAAGGAGCGTTGGTTCATGGCCAGAGTTTATGGAGAAAGGAGTAAGCATTCAATGGAATTTGCTGACCATGTCCGCTGACGCCGTCTCTACCGGGGGGGCTGGTGAGCTCTTTGTCGTGGCGACACCCATTGGCAATCTGGAGGACCTTTCGCCACGTGCCGCCGCGACGCTGGCGCGAGTGGACCGCGTCCTGGTGGAAGATCGGCGCCACGCTCAGCGCCTGCTGCAGCACCTGGGGCTGCACCCGCCCACCCTTGCCCTGCACGAGCACAACGAGCGGGAGCTTTTGCCGAAGATACTGACGGAGTTGCGAGAGGGTGCGTTGCTGGCGCTGATCTCCGATGCCGGCATGCCTCTCATATCGGATCCCGGCTTTCCGCTGCTGGCCGCACTTCGGCGAGAGTCGGTGCGGGTGACGGTTATCCCCGGTCCCTCCGCCGTTACGGCGGCTCTGGCTCTGGCGGGACTGCCGAGCGATCGTTTCTGTTTCGAGGGCTTTCTGCCAGCCAAGTCGGGGGCGCGGCGCAGGACCCTGGAGCGATTGAAAAGCGAGGAACGTACCCTGGTCTTCTACGAGGCGCCCCACCGCATCATGGCTGCGCTGGAGGACCTCGGCCAGATATTTGGTTCCGATCGCCCTGCTGCTCTTTGTCGGGAGCTCAGCAAGCTGCACGAGGAGTGTCTGCGCGATGACCTTGGGACCTTGTTGCAGGTCCTGCGCGATACGCCCGAGAAGCAGCGTGGAGAGATGACGCTGGTGGTGGCCGGCGCACCGAGCAGTGCGCCGGAGGAGGAGCAGACCCGGATTCTCCTGCGCCCTTTGCTGGCCGAGCTGCCCCTCACCCAAGCGGTACGCATAGCCGAGGCCCAGAGCGGTCTACCCCACCGTCTGCTCTACCAGACGGCCCTGGCCTTGACTTCCGCGGCGCTGCCCGATTAAATTGCGAGCCTTGGCCCAGGTAGCTCAGTCGGTAGAGCAGAGGACTGAAAATCCTCGTGTCGGTGGTTCGATTCCGCCCCTGGGCACCATATAAATCAACAAATTATCTTTCATCTATTGACAATCCTCCGCTCTCGAGGTACAGATTCGGTACAGTACCGAATCGGAGTGGAGGATTCGCTATGGCCACGATCGTCAAAACGCCCGCGGAGTCGTGGAAGGCGGTGGTTCGCAAATAAGGCTGGCCGACGGTGGCCAAGACCTTTCGCACCAAGCGCGACGCCGAAGACTGGGCCCGCCAGACGGAAGACGAGATGGTGCGCGGTGTCTACCTGCGCCGTTCCGGCTCGCGCAAATTGACGCTGTCCGCCGCCCTGGAACGCTACCTCCGAGAAGTCACCCCGAGCAAAAAGCCGAGCACGCAACGCCGGGAAGTTTCCTGTGCGAAACACCTGCGCGAGGACCTTGGGGCCTATGCGCTGGCCGCCCTCACGCCCGACATCGTGGGCCGCTACCGCGACCACCGCCTCGCGGCGGGCGCGGCTCCCGACACCGTGCGCTTGGAGCTTGCCGTCCTCTCCAATCTGTTTAGCGTGGCGATCCGAGAGTGGTCCGTGGGGCTTCCGGCCAATCCCGTGTTGCCGGTGCGCAAACCGAAGGGCGTACAACACGATCGACGCCTGGAAGGGGACGAGCGGGAAAGGCTACTGTCTGCGGTACGGGCGCACAGCAATCCCATCCTGGGTTGGGTCACGGAGCTCGCTTTGGAGCCGGCGGCCCGGGT
>NZ_JAGDWX010000009.1:20569-23273 GCF_023256195.1 Acidithiobacillus sp.
GGCGGCCCTATCGGCTCAACCGCACCTGGAGAACGGCCCTGACTCGTGCCGGCATTCACGGGTTGCGCTTTCACGACCTGCGCCACGAAGCGACCAGCCGGCTGGTGGAGTATGGGCTCTCGGACGCCAAGGTACGGCGTATCACGGGTCACAAGACGGCTCAGATGCTGGCCCGCTACGCGCACTTGCGTTGCGAGGATCTCGTTCGGGATCTCGATCAAGTGCAAGAGAACGCCCCTACCTTCAGATCGGACCAAGCCTCCGATCACACCCGGCCCGAGGCTTCGTCGTCGGGCACTCGCTCGGCGACGGTCATTCCCCTGCCCAGACGCCGAGATCGTTGAGCGTTCGCAGCGGATTCGCCCGGTGCGGGGTGACCCCGCATAAAGCGGGAAAAGGGTGTCCTTTTGTGTGTAAAAATGCCCCGATCTTTCCGTTACTCTGGTTTCCGTGAACAGACGTTTGCGGAGGTGGTAGCGATGAAGTCGGAATTACTCACCGTCGAGGAGACGGCGGAATGCCTGCGGCGCAGGCCGCAGGCGCTGCGCGAGGCACTCTGCCGGAGTGAGGCCACGTGGGCGGCGTGGTTACGGGCACGTCGGGTGCGTCTCGGCCGCCGTCAGTACTTTCGGGCCTCGGATGTCCTGTTGGTGATGGAGCACGGTGACCGGGTGCTGGAGATTCATCCTCTACCAACCCGGTCAAGGGAGGAAAAGTGCTGATGGGGCTGCGTCTCCGATGGTCCCCACGCGTGGTCTTTACTCGGTACTCCTCCTTTGCGTTGGCGCGAGGGACCAGCGCTCGGGATGCGCCAGCGCTTCGTCCAGTACCGTTCGATACTCAGCGTCGCTTGCCTGGAGTTCCGCCACGATCTCGTCCGTGATGCGGCCGCCTTCGGACAGCCACTCTTCGAGGTCAAAAGTGCTGAAGTCCAGGTCGTTCAGTCTTTCGTGGACGTAGGCTTTGAGGAACCACAGCTGGGGGAAGGTTTCAGGGCCCTCTCCGGGTTGCAGCCCGGTACTCTCCCGAAACTCCCGGACCGCGTGCGCGATCCAATTAGGGTCAAAATCTGCGACCTCACCGAAGATTGCGGTGAGGTAGGCGTTTACGGTGGACTCGCCCTTATCGATGAGGTAGCCCATATATTTCAGTCGCACGGAGTTTTCGAAGACACGAGCCGTTTGGGCGATTTGTTCGTTCTGCATCGGTACTCTCCTTTTCACGAAGTCCTTCCGGGACGGCATCTCCATCGATCGAAGACGCCAAGGAATAGCTTACCGAAGGGGGATTCCCACAATTTTTTGGGGCGGCAGCACGACTGCCGCGGGGGCAGACGTGCAGGGGCTGGGGCTTGATCGGATGAAAGTGGTATGCCATACTGCTACTGGTGCCAAAGGGCCATGTTCCAGTGGCGCTCCCGGAATCGCCTTATTCGTGCTCGGCATTCGGGTATCGCGCAAGAGCCGTTTCAGATGGGCGCGCCCGCTGACCGAGGGGGACCGATTCGGTCACCGGCCGTTCGGCCGAATTTGGACGAGAAGGCACAGCTGAGCTTTCGGTTCCGTTATGCCGTCTCAACGCCCGAGAGGGCCACAGCTGAGTGTGATCAGCAATAGGCTGGAGTGCCGGCCACTATCGGGTGCGAGAACACCCGAATCGATGTACCGATCCATCGGGCTTTTGAGCCCACGCTGTCGCGGCAACCGCGCATTGGAGTCCCCTCGAGGGATCAAACCGTATCGGCCGATCGGCCGTAGTTATCGGAATACGACATTCCCGAAATCCCAGCACGGGCAGTAGCGCTGCCCTCCGTCCCCGTAGGGACGATTCGACCCCGGCTTGACCGGGCTAGCCATTCTAATCCCGCTATCTGCGGCAAACCCTCTCGGTCCCATCCGAGCTGTGACGCCGATCGGCTGTGCTTCGCCACCGCCGGGGGCCGCAGAAGAAAGAGAGGACCATCCTTAAAACGACGTAACCATAAGATAAAAAAACAGAAACGAGACCATTCTTCTGCAGAAGAATCTTTTTATTGCCTCATCCGGGAAGTGGAACGCGCCGCTTCCTTAGCTATTCCCACGGAGAACGCCATGGACACAGACACGCTAAATCCTCGGAGTACGCGGTCCTGGCTTCCCGTTCATTCTAGAGCTATCCAAAGGGCGGCACGGTTGCCTTGTTTCGCCGACCGTGTGCCCCCCTTTTAGAGCGGAGAGACGCCATCCGAAGCGGCACTTCGTGACGCTTCGGGTGTCGTTTCAAAGGAGCTACCATCATGGGCAAACGAATCTTTCGAAATTATGGACTTGCTCACAGTATTGAATTAGCGCTGTATCGGGCGGTACAGTTGCAATCGCCGTCGCACGCGAGCATCCGTACCCGGCAAGGGCACGTGAAGCATCTGGTCGCGTATCTCGCGGATCGAGGTATCGATCGTCTGGAGCGCGTGAGTCACCCAGTCCTGCAAGCTTTTGGGGAGCACATCGGCGCACGGGTCGCAAGCGGCGAACTGTCCGTGGCCTATGGGAAAAACATCATCTCTACGGCACACGGCGTCCTATCGAGGCTGCGGCGGCAGAGATGGTTCCGGATCAGTCCCGTCGCGTATGTGGGCAAGTGCTGCAGTGTCCGAACACAGGCTCCAGATGGCCTTGCGTGGACAACGGTCCAGGCCTGCGCCGAAGCGCTCGAGCAGCGCGGTATG
>NZ_JAGDWX010000009.1:23283-24472 GCF_023256195.1 Acidithiobacillus sp.
CTGGTGCTCATGGCCCGGCGGTTTGGCCTGCGGTTCCAGGAGGCCGCCAAGGCGGACTTGCGGCGTCTCGTCGCGGAGGCGCGCAAACGTCGGGCCATCAACATTCAGGAGGGCACCAAAGGTGGTCGCACCGTCAAGCGGTGGGTGGTTGTGGACGCGTCGGGAAGGGAGGTACTCGAGAAGGCCTGGGCGATCGCCCGGGATGCGGGAACGAAGACACTGATCCCCCCGGACACGAAGTATATCGATTTCGTCCGCCGGGAAGCGGCACGTGCGCGCCGGGTGCTGCGTGAGCATGGGATTCGTGGCTACCACGAGTTGAGGGCGGCCTACGCGTGCGAGCGCTACGCTCGATTGACCGATTGCCCACCCCCGGTTCTGGCGGGAGGTCGGGCGACCTCGCGCTCGGTGGATCGCCAGGCGAGGGAAACCATCAGCCGGGAGATGGGGCACGGGCGCGTGCAGGTGCTGGCCTCCTACATCGGTACGCGGCGGCCGAACGGCGAACAAATCGCACGGGATGCGCAAGAGCGCAAGGCGTACCAGCAAGATCGGCGCCGCCTGACGCTACCCATCACCCCTACCACGGTGGTCTCACTGTTGACGCCGTACCTGAAAGGCAGCAAGCGGGAGATCCAGGTTCACAAGAGACGGTTACTGAGCATGGTGGTTCCCTACGCCGCCGAGCACGGTCGCCAGCTTGTCTCGGAAATCACGCTCCATGATCTCTGCGCGATGATCGCTCGGGAGACTGTGGATCGCCCGGACCGGAGCGAGAAAACCCGGCAGGACTACCTGCTCACGCTCTTACGGTGGGCACATGCCCTCGCGCATCCCGAGTGGGAAATCGAGATCCGAAAGGCGGCAGGATTGGGGAAACACACGGCGGCAGGACGGAAGTTGGCAGTGGTCAGGCGCAGGCGGCGGAAGTAGTCGGCGTGAAGCGTAACAATGGCGCTGGTTGGTTTCGGGGAGTGTGGGACCCAGGACGTGGCGGTCCATGAGGGAAGTTCTGATCTAGCATTGTGGACATAATGGGTTGACCGAGCAGTAGAGACCACCGATAACCGGACAGATGACCTTTGCAGAAGAGCCCAACCTTTCGCGGCGCCGTAAGCAGACCAAGCGGGAGCGCTTTCTCGCGGAGATGGACGTGGTGGTTCCCTGGGCCAGACTTATGGCCTTGATC
>NZ_JAGDWX010000033.1:0-26173 GCF_023256195.1 Acidithiobacillus sp.
CGACTCCATCGCTCAGGGTCAGTCCGCCGGCTCCCGTGCCGTGGCGGATCTGTACGGAATGCAGAAAGTTGCCGTCTGACGACCTCGCACGGTCGGCTGAACGGATCACGCCGACCAAGCTGCCCTTCGACCTGGATGCAGGTCTGCTCAAGAAGTCCTTCTACGAGCTGGAGGAGGCTTTCGAGGGGCAGCAGGGACTCGCGGATCTGATCGAGCGTTTGGCGGAGAAGAGCAGCATATTTCGGGATACGCTCCTCTCCAGAAGCGCGCCTCTCAGCGAAGAGGAACTGGAGACGCTAGTCGAGCGGATGTTCACGGCGCGACGTAAGATCTGGCCGGCATTTGATGCGGTAGGTGCTGCCAAGGTCGGCGAGGCCATGTCCGACCTTCTGACAGGGCATGGTTCGCTGGTGCAACGTATGCAGCGGTTCGAAGAAGCGGTACCGGCCACCGGAAAGGCCCAACGCGCATTACGGGACGTAGCGGCGGAAATCCTGCATTTTACCGCTCCCGACGTCTATCCACTCATGACGCGCTGGGTCTGGGATCAGGGCACCGTATCCGGCGCCATTCGGGAATTCATCCCCGGTGGCGACTACCTTACGGATTTTCCTCTGGGGGAGAGTCCGGAGATGTTCGAGGGTGTGCGGGTCTGGATGCAGGAATCCCTGGCAGAGCTCGGTGTCTATCGCGATCTGCCGTATTTGATGGATGTCATTCTGGCCTATCAGTACTCCCAGTATCTGCGGGCCATGGCTGAGGGTTTTTTACGCTCGGACTTCGGTGGTCAGTCGGATTTTACGGAGCAGATCAGGAAATTACTGGGGGTAGAAACCCAGAGACGGTTTGGCGGGTCTCGCCTCAAGCGAGATGGTCTTCATTGACGCAAGGAATCAGGAGCAGTTATGGCTATTCATGAGAAGACCCTGATCGATCCCGATCGCATCCTGCAGCACGATCATCTGATCGTGGATGGTGTGGATGTCTCGGGATCCTGGAACACCATGATTTCCCCTCGTACCCTGACGGACTACGAGCCGGATTTTGAAAAGATCATTCAGAGCTACAGCGGTGGCGAGAACGTGCATCGCTGCTGGCAGTGCGGTTCTTGCACCAACTCCTGCACCATGTATGCGCAGAACGTGGATTTCAATCCGCGCTACTGGATCTATCTCATCCGCCTGGGTCTCAAGGCCGAGCTGATGAAAGACAAAGATATCATCTGGCAATGTGTGTCCTGCAACAAGTGCACCAACATCTGTCCCAAGGACGTGCGTCCTGAGGGGGTGATGAAGGCAACGGCGCACTGGCTGGAAGAGAACGGTTACACGGAAAAGTCTCCGTCGACGCACTTCGATGAAGAGTTCACCCACGAGTGTCTGGAGTTTGGCCGTATCGAAGACACGGAAGTGATGATGGGCTTCTTCAAGCGCACGGGCCAGCCTCTGGTGCAGCAGTGGATCGTGGAATTTGGCAAGGGTCTGACCAAGCACATGCCCTTGGGTCAGCTTGCCAAGATGGGTCTCAACACGATCTTCCGGCCCAAGACCAAGTCCTGGGGTCGGACAGGGGCAGTATTGGCGGAGTATGTAAAGGCTCAGAAGGAGGCGGCACACCATGGCTAAGGTTGCGTATTATCCCGGTTGCGCTCTGGAAGGATCCGGCGGTCCCTACGACAAGTCGACGCGCGTTCTGGTGAAGGAGTTGGGTCTGGAGATGGAGAATCTCGAAGACTACAACTGTTGTGGCGCCATGGAGGTGAAGAACGTCCACCCCATGCTGCAGACCTATATGTCTGCCCGCAATCTGGCCATCGCCAGCAAGCTCCAGGGTTGCGACACTGTCATGGCTCCCTGCAATGGCTGCTACCGGAACCTGAAGCAGACGGAGTACGAATGTGCCACGTCCGAGGAGACCATGAAGACCGTGCAGGAGCTGGCCAACAAGGCCGGCGACCCGGTCTATGAGGGCGATGTGCGTACCTTGCATGCCCTGGAGTGGTTCATGGAGGAGCTGGGACCGGAAGGCATCAAGCAGCGTGTTAAGAAGAGCCTCAACGGACTAAAGATCGCCAACTACTACGGCTGCATGTACACGCGGCCACGGCAGATCTTCCCGGAAAAGGATCAGGGTCCGGGATCGGAATCGTCCTATGCGCCGCACTTCATGGACGATCTGCTCCACGCCGCAGGCGCGGAAGCGGTGGACTTCCCGTTGAAGACCGCCTGCTGCGGCGGGGCGCACACTCTCTCCGACTCCGATACTTCGACGCAGCTCGTGCTGAATATCCTGCAGGCGGCCGAGGACGCAGGCGCCGAGGTCATTGCCACGGAATGCCCCACCTGCCACTCGGGTCTCGAGATGCATCAGGTGCGCGCCGAGGTGGAGTTCGGTATCAAAACCAAGGTGAAGGTGATCTACTTCACCCAGCTCCTCGGTTTGGCCATGGGTCTGTCGCCGCGCAAGGTAGGCATCCCGGACAACGTCAGCGACTCCATGGATCTTCTCGCCGCCAAAGGCATCGCGTGATGCCTTTCGGCTGGCGCCCCCTCGGGGGCGTTTTTTTTGCCGGTCGGTAAAGGAGAGGCGTCCATGGAGTGTAACGGTTGCGAGTTTCGCGCCGAATTGTACTACGACAAAGAGAGCCAGATTTGGGCCCGTCGCGAAGACGACGGCACTTTGACGGTCGGCATGACCGACATATCGCAGTCCATAGCGGGCAAGATTCTGCACGTGCGGGTGCGTCGCCCAGGTACGCGGCGGCCCATCGGCAAGCCCGTCGCGACCATCGAGAGCGGCAAGTGGGCGGGCCCGGTTCCCAATGTCTTCGACTGCGTCATCGAGCTTGCCAACGAAGATGTCCTGGAGGATCCCAATCTCCTGAACATCGAACCCTACGAAGCCTGGATCGCGCGGGTCAGACCCACGGCCCCCATGGAGGTGGCGCTCAAGGATATGGTGACGGGCGATTCTGCCTTTGAATTGTACAAGGCCCGGTGCGAACGGGACGATATCCACTGCGAGCGGGGCATGCGATGAGCGGTCACTATCTGGAAGACGACGAAGAAAAGCAGGTGGTCATCGTCATGACCAGCGGTCCCAGCACGGCGCATCGCTGTGCCACCCCGTTCTATCTGGGCGCGCTGTTGTCATCCATGGATGCAGAGGTTAAGATTTTTTGCACCATGGAGGCGGTCAGGCTGATGCAGAAGGGGGTAGCCGAGAATCTGTCGGCCATGGAAGGTGGAAAACGGGTCATCGAATTCATCCGCGATGCCAAGAACGCCGGGGCCGAGATTCACGTGTGCCGCCCTGCGTTGCCCGGCTACGATATTCCCGCAGAGGATTTGATCGAGGAAGTGGATCACGTGGCTTCGGCCGGAGATCTCGCCGACCTTATCCTGTCGACGGATCGTCTTTTGTTCTTTTAAAACGGGCATTGCCCATTCGTACAGTGTCACCAACGTTTAGCAAACCCTAAGGAGGGCATAATGGGAACGGTTCGTGGTTGTGAAATCCCCGAAGATCTGATGTACAACGTCGAGAACAATGTCTGGTTGCGCAAGGAAGACGACGGCACCGTCACCATCGGTATGACTTCCTACGCCTGCTCTTTGGCGGGCCAGATCGTATCCTACACTCCCAAGGGTGTTGGCAAGGACATCAAGAAAGACAAATCTGCGGCCACCGTCGAATCCGGTAAGTGGGTCGGCCCCCTGAAGAGCCCCGTCAGCGGTACGGTCACGGCGACCAATGAGGATGTGGCCAAGGATCCCGGTCTCATCAACAAGGATCCCTATGGCAGTGGCTGGATTGC
Organism: Acidithiobacillus sp.; assembly: GCF_023256195.1. GTDB lineage: Bacteria > Pseudomonadota > Gammaproteobacteria > Acidithiobacillales > Acidithiobacillaceae > Acidithiobacillus_A. Next base: position 3,818 of record NZ_JAGDWX010000033.1, read on the forward strand.
CAAGTTGAAACCGGCAGACTTCGATGCCGACGCTGCGGAACTCAAAACCGGCTCCGATGCCCTGGCGGCCTTCGAAGAGAAGATGAACGCCGACGGTTTCGGCGGCTGCTGATTATCGATGTGTGGTGTCTGCGGCCGCCTTTGCGGCCGCACGTTTTCTGTGAGCACGCGGTCGTATAGCGTGTTCCCCGGATAGGTAAGGAATCGTCCATGAATCCTTGGTTGGAATCGGTAGCGCAGGTAGAAGCCCTCGAAGATCTTCGTCTGGATGAAAACCTCGTAGCCTCCATGCGGGAGCGCTGGTCTGGTCTCTCCGGCAGCCAGGTGGGCCGGATGAACTTCTACACGCCCTCCTTCCGCCACCATGAGACTTCCGAACTATCCACTTGCGGTAAGAATGCCTTTCCCGCCATCTCCATCACCGGCGGTGACTGCAAGTTGCAGTGCGACCATTGCAAGGCAAAGATTCTCGAACCGATGATCCCGGTGCGCTCGCCGGAGGAGCTGGAGCGGCTCGTCGATGGCATCGTCGCCGACGGGGGTCGTGGATTGCTGCTCTCCGGCGGCTCCGATCATCAGAATGTGGTGCATTACGAACCCTACTTTCCGACGGTCCGGCGCATCAAGGATCGCTATCCCAGTCTGCAGATCGCCATGCACACCGGTATCGCTACCCGCGATTTTGCCCTGGGCATGGAGGATGCCGGCGTCGATGTGGCGATGATGGACGTCATTGGTGCCCAGGATACCATCCATCAGGTCTATCACCTGCGCCGTACGGTGGACGATTTCGAGGCGGCGCTGGAAACGCTGGTCAATACCCGCATGAAGGTCGTCCCCCACATCGTCATCGGTCTGCACTATGGACAGTTATTGGGGGAATGGAATGCCTTGGAGATCGTACAGCGCCACCTGCCCAGCGCTTTGGTGTTGGTCGTGATCATGTCGCAGTACGCCAGTCAGAGCCGGCCCTTCGCGACTCCGCCCGCGGAAGAAGTGGGGCAGTTCTTCATGGATGCTCGCGCCGCTCTGACGGAGACGCCGGTCCTGCTGGGCTGCGCTCGGCCCTCGGGTGTACACCGCTCCATGACCGATGCCTATGCGGTGATGGCGGGCCTCAACGGTATCGCCTTTCCCTCAGATGGGATGTTGGCCTTGGCCAAGCGCCTGGATCGCGAGGTCTTCGTGACGCCGTCTTGCTGCTCCATGATCGTCGGCGAGGAAGTGCTGGCGATGGGCGACCACAGCGACAGCATTCCCCTGGATCACATCCCCGCCGCACCCAAGCGTCAGAACCGGCTGCGGGACATCCCCATCGTTCTGTCGGCCTGAATGCAGGGACCGGGAAGCGGCCGCGACATGTCGGATCACCACATCGGTGTAAGCTGGTCGGTGCTGGACACCGGCCTGCACGATGCGGACCATAACATGGCCTTGGATCGGGCCCTCCTGGACGCCGTGGCAGCGGGGGATTGGGGTCCGACCCTGCGCTTCCTGCGCTTTCAGGACAGCGCCTTGTTGGGACACCATCAGTCGCCGCGACAGGAGCTGGATCTGGATTACTGCGCTTCGGAAGGCATACAGGTGCAGCGGCGGCTCACGGGTGGTGGTGCCATCGTCTTTGATCCTAGTCAGATCGGCTGGGAGTTGATCTGTCTGCGTTGCCACCTGCCTCAGGGGGATATGACGACCCTGTCCCGGGAGATTTGCGAGGCGGCAGCGGCAGGGCTTCGCCATCTGGGAGTGCATGCCGTTTATCGGCCGCGCAACGATATCGAGGTGGATGGTCGCAAGATCTCTGGCACCGGCGGTGTGTTGGAAGGAGAAGCCCTGCTTTTTCAGGGTACCGTTCTCATCGATCTGGATATTCCCCGCATGTTGCGGATTTTGCGCGTGCCTGTGGAGAAACTGGATGCCCACGCCATCCGGAGTGTGGCTGAGCGGGTGACGAGTCTGCGCACGCTGTTGCCGGAGCTGCCCTCCATGACGGCCGTACAAGAGGCCCTGGTACGGGGCTTTCGCGAGCATTTCGGGGGGCAGTGGGAGTGGCCCGCGGCGGTTACGGTGCCGGAGTCCGTCACCCGTCGCCTGCCGCAGGCTTTGGCAGAGGTACGCGACCCCGACTGGCTCGGCCTGCAGGATCGGCCGCAGGAAGAACAACCGCTGCGGCAGGCCGTCCTGCGGACGAGCGGCGGTACGCTGCGTGCGGTCGTGCTTTGGGACGAACGTGGGCAGCGACTGAAGCAGGTCCAGTTCAGCGGCGACATCTTCGTGCAGCCCAGCCGCGCCCTGGTGGATCTGGAGGCGCGGCTGCGCAACAGTCACATCGACGAGCTGGACGCGCTGGTATCCCGCTGGTTCACGAACGATGTGGTGGACGCCTTTGGTATGCAGCCGGAACATTTTGTGGCCGTGCTGCAGCAGGCGGTGGAGGATGCCCATGCACCGTGCTTATGATCTTCTGGTGGTAGGCGCGGGACCGGCGGGGGCGGCGGCAGCGCGCACGGCGGCCGCACGGGGACTGAGCGTGCTTTGTGTGGACCGGCGCAAGGAGATCGGGGTGCCGGTGCAATGTGCCGAGTTCGTGCCCATGCCCCTGCTGCGACAGGTACACGAGACGGTCTCGCGCGTCCAGGATGTGGTCGCCATGCGCAGCGTGTTGCCCTCGGGAGCCGAGGATCATCGCGACTTCCCGGGGATCATGATCGATCGCGCCCGCTTTGACCAGGGTCTGGCGGAGTCCGCGCGTGCCGCAGGTGCCGAGATCCGGACACACACCAGCTTCCGTGGCTGGAATGGCGAGCGGGCTCTGCTGGAGCAGGATGGTCGGACCTGGTCCATATCGGCGCGTTTCCTGGTGGGTGCCGATGGTCCGCACAGCGCCGTGGCGCTGGCGCTGGGCCTTGCGCCACAGCCCGTGGTGCAGACGCGGCAGTACACCGTGGAACTGCGCACGCCTTACGCCGACACGGACATTTTCCTGTCGGACGACTTTCCCGGCGGCTACGCCTGGCTTTTTCCTCGGGGACCCGTGGCCAATCTGGGGTTGGGTGCCGATCGGCGCTTTGCCGACAATCTCAAGATTCCGCTGGATGCGCTGCATCGGCAGATGCAGGAGCGGGGCCTGGTGGGTTCGGAGATTCTCGGGCGGACCGGAGGCGGTATCCCGGTGGGCGGGATCCGTCCCTTGGTCCATCCCCGCGCGCTCTTGGTGGGTGATGCCGCCGGCCTCACCCACCCCATCACCGGTGCGGGCATTCCCGCGGCGGTGATCAGCGGTTTTGCGGCAGGGACCGCGGTGGCCGACTTTCTGACCGGCGACGACGAGGCCTTGGAGAGTTACGCGGAAGACATGCACGACCAGTTTGGACCGGCCCTGGAGCGGGCTCTGCGGCGGCGCCGGTCCTTGGAGGCAGTCTGGCACACCCCGGCTGCCGCAGACGATCGGGTGATGCGTTCCAGTTGGATCGCATTTGAGGAATACTTTGCCGCTTGAGGCGGAACGACAGGAGGATTGACCATGAGTGCGGTAGCGTCCGATGCAACACCCTTGAACTTTTACCGGCCCGACTATTTCGTGAAGACGCCGACCATGCGCTCGCCCGACTATGTGCAGCTCAGTACGGCCGCCGCCATCACTCTGGGTCTCATCCCGGGGGTCATGCACCGCACCAGCTGCACCCACTGTCTCAATCTGCTGATGACTTATCCCGAGGGATGCCGTGCCAACTGCACCTACTGCGGACTGGCGCGCCATCGGGAAGAGAGCCGGGATTATGCCGATCGCAACTTCATCCGCGTGGACTGGCCGACGGTGCGGGTGGACGAGATGCTGGAGCGTATCGCCGCCAATGGCGACAAAGGCCAGTTTGAGCGTATGTGCATCAGTATGATCACCCACCCCGATTCCGACCACGACACCCAGGTGGTGCTCAAGCGCTGGATGGAAGCGGCACCCCACATTCCCGTGTCCATCCTCTCCAACCCCACCACCATGGAAAAGCAGGATCTCATCGACCTCAAGAATCTGGGAGCCGACATCTTTACCGTGGCACTGGATGCGGTTACACCGGCGATCTTTGAGCGTACCCGCGGCAAGACCGTGCAGAGTCCACACAGCTGGGACAAGTACTGGCAGGCTATCGAGTGGGCTGCCGAGATCTACGGACCCGAAAAATTCGGCGCCCACCTCATCTGTGGCATGGGCGAGACGGAGCAGGAGATTCTCGAGGTCTGCCAGCGCATCAAGGACATGGGTGGCCACAACCATATGTTCGCCTTCTTCCCGGAGAAGGGCTCCATGATGGAAGACTGGGATGCGGTGCCTCAGGACCACTGGCGTCGCGTGCAGCTGGGGCGTTTCCTCATCGATTACGCCGGTGGCCGATACGAGGACATGAGCTTCGATGCCTACGGCCGGGTCGAGGACTTCGGTTATCCAAAGGCGGAGCTGGAAGCCATCGTACAGTCCGGCAAGCCTTTCCAGACCAGCGGATGCCCGGGCAAGGATGACGAAGAAGTGAGCGCCTGCAACCGTCCCTATGGTGACTCCTCGCCATCGGACATTCGCTCCTTTCCTTTCGCCCTCAACAAACAGGATGTGGAGGTAGTACGTCGACAGATGCGTCTGCGTGATCTGTCCGTCGAAGGATGAGGCTCGTGCTGTAAATCGAGAGCGCCCGAAAGGGCGCTTTTTTTTGTGGTAAAAGCTGGACTCGGTATCGGTAAGGCGCGGGCTATATGATAGTATTCTGATGGTCTACCATTGCGATATTTTGGCATGGCCCTGAAAGATTTGATGGTTTGCTGTCTTGTCACAGTGTGCCTATTACGACACAATCGTGAAGAAATTGGGCAACAACAGAGGCGGAGAACCAAATGAAGAAGAAATCGATGCGGTTGGGTATGGCGGTGGCGGCGGCTCTTTCCTGTGCCTTCGCGGGTTCGGCCATGGCCACGGACGGCTACCAGTTGATCGGTATTGGACAGTATGCGGTGGGTATGGGTGGTGCCGTGGTGGCAGCTCCCGATGATCCTTTGTCGGCGGCCATCAGCAATCCGGCAGGTTTGGCCATGATTCGGCCCCAGGCGGCTTTCTCGGCAGAGGTATTCAATCCGACCCGCCGCACCAATCTGGGTTTCGGTGAGATCGGCAGCCACAGCAACGTATACGGTATTCCCGCCATCGGTTGGGTGGCACCGGCCTTCGGTAATGGCATCGTTTTTGGTGGTGGTGTGTACGGTACTTCGGGTCTGGGTGTGAACTACCTACAAAATGTCGCCCCGAACCAGTATCTGCCCTATGGTGGCTATGCCCAGGCCTACAGCAGCATCACTTTCATCCAGATGGCACCGTCTCTGGCCATGAAGGTGAACGACCACCTCTACATCGGCGGCTCCCTCAACATCGCGGCGGAACAGGGCTCTTTCCAGCAGACCTTTACCCAGTTCCAGAACATCAGTCCCAATCCCCAGCAGCCCTTCGTGGTCCCCTTGACCGGTGGTCTCAATCTTTCCACTCCCTCTTGGGCCTATGGCGTGGGTCTGACCTTAGGCGCGCTGTACAAGGTGAACGACAAGGTTACCCTGGGTGCCACCTACAAGTCGCCCATGATGTTCACGCCTTTGACCTTCCAGGGGGGGGCGCAGTCCTTGCCCATGCCCAACGGCCAGGTGCTCACCGGCAATCCTGGGCAGTACAGCGGTCACTTGAACTACCCGCAGCAGATTGCCCTGGGTATTGCCATCCGGCCCATTCCCCAATGGCTGGTGAGTGTGGAAGGACAGTGGATCAACTGGCACAACACCCTCAACACCTTCAACATCTATGGGCCGTGGAATGGCACCAGTGTCGTACCACTGGCGCTGAACTGGCGTAACCAATGGGTGGCCAACATCGGTACCCAGTACAATGTCAACGATTGGCTGCAGGTACGGGCCGGCTACACCTGGGGTTCCAACCCAGTGCCGAACAACAGCAATGCCATCGCGGCCAATACCATCTTCCCGGCCATCGTGCAGAACGCCATCACCTTCGGTGCCACCCAGAAGCTCGGTATGGGTTGGAAGTTGACGGAGGCCTACATGCACGAGTTCGGCAACACCATGACCGGTGCACCGGGCTCGGCTCCCTTTGCGCCTGGCAACCCGATGCAGGCGGCGTCGTCCACCCTCACCGAGAATTCCTACGGTATCCAGGTGGGCTACGATTTCTGATCGACTTTTGTAAGCACCCTCCTCGGGGCGGGAGAGATGCGCGAGCATCTCTCCCTTTTTCTTTGCCTTGTCAGCGGCCACATCGACTGGGATAATGTTTGCTTGACGAGTTTGCTCAGGATTGCCATGAAGACCATACCCATCGCCGACGTGAGCGCCCTCAAGAACGAGCTGAACAAATACAAGAAGGGTAAGAAGCTGGAGATCCCCCGCTTCAACCAGCTGGCGCGCATGGCCTATATCGGCCGTCTGGTCATGGCGCCTTTGGATCCGGAGGATCCGGACTGCAAGGCTTATCTGGTGCATGTTCAGGAACCTCAAGGTCTTGCCGCACACTTCATCGAGCTGGACGAGGACCTGCAGGACGCCATCCTGATTCTCGACGGGGAGCAGGCCATGGCCATCGCTGCCATCATGCAGGAAGGGGTGGCGGAGCGGGCGCGCTGGCACGAGGCTCTCAATGAACGGGATTTCTACTTCTCGGCCTTCTATCGTCCGCGGGAACGTGACGAATCCCACTGAGACGACTGCCGCATCTCCCGTTCATCGTTTCTCCTTTTCCAAGGGTGCTCTGCGACTCCTGGATCTCGGGCATCTTTCTGCGGTGGACCTGCATCGCGCGTACCTTGGGCTTGCCGAAGCCCAGGGGGAAAGCGATCCTCCGCTGCTGATACTCGCCAGCGCCGAGGATCACCTCAGCGTTGGTGCGGCCCAGGGTGTGGGTGCAGAGCTGGATCGGGAAGCCTGCGTGGCGGCAGGGATCCCGGTGGTACAGCGCCCCCTGGGCGGCGGTACCGTCTGGGTGGATCGGCACCACCTCAATTATTTCCTGATCTTGCCACGTCAGACCGGAATACGCCGACCGGCAGAGGCCATGGCACGCTTTGCACCGATTCTGTGCGCCTGGCACCGGAGCTTCGGACTGGATGTCCGTCTGGTGGGAGATCAGGACTTCTGGCTGGATCGGCAGAAGTTGGGCGGCACCGGCGCTGCCAGTATCGGCTGCAGTCTGGTGCTGGGCGGCAGCCTGCTCCTGGACGGCGACTGGGGCGGCTTTGTCCGTTGTATCGCTGCGCCTTCCGCCGATTACCGTGTCGCCTTGCGCCGCATCCTCGAGGAATCTCTGGGGAGCTGGGCTCGGCACCTGCCGCGGCTGCCCGCGCGCGAGGCCCTGGGCGCGGCTCTGCGTGAGGCTCTGGCAGCGGCCGGTTGGGACCCGCAGGTCGAGGACGCGCCGCGCGCGAGGGAGGTCCAAGCCATGGCGCAGGCGGAGCTGGAAGCGGCGGACTGGCAGCAACCCGGGCGCCGTCGGGTCGCGCACGGGATCAAGATCAAGAATGGCAGTTTTCTGACGGAGCGCCACTGGCCCGATGGCAGCTTCCTGCGGGTCTGGACCGAGGCTGGTCGTTACCGCCGCGTGTGGTGCAGCGCCTGGTCCCAAGACGGCGCACGGGCCATGGCGGGCCTGGAACGGCAGGCAGCCTTGCAGTTTTTGGAGCATTCCCTGGATCGGGAGGACGCGCGGCTTTGGCAGGCGCGCCTGGAAGCGACGGCCGTGTGGGCGGAAGATTGAGAGGAGGATGGGTGTGGCCAGTATTCAGGATCGATTGCGCAAGCGTTTTCTGTGGATGAGCAGCGACGAGGCCCTGCGTGCCGAGGCCGAGGCTCGGCTGCTACCGGGCTGGGAGATGGAGTGCGGTATGGATCTGGAGGATTTCGGTGACTGGCAGGAGATCCTGTTGCGCCGTTTTCTGGTCCTGGATCTGGACGATCCGGCCATTGCCGATCCCATCGGTATCGTCGATACCTTGCGTCGGGAGCACCAGCTGAATATCCCGGTTTTTTGCTTCGGTGGCGATAGCGATCGTCGTCTCGAGGCACGCCAGGCGCGCGCCGACCGCTTTTTTGAGCGAGAGGAAATTGCCGACCGTCTGGAGGATTTTCAGAAACAGTTCGGCTGGTAGGACTGCGGCGGTCCGCGTCGGTTCGGCGGCGGACCGCGGTGAAGATCAGCCGACTTTGGCGTGTGCTTCGGTATCCAGCAGCAGGTCGCGGCTCTCGCTCTGGTTGTCGCTCTTTACTGTGAGAGTGACGATACGTACGCCAGCGTCCTTGAAGGTGAGCTCGTAGGAAAAATTGCCGGGCAGGTCCAAGGTGCTTTCCTTGAGGGTCTTGCCTTCACAGCTCAGGGTAACCGTCCCCTTGCCGGCGCCGCCCAAAATGGCCTGGATACGAAAGGGATGGCCGACTACGCGGCGATACACCTGGGGATCGCGGTTGGGGTTGTATTCGAGATTGTTGAGTTTGACCATCTTGATGAGTTTCGTGCTCATGAAAGCCCCTTTAATCAGTCTATAAAACGAATTATGAACCACTGCAGACAAAACCCATTTATCCTAGACGAAATCCTGCATGAACGGTAGGGTGTAGCCATGATGACGGAGGCTGGCCGATGTACGACAAAGTCTTGACCCTGTCCCGACTCGACCAGGCGCAGGCGCGCATCGAGACATTGGCCCGTGAGGTGACGGCGGACGGCGGTCCGCCGCTGGCCCAGGAGCTGGACGAAGCCATGGCCTTGGCCAAGGATCTCCTGCGCATCCTGCTGGATGCCGAGGGGAAGCCTTATGAGGCCGACGCTGACCTGCTGCAGCTGTGGAAATACCTGGTCAAAGGCGAGCCGCACTGGAATACCATCCGCGACAACTGTCGGGAACTGGTGTACTACCGCAACTGTCTCGATCTCGGCCGGGAGGACGCCCTGCCGCCCCAGCCCCGCAAGATGATCGTCCATACCCTGCGCCACCTGTACCTCTATCTGCGCAGCCACTGCGAACAAAGTCCCGAGGAGACCGCATGAGCCGACATTCCGCTGACAACTCCCTGCGCCACCTGACCGAGGAGCCCTACTACCAGCCCGTGGGTAACGAGCTGGCGGTATTCATGGCGGCCTGGCAACGTCGCCTGCCGGTCATGCTCAAGGGACCGACGGGCTGCGGCAAGACCCGGTTTCTGGAGCACATGGCCTGGCGCCTGAAACGCCCACTGGTGACGGTGGCCTGCCACGAGGATCTGACCAGTTCGGACTTGGTGGGACGCTTTCTCATCGAGGGGGACGAGACCATCTGGCAGGACGGACCGCTGACCCGGGCCGTGCGCGAGGGCGCTATCTGTTACCTCGACGAGATCGTCGAAGCGCGCACCGATACCACCGTAGTCATCCACCCGCTGACGGACCACCGGCGGCACCTACCCATCGACAAACTGGGCACGGAGATCAGCGCCCATCCCGATTTCCTCCTGGTCATCTCCTACAATCCGGGCTATCAGACGGTGCTCAAGGATCTCAAGCCCTCCACCAAGCAGCGTTTCGTGGGCATGAACTTCAGCTATCCGCCGGCAGAGCTGGAGCAGAACATCGTCGCCAAGGAATCGGGCCTGGCGGCGGAGCAGGCGGGCAAGTTGGTGCAGGCGGCGGCCAAGGCCCGCAATCTCAAGGATCAGGGTCTGCAGGAGGTAACCTCCACGCGCGCCCTCATCTACGCGGCGACGCTCATGGCGGCCGGTCTTGCACCCATGGAGGCCGTCGCGGCCGCGATTATCAGCCCGCAGACCGACGACCCCGAGCTGGCCGCCGCCTTGGAAGAGATTTTCCAGAGCTTTCTGGCGGCCTGAAGATGACCGAGGCGGCGGAGGAGATCCTCGAGCACCTGGAGGCAGTGAGTTTCGTGGCTGGCCGCGATGCCCGGGCAGCGCTCCCAGCGGTACAAGGACTGGGTGCCGCGGCCGTGTTGCGCTACCTGGAGCGCGGGCGGGAGTTGTTCTTCTACGATCGCGAGGCGGGCAAGGCCTACTTCCACGCCACCGCCGATCTGGTGCAGGCCTTCGGTGGATTGGACCCCTGGCTGGAACAGTCGGGCGTCTTTCTGACGCAGCGCGGAACCTTTCGGGCGGCGGTGGCCTTCTTCGCCCAGGCAGCGGCGGTGCGGCGGGACCATGGCCTTGCGGGAGAGCGCTGCTGGTACGAGCAGGGCGCGCGCTGGATCGCTCGCCACGTGGACAGTGCGGCCGCCTATTTTCGGGTGCCGGCCGCGCAGCTGTTCGGAAGCGCCGGGGTCGAGGATCTGGAGACTCTGATGCAGCCGGCCGAGGAACTGGCCAAGGGCCGACTGGGTCTCGGTACCTATCTGGACGGTGCCATCAAGGTGCGAGCCATCTGTGGTCTGGCAGGGGTGGCGGAGTGGGCGCGCCGCGGCAAGGACGTGCTGGCAGCAGGCCGCATCCGCGGCGAGGCCTGGTTCCGTCTGGAGAGCGACGAGGCCCGCGCCTTCCTCTTGGAAGTGCTGCCGGGGTTTCGCACGGGTCCGCACAAACGGCTTTTTGCGCTGCTTCTGCAGGCCTGGACAGGCCTGCAGCTGCCTCTGGAAGAGGGCGATTGGAGCGTGGAAGGAGGGCGCAGCTTTCTGGAGACAGACGGCCGCAGTCTCTTCGTGCCGGCGGTGATGCCGGATCGGGAAGAGGCACTCCTGGCCTTCTACCACACCGGCGCGCATCTGGCCTATGGCAGCTACGATCAGGACGCCATCCACGCCTTGTTCCGAGAAATCGGGACGGAGCACCCGCCCTTGGACTCCGATCAGCGGATTACCTGGCGACCGCTCTTTGCCCAATTCGGTGACGATCTGCTGCGCTTTCAGCTGATCTTTGATCTCTGCGAGGATCTGCGTGTGGATGCCGCCCTGGATCGGGAGATGCCGGGCTACATTGACCGCCTGTGGCGGGCGGCCACGGCGCGATCGGCGCCGGCGGGGGCTGCCGGAGCCTACTGGCAGGCGGCTCTTGGCATCTATGCGGACTATCGCCAGGGGCGCCTGGCGGCCGATCTGCGCACCTTGTTGGAACCCACGGCCGGTATTGTCGATGCCTTCCGTGTGGCGCTGGCGCGTTACGCCGACACCCAGCTGCCGCCCATCACCCTTGCCGAACGTGCGGCCGCTTTTCTGCCCGGGCATTCCCCCAACGCCGCCCGGCCGGTCTACCCACGCCGGCGGCTGGCGAGCGAAGCGGTGGAAATGGACGCCGGCGGTGCCCTGGGAGCAGCCGGGCACAAGGAAAAACCGCGAGAGGCGCCGCAACAGGCCGAAGGCAACGACCCCGATATGGAGATCCCGCCCGAGGACATCCAGGGCACAGGCGGTCGCGTGGGCGTAGGGATACCCATGCCCGCCAAGGTCGCTGGCTCCGGTCGTGGTGTGCAGGGTCCCAAGGGCGGCTGGCCCTACCGCGAGTGGGATTATCGTCAGCAACGCTACAAGGAGGACTGGGCGCGGGTGCACGAGCGCAGCCTGCGCGAGCGGGACGAAGCGCGGGCCGTCGAGATCGCCGCGGCCTACGACGGCACCCTGAGGCGGCTCAAGCGCGCCCTGCAGGCCCAGAAACCCACCCGTATGGCACCCTTGCGCCGCCAGTTCGAGGGTGAGGAGCCGGATCTCGAGGCGGCCGTGCAGTACGTGGTGGAGCGGCGTGCCGGCCGCAGTCCCAAGGCCAATATCTATCTGCAGCGGCGCCCGCAACAACGGGACACCGCGGTGCTGCTGCTGGCGGATCTGTCCACCTCCATCATGGCCGAGGCGGGCGACAGTGGGGTGCGCGTCGTGGATCGTCTGCGGGCAGCCATGCTGCTCTTTGGTGAGGCTTTGCTGGAGGTTGGCGACCCTTTCGCCATCTACGGTTTTGCCAGCAAGTACCACCAGGAGGTCATTCTCTATCCCGTCAAACGCTTCGGCGAGCGCTTCGACAGCCGAGCCCGAGCGACGCTGGCGGGCCTGTCCGGACGTCTGGCTACCCGCATGGGAGCGGCCATCCGCCACTCTACCCGTCAGATGCTGCGCACCCAGGCCCAGCGGCGGCTGTTGCTGATCCTCTCCGACGGGCGTCCGGCGGACTACGACGATGGCGGCGATGCCCGCTATCTGCAAGAAGACACCCGCATGGCCGTCAAGGAGGCGCGGGAGCAGGGGGTGCACGCCTTCTGTATCAGCCTCGATCCGCGCGGTGGCGACTATCTGCCGCTGGTCTTCGGCAGTGGTCACTATCTGGTGCTGCCGCACGTGGACAGCCTGCCCCAGCGTCTGCCCGAGGTCTATCTGCGCCTGCGGGGCAGCCATTGAGGGAGATCGATGCCCTGCGGCCCCGCATCGTCCCTCAGCGGGATGCTCTGTTCATCGGTGCAGCGCGCTATCGCCGGACGAGCTATGGTCGGAATCATCCTCTGGCCATACCCCGCGTCTCCCTGACCTTGGACCTCATCAACAGTTACGGTGCCATCTCTCCCGCCGAGTACCGCACGGGTCGACCGGCCAGCCATCGGGAGCTCTGGGGTTTTCACACTCGGGACTATATCCAGAGTTTCGAACGCGCCCAGTTCCGCGGCGGCGTCACCGACAGTGAGCGGCGACGGTATCAGCTAGGGACTCTGGAGAATCCGTATTTTCCGGGTTTCTTCGATACCCCCAATCTCGCCACGGGCTCCAGCATTCAAGGGGCGGAGGAGGTCCTGCAGGGACGGGTGGCCTTCAGTCCTGCCGGCGGCATGCACCACGCGGCGCCAGGAGAGGCGCGCGGCTTCTGCTACCTCAACGATCCGGTGCTGGCCATCCAGTGTCTGCGCGGCGCTGGGCTGCGGGTGCTCTACTGGGATCTGGATGCCCACCACGGCGATGGTGTGGAGGCGGCTTTCGTGGACGATCCCGAGGTGCTGACGGTCTCCATCCATATGGACACCACCTACGCTTATCCTTTCCGGGGTGGCGGCATCGATGATCACCCGGGCGGCGCCGTCAATCTGCCGCTGCCTCCGGAGGTCAACGACAGTGAATACCGCTTGCTTTTCACGGCACTCTGGCCCGCCGTGCTCGATGCCTTTCAGCCGGAGGTGGTGGTCTTGCAAGCGGGCACGGATATCCTTGCCCCCGATCCCCTCAGCAAATTTCGAATCAGCAACGCTTTCTTTTGGGAGATGGCCGAGCGGATACTCACCGACAGCCCGCGCCTGCTGGTGCTGGGCGGCGGCGGCTACCATCCCATCGCCCTGGCGCGCTGCTGGACGGGGCTGTGGGCGATCCTGAGCGGACGGACCCTGGACGACGCCTTGCCGGCGGCAGGAAGCGCCCTGCTGCGGGCGGTGGAGTGGGAGCTGGACGATGAGGATGCGCCGGACTACTCCCGCCAGTTTGCCTTTCTGCGCGATGAGGCGCAGGAGGGTCCGGTCCGCGCCGAAATCCACCAGCGTCTGCAGCATCTCGTGACGCATCACCCTCTGTGGCATCCTCTTTAGACTAGGAGCATCCCCTATGCCCGATTCCCCTTCTCGCCCCCGGATTCCCGGTGCCGCCAACAGCCTGGCTACCAAGGCCTATGCGGCGCGATTTGCCGAGACCCTGCCCGAAGGGCACTACAGCGATTTTCTCAACACCCGTATTAAACTCTCTTCCCTGGGGGTAGGGACCTTCCCCGGTGGGGTCGAAGAGGTGACGGACCTCGCCGTAGCGGCCATCGTGGCGCAGGCCCTGCAATCGGGGATAAACGTCATCGATACCGGCGCCAACTACCGCTACGGTCGTGCCGGGCGGGCGGTGGGCGCGGGGATTGCCAAGGCCATGGCCGCGGGCATCCAGCGGGAGGAATTCTTCATCCTCGGCAAGGGCGGATTTCTGACCTTTCCGCGGGGTCGTCCCGACGATCTGGAGGCCTTCTTTCGGGAGGAGGTGGAGGCCAAGGGCCTTGGTCGACGGGAGGACCTGGCCGAGGGCGTCCATTGCCTGAGCCCGGAATACATCCTCTGGCAGCTGGACAGCCTGCGCGAGCAGACGGGTCTCGAAACCCTGGACTGCTTCCTGGTGGACCAGCCCGAGGTACACATCCCCAGCATCGGCAAAGAACAGATGTACCGTAAGCTGCAGGCCGTCTTTGCCGCACTGGAAGACGCGGTGGCTGCCGACAAGCTGCGCTATTACGGTATCTCCACCTTCAACGCCTGTCGGGTGGAAACGGACCATCCCCTGTTTCAGTCCATGACCAGCCTTCTGGGTCTGGCGGAAAAGGCGGCGGGGGATGGGCGTCGCCACCACCTGCGGGTGGTGGAGCTGCCCTTCAATGCCCTGATGCCCGAGGCCTATACCCGTTTCAGTCAGGTGACGGGGCAGGGCAATATCGCCTCTACGATCCAGGCTGCCTTCCAGCTGAAACTGACGGTGATGGCCAGTCACCCCCTGGGCAAAGGCCTGCTGGCGCGGGAAGAGGTGCCAGCCTTGCAGCAGGGCATGCCGGATCTGGACAACGCCGCGCAGCGCGCCATCCAGTTCGTCCGCTCCACTCCCGGGATTGCCGTCACCCTGGTGGGGATGAGCACGCCGCTGCATCTGGCCGATTTTCTGGCGGTGGCACGGCAGCCGCCGCTGCCGAAGGAGCGCTACCTGGCCATGTTCGAAAAGGAGAAGTAGACCTTAGACCGGGGTATCCGAGTCTTTCTCGCTCTTTTTCTTGGTCAGTTCGGCCAGAAGCTTCTCCTGCTCGGCAAAGGATAGACGGCGTTGCCCCGGAGCGAAGCCCTTGCGTTGGGGCTCGGCGGCAGCGGGGTGGCCGGCGCGCTCGCTTTCCTTGACGCGGCGATATCCTTCGAGCTCGCTCTGGTAGTCTGGAGTATCCTCGACGGTGTCTGCGCGGCCGCGGTAATCCTTGGGGGCGGCCGGGGCATTCTGGGTAAACCAGGCCTTTTTGCGCATTTCCTTGTTGTACTCGCCAAGCCAGGCCGATAGCCGCCACAGATCGAGCAGGGCCGCTAGCGCCAGCACAAGCCCTGGGACCAGGGCGACATACCAGGGTGCGAGTAGCGCCAGCGCCAGCACGATGGCACTGGCCGCGGGGAACAGCCAGGCCAGGCGTCGATGCAGGTAGAAACGGTGCAGCCCCAGGGGGAAGCCCAACCAGGATAGATAGGTCCATAACGGTTTTTTCTGGAGTTTTCGCAGCCGAATTTGTAGACTCTGAAGTCCAGCTCCATGCAGATCGAGTTTTTCCCAGGCTTCGGGCACGGGTGAGTCTCCCAGAAAACTGTATTGAAGCACTCAGATATTACTCATAAACTCGGGCAAAGTCGCGCGCGACGGGAATATTCATGGCAGATAGACGGTTACAGGTCTTTCACACGGTGGCGAAGCTTCTGAGCTTCACCAAGGCGGCGGAGACCCTGCATATGACGCAGCCGGCGGTGACCTTTCAGGTCAAGCAGCTGGAGGAACAGTTCAATACCCGCCTCTTCGATCGGACCCACAACCGCATCAGCCTGACGGAAGCGGGCATGGTGGTCTACGAGTACTCGGAGCGGATCCTGTCCCTGTACGGAGAAATGTCCAACCGCGTCGGTGAGATGACGGGTGATCTGCGCGGTCATCTGCTCATCGGCGCCAGCACCACCATCGCCGAATACATGCTGCCGCGGGTGTTGGGGGATTTCAAGCTCAAGTATCCCGACGTGCAGGTGCGTCTGCACGTGGGCAACACCGACAAGATCGTACATATGATCGAGGACAACAGCATCGATCTCGGTCTGGTGGAGGGGGTGGTGAGCAACAAGAGCCTCGCCACCCTCAAGTGCTGCATGGACAACATGATCGTCATCGCGCCGCAGGACCACGCGCTGCAGCATCACGAGAGCGTCAGCGCCCAGGAGCTGCTGGATTATCCCTTCGTCTCGCGGGAAGAGGGATCCGGTACGCGGGAAGTAACGATGGAGTACCTGCATCAGGTGGGTATCGACCCCGAGGATCTGCACATCACCATGGAGCTGGGCAGCCCCGAAGCGGTAAAAGGAGCGGTGGAGGGAGGGCTTGGCATCGCCGTGGTGTCCGAGGCGACCGTGCTCAAGGAACTGGCTCTGGGCACCATCATCGCGCTTCCCCTCAACCCGCCGCTGGCACGTCCCTATTTCTTCGTGTATCAGAAGCAAAAGTTCCGAAGCCTTGTCATGGATGAATTTCTGGAGTTTGCCAAGGAGCGTTGCGCGCGGGACATGCGCGTGCTCCCGCCGCGGCGGGAGAGCAACCCATGAGAGGGGATCGATGAAACATTTCGCGGTGGTACAGCACAGCTACTCGGAGTTTCTGGGGACCCTGGAAGATCAGCTGGAGAAACGGGCCATCAGCTACAGCTACTTTCGGGTGTTTCTCAATCAGGAACTGCCGTCCAGCGCCCTGACCTTCGATGCGCTGTTCCTGCTCGGGGGGCCCATGTCGCCTCTGGAAACGGACAAGTATCCCTGGCTCACCCAAGAGTTACAGACTATTGCAGCCTTTCGCAAGGCGGGCCGACCGGTGGTGGGCTTTGGTCTCGGCGGCCTGCTCCTCGCGCAGTACGAGGGTGCGGAGCTTCAGCTCGAGCCGTACCACAACGCCTATTTCACCACGGCCCATCTGGGCCCCGCAGGCAAGGGGGACGCGCTGGCGGAGGCGGTGGCCGGGCGGACGGTGATGGTGTGGTCGCCAGGAACCGCCATTCTGCCGCCGGGCAAGGAGGCTCTGCTGGTGGACGACGACGGCCGCTGGATTGCCTTTCGTCCCGATGAGGGCAGCATGTCCCTGCTGTTCCGCCCGGAGATGAAACCGGGCCTCATCGAGGACATCCTCATGGAAGAAGACCGAGAGGTGCCGGAGCACATCGGCGAGCTTCTGGAAGAGGCCCGACAACGCTGGCCAGAAATGCAGCAGACCACCGATCAGACTCTCGTGGCCCTGGTGCGGGAACTTTCCCTCATGTCCGAACGGCGCAAACCGCGGGTCTTTGCGCTCAAGGTGGACACGGGAGAGGAGGGAGGCTGAGTGGCGTGAACAGCTACGAACGACGTTTGCTCCGGGTAGCGCGCAAGCTGGACGAGGTACAGAAAGAGCAGCTGCTGCAGTTTGCAGAGTTCCTGGCGAGTCGCCGCCGTGAGCCCTTGGCGGTGGCGCGGGCTCCCGAGCCTCCTGCCCTGCGCCCGGCACGGGAGGGGGAGACGGTGGTGGGGGCCATCAAGCGCCTGCGGGAAGGCTACGCGATGTTGGATGCCAAGGCCATGCTCAACGACACCGCCGCATTGATGTCCCGACACGTCGTCGGCGGCGCCCCGGCCGAGGAGGTCATCGCCCAGCTGGAAGTGCTGTTTGCGGAACACTATCAACGCTATCTCGAGAACTTCGAAGGACCATGAGCTGGCCCGTTCTCCTGCAGCAGCTACTGCACTTCGATCAATACCTCGTCCCCTGGGTGCAGCAGTACGGTCCGTGGATCTATCTGGGCCTGTTTCTCATACTCTTTGCGGAGACGGGGCTCGTGGTCACGCCCATACTGCCCGGCGACTCCATGCTTTTTGTCTGCGGTACCCTCGCAGGCGCCGGTCTCATGTCCTTATCCGCGCTGTTGTCCTCCCTGATCACCGCCGCGGTGCTGGGGGACGGCCTCAATTATTACCTTGGGCGCCGCTACGGGGTACGGCTTTTCGGCGGGCGCTGGCTGCGCAGGGAATATCTGCAACGCACCGAAGCCTTCTATGAGCGCCACGGCGGCAAGGCCGTGGTGATCGGACGTTTTCTACCCATCATCCGTACCTTCGTGCCCTTCGTTGCCGGGATTGCCCGTATGCCTTATGCCCGATTCCTGCGCTTCAACCTGTTTGGCGCCGTGCTCTGGGTGGGTGGGCTGGTGCTGGCAGGCTATTTTCTGGGCGCCGTCCCCTGGGTCAAGAGCCACCTCAATCTGGTGCTGGTGGCGCTGATCCTGCTTTCCCTGCTACCGGCGGCCTGGACGGGGGTACAGGGACGCCTCAGTCGCGCCATCGACTAAGGCCACTTGGGCTTTTGACAGGGCTGTGGGGCGTTATGCCCACATGCCCGAGGCCGCGGGAGGATCTGGCCATGAACACAACCAGTTGCCGCATTCTTGTCATACGCGCCGGTCGTCTGGGAGACACCCTGTGGGCGACGGCCGCGATAGAACCTTTGCGGGCGCATTTCGGTAAAGGGGTCGAGATCGACCTCGTGGTCATGGCCAACATGGCGCCCCTTTTTGCCGACGATCCGCGCATTCATCGAGTTTTTGGTCTGCGCCGGCGAGGCCTGCCCAGTTTCTGGAGTCCCACCAAGCGGGCCATCCTGGCGGCGGCCCGGCAGCGGCCCTATCGGCTCGTTCTCGATCTCGAGACGGGTACGGACTTTCGTGAGTTGCTGCAACGCCTGCCGGCACTGCAGAAGGTGTCGGCGCGGCCGCGGCCAGCGGGGGCTCGCCAGCATGTGGTGGAGGATGTCCGGGAGCTTTTGCGTGAGGTGGTTCCTGAGGATCTCCTGACCCTGGCCCAGCCCAGTCTCCTGGTCGCCGACCGCAAGCGTCCGGCGCCTCTGCACCACCCGGGCGGCTACGTATTGCTGCACCCAGGCAACAGCCACATCGCCCGCGGCAAGGCCAACCTGCGTGCCTGGCCCCTGCGGCACTGGCAGCAGTTGGCCGAGAGTCTCGCGGCCCGGCATCCGCAGCTGCGCCTGGTGCTCATTGGGGAGAAGGCCGAGCGCTCCTACCTCAGTCCCCTGACCCGGGCGCTGCCGCATCTCGTCGATCTGTGTGGCGCTACCAGCCTGCCGGAGCTCGCTAGCGTGATCCGCCACGCACGCCTGGTCATCAGCACGGACACCGGTCCGAGCCACCTGGCGGCGGTTCTGGGAACGCCTCTGATCACCCTGTTCGGACCCAGCGACCCGGGCATGACCGGGCCGTGGGACAGCGGTCTGGGGCAGATTGAGGTATTGCGTCGCGCACTGCCTTGCAGTCCCTGCGTCCATCGGAGCGACTACGGAGCCTGCAGCCATAGGAGATGCATGGAAGAGCTGCAGCCGGCGCAAGTACTGGATCAGGCGCTGGATATCCTCGCGTCCCGTTGGGCGGAATCGGCCTGAGACCGCCTGGCCGTACTCAGGCTTGACCGTCGAAGCTCAGCAGCGGTCCATAGAGATCTGGGCGGCGATCGCGAAACAGGCCCCACTCCAGGCGAGCGCTGGCGAGTTGGTCGAGATCGAGATCGGCCAGGATGAAGCCTTCCTCTCGGTCGGCCTGGGCGAGCAGCGCCCCGGTGCCGTCCGTGATGAAGGAACCGCCGTAGAAGGTGATCTCGCCGCAGCGCCCCTGTTCCCGACCGATCCGGTTGGCGGCGACGACGGGCACCATGTTGGCGGCCGCGTGGCCCTGCATCACCCGAGTCCAATGAGGGCGGCTGTCGATCTCGGGAGCCTCTGGCTCGGAGCCGATGGCCGTGGGGTACAGCAGCATCTCGGCACCGCGGAGGGCGAGGATGCGTGCCGTCTCTGGAAACCACTGGTCCCAGCACACGGCGACCCCCAGACGGCCAAAGCGGGTATGAAAGACCCGGAAGCCGGTATCGCCGGGGCTGAAATAGAATTTCTCCTGGTAGCCGGGGCCGTCGGGAATGTGCGCCTTGCGATAAAGACCAAGATTCCGGCCATCGGCGTCGATGACGGTGAGACTGTTGAAGTAACTGTTGCCAGCGCGCTCGAAGAAGCTCACCGGCAGCACCACGCCGAGCTCCCGAGCTAGATCTGTCAGGGCGACGACGGCCGGGTGGCCTTCCATGGGTGCCGCCAGGGCAAAGTGGGCTATGTCCTGATCCTGGCAGAAATAAAGGCTACTGAAGAGTTCCTGCAGCAGGACGACCTGCGCCCCTGCCGCGGCC
Organism: Acidithiobacillus sp.; assembly: GCF_023256195.1. GTDB lineage: Bacteria > Pseudomonadota > Gammaproteobacteria > Acidithiobacillales > Acidithiobacillaceae > Acidithiobacillus_A. Next base: position 23,802 of record NZ_JAGDWX010000033.1, read on the forward strand.
GCAGCGCGCACCATCTCCGTCGCCTTGCGGATATTTGCCGTGGAATCCGCTCCTAGGGCCATCTGTACAGCAGCTACCCGTACGCGCATGGGGCCGTCCTCCTCACCGGGACACTAGCGGGCAAGCATAGAGACGGAACCGGGCGCAGGCAAGGGTGCTCAGGGCGCGGCCCACAGCGGGCGCTGGGGAGCGGGCGGCCCTGCGGATGGTGGGGGAGAGGCCCAGGGCGGGATGCCGGGCCTCTGTGCGCCTGGGCCGGGTCCGGGAGGCGGTGGTGGCGCGCCGGGGGTAGGTCCCAGGCTGGGGTAGGCGTAACCGGGCGGCAGCAGGAAGGCAGGACTGTACACACTATGAGGCGGGTGCGTTGGCGCCTCGTTGCTGTGGGCGTAGTTTGCCAGGGCCGTGAGCAAGTTGATGCGGGCGATGAGGGCTTCCTCTCGCGCCAGAGCGGAGTTGGTGGCGGACAGGGTCCGGGCCTCGTTCGAACTGACGGTGGCAGCAGAGTCGGCCGAGGGACCAGGTGGTGGCGCCGGGAGCGTGTGGATGCGCCGCAGATCCCGGGCTGCAGGGGGCGGATGATCGCCAAAGGAAACGACCCCCGTGGGGGATACCCAGCGATATATGGGCTCGCCCGCGAGACCCGGACTAAGCCAGATCAGGCTGAAGGCGAGCAGGAGGACGGTGCGGGACTTTGGGGTATCCATGTTTCACGGTGTAATCCTCGGCTGCTTTTGGGTCAAGCTCTGGGCTCATCGAATCTGTTTCAGGGTCGCCTTCAGGCCCGACTTATCCAGCAAGCCGTGTATCACCTGAACCTGGCCCTGACGATCGCGGTAGATGAGTGTCGGGACGACGCGCTTTCCGCTTTCATCCAAGAGTCCGAGATTCTCAGCGAGGATCTTGTCCGTTTCCGGTGTCGGAATGGTCTCCCGGATACCGCCAAAGTGCTCCATATTGAAGCCTTTCTCGTTCTGGCGGATGGCAGCGACCGGGTCCTTGGCCTGGAGTATGGCAGCCGCCTTGCCGGGACTGGAGGGTGCGATGAAACTCACGACCAGGAAGCGCAGATTGAGGTGCGCGGACCGCACGACCGGTTCCAGTTCGTCGTAGAGCACGTGGCAGTAGGGGCAGTTGGGGTCGAAGATCATGTAGAGGATGCGTGGTCCATGCCCTTGGGCGATCCAGTGGGCGTGGTCCAGTCGTTCCCAGAGATGCGGGTGTGCCACTGTCCGTTCTGGCACAGCGAAGGCCGAAGATGTCCCCCAAAACGCCAGCGCGAGCAGCAGTAGGCCAGCCCTGAACGCCTGCCAGACCCAGGTCCTGGGCGGCGCTCTGAGGGCGGCTCCAGCGCGGATGTAGGACATTTGCTGGGGATGTGGGCAGGGTCTGGACATGGGCGCGCTCCGAGAATCGCTGATAGTGGTGACGACCCCAATGCAGCAATATTTGCGCCAGATTCAGGCAGGCGCGGGGTCTGCTTCAGACCGCCCCCGACCCTTGCCAAGGCCGCCAAAGCCCTCTATATTCCCAATCATGCGTTATGGCCCATATATGTCACTTATGACTAATATTCCCTCGTTCTGCCGCTCCTGTGGGGCGGCAGGAAGCTTGGTATTGCCGATGGCGGGGAGGCCGTCGGTCCTGCAGCGCAGCACACTGTAATGGGTTTAAGAAAAGCCGATGTGTCGTCGGCTTTTTTTGTTTTCTGGGTCCAGGATTTGGTAGAGAACGTGATGCCCCTAGATAATCGGCCCCATGGGCGGATTATCCAGCGGCACTCCTCGATGATTTAGGGAGAGTCGAATGCAGAAGAAGAAAAGCCGTTGGCACATCCTGCTGGCTACTGCAGTGCTCCTGGGCGGCGGTGGTATCGCCCAGGGAGCCACCACCCACGCTGGTCACAGTGCGCATCCGCGGAGTCATTCCGGCGCCCAGCACCATCCCCACAAGGCGGCAGAGCGCAAGGTTGTGTATAAGAAGGAAACCCGACACACGGCCGCGCGCAAGCGGGTGGCGGTGCGCACTGCGCATCCTGCGGCCAGCCGGCACGAAGGTCGAGTTCGCACTTCCTCGCTGCAGCCGACGGACTACCCGAGCGGCGACGACTCCGCGGTGGCACCGGCCAATTACGACAGTCTCATGCCTACGGCTCTGGAGCTCATGGGAATGAACCCCATCGAATTCGCCGGAGTAGGGGCTGCGCCGCAGCAGCCGGAGTTCCGTCCCTATCGCATTGCCCCACTGCCCAGCCGGGCGGTGTCGGTGACGGCCCCGTCCTTTATCGATCAGTCTCTGGTGCTGGTGAAGACGGGCGTCGCGCCCATCGTTCCCGTGCCCGCAGCCTCTGTGGCCTCGGCAGAGGCGGCGGCACC
>NZ_JAGDWX010000033.1:26183-77806 GCF_023256195.1 Acidithiobacillus sp.
CTGCCGCCATTCCGGCGGTGGCGCAGGCCGCCCGGAGCGCGGATCCTTCCCAGGGTACTACTGGGGCGCCGGCGTCGCAGTTGGGCCTGGCGCTGGAGATGCTGGCCAGCCAGGCCTACCACTGGGCGCGGCACCCCTTGACGGCGCTGGAAGCCAGCGGTGATGCCGCCGTTGGGCGTCAGGGCGTGGCCAATCTCGCGGCAGACATCGCCGAGGCGGCGGACGCTGGTGGTTCCTCGGACGGCGACGGCAGCTGGCTGTCGCCGCGGTCACTGGTGCGCTCGGCGTTGAAATTCATCGGCGCCCCGTATCGCTGGGGCGGGATGAGCCCAGCATCTGGCTTCGATTGCAGCGGTTTCGTCAAGTACGTCCTGGCCAAGTTCGACATCGAGGTGCCTCGGACCTCCTACGCTCAGGCAGCGGTCCTGCCGCGCATTCCTCGCAGCGACCTGAAGCCCGGCGATCTGGTTTTCTTCAATACCATGCATCGGGCCTATTCCCACGTGGGGATCTATATTGGGCACGGACGCTTCGTCAGCGCGCAGACGCCCAGTTCCGGGGTGCAGGTGGCGAGTCTCGACAATCCCTATTGGGCGGCTCGCTTCGATGGCGCTCGGCGGATACCGGGATCGGCCCACCCCAGCTGAGCGCGGAGACCGGCGCGGCTTGCCGCATCGGCGTGACAGAAAAGGCCGCGATGCTTACCAAGGCGTCGCGGCCTGATCTTTTGTGGCGCCCGAGATCCTAGAGCTTGCCGTAGGAGTGCAGCCCGCCAAGGAAGAGGTCGACACCGATGAAGCAGAAGGTCACGACGATGAGGCTGGTGAAGGCCCACCAGGCCATGGGGCGGCCATGCCAGTTCTTCTGGCTGCGCGCGTGCAGGAATCCGGCGTAGTTGAGCCAGACGATGAGCGCCCAGGTCTCCTTCGGGTCCCAGGACCAGAAGCCGCCCCAGGCACGTGCCGCCCATACGGCCCCGAGAATCGTGCCGACCGTGAAGAACAGAAAGCCGAAGCTGATGGTTCCGGTAAAGGTGCGTTCCAGGAGGTTCAGGCTGGGCAAGCGTCGGGCAAGTACGCTGTCCCGGGCTTCGCCCTTCTCCTTGAGCAGCCAGGCCAGAGCCGCCATGGCGGAAATGTAGAAATTCGCATAGGCCACGAACATGGAAGGAACGTGGATCTTCATCCAGAAGCTCTGCAGGGCGGGGATGAGGGGCTGGATGCGATCCAGGTGATAGGCCGCACCCACCCAAAGCAGGAAGACGTCGGCCACCAGGACCAGGGGCAGAACGAAGGCGCCGAGCCCTCGGCTGTCGGTATCCTCTTCATGGTAGAGATAGAAAAGGATGGTCATGGCACAGAAAAGTACCATGACGTCGTAGATATTGCTGACGGGAATGTGGCCCCAGCTGGGGTGGCCCAGATAGGTTTCGCGCCAGCGGATGGCAAGGCCGGCAAAGCCCAGGGTCGATGCCATCCACGCGAAACGCTGTCCCCAGTCGCCCGCCCATTGGACACCGCGGAAGAGATAGCCGTAATACCCGGCGGCGCTCAGGGCAATGGCCGCGCTCATCCACACGAACATGGCGTTGCTCTGGAAAAAATAACGCATCAGCAGGCTATTGTGGGCGTTCAGACCGGCACCATAGAGTCCGACGCCCATGCCTGAGATGGCAAGAACCGTTAGGGTAAGGCTACGAAAGTGCGGCCATTTGAGCCCGAACCACAACAGCCCCAGGTACCACAGCGCGAGAATGATGTATTGCCAGAGCCAGAATTGCGCGCGGAAGATGCCCCAGACGGCTAGGGCGCCGCAGGTCAGGAATGCCAGCCAGGCGAATTCCGGCCAGCGCCAACGGAAAGGTCGCGGAGCGGTCAGTGCAAGCGACGACTCCTGAGTCTGCACAGACATGCAGTGTCCTCCTTGTTTTGCGGAAAAGCCTTGTCGCTACCGATGTTCAAGTGCGTACCTTACTGTAGCAACATTTGCGCCGCCCCGCTGTGGCGACCTCGGCGCAGGGCGATCTCTATTCCTGTCCCGAATGGGGCAGAGGGGGCGGGGCTACTGGTCCGTTTTCGTCCTTCGAGTCCTTAGGGGCGCCGCCCGGGCTGCCGCTGTTGTCCAGTCGCGCCAGAAGTCGCAGTCCGCCCAGAAGACCCTCGATGCGTTCGGCCAGGCTGTCTTGCAGTGGCTCCACCAGCGACCACTGGCGCACCAGGGCCTGGGGCGATGCTTTGGCTCGGATCGGCTCGGGCGGGGTGTCGAGCCAGACGATGAGATCGGGCCACTGCGGTGGGGCCTCGGCGCCGGCCGCGACGATCCAGCCCGCGCCCCGTTGCGCGCAGAGCTCAAGGGCCAGGCGGCAGAGCTCTGGATTCTGAGGGCTCAGAAACTGTATGTGGGCAGGGCGTTTGTACATGAGGCGGTCTTTTCTCCATTTTGTGACAAAATAGCGTGGCGCAGGCCAGAGGGAAAAGGGATGGAAAGGCGTTGAGGCAGGAGGGAGCGTGGCACGCCGCGCTGGGTACGGATAGTCCTCTGGCCCGTATCCTGCCACATTTTCGCGTACGTCGGCAGCAGCAGGACATGGCGGAACGGGTGGCCGGCTGGCTCCAGAGTGGCGGTGTCGGTCTCGTCGAGGCGGGTACCGGCACGGGCAAGAGTTTCGCCTATCTGCTCCCGGCCCTTCTGTGCGAGCGCAAGGTACTGATTTCTACTGGCAGCCGGGCCCTGCAGGATCAGATACTCGACAAGGACATCCCCGTACTGGCCAAGGCTTGGTCCAGCCAGCGCCGCGTGGTGCGCCTCAAAGGCCGCAGCAATTATCTCTGTCCCTTTCGCCTGCAGCGCGCCCTGGCGGAGGGGGCGGCGCCGCGCCTTGCCCGGGATCTGCTGATCGTCGCCGATTGGGCCAGCCGCACCGGTGAGGGGGATATCGCCGAACTGGGCGCCCTGCCGGAATCCTCCCCCGTCTGGCCGCTGGTGACATCTACCCGCGACAACTGCCTCGGCAGCGATTGTCCGGAGTATGGCCACTGCCCAGTGGTGGCCGCCCGCAAGCGTGCTCAGGAGGCCGACGTGGTGGTGGTGAACCATCACCTCTTGCTGGCAGATCTGGCTCTGCGCGTGGATTCCCGTGGCGACCTCCTGCCGCGCGTCGACGCCATCATCATCGACGAGGCACATCAGCTGGCGGATCTGGCAGGGCAGTACTTTGGCCAGCACCTCAGCAGTCATCAGTTGCTGGAGTGGAGTCGCGATAGTCGGCAGGCGCTGTTCGCGGCTGCCCGGGACGACGCCGAGCTCGGCGTGGTCACGCTTTTGGAGCAGAGCATCGAGGCTTGGCTGGCTCTGGGGCAGCGGGTACACGGCGGCGAGAGTCGCTGGGAGTGGCCTTCGGGTGTGCCACAGGAGCTCGTTGCCGGTCTGCAGGGGGTGGCTGCCGAGGTCGCGCGGCTGGACGCCACGCTGCGGCCCTTGCGTGAGGTGAGCAAAGAGCTGGAGCAGTGTGCCGGGCGCGGTCAGCACCTGGCGGCAATGCTGGCGTTTTTTCTGGATTCGGCGCAGGAGCCGGCGGCCGTGCGCTGGCTGGAGCGCCGAGGTCGCGGTCTCCTGCTGCACGCCAGCCCCATCGAGCTCGGCCCGCTCCTGCGCGCGGAGCTTTTCGAGCGCAGCGCGACCACCATTCTGGTCAGCGCCACGCTGCGGGTAGGAGAGGATTTTCGGGCCGTGGAAGCGCGTCTGGGTCTGGCGGAGGTGGAGCCTGGCCCGCAGCATTTCGTGGCCGACTCACCGTTCGACTATGCCCGCCAGGCTCTGCTCTACCTGCCCCCGCAGATGCCGGAACCGGCCAGCCCGCAGTTTACGGCGGCCTGTATCGAGGCCGCCATTCCCGTTATCGAGGCCAGCGGTGGCCGCTGCTTCTTTCTCTTTACCAGCCATCGCGCCCTGCAGGAGGCGGCGGCACAGTTGCCCCGCCGTCTGGCCTTTCCCATACTGGTACAGGGAAGCATGCCACGGGCGCGTCTGTTGGATGCTTTTCGGCGGGCCGGCAATGCGGTGCTTCTGGGAGCTGCCAGTTTTTGGGAGGGAGTGGACGTGCAGGGGGAAACGCTGTCTTGTGTCATCATCGACAAGCTGCCCTTTGCCAATCCCAGTGACCCCGTCCTGCGGGCGCGCCACCGCCATTGTGCAGCCATGGGTGGCGACCCCTTCCGCGATCTGCAACTGCCTCAGGCGGTCATCGCCCTGCGCCAGGGTGTCGGTCGCCTCATCCGCTCCGAGAGCGATCGGGGGGTGTTGACCATCTGCGATCCGCGCCTGCTGAGCAAGGGCTACGGTCGGATCTTCCTGCGCAGCCTGCCGCCGCTGCCGCTGGTGCAGGACATCGCGGCGGTGCGGGAATTCTGGCACAACGGAGACGGGCAATGAACTGGTTGGCCCTGGAGACGGCAACGGAATACTGTTCGGTAGCGGTGGCGGTGGGCGATGCGGTCTACTCGCGGGGAACCCTCGCCGCTCACCGCCACAGCGATCTGCTGCTGCCCATGATCGACGCCGTGCTGGCGGAGGCAGGGATAGGGGCCGGCGCGCTCGATGCCATTGCCTGCGGTGTGGGGCCCGGCGGCTTCACGGCGGTGCGCATCGGGGTGAGTACCGCTCAGGCGCTGGCCCAGGCCTTGGACCTGCCCGTCTATGCCGTATCCAGCCTGCAGGCCCTGGCGGCAGCCTCTCTCGATCGCGGGGTGCTGGCTGCCTTCGATGCCCGCAAAGGCGAGGTGTATGCCGGGGTTTTCCTGCGCGACGACACCGGCTGGCCGCAACTGCAGGGCGCCGAGCGGGTCTGCCCGCCCGAGGCTCTGCACTGGCCGCCGTCGCAGCCCGCAGGCCACACCTGGCGCGGCATGGGCAGTGGCTGGCAAGTCTATGGGGATGTCTGGCAAGGTCCTCATCTGGTGGCGGTGGACGCCGACCGCTATCCCCAGGCTCGGGAGGTCCTGAGCCTGGCACGCGGGCGCGCTGAGCAGGGAGACGGTGGTCTTGCCCCCTGGGAACTGGAGCCGCACTACATTCGTCCGTCGCAGGCCGAGCTGGGCGGTCGCTAGCCATGCGTCTGCGGCCCATGGAAGCAGAGGATCTCGATGCCGTCGCGGCGCTGGAAGCGGCGATTTCGCCAGGGCCGTGGACGCGGGGCATCTTTCGCGACTGCCTCATGGCAGGCTACGACGCCTGGGTGGGGCTGGACGGGGAAGCGCATCTGTTGGCTTTCGGTATTCTGTCCACCGGTGCGGCGGAGGCGCACATCCTCAATCTGGGTGTCGATCCCGGTGCGCGTCGGCGCGGCTACGGTCGCTGCATGCTGCGCCACCTCCTGTGTCGGGCCCGCCAATTGGGGGCGGAGCGCGCCTTTCTGGAGGTGCGCGTTTCCAATCTGCCGGCACAGAATCTCTACCGCTCCTTGGGTTTTCACGAAATCGGCGTGCGCCTGAACTACTACCGTAACCCCGAGGGACGGGAGGACGCTCTCGTACTTTCCCTGGCCCTGGATGCGCTGCAAACCACCGTCGAGGAGGGGGAGCCCGCTGCAGGTCTCGGCAGCGAGCGTAGCAGCCCGGGCGCACTGCCGCGGTGAATGTCGCGGGTCTTTGCGGTATGCTCACGCATCCGCTGTGTTATCCCGCGCCTGTGTCCATCGAGGCGGGGATCTGAGATGTGAGGGTGTACGCGTTCATGGAACAGGAAGTCCAGGAGACACTGGCGTCTCCCCGGGGAGATCTGGCGGCGGAGGTCGGTCGACGCCGGACCTTCGCCATCATCTCCCACCCCGACGCCGGCAAGACCACGCTGACAGAAAAGCTTCTGCTTTTTGGTGGTGCCATTCGTCTTGCCGGCACCGTCAAGGCGCGCAAGAGCAGCCGCCATGCCACCAGCGACTGGATGGCCATCGAGAAGAGCCGCGGTATTTCCGTCGCCAGTTCGGTGATGCAGTTCGAGTACGATGACCACGTCATCAATCTTCTCGATACACCCGGTCACCAGGATTTCTCCGAGGATACCTATCGCGTACTGACGGCGGTAGATTCGGCGCTCATGGTCATCGACGGTGGCAACGGCGTCGAGGCGCAGACCATCAAGCTGTTGGAAGTCTGTCGTCTGCGCGACACCCCTATCATCACCTTCATGAACAAGTTCGATCGGGAAAGCCGCGATCCTACGGAGCTCATGGACGAGGTGGAGTCGGTGCTCCGTATCGAGTGCGCGCCGGTGACCTGGCCCATCGGTATGGGCAAGCGTTTTCGCGGGGTCTATCACCTGCTGCGTGACGAGGTCCTGGTCTTCACGGCGGGGGAAGAAACCAAGGCGCAGGATCTGGAACGCATAGCGGGCCTCGACAATCCCGAGCTGGATCGGCGTTTCCCGGACGAGATGGCGGAATTGCGGGAGCAGGTGGAGCTGCTGCGGGCGGCCGCCAACCCTTTTGATCTGGAGGCCTTTCTGGCGGGCAAGCAGACGCCGGTCTTTTTTGGTTCCGCCATCAACAATTTTGGCGTGCAGGAACTCTTGGCCGCGCTCATCGACTGGGCTCCCGGTCCACGTCCCCGCCCGGCCCACGAGCGCGTGGTGGATGCCCTGGAGCCCAACTTCAGCGGTTTCGTGTTCAAGATCCAGGCCAACATGGATCCGCAGCACCGCGATCGGGTCGCCTTTCTGCGTATCTGTTCCGGCCACTTCCAGCGCGGCATGCGCATCCGTCACCTGCGCCTGGGGCGGGATATCCAGGTGCACAATCCCATCACCTTTCTGGCACAGGAGCGGGAAGTGGTGGAGGAAGCCTACGCCGGCGACATCATCGGCCTGCACAATCACGGCAGTATCCAGATCGGTGACAGTTTTTCCGTGGGAGAACCGCTGCAGTTCACGGGCATTCCCTATTTTGCCCCAGAGCTTTTCCGTAGGGTGCGCCTGCGCAATCCCTTGCGCGCCAAGCAGTTGCAGAAGGGCCTGCAGCAGCTGGCCGAGGAGGGGGCGACCCAGGTTTTCCGTCCCCTGGGCGGCGGCGATCTGGTGCTGGGCGCCGTGGGTATCCTGCAGTTCGACGTGGTGGCAGAGCGCCTGCGTACGGAATATGGGGTGGAGGCGGTCTTCGAGTCGGCACCCATCCACACGGCTCGCTGGGTCTACGGGGATGATCCCAAGCGCCTCAGCGAGTTCACCGCCAAACTGGAAGCGCATCTGGCCCTGGATGCCGGCGAACGCCTGGCCTTCCTGGCACCAAGCCGGGTGAACCTGGAGCTGACCATGGAGCGCTGGCCCGACATCCGCTTCATGGCTACCCGGGAGCACGCGCCGCGGCAGACGTCCTAGGATCCCGTCCGCTGGACTTACCGTGCTGCTGGCACCCGCAAACTGCGGCTGAAACGTCTGGCTTCCAGGCGTCGCCCGTCTTTGTACAGGACCTGGGGGCAGGGGCCTTCGGCGATGAAACCCAGCTTATCCAGCACACGCTCGGAAGCCGTATTGCCGGCGTAGACCAGCGTCTCCAGGCAGTCGAAGCGCGCTTCTGCACGCAGGTGCTCCACGAAGGCGCGGCCCGCTGCGGTGGCAAGGCCGAGTCCCCAGAAGGCCTCACCGATCCAGTAGCCGATGTGGCCGCGTGGAGCGTCCCCGGTGGCGCGCACGCCGATATTGCCGATGGCTGCGCCGCCAAAAACGACGGCCAGTTGCAGCGCGCTTTCACTATCCTGCGCGTGGGCGATCCAGGCATCGGCAGCAGCCAGGGTGTAGGGTTTGGGAAAGTCCTCGGCAAGCCACCGCCAGATTCTGGGGTTGTTGGCCTGGGCGCAGAGGGAATAGCGATCCGAAGGTTGCCAGGTGCGCAGTTCACAGCGTGGATTTTCCGTTGCCAGATGCATGGACGATACCCCGGAGTTTTCCGATGTTCTGGCCACAAGGCTCCCCAACCGCGGAGCCCGACACACCGCCCTTCGGGCTCCGCCGCACGCTACGGGAGTCTGGGTTTTTACGGCAACTCCCGCGCCCTTGCCGATACAAGACGCACCCCAGATAGTATCGCCGTGACCGCAGCTCCTGCCAAGCTGCTGTGGTACCGCCGTGGCTGACCACATCCCCCGGCCTCTGCCTCCCAGCGCTACCACCCGGTCGCCTTTTGCCCAGATTCTTCTGAGCTTGCTGCGCTATCCGTCGTCCATGGCGGTGCTCGGTAACCGGCCCCGCACGCATGGGAGGGTGCAGGTCCGGTGGCAGCGCCCCATGCCCAGTACATCTGCCCCATCGCTGTCGGGGTGACAGCGGGGTCGGCACTTTGTACCATGCCTTGCACTGCCACGATGGCGGACAAACGGAAGGCCCGCAGGGCTAAGGAACTCGATGAAGCACGACAGCTTTCCCTATGGGCATGCGGCGGGAGAGGACTGGTCCTCGACGCTGACGAAAGCCCTCGCGACGATTCCGGAAGACTTTCCGGCGACTCTGGGTTTCCTCTACGTCACCGATGGCTTCGAGGCGGATCTGCCGGCTATCCTCTCGGCGCTCCAGCAGCGTTTTCCCGGGGTTGCCTGGGTAGGTAGTATCGGTATCGGTATCTGTGCGACCAGCACGGAGTATCTCGATGAGAAGGCTTTGGCCCTCATGCTCACGGACCTTCCGCGCGAGGATTTTCAGGTCTTCCACGGGATGGCGCCCTATGGCACCGAGGGTTGGAAGCTGGCCAACGGCAGCGCGCCCTTTTTTGCGGTGGTCCATGGCGATCCGCACAGCGGTGATCTCAGCGCTCAGGTTGCCGATCTCGCCAGTCGGACCAGCAGCGGTTTTTTGGTGGGCGGCGTCAGCAGCAGTCGCGCCGAGGGAGCGCAGATCGCCGGCGATATCGTCCACGGTGGGTTGAGCGGTGTGGTGCTCTCGGAGCGGGTGGCCGTGGTCACCCGCCTGACCCAAGGCTGCAGTCCCATCGGTCCCGTCCATCGGGTGCAGGAGGCGCAGCGCAATATCATCGCCACCCTGGATCGCCACCCCGCCCTGGAGGTGCTCTACGCCGAGGTGGGTGAGATCCTCGCTCGCGACATTCGCCGTGCCGCCGGTTTCATTTTTGCAGCCTTGCCCGTCAGCGGCGACGATCGCGGCGACTACCTGGTGCGAAACCTCGTGGGAGTGGATCAGGAACATGGCCTCGTCGCCATCGGCGAACTCGTGGAACCCGGTCAGGAGCTGATGTTCTGCAAACGGGACGCGGAGACGGCGCGGAACGATCTGGCCCGCATGCTGACGGACATCGATGCGCTGCGGGCCGGACGCGAGATCCGGGGAGCACTGTATTTTTCCTGTCTGGGGCGTGGCGAGAGCCTGTTCGGGCCAGACTCGGCCGAGCTGCGGCAGATTGCCGCGAGCCTCGGACCGGTGCCGCTGGTCGGCTTTTTTGCCAACGGCGAGATTTCCCGAGATCGTATCTATGGGTACACCGGCGTGCTGACCTTGTTCCTCGCTTAGTGCGGCAGTCTTTGGCGACATATTGTAGTATGGTGATGGACTGTCAGAGATAGGAGCCCGCATGGCGAAAGCAGAACGGCTGGATCAACGCTTGATGCGCGAGGGCCGCGCTGCGCGAGGGGTGCTCTACTTCGCCATCGGCCTGGGTCTGGCGGCAGGGCTGCTCATCATTCTCCAGGCAGACATCCTGGCGCGCGTGATCAATGCGGTGTCCTTCGAGAACGCCGATCTCGGCGCGGTGATGCCGTGGTTGTGGGGCCTGCTGGCCTTGTTTGTGCTACGTGCGGCCCTGTCCTGGGCCGGTGAGGTGGTTGCCTTTCACGCCAGTGCGCGGATCAAGACGGATCTGCGGGCGCAGATGCTTTCGGCCCTGCTGGCCCGCGGGCCGGTGGCGCTGAGCAGTGAGAGCAGTGGCGACATCAGCAGCACCATCATCGAAGGGGTGGAAGCCCTCGAGCCCTATTTTTCCCGATATCTCCCGCAGATGGCCTTGGTCAGCCTGGTGCCTCTGGCCATCTTGGTCTTCGTCTTCCCCGTGGATTGGATCAGCGGTCTGATCCTGCTCATCGCCGGACCTCTGGTGCCCTTTTTCATGGTGCTGGTGGGGTATCGGGCGGAAGCCATCAACCAGCGCCAGTGGCGCAAACTCCTGTTGATGAGCGCCCATTTCCTGGATGTGATTCAAGGTCTGACCACGCTGAAGATCTTCGGTCGAGCCAAGGACGAGATCGAGATCGTCGCTCGTATCTCCGACGATTACCGGCAGACCACCATGGCGGGTCTGCGCGTGGCCTTTTTGACCTCGGCGGTGCTGGAATTCTTTGCCAGCCTGTCCATTGCCCTGGTGGCGGTCTCTCTGGGCGCTCGCCTGCTGCAGGTGCACGCCTCCGTGACTTTCCTGGCGGCATTTTTTGTCCTCCTGCTGGCGCCGGAATTCTTCAATCCCTTGCGTGGACTGTCTACCCACTACCACGCCCGGATGAGCGCCATTGCCGCCGCCAAGCGTATTTTCGAGATCCTCGATGCGCCACGGCCCGAGTTACCTGCGCCCTCTATGGAGCTACCGCGCCTTGGCGGACCCATCGGCCTGCGTCTGGAGGATCTGCAGTTTTCCTATCCCGATGGCAGTGTCGCCTTGCAGGGCATGTCTGCCCATCTTCCGGCGGGGAGCTTCACCGCCGTGGTCGGTGCCAGCGGCGCGGGCAAGAGCACCTTGGCCGCCGCCATCCTCGGTTTTATCGTTCCACAGCAGGGGCGCATTCTGGTGGAGGATGAAAACGGCCACGGCGCCCAGGTGCTGGCCGAGATCCCGCGCGAAGTCTGGTGGCAGCAGCTCGCCTGGATTCCGCAGAACCCTCGCCTTTTTCACGGGAGTATCGGCGATAACCTGCGTCTGGTCCGACCCGAAGCCAGCCTCGAGGAGTTGCGGGAGGCGGCACTGGCCGCACACGCCTGGGATTTCATCCAGGCCCTTCCCGAAGGTCTGGAGACGCAGATCGGTGATCTGGGTCAGGGGCTTTCGGGCGGACAGATCCAGCGTCTGGCGCTGGCCCGTGCCTTTTTGAAGGATCCGCGGCTGCTCATCCTGGATGAGGCCACCGCCAACCTCGACATGGACAGTGAATCCTTGGTGCTGGATGCCTTGCAGCGCCTGGTGCGTGGGCGCACGGCGGTAGTCATTGCCCATCGCCTGGCGACGGCCGAGCGGGCCGATCGAATCCTGGTCGTGGATGCTGGTCGGGTGGCAGAAACAGGTACGCATCGCGAGTTGCTCGCCGCGGGCGGTGCCTATGCGCGGCTGGTGGCCGCTTATCGGGGGGGGCAATGAGAGATCTCTGGCGTCTGCTCAAGCTGTTTGCGCCTTATCGCTGGTGGATGCTGGGAGGCGCGCTCCTCGCCCTGCTGACCATGCTCTCCAACTTTGGTCTCATGACTTTGTCCGGATGGTTCCTGGCCAGTGCTGCTCTGGCTGGCCTCGGCGGTTACGCCACCCTCAATCTCTACAATTTTTTTCTGCCGGCGGCAGGGGTACGAGGCTTCGCCACCATCCGTGTCCTGTCGCGCTGGTTGGAGCGCATCGTTACCCACGAAGCGACCTTTCGCCTGTTGGCGCAGTTGCGGACCTGGTTCTATGCCCGGCTCGAGCCCCTGGCGCCGGCGGGGCTGCAGGGCCTGCGCTCCGGTGACCTGCTGGCGCGGCTCGTGGCCGACATCGATACCCTCAACAATTTCTATCTGCGCGTTTTCACCCCTTTCCTCGTGGCCGGTCTGGCGACTCTGGTCATGGCGGGCTTCTTTGCGCTCTATGCCTGGCAGTTGGGGCTTGTGCTCCTGCTCTTCCTCGTGATTTCCGGCCTCGCTCTACCTTTGCTGAGCGAGCGTCTAGGGGCACGGGCCGGGGCCGAGATGACCCAGATTCAGGCCGAGATGCGCGTCCAGATCGTCGATACCCTGCAGGGCATGGGCGAACTGCTGGTGGCCAATGCCGGGCCTCGGCTACAGCGGGAACTGGCCGAGAAGAATGCCCAGCTCATCGCCAGACAGGGGCGTCTGGCGGGGGTGGCCGGTATCGGCAGCGCGGGCATGAGCTTCATGGGCAATCTGGCCCTGTGGGTGATCCTGCTCCTGGGGATTCCCCTGGTGCGCCACGGCATTGGCCGCGCCGAACTGCCCATGTTCGCGCTGGGCACCATGGCCGCCTTCGAGGCTATCGCGGCCCTGCCCTTGGCCTTCCAGTTTCTGGGGCAGACGCGGGCAGCGGCGCGACGCATCTTCGCCGTGGCCGATCTGCCCGCGCCCTTCGCCGATGCGGCGGGCCCGGCGCCACAGCCCAAGGGGCTGGACCTCGCGATGGTGGACGTCCACCTGCGCTACCCAGGCGCCCGCTCGGATGCCCTGAGCGGCTTGACCCTGTCCGTGCCCGAGGGCAGCCGCACTGCCATTCTCGGGGCCACCGGCGCCGGCAAGAGCAGTATCGTCAACCTCCTCCTGCGCTTCTACGACTATCAGGCCGGTTCCGCCCGTCTGGGAGGGTGTGAGCTGCGCGACTTTCCCGCCGATGACCTGCGCCGATATTTTGCCGTCGTGTCCCAGCGCAGTTACCTTTTTCACAGCACCATCCGCGACAATCTCCTGCTGGCCAAGGGCGACGCCGACGAGGAGGCGCTCTGGGCCGCCCTGGCGGCCGCACAGCTGGACGAATTCGTGCGCAGTCTTCCTCAAGGGCTCGACAACATCGTCGGTGAGGGCGGGATCAATCTGTCCGGTGGTCAGGCGCGGCGGATGGCCATCGCTCGCGCCTTTCTCAAGGACAGCCCCATTCTCCTGCTGGATGAGCCCACGGAAGGACTGGATGCCATCACTGAGGCGCACTTCCTCGTGGCCCTGAAAGCTTTGATGAAGGGCCGCAGCGTCGTCTACATCACCCACCGGCTCCTGGGCCTGGAGGACATGGATCAGATCCTGATCCTGGACGGTGGTCAGGTGGTGGAATCCGGAACCTATGCCGAACTCATCGCGCGACCCGATGGTCGCCTGCGCCACTTCGCCAGTTTCCGGAGCCTGCCGGAGCTCAGCGCGACTTAGTGGAGTCCCCTCCGAGGATCTTGCCCAAGAGCTCCTGGGCCTCGGCCCGATTCTGGGCGCATTGTGGCAGGGTGGGGTCCTGGGCGCAGCGGGCGGCGCTGCCCAGGATCTGCAGGGCCTGATGCTGGAGCCCAGCCTCCTCGCGCCGGTGCGCGGGGCTCGTGGTGATCAGGGATACCCCATAGCCCAGAGCCGTGGAGACGACGCTGGCAAAGAGGAAGACGCTGAGTTTGCGGGTGAAGCCGGCTTCCATGCCTTGATCTTCGAGGAAGCGATGGCCATACCAGGCTGCAGGAAAGTAGCTCACCACGCCCACCACCAGGCCCCACATCAGCGAGGCTCCGCTGCCTGCTGCAGGGGCAGCGTGTAGGGCAGATCGAGTTTTTCCAGGGGAGTCTGTCCCTGGGGCTCCAAACCAAGGGTGCTGTGCTCGGCATCCTCGGCGCGGACCACGGCCAGAGCCTCGAAGCTGCCATCCTCGGCCGCGGCCGCCTGAATCACGAGGCCGATGCTCTGTTCGCCCATGGCGGTGCTGAAGATCTCACGGCCCGGCTCCAGGGACGTGTGGGCGCGCAGGCGGTAGCACTGATTCTTGAGACGCCCCAGATAGTGGGAACGCGCCACGATTTCCTGTCCGGGATAGCAGCCTTTGGTGAAGCTGATGCCGCCCAGCACCTCGAGATTGAGCTCCTGGGGGATCACCTTCTCTGTGGTAGCGGCGTTGATGAAGGCGATGCCGGCGCGGATGCTGTCCAGGACCCAGCGCCCGCCCGCCACCAGCTCGGCACCGCGCGCCTGCAACTGCTCGCGCCAGAGTGGCGAGGCGTCTGCTTCGACAAGGATCAGAAAGGAGGGCTCCGGCCAGGGCAGGCGTACCATCTTCGCTTCTTGGTGCACGCTCACGGCATGTGGCGCATCCAGAGCGTCCGCACCGCCGAGATCGCGCAGTATCTCCATCGCACCGCTCCCCCACAGGCCGAGGAGCGCATGGCTGGCGGTAGCATCTTCGATATCCACCTTGGCCATCAGGCGGAACTTACGCAGCCGCTCGGCTACGGTATCCGTCAGATCCCGGGACAGCAGGAGCCAGAAGCCATCGGCGGCGCGCAGTATATAGAAGTTGGCGATCATCCGTCCCTTGGCGGTGCTGTAGCTACTCCATTGCCCGCCGGGACTGGGCAGGGCGGTCAAATCGTTGGAAAATTGCCCTTGCAGGAACTTTTCCGCATCGGCACCATGGCAGTGAATGATGCCCAGTTCCTCGGAAAGCGGTGCCAAAAAGGACGAATGGGACATGGAGGTGCTCCTTGGGGATGAAGGTACAGCGGGATGATAGCGCTGCCCGGACCGTGGACCCAAGTCTCGGATGGTTGGAGCTGGGACCGCGGCATCGGCAGCTCGCCTTGCACGCGCTGCCCTGCGGGCTGGTTGCCGTGGCCGCGCTCCTGACCTTGGTCCACGATTGGCGCTGGGGGCTGCTCTGTGTGGCTCTGGTGGCCGTGGCGAGCGCGCTGCTCTGCCCCTGGCGTCGGGCCCAGAGGGAGAATCTGCCCTGCGGCTTGTCCATGGACTCGGAGGGCGGCCTGCAGTTGCACCGCGCCGACGGCCGCTCTTGTGCGGTCGAAATGCAGCCTGGCATGATCCTGACGCCGCGGCTGCTTCTGTTGCCTCTGCGGCAGGAGGACGGGACGCGGCTTACCGTGCTGTCCCCGATGTCGCCGACGTCGGAATCCTGGCGACGCTGGCGTCTTTACCTGCGTCGACGATGGGACGACGCTCTGGCTGCCCCTGTCCCCAACGCTGAATGAGGTCAGACGGGGGCTGCAGCGCATCGGGATAATCGGCATCGTAGTGGCAGCCGCGGGACTCACGCCGCGCCAGGGCCCCGCGCGCCATGAGCCAGGCGCACTGCAGGCGATTGCGCAAGGCCGTGTGGGTGGCATCCATGCTGACACCAGCCGCGGCAAGCGCCCCGTCTTCTCCCCACTGCGTGAGTTGATCCACGGCCTGCTGCAGTGCCTCGTGCCGGCGCAGGATGCCCACCCGATCCCACATGAGCCCCTGCAGCGCGTGCGCGCGCTCCCGGGCGATCTCGCTGGGGATGGGGGGCAGGATATCGGGTCGGGACGGCGCCGCGGCAGGGGCTGAGGGCATGCTCGCCATGCCACTGAGATGGGTGGCGACGGCGCGGGCAGTGACGAGGCACTCCAGCAGGGAGTTGCTGGCCAGGCGGTTGGCGCCGTGCAGGCCCGTCCAAGCCGCTTCGCCGACGGCGTAGAGTCCGGGCAGGGTGGTCTCGCCCGAGGGCTTGGTGACGATCCCGCCGCAGGTGTAGTGGGCCGCCGGAACCACCGGCACTGCTTCCCGGCAGAGATCGTAGCCGCGCTCCTGGCAATGGGCGTAGATGCTCGGGAAATGGCGACGGATGCGGGCGCAGTCCTGCTCGTGGATATCCAGGTACAGGTGATCGATGCCGCGTTGGCGCATCTCGAAGGCCATGGCCCGCGCCACCACGTCCCGCGGCGCCAGTTCGGCACGGGCATCATAACCCTCCAGAAAGGCCTCGCCGCTGGGTAGTCGGAGTTTGGCACCCTCACCGCGCAGGGCCTCCGACAGCAGGAAGGCTGGCTGGCCGGGGTCATAGAGGGTGGTGGGGTGAAACTGGACGAATTCGAGGTTGGCCAGCTCGGCTCCCGCACGCCAGGCCATGGCCAAGCCGTCGCCGTTGGCTCCCTTGGGACTGCTGCTGTACCGATAGACCTGGCCGGCGCCGCCGCTGGCGAGGATCACGGCGCGGGCGGTGAAGGCCTGGAGCCTGCCTTGTGCATCCAGAACCCAGGCGCCAAGACAGCGCTCGCCGTCTTGGATGAGATCGAGGGCCGTGGTGTGGGTGAGAATCTCCACGGTGGCCAGGCGCCGAGTCTGCGCGAGCAGGGTGCGGGTGATGGCGGCGCCGGTGTGGTCGGCAACGTGCAGTACCCGCCGCGCACTGTGGCCGCCCTCGCGGGTGAGCTGCCAGCCATTGGCATCACGATCGAAGGGCACCCCCCAGTGCGCCAGTTCTTCCACCACCGCGGGCCCCGCCGCGACGATGGCCTCGACCCGCTCCCTGTGGCACAGACCACCACCGGCGGCAAGGGTGTCGGCAAGGTGGGCGGCGATGCTGTCCCGGGTAAAGTCGGTCACCGCCGCGATGCCACCCTGGGCCCAATCGCTGGCAGATTCCGTTGCCTCGCCTTTGCTGAGGACGGCAACCCGGCCCAGCGCTGCCAGCCCCAGTGCAGTGCGCAGTCCGGCAGCACCAGCGCCGATGATGAGAAAATCGAAAGAAGGCATGGGATCCTCGGCCGCGGGGGCGATTGCGCGATGGCGTGCCCCTCATGATACGATGCGAGACATAAACAGGTGAAGAAGGCCGCAGGATTTGCCACCGGGTCGGCCAGCGCGGACGTGTGCAGTGCAGAAGGATAGGCCGAATGACAGAAAAGACAGGACGCGGCGAATCGGTGGGACAGGATGCCGGTGCGCAGAGCGACCTCGTCCTTGTACGGCGCGTCCAGAAGGGGGAAAAAGCGGCCTTCGACCTTTTGGTGCGCAAATACCAGCACCGGGTGCTTGCCCTCGTCGGCCGTTTCGTTCGCAACCCGGAGGAAGCCGAGGATGTGGCCCAGGAGGCCTTCGTCAAGGCCTACCGGGCCCTCAAGAACTTTCGTGGCGACAGCGCCTTTTATACCTGGCTCTACCGCATTGCGGTCAATACCGCCAAGAACCATCTGGTCGCCCAGGGTCGGCAGGTAGCCATCGCCGATGTGGAGACCGAGGATGCGGAACAATTTGCCAGTGCCGATGGACTAAGGGAATACGACACCCCGGAAGGTCTCCTGCTCAGCAAGGAGATTGCCCAGCACATCGACGCAGCACTGACGGCTCTGCCCGAGGATCTGCGGATTGCGGTGACCCTGCGCGAGTTCGAGGGACTCAGCTACGACGAGATAGCGCAGGTGATGGAGTGTCCGGTAGGTACGGTGCGGTCGCGGATTTTTCGGGCGCGTGAGGCCATTGCCAAGGTGCTGGCGCCCTTGTTGGAGCAGAGTGATCATGAACGATGAGTCGCAGAAAGCCTTGATGGCGTTCATGGCAGGGGAATTGCGCGGTCTGGAAGCGGAGCGCATGGCGCAGCGGCTGGAACGCGAGGGAGCGCTGGCCGAGGCCTGGGAGCGGCAGCACTGGGTGAGTTTTCTCCTCCAGCAGGGACGTTCCGGCCAGCGGCCGGCGCCTGCCGATTTCGCCGCACGGGTGCGTGCGGCCATAGCTCAGGAAGTCGAGGCATCGCAGGTCGCCGAGCATCGGCGCAGTGCGGCCAACGGTCCCTGGTTGAAGGTATCGGCGGTGGCGGCGGTAGTGGTCTTGTCGGTATCGGTCCTGAGCTTCTTGCCCGGTCGAGAGCGTGGCGTGGGTAGCCCGATGGTCAACTCGCCGACGGCGGTGGCGAGTGCCCAGCAGACGAAAGCCATGGACGGCAGTGGCAGAGCGGTCTTTGCCCTGCGGCCCGTCCGTTTCGTGGCAAGGGTGCAGCCCGACAGTCGCGCCGACCTGCTCATTCAGCGCGATATCCGCCGGATCTGGGTGCCGGGTGGTCGCGCCTATCCGGGCAATGCTCCCAGCTACGCCAGCAGCGACGCGGCGCCGTTCGGGGGAGGGCTTCTTCCCACCAGCTATGAGCGCGGAGCCGGAATCGTCAACCCCAATCTTTGGGCGAACGCGGGTCGCCCCTGATAGCCTTTTTTGTCTCGGTGCTTTAGAGTAATCACCAGTAGATGGGCAGTCGGTAATGCAATGCTCCATCGCCGTGGCCGCCTGAGAGGGCAGGCGGCTCTACACCCATAGATCATCGACGAGCTTTTAGGGAGGCTTTGTGCGGAGAGAGCGTTTTACGGGCCTGAAGAGCCCCGCGATTGTATTGGCTGTGGCTCTGGGTCTGGGTTTTGGACCCCTGTCGCCAGTCTACGCCGACGCTGCCAATGCGCCGGCACTGGTCAATCTCCCGGATTTCACTCCCATCGTGCGGCAATACGGGCCGGCGGTGGTGAATATCAGCACGACGGAAACCAAAACGGCCCGTAATCCGGCATCGCCCTTTCCGCCCAACTCACCGCTGAATCAGTTCTTTGCGCCCTTCTTCGGGCCTCAGGGGCCGGGTGGCCCGGGCGGTTCCGAGGACAAGTATCAGGTACAGTCCTTGGGCTCCGGCTTCATCGTCAGCCCCGATGGCTACATCGTCACCGCCGCACACGTGGTCAAGGGGGCGCAGAAGATCATCGTCAGCCTGACCAACCACCAGCAGTACGAGGCCAAGCTGGTGGGCCTGTCGACGCGCATCGACGTAGCCTTGCTGAAGATTGACGCCAAGAATCTGCCCACGGTACAGATCGGCGACTCCGGCAAGCTCGAGGTGGGGCAGTGGGTGCTGGCCGTGGGAGCGCCCTTCGGGTTTGAGAACAGCGTCACCCAGGGTGTGGTCAGTGCGACCTCCCGTCCCCTTCCCGACGATCCCTATATTCCCTTCATCCAGACGGATGTGCCCATCAATCCGGGCAACTCCGGTGGCCCGCTTTTCAACATGCGCGGCCAGGTGGTGGGTATCAATGATCAGATCTACACCAATAGCGGCGGCTACATGGGGCTGTCCTTCTCCATCCCCATCAACGTCGCCATGGATGCGGTCAAGCAGCTGAAGTTGGGACAGAAAGTCCATTTCGGCTGGCTTGGGGTGATGATCCAGGATGTCAGCATGGATCTGGCCAAGTCCTTCCACATGAAGGAGCCCATGGGCGCCCTGGTGTCGCAGGTGGTGCCCAACGGCCCCGCGGCCAAGGCCGGCATCAAGCCCGGAGACGTCATTGTCTCCTTCGACGGTCAGCCGGTATACAACTCGGCACAGCTGCCGCCTCTGGTGGGTGCCCTGCCGGCAGGCTTCAAGGCCAAGGTGGGAATCATCCGCGACGGCAAGGCCATGACCCTGCCCATCACCATCGAAAGCCTACCCTCGGACATGAGTGCCAAGGATGAGGGTCAGGAGCCAGCGAGCCCAAGCCAGAAGGGCGACATCAAGCGTCTGAACATCCAGGTGGGTCCGCTGTCCGCCTCGGCCCGGCAGCAGCTGGAAGTGAACAGCGGGGTGCTGGTCCTGGGAGTCGGGCAGGGGCCCGCGGGACAGGCGGGTGTGCGCCCGGGCGACGTGATCCTGCAGGTGGCCCAGCAGCCGGTGACTTCGGTGGCGGACCTGCAGAAGATCGTGGCGAGCCTGCCGGCGGGACAGCCCATCCCGGTACTCCTGCACCGTGCTCAGGGCAACTTCTACGTCGTGCTGACTCTGCCGCGCTGAGGACAGGCGCGCCCACGGGGGGCTGGCCGGCTGGGCCCGCCCCCTTTTTCTTGTGGCCCGGTCTTTTTCTGATAGGATGTGGCGCTATTGTCGGCGCTGCCGTCCTGCCCTGGTTTTGGAAGCTGAATCTGGTCCATGAGCGAACAGTCCCTCATCCGTAACTTCTCCATCATCGCCCACGTGGATCACGGCAAGTCGACCCTGGCGGATCAGTTCATTCGCCTGTGCGGCGCCTTGAGCGATCGCGAGATGTCGCAGCAGGTGCTGGATACCATGGATATCGAGCGGGAGCGGGGCATCACCATCAAGGCCCAGAGCGTGCGTCTGAGTTACCGGGCCGACGATGGCAAGCTCTACGCCTTCAATCTCATCGATACTCCCGGCCACGTCGATTTTTCCTACGAGGTCAGCCGATCTCTGGCCGCCTGCGAGGGTGCGCTTTTGGTAGTGGATGCCTCCCAGGGCGTGGAGGCGCAGAGTGTAGCCAATTGCTACACCGCCATGGAGCACGATCTGGAGATCATCCCCGTGCTCAACAAGATCGATCTGCCCGCCGCGGATCCCGAGCGGGTGCGGCGGGAGATCGAGGAAATCGTCGGCTTGCCCGCCGCCGATGCCATCCTTGCCAGTGCCAAGGAGGGCATCGGGATCCGCGACATCCTCGAGCAGGTGGTGCGGGACATTCCGCCCCCTCGGGGAGATAGCGAGGCGCCCCTGCAGGCGCTCATCATCGACTCTTGGTTCGACAACTACGTCGGTACGGTGGTGCTGGTGCGGGTCGTCAACGGCAGCCTGCGCGCAGGGCAGAAGATCCGGACCATGGTGGGACAGAAGGACTATGTGGTGGAGAAGGTGGGAGTCTTCACGCCCAAGGCCCTGATTGTCACGGAGCTGGAGACCGGGGCGGTGGGCTTCGTCATCGCCGGGGTGCGCAGCATCGACGGCGCGCGGGTAGGCGATACCCTGACGGAGGCCAGCCGTCCGGCGGCGCAGCCGCTGCCCGGGTTTCGGGAGGTGCAGCCGCAGGTCTTTACCGGCCTGTATCCCGTGGACTCCAGCGATTACGAAAGTTTCCGCGAGGCCTTGCAGAAGCTGCGCCTCAACGATTCCGCACTGCAGTTCGAGCCCGAGACCTCGCAGGCCCTGGGCTTTGGTTTTCGCTGCGGTTTCTTGGGACTGCTGCACATGGAAATCGTGCAGGAGCGTCTGGAGCGTGAGTACGGTCTGGAGCTGATCAGCACGGCGCCCACCGTGGTCTACGAGGTGGAAACCACCGATGGCAGCGTTCTGCATATCTCCAATCCCGCCGACCTGCCGCCCCCCAATCGCATCCACGATATCCGTGAGCCGGTCATCCTCGCCAATATCCTGACCCCCGAGGGCTACCTCGGGCCCGTCATCACCCTCTGCGAGGAGCGCCGCGGGCGACAGAAAAATCTGCAGTTCACGGGTGGGCAGGTCATGGTCAGCTACGAGCTGCCTCTGAACGAAGTGGTGCTGGATTTCTTCGACCGACTCAAGTCCGTAAGCCGAGGTTATGCCTCAATGGATTATGAGTTCGCGCGTTTCGACAGTGGTCCCTTGGTGAAGATGGACGTGCTCATCAATGGCGAAAAGTTGGACGCTCTATCCTGGATCGTTCACCGCGACTTTGCCGAGCGCCGCGGACGTGAGCTGGTGGGTCGGCTGAAGGAACTCATTCCCCGGCAGATGTTCGAAGTTGCCATACAAGCGGCGATCGGTGCCAAGATCATAGCGCGCGAGACGGTCAAGGCGCTGCGCAAGAATGTCTTGGCCAAGTGCTATGGTGGCGACATCACCCGCAAACGCAAGCTTCTGGAGAAACAGAAGGAAGGCAAGAAACGGATGAAGCAGGTGGGGCATGTGGAGATCCCGCAGGAGGCATTTCTGGCAATCCTCCAGAGTGATAAACGTTGAACGACAAGCGCTTGCCAACCGGGCACAAGGAAAGAGGATAAGGCATGGATTTTACCCTGGGTTTGTTTTTGGCCGTGGTGCTCACGGGGCTCGTCTGGCTGCTGGACATCCTATTCTTTCGGGCTCGCCGCACACCGGAGATGAAAGAATCCATAGTCGTGGAATATGCGCGCAGCTTCTTTCCTGTGCTGCTGGTGGTATTTCTGATCCGCGCCTTTCTCTTCGAGCCCTTTCAGGTACCGTCGGGCTCCATGATCCCCACGATTCGCGTCGGCGATTTTCTGCTCGTCAATAAATTTGCCTATGGTTTGCGTTTGCCATTGATCCACACGGAACTGACCCACGGTGGACCGGTGCAGGCGGGCGACATCAT
Source organism: Acidithiobacillus sp. (assembly GCF_023256195.1). Lineage (GTDB taxonomy): Bacteria > Pseudomonadota > Gammaproteobacteria > Acidithiobacillales > Acidithiobacillaceae > Acidithiobacillus_A. The sequence continues at coordinate 47,969 of NZ_JAGDWX010000033.1, forward strand.
GGTCTTCCGCTATCCCAAGAATCCGCGTATCGATTATATCAAGCGGGTCATCGGTTTGCCGGGCGATACCATCGAGGTCAAGGGCAACGATCTCTATATCAACGGTAAACTCATCCCGCAGCACTACATCGGACCCTTTGCCTATCGCCCCGAAGGGCAGGGTGACCGCGGCATGGTCATCCCCACCAAGGAATATGCCCAGACCATCGGTGGCCACACCTTCCATATCATCGAATTCGACACTCCCGAAGCGCACATGGATTTCGGACCCTACAAGGTGCCGCCCAATTGTTATTTCATGATGGGAGACGATCGCGACAACAGTAACGACAGCCGCTTCTGGGGTTGCGTACCGCGCGCCAATATCGTCGGTAAGGCCATGTTTGTCTGGTTTTCCTGGGACAGTGAAAACTGGTCCATCCGCTGGAACCAGATCGGTCGGGCGCTGGATGGTCCGCACAACTGAACCCGGGTCTTGCAAAGTGTTGAGAATGTCCTAATTGGCGTAGCAGATGAGAGTAGGTGGCGACATGAATGCAGGGCGCAGTCATCCGATGGTGTTTTCCCGCGAGGGCGGCATGTCCCTCATCGGGGTCGTTTTCTGGATCGTGATCCTGGCCATGGTCGTCGCCCTCATCGTCAAAGTCATGCCTATCTACTACGACAACCTATCCCTGCAGCACATCGTCCAGCAGCAGGTGCAGGCGGCCGGTCCGGAAGAATCCCTGGATCAGGTGCGGCGCGATCTCAACGATCGCTTGGCCGTGGCCATGATCGAGATCCCGCAGCGGGATATCTTCATCAGCCGCAACGGGACATCCGGGCCGGTGCAGATCCGGGTGGACTATGAGCGGAAAGTACCGCTCTTTGCCAATGTGAGTCTGCTCATCCACTTTGACACCCGGGCCTGAGATCGGCCCCAGGCCATCGCCCTCTCTCATTGTCGTGCATTTCGATTTATAATCTTTTCATGAAATCATCAGAACGATTGCAACACGCCATCGGCTACGTCTTTCGCGACGAGGGGCTCCTGCGACAGGCCCTCACCCACCGCAGCGCCGGCGCCCAGCACAACGAACGTCTGGAGTTTCTGGGCGATGCCGCCCTCAATTTCGTGGTGGCGGCGGAGCTCTTTGCCCGCTTCCCTAAAGTCAGCGAGGGCAATCTGTCGCGTATGCGGGCACGCCTGGTGCGGGAGGAAACCCTGGCCCAAGTGGCAGGCGAGATTGCCCTGGCCGATTCCCTCATTCTCGGGCCGGGCGAGTTGCGCTCCGGCGGTGCGCGGCGTGACTCCATCCGTGCCGATGCCCTGGAGGCGGTCATCGGCGCCGCCTATCTGGACGGAGGCTTCGCCGCCGCCCAGGGCATCGTACGCCAGCTTATCGTTCCCTTGATGACCGATGCCCTGGGAGACGAAGAACTGCGCGACCCCAAGACGCGGCTGCAGGAATTTCTCCAAGGCCAGGGCAAGCCTCTGCCCAGCTACAGTCTGGTGGAAGAGAAGGGGCAGGCGCACGAGCGCCGCTTTGTCGCCCGCTGCTCCGTCGCCGGGGTGCCGGCGACGGATGCCGAGGCCAGCAGCCGACGCAAGGCAGAACAGCAGGCGGCACAGCAGATGCTGGAACAATTGCAGCAATCCTCCGCGGGTCAGCAGCGGCATGCCGGCTGAAGACGCCGTCGCGCGCTGCGGCGCGGTGGCCCTGGTCGGCCGTCCCAATGTGGGCAAGTCGACCCTCCTGAATCATCTCATCGGCCAGAAAATCAGCATCACCGCGCCGCGGCCGCAGACGACCAGGGATCAGATCCTGGGCATCTGGACGCGCGAGCGTGGGCAGATACTCTTTCTCGACACGCCGGGCGTACACAGTGGCTATCGCCGGCTCAACCGTCACCTGCTGCGCGCCACCCGCGCAGCCCTGGACGGTGCCGATCTTGGGGTGCTGGTGGTAGAGGCGCTGCTGTGGACGGCGGCCGACGCCGAGGCCCTGCGTTGGTTGCAGCAGCGTTCCATCCCACTGCTGGCGGTGGTGAACAAGGTGGATCGTCTGCGCGACAAGACCCGTCTGCTCCCCTACCTTGCAGAGCTCGGTCAGCGCGCCAGTTTTCTGGAAATCCTGCCCCTCAGCGCTCGCCGCGCTCAGGACGTGGAGCTGCTTGCCCGCCGTATCCTGCCCCATCTGCCCGAGGGGCCGCCGCGCTTTGCCGCCGATGAGCTGACGGATCGACCGCTACGCTTTCTGGCGGCCGAGTTCGTGCGGGAACAGATCTTTCGGCAGCTGGGCGCGGAAGTCCCCTACGATACTGCTGTCGCCATCGACCGCTACACCCTTGCCGACGATGGTCGGCATGAGATCGAGGCTACCATCTACTGCCGCCGCTCGGGACAGAAGGCCATGCTGGTGGGCGAGGGCGGCCAGCGCCTCAAGCAGATCGGCAGCCGGGCCCGCCAGGCCATCGAGGAACTGACGGGTGGGCGCGTGTGGCTAGGTCTATGGGTCAAGGAAAAAGAGGACTGGGATGGCGATCGCAGTCTGCTCCACGAACTGGGTTATGACGACTGAGGGGGAAGACCGAGCCTTCATCCTGCATCGCTATCCCTTCTCGGACAGCAGCCTCGTACTGGAGGTTCTCACGGCAAGCCGGGGACCCCTTCCTGTTACGTTGGCGTGGTCACGGCGAGCTGCTGACCCTGGTGGGTGCCGATGAGGCGTCTCCAGCACGTCTGTTCGATCCCTGGCAGGGGCTTTGTCTGTTCTACGTCAACGAGCTGGTGCTGCGGCTTACCGCCCGCAACGACCCGGCGCCGGAGCTCTTCGCAGCCTACACCGAGGTCCTGGAAGCCTTCTGGAGTGAGCGCCGCGCCACTTGGTATCTGCGCCGTTTTGAGCAACGATTGCTGCAGGCTCTGGGGTGGGCGGCGGATTTGTCCCATTGCGCCGTCTGCGGCAGCGCCTGGCAGCCCGGTACGGATGCCTGGAGCCAGGGGCCGGGGACGGCGCCGCGCTGCCCTCGGCACGCCGAACCCGGCGCCCCGGTTCTCCCGGATGCCCTGATCCAATGGCTGCGCGGCCATATGGCAGAGGCACCGCCCGCAGCGGTGCGAGAGCCCCTTCGGCGCTATCTGCGGGCCCAGATCGACGGCCTCCTGGATGGTCGCCCACTGGAGAGTCGTCGGCTCCTTGCGGCATACTTACAAAGACAGAGGGATTCCGGGAGGCCGGTATGGTAGCGCTGGGCGTCAATATCGATCACGTGGCAACGCTGCGGCAGGCGCGTGGTACTCTCTACCCCGATCCCCTGGAGGCGGCCTTCGTCGCGGAGCGCTTTGGTGCCGACGCCATTACGGCCCACTTGCGGGAGGACCGACGCCACATCCAGGAGCGCGACATTCGCCTGCTGCGCCAGTGCCTGCGCACCCGTCTGAATCTGGAGATGGCAGTGAGTGAGGACATCCTGCGCCTCGCCGAGGAGCTGCAGCCCAGCGATTGCTGCCTGGTGCCGGAGCGACGCGAGGAGCTGACGACTGAGGGCGGGCTGGATGTCTGCCAGGGTCGCGAGCGCATTGGTGCTGCCTGCAAACGTCTGGCAGCGGCCGGAGTGCGGGTATCGCTCTTCATCGATCCGGAGCGACGCCAGCTCGAGGCGGCGGCAGCCCTTGGTGCACCGGTGGTGGAGCTGCACACGGGCTTGTATGCCAATGCGCGTACGCGCGCCCAGCAGCGCAGCGAACTGGCCAAGCTGCGGGAAGCAGCACAGCATGGGGCGGGCCTGGGCCTGCGGGTGCACGCCGGACACGGTTTGGATTATCCCAACGTGCAGGCCGTGGCGGCCATTCCCGAGGTGACGGAGCTCAACATCGGCCACGCCATTGTCGCCCATGCCATCTTCACGGGTCTTGGGGCAGCGGTGGCAGAGATGAAGCGGCTTCTGCTCGAGGCCCGCGGGTGATCGTCGGCCTAGGCTCCGACCTCATTGCCGTCGCCCGCATGGCCGCACTCCACGAGCGTTACGGCGAACGCTTGCAACAGCGTCTGCTGGCAGGCGCGGAGCTCGGCGAAGTTCCCTCGGGCCCTGCGGTTGCGGCCTTTCTGGCGCGCCGCTTCGCGGCCAAGGAGGCGGCCCTCAAGGCACTGGGTACGGGTCTGCGGCAGGGCATACGTTGGGTCGATCTGGAGATCGCCCACGACGCTCTGGGTCGACCGCAGCTCCATATGCGCGGTGCCGCTCAGCAACGCCTGCAGACACTGGCCAGACGCCCGGGGCTGTGGCTCAGCATCAGCGACGAACGGGCCTATGCCATGGCCACGGTGGTCATCGAGGACCAGGATCCGCGTCACGGAGTGGAATCTTGAGGGAGGGTGAAGGATGCGCGTGACGGTGATCGGCACCGGCTATGTCGGCCTGGTGACGGGCGCCTGCCTGGCGCAGGTGGGCAATCGGGTCCTCTGCATCGATGTGGACGCCCAGAAAGTGGCGCGTCTGCAGCAGGGACAGGTGCCCATCCATGAGCCTGACCTGCCCGAGATCGTCGGCGAGGGGCTGCGAGGCGGCCGACTCGATTTCAGTACCGACATCGCCGCCGGCGTGGCCCACGGCGAGTTCATCTTCATCGCCGTCGGCACACCGCCCGAGGAGGACGGCTCTGCCGATCTGCGTCACGTGCTGGCGGTGGCCGATGCCATCGGTCAGCACCTCGAGGACGAACGCATCGTCATCAACAAATCCACGGTACCGGTGGGCACCGCCGCCCGGGTTCGGGAGCGGATCCAGGCGCGCTTGCGCGAACGTGGTCTGGATCTTTCCATACCGGTGGTTTCCAACCCGGAGTTTCTCAAGGAGGGAGCTGCCGTAGCGGACTTCATGAAGCCGGATCGGATCATCGTTGGCACGGACGATGCCGCGGTCGCCGAGCGCATGCGCAGTCTGTATGCGCCCTTCAATCGCAACCACAACCGCCTGATTCTGATGGATGCACCCTCGGCCGAGCTGACCAAATACGCGGCCAATGTCATGCTCGCCACCAAGATCTCCCTCATGAATGAGCTCGCCGGTCTGGCGGAGCGTCTGGGTGCCGACATCGAGGCGGTGCGCATCGGTATCGGTGCCGATCCGCGGATCGGCTATGAATTCATCTACCCTGGCTGCGGCTATGGTGGTTCCTGCTTCCCCAAGGATGTGCGGGCTCTGGAGCATACCGCCCGCAGCGTCGGCTTCCCGGCCCCGCTCATCAGCGCCGTCGAGGCCGTCAATAATCGGCAGAAAGGGATCCTGGAGCAGAAACTCGCGGCTCTGCTGGGGGAGGAGACCCTGGCGGGAGCCCGCATCGCCCTGTGGGGCTTGGCCTTCAAACCCAATACCGACGACATGCGTGAGGCTCCCAGCCGCACCCTGATGGAGGGGCTCTGGGCCCGCGGCGCCCAGGTCCGCGCCTACGATCCGGCGGCCATGGACGAGGCGCGGCGGCTCTATGGCGAGCGTGCCGACCTCACCCTCTGTGAGGATCCCTACGCGGCCTGCGACGATGCCGAAGCGCTGGTCATCTGCACCGAGTGGCAGATCTTCCGCAGCCCGGACTTTGCCGACATCCGCCGTCGCCTGCGTCGACCCATCATCATCGACGGGCGCAATCTCTACGATCCCGCCAGCCTGCGCCGCGAAGGTTTCAGCTATCATGCCATCGGTCGTCCCTGATTCACTCCCCTGGGACGATTTCGTGCCCCGGCCCGTCGCCGTGGTGGGCGACGTCATGCTCGACCGTTACTGGTTCGGCAAGGTCGAGCGCATCTCGCCCGAGGCCCCGGTGCCCGTGGTGCAGGTACATCGGGAAGAGACGCGTCCGGGCGGCGCCGCCAATGTGGCGGTCAATGTCTGCGCTCTGGGAGCCGTGGCCCGTCTGCTCGCGGCCGTGGGCGAGGACGAGGCAGCGCAGCGTCTGGCCATACTTCTGCAAGAATCGGGAGTAGAGGCGGACCTGCAGCGCGACCCGACCCTGACCACCACAGTCAAGCTGCGGGTCATCGGCCATCAGCAGCAGCTCCTGCGCATGGATTTCGAGTCCCGGCTTGCCGCCCGCGCCGCTACAGCCCTGCTCGCCCGTGCCGATGGCCTGCTGCGTGGCTGTGGTGCCCTGCTGCTTTCGGATTATGGCAAGGGCAGCCTGATGGCGGTGGGCGAATGGATCCGTCTGGGCCGCGCTCGCGGGCTGCCCGTGCTGGTGGACCCCAAAGGACGGGATTACACGCCCTACCGCGGCGCTACCCTGCTGACACCGAATCGCTCGGAATTCCTGGCCGTGGTGGGCCCATGGCAGGACGAAGCGGATTTCGTCGCGCGTGGCCAGCGGCTGCGGCAGAGTCTGGAGCTGGAGGCGCTGCTGGTGACCCGGGGTGAAGAGGGCATGAGTCTGTTCACCGCTTCTGGGGTGACACATCACCCGGCGCGGGCGCGCGAGGTTTTCGACGTCACCGGTGCCGGTGACACGGTCATTGCCACCCTGGCCACGGCGCTGGCCGCCGCATGGCCCCTGGAACGGGCCGTAGACCTCGCCAATCGCGCGGCCGGGATCGTCGTCGGCAAGTTGGGGGCGGCGACGGTCACGGTGGACGAGCTGCGGGCCGCCTGCGTGACGACGGAGTGATCGGTGTCCGGCCCGACCCCGCATCGGCTGCCCGTGCCCAAATTGCTGTCCCGCCGCATGGGCCGGGCCCTGGCGGACTTCCGTATGATTCGGCCGGGAGACCGGGTTCTAGTGGCGCTTTCCGGTGGCAAGGATTCCTGGAGTCTGCTGGAGTTGCTGCGGGAGTGGCAGGCGCACAGCCCCATTCCCTTCACCCTGGGTGTGGCGACCGTCGACCCCATGAGCCCAGGCTACGACCCGGCACCGCTGCGCCGCGCCGTGGAGGCGCGGGGTCTGCCCTACCACCTGGAACGGCAGGACATCTATGGACGGGCGCAGGAGCACCTGGGGCGCCCGTCCTACTGCAGTTTCTGTGCGCGGATGCGGCGTGGGGTGCTCTACGCCTGCGCCCGGCGCGAGGGCTACAACGTCCTGGCCCTCGGCCAGCATCTGGACGATCTCGCGGAGAGTTTTTTCATGTCGCTGTTCTACAATGGAGAACTGCGCACGATGAAGGTCCACTACCGGGTCCGGGAAGGGGATCTGCGGGTCATTCGTCCTCTGGCCTACTGCCGCGAGCGTCAGACCCGAGACTTTGCCGAGGCCATGGCTCTGCCCGTCATCCCCGAAAACTGTCCCGCCTGTTTCGCCCACCCCACCGAGCGCGCTTACATGAAGACCCTGCTGGCGCAGCAGGAGGCCCGCGATCCCCGCCTTTTTCGGCAGTTGCGGCGGGCCATGTTGCCCCTCATGGCTCGGGGCCTGCCGCACATGGAGGAACCACAGACGTGAAGTCGGAGCAGCCGAATTTTGTCCAGGGCTTCTACTGGGAGACCCTACCACTGCGCGGAGCACGCTGCCGCGTGGATGGCATCCTCGCCGAACTGCGCCAACGTTTCTCGCCAACCGACACGCTGCTGAAGCTCATGGCTGAGGCCGTGGTCGGTTTGGTGCTGATGTCCAGCACCCAGAAGCAATACGAGCGCCTGACCCTGCAGGCTCAGAGTTCCGGTGACCTGCGCCTGCTGGTGGCGGACATGTTCCAGGGGGGTGGCCTGCGTGCCTATGCCCATTGGCTGGGAGGGGACGGCGATGTGGACCTGCGGGAGCTTCCCGACGCTCTGCTGGCGGTGACCGTCGATCCCGGCCTCGACCGCGACCGCTATCAGGGCCTCGTTCGCCTGCGGCACAGCCTGACGGCCTCCCTCGAGGCCTACTTCGGCGAGTCGGTACAGGCGCCTGCCTATTTCCGGATCGTGGTGGATATCGAGGAGGGGGTGGCCGGCGGCTATTTTCTCCAGCGGCTGCCAGGCATCCTGAGTGTGGAGGAGTGGCGTGTGGCTACGCAGTTCTTCGCCGTGGGTAGCGATCGCTCGCTGATGCTGGCGCGACCGGAGCAGTTTCTACCGGAGATCTTTCCAGGGGTCGGGTTGCGCCTGCAGAAGCAGCAGGCCCTGCACTTTCAGTGTTCCTGCTCTCGTGAGCGGGTAGAGAACATGCTGTTGGCCCTGGGGGAGGCGGAGGTGATGACCACCCTGCAACAGGAGGGCGCTATCCTGGTGACCTGTGAGTACTGCCAGCAGAGTTATCGCCTGGGGGAGGCGGAGGTGGCGGCGCTGTTCGGGCAGGAGGCGGCGCGCCACTGAGCGAGGCATCCCCGATCTGGAAAGGGTAGGGGGAAGCGGATGGGGGCGGCCATCGGGGTGTCGCCGGAGGTAGGCCGTCACCCCGGCCGCCGGCCGCCTGAGCGTAGGCGCGGCGCAGATGCAGATCATCGCGACGGTCGATGAGGTAGTAGACGATACCCAGCACCAGGGTGGCCAGGGCATAGGCAAGGATCTTCTGGGTCGATACGTCCGTGTTCTCGATGAGGATGAACTGACGGGATATGGCCAGAATGGCGATGAGTACCACGGTTTTCACTTTGACGATCTGACCCCGTCGCATCACCGAGTGGAAGATGGTGTGATTGAATTCCATGGCGATGAGCAGACCCATGGCGCTGCCGAACAGAGCGGTGATCTGCCTTTCCACCTGGTCTTGGTGATAGTGCAATAGGAGCTGGAGCAGGTGGTGGAAGACCGACCACAGGGACAGCAGGATGACGACGGTGAAAATCGCCGACAACACCAAAGCCACCACCTGCTCCAGACGCTCGTAGGCGCTGAGTACCGCCCAATCGCGGATGATGTTGCCGAGGCGGGAGTGTCGAAGGACCCTGTTTTCGGAGCTGGCCATGGCCGGGCGCGATCTCAGTCGGGGAAGGCGCGCCGAACCTGATCGTCCTCGCTGCCCGCCAAGAGCTCCCGAGTCCGCGCCAGGAACTCCCGGGCGCGCACCCGGTCACTGTTGTCTGCGGCCTGCCAGATGGGAAACAGGGTGTTTTCCTCGCGGTTCTCGTGCTTGGCCAGGGAGCCTGAGAGCACGGCGCAGATGGCCGGCAGCATGGCGTAATCCTGCTCCGCGAAGGTCTCTTGTACCAGGCGCGACTGGTCGACGATGCTGTCGTGCTCATACAGCATGTCCGCCAAGGGGCCCTTTTCCACTCCACCTCCCAAGACGGGGCCAAGCACGTTATTTTCCATATGGACGTGGCGACGCAGACCGATCCAGTAATCCTGGAAAATCCTTTCCGCCTCCTCGACCCGATTGGCGTTGGCAGCGGCCAGGACATCGGCAAATTGGCGATCGAGGCGATAGTGATCCCACGTGAGCAGATCGACGACATCCCGGGCTTCCGCTTCGAAGCGCGGGCGCACTTCCGCCGTCCAATCCCGATCCTCTCCCTCCGCTTGCCAGGAGATTCCGTCGCGCAACTGAAAAGCCGTGGCTTTGAGCAGCGCCCGAGGATCGCGATCGCTGCGTAGGCGGATGCGTTGGCCGATGCCCAGAGTCTGGGCGGCGGTGAAGAGTTTGGGGCCCGCCACACTGTCCGGCAGCCCGCGGATGTCGATCTCCGTAAAGGGGGTGAGTGCAGAATGCTCAAGGACGCCAGTCACGATACCACCTCCTGTCCGTTCGGTTAGACTGAGTATAACTAGCCCCCGGTCCGTCGGCAACGACAAGCTTTCCGGTCGCGGGTCGCCCTCGCCATGGCGCAGGGCAGCGTCCACGGGCGCACGGATTTTGGCACCATCCCTGCCCCGTGCTACTTTCACAGATCGGATGGATACGGCTCGTTTCGGTATTTACGTATTGGGGTAAAGTCATGCTCTTTCTGGTTCGGCCGCTGCACCGTTGGGCAAAAAAATACCGCGTAGCGCACCACCACCTGTTGCTGGTCTGGTGTGCCCTGTCCCTGGTCATCCCGGCAATCACCCTGTTCGCGGCCTTGGGCGTGAACTTTTCCAGTACCGCACAGGCGCTGTCGCTCTTCGTACTGGGCGTCGCCATTGGTGTATTTTTCTACATCCTCCTGCTGGCGGAAGAGGCGCGCATCGCCCAATCCTCGCATTGAACCGCGCCAGCGGCACCAGGGCGCAAGGGCGTAAGGGGGATGGTTCTGCAGCGAGGATCCGCGCGCGACCAGGGCTTTTGACAGCTTGCCACGGAATTGGGTAGCATCCGAGGATTGCCGAAACGCTAGGGGCGCCCCCACCGGGGCTGAGAGGTACCCTTGGAACCTGATCCGGGTCATGCCGGCGTAGGGAAGCGAATCTCCAGGGCGGGTCTGGCGTTTGGCGTCCACTGTTCCAGGAGGTATCTCATGGCAACCATCTCATCGGACATCCGCTCAGTGCCCGAGTCCGCCGCTGTCACCACCGGCCCCATCGCCGGTTCCATGAAAGCCTGGGAAAGCGGTCAACACTATCCTATGCTGCGAGTCCCCCACCGTCGCATCGTCCAGACCGATACGGCGACGCGCGAGGGCGGCCGTGTGGCCAACCCCGAGATTCCGGTCTACGACAGCAGCGGCCCCTACACGGATCCCGCGGCGCAGATCGACATTCAGCAGGGTCTGGCTCCGACTCGCTGGTCCTGGCCCTGGGTGCTGCCCAGCGCCCTCGTGCACAGCATCGAGCCCGCTTCTGCCTACGGCCGTGCACGCTCCGAAGACCCGCGTACGGAGGCCATCCGTTTCCGTCGTCGGCACGAAATCCGTCGAGCCGCGCCAGGAGGGAACGTCACCCAAATGCACGCGGCCCGGCGAGGCATTATCACGCCAGAGATGGAATATGTGGCCATCCGCGAAAATCAGGCGCTGGATCGCCTGCGGGAGAGCCATCCAGAGCTCTTCCGTGCGCACGCGGGCCAGTCCTACGGGGCGGCCATCCCTGAGCGCATCACCCCGGAATTCGTGCGCGAGGAGATCGCCCGCGGGCGGGCCATCATTCCCGCGAACATCAACCACCCCGAGCTGGAGCCGATGATCATCGGCCGCAACTTCCTGGTCAAGATCAACGCCAACATCGGCAATTCGGCCATCCGTTCTTCCATCGCCGAAGAGGTCGAGAAAATGGTCTGGGCCATTCGCTGGGGTGCCGATACGGTCATGGATCTGTCCACCGGCAAGCACATCCATGAGACCCGCGAATGGATTCTGCGCAACAGCCCCGTGCCCATCGGCACCGTGCCCATCTATCAGGCCCTGGAGAAGGTGGACGGCAAAGCCGAGGAACTCAGCTGGGAGCTTTTCCGCGATACCCTCATCGAACAGGCGGAGCAGGGGGTGGATTATTTCACCATTCACGCCGGTGTGCTGCTGCGCTATGTGCCCTTGACGGCGTCTCGCCTTACCGGGATCGTCTCCCGCGGCGGCTCCATCATGGCCAAATGGTGTCTGGCCCACCACGAGGAGAACTTCCTCTACACCCACTTCCGCGAGATCTGCGAGATCATGAAGGCCTACGACGTGAGCTTCTCCCTGGGCGATGGGCTACGCCCAGGATCCTTGGCGGACGCCAACGACGAAGCCCAGTTCGCCGAGCTTCACACCCTCGGTGAACTCACCCGCATCGCCTGGGAAGAAGACGTGCAGGTCATGATCGAGGGGCCCGGTCACGTGCCCATGCAGCGCATCCGCGAAAACATGGAGGAGGAGCTCAAGCACTGCTACGAGGCTCCTTTCTATACCCTGGGGCCTCTGACTACCGACATCGCCCCCGGCTACGACCACATTACCAGCGCCATCGGCGCCGCCCAGATCGGCTGGTACGGTACCGCCATGCTCTGCTATGTCACCCCCAAGGAGCACCTGGGTCTGCCCGACAAGAACGACGTCCGGGAAGGGGTCATCGCCTACAAGATCGCGGCACACGCCGCCGATCTGGCCAAGGGCTTTCCGGGCGCGCAGGTACGCGACAACGCCCTATCCAAGGCGCGCTTCGAGTTTCGCTGGCGCGACCAGTTCCACCTGGGGCTGGATCCCGAAAAGGCCGAAGCCTATCACGACGAGACCCTGCCGCAGGAAGGGGCCAAACTCGCGCACTTCTGCTCCATGTGCGGGCCGCACTTCTGCTCTATGAAGATCAGCCAGGATGTGCAGGATTACGCCCAGCAGCAGGCCGGTCTGGAGGAGAAGGCCGAAGAGTTCCGGCGTCAAGGGCACAAGCTTTACCTGCGCTCCTGAGGCCACTGGAGCTTAGGCGCCGCCCCAGACCCCCGCCAGCGTCGCCAGCAGGGCAAGCAGCGCGAAGAGCCGGGCAAAGCGCCCGAACTTGGCGAAGGCCTGCTCTGCCGCGGGCCAGTCTTGCCCACGCACGGCCCTTTGCAGGCCTTTGCGTGAACTGAAGTAGAGGTGGAAGGCACCCAGGGCCACCACGGTCCCCAGCAGCACCATGGCCCAGCGCGCCGTATCCAGCGCCGCCAGCCCACCCATCCAGATCACCAGGCCGATGCCGGTCACGAGCAGCACGATACCGGCCACCAGCCCGAAACTCGCGAGACTCCCCGCGATACCGGCACGTTCGGTCCACAGCTCCGGCGTTGCCACGGGCTTGCCCAGGCTGCGCGGGATCCACAGAAAGCCAGCGAAGCCGAGAGCGCCGATCCAGTAGATGACGGCCACGAGGTGAAGAAAGAGCCATAGCTGCAACATCGGTGTCGCTCCTGTCCATTGCACAAAAAAAGGGCCCGAAGGCCCCAGAATACGCTACTGGAAGGTACAAAAGCTATTTGAATCGCTTGCGGGTATAGAGGTACATGATCCCGGCGATGCTGAAATAGACGAAGGGCAGAAAGAAGATGATGCTCTCGAGATCGGTGTAATGCATGGTGGACTCCTAACGTTCGCGGATGCCTTTCTTGGCCAGTTCCTCATCCTGCTTGTCGAACATGACCGCGCCGGCTGCGGCGATCATGACGATCATCGTGGTGCCCACCAGCCAGGCGAAGTACCAGGGGCCGTAGTCTCCCGTCACCACGGCGAGAAAGAGGGAAAGCACCATGACGGCGGCGAGTCCAAGGAAGGTAAACAACTTTTTCATGACGGGTTCCTCCATCAATAGGCGTGATCGTCCTGCGCGGCGGGGGGCTCTACCTTGCCGCGCATGACGTGGAAACACCAGGTGGTGTAGCTGATGATGATGGGCACGAAGATGAGTGCAAAGATCGTCATCCAGATCAGGTTGTACTCGCTGCCCGTGCCGTTCCAGACAGTGATGCTTTGGTTGGGATTATCGCTGGAGGGCATGAGGAAGGGGAACATGGACACCCCTGCCGTAGCGATGGTGCCGATCCAGGCGACGGCACCCAGCCACCAGGCCAAGATTGCCTTGCCGGCGCGCATGGCCAGCGAGCCCAACAGCATGGCCGCCAGGGCGATCAGCGGCACCGCCCAGAGGATGGGGTGTGCGCCGTAGTTGTGCAGCCAGGCGCCAGCCACCTGGCTCACCACCTGACCGCTGACCGGATTGGCGGGCATGGCCGGATCACCGCTGGTGAGGACATAGCCCTTCATCCCCGATACCAGGACGCCTCCAAGCACGAAGAGGGCCATGGCAACGAGGGCGGATAAGGAGCCGATCTTCTTGGCGCGACTGTAGATGGGGTCGGTGCCGCGGATCATGAGCATCGCCGCACCCTGATACAGGGCCAGCGCCAGGGACAGGAAGCCGCAGAGCAGGGCGAAGGGATTGAGCAGATAGCTGAGGAAGGATTCGGTCTGATAGTACTGACCGTCCCAGCCGAAGTGAAAGCCGACACCCTCGAGGATATTCCCGAAAGCCGCCCCGTAGATGATCATCGGTACGGCTCCGGAGATCAGAAAGACCCAGTCCCAGCTCGTGCGCCAGCGTTCCGTGGCCACCTTGGACCGATATTCAAAGGCCACCGGCCGCATGATCATGCTAAAGAGCAGCAGGATCATGACGATGTAAAATACCGAGAAAGAGGTGGCATAGAGGGTAGGGAAGGCCGCAAATATGGCGCCGCCACCCAAGATGAACCACACCTGATTGCCGTCCCAGTGCGGGCCGACGATATTGAGGGCCTCCCGCCGTTCGCCGTCGGTCTTGCCGACGAAGCGCAGCAGCGCGCCCACGCCCATGTCCATGCCCACCATGATGGCCAGACCCATGAGCAGGACCCCGAGCAGGAGCCACCATAAGACTTTCAGTGCCACATAGATATCCATTTCCGTCTCCTTGTGCGCGGGAACCCGGCGCTCACCGGTGCCCCCGCGGTTCCATCAGTGTTTCGGGCTCAGGCTGGGCTTGGCGAAAGCCGGCTGCCCCGCCATACCTCCACCAGCCGTCTGCGGTTCGGGCTGGTGATGGTGTTGCTCCTGCGGTCCGAGGCGCGCGTACTTGAACATCAAGTAGAGCTCGACGGCGATGAAGGAGCTATAGAGGAGCGTGAAGCCGATGAGGGAGAAGATCATGTAGCCCACGGAGTGGCTGGAAGCCGAGACGAAGGTGGGCAGCCAGCCATAGACGGTCCAGGGCTGACGACCGTTCTCGGCGGTGATCCAGCCAAACTCGCAGGCAACCCAGGGCAGAGGTAGGCTCCACAGCGCTACCTTCAGCAGGAGCGGGTGCTTCTCGATCTCGTTCTTGAGGCTGTAGTAGGCCGCGAAGGCAAAGAGCGCCAGCATGAAGAAGCCTGCCGCCACCATCAGACGGAAGGACCAGAACTCCACCCAGACATTGGGGATGGTCGCCTTGGCGGTCTTGTCCAGCACGCTCGGCAGGTTGCTGGCATTGACCTTGGCCAGATCCTGATCGGGAGCGAATTCCTTGGCCAGGAAGCCGTAGCCCATGTCGTTCTCGTACTTTTTGAAGGTGGCCAGGGCTGCGGTGTTGCCATGATCCTCGTTATAGGCCTTCAGGGCCACCATGGCCTTGATACCGTTTGCGATACGGGGCTTGGCTTCCTGCTCCAGCTGGATGATACCGGGGATCACCGTATCCTCGGAGTGGGTGAGCAGCGGCGTCAGCACATAAGGAATACTGATCTCAAAATAGTTCTTCTGCTCGCTGCGGCTGGGGAAAGCGATAAGATTCCAGGCCGCACTCACGGGGTGTGGATCCGTGGTCCAGATGGCCTCCATGGCTGCCAGCTTGGTCGGCTGCGCGTGGGCATCGATGTAACCCAAGGCGTCACCCAAGGTGATCACGCCGATGGTGGAGATGGCACCGAAGACCGTGGCGATACGGAAAGAGCGCAGGGCAATGTCCTTGCGTTTGTTGGTCAGCAGGTAATAGGCGCTGATGGCCATCACAAACATGGAACCCGTGACGAAGCCGGCGATGGAAGTGTGCACGAACTTCGCCTGCGCGTCCGGATTGAAGATCAGATCGACGAAGCTCGAGAACTGCATGCGCATCGTATTGGGGTCGAAGGTGCCGCCCCGGGGGTCCTGCATGAAGCCGTTGGCGATGAGGATCCACAGTGCCGAGAGATTGGAGCCCAGGGCCACGAGATAGGTGACCACCAAGTGGGCGCGGGCGCTCAGACGATCCCAGCCAAAGAACATGACGCCGACGAAGGTCGACTCCATGAAGAAGGCCATGAGCCCTTCGATGGCCAGAGGCGTACCAAAGATGTCGCCGACGAAGTGGGAGTACATGGACCAGTTAGTCCCGAACTCGAACTCCATGGTCAATCCGGTGGCCACGCCCAGGGCGAAATTGATGCCGAAGAGCTTGCCCCAAAACTGAGTCATCTCCTTGTAGATGGGCTTGCCGGTGATGACGTAGACCGATTCCATGGTGGCAAGGATGAAGCTGAGCCCCAGGGTCAGAGGTACGAAAAGAAAGTGGTACAGGGCCGTCAGGGCAAACTGCGCCCGCGACAGCTCCACCACCGTGGGATTGATCAACATGTCCATGGACTACCTCCTACGAAGAGGCCGGGGTGTAAAATCCCGGCGCGTAACGTTGCAGATCATTGGCCGTGTCCTGGTGAGGACGGTCTTCTTGGGGACTTGCGGCTTCGGTTTTCTTGTCGTTGATGAGCAGGGCGCAGCGGCGCAAAAAATGCCCACTGCCACCATCGGGGCCCTTGCCGGCCATCTGGCAGCGCAGTTCGGCCACACTGGCCAGACGTCGGCCGCGGATTTCACGGCTGGGGTAGAGCAGGGTTTCCCCGGCAAAGCTCAGGATCCTGCTCTCCACCAATTTCCGCGCCTGCGCGCGCGCACGCCCGCGCAGGCGCCCATTGAGCCCATTGGCCAGCAGGGTGAGGCCGGTAAACAGACGATCCTCCCAGGCAAAGGCGACGGCGCAGGGCGTGAGCCCCGGAAGGTGTATCACCCGCAGACGCTCTTCGCCAAAGTAGATCACGTCCCCATCCCGGACCCGCACATCGACGGCGTTGGAGCGCACCTCCTCGTGGGCGAGCAGGCGCGCTCCGTGGCTCTCGCGCAATGCCTGTGCGGCAGCGACGTGGCCCTCATCGTGGTGGGTCTGCATGCAATAGCGCAGGTGCAAACCGCGCTGCCGGGTGAAATCCTCCAACTCCTCTACCAGGGGCGGCAGCGGATCGATGATCACCGCCTCCCGGGTGACGGGATCGCCCAGAAGATAGGCAAGGGCGCCGATTCTGTCTCGGGTACACAACTGTCTGAAGATCATGGTGGCCGCCTGCGTGGATGGACCCGCCCCTATATCAGCAATCGCCGTACCAGCGCGCAGAGGCCCCCGACTGGGGCGGGACCAATGGTCATTTATCCATAAAAAACAATTGCCTGCGCACCAATTGCGCGGATGGGGACGGAACGGGGCAGCGCCGTGTCCTGGGGCGTCTGCCATTCGTGGCAGACGCGATCCGGCAGTTCCTGCTAGAATTGTCAGTATCAGGGAGAGCTGGGATCGACGACCCGGATTCGGGTGCGGGGGAGGGCATGACCGAGTTGTTCGCGCAATTGCGTCCGGAGCTGACATCGCTCATGGATTGCTTTGCCACGCCCGCGGTGCTGCTGCGTCCCGACGGCACCGTCATCACCGCCAACCAGGCCTACCGGCGGCGCTTTGGCGATGGCAAGCCCCTGCAAGGGCGCTCCTGCGACGGCATCATGGCCGCCGCCGGCTACGACTGCCACACCCAGGGCAACATCTGCCCGCTGGAGAGCTGTGGGCAGACGGGTCTGGAGCAGCACGTGCTGCACGTCCACGACCAGGGTGCGGTACAGATCGACCTCTACCCCATTCGCGACGATCAAGGGGTACCCCGCTATTTCCTGGAACTGCTCAGCCCACTGCTCAACAAAGGCGAAGAATCTTCCAGTATGGTGGGCAACTCCGCAGCGTGGCGGGAAGTCTTGCATCTGATCCGCCGCGCTGCCCCCAGCGATTCTGCTGTGCTGCTCCTGGGGGAGTCCGGGACGGGCAAGGAGTTGGCCGCCGCCGCCATCCACCGCGCCAGCCCCCGCAGCGCCGGCCCTTTTGTAGTACTGGACTGCTCCGGGCTATCGGAGACCTTGTTCGAGAGTGAGCTCTTCGGCCACGAGAAGGGTGCCTTCACCGGCGCCCACAGCCGCAAGATCGGTCTTGCAGAAGCGGCCAACGGCGGCACCCTCTTCCTCGACGAGGTGGGTGACATTCCCCTGGCGCTGCAGGTGAAGCTCCTGCGCCTTCTGGAAACCGGTCAGTTCCGGCGGGTTGGGGGTGTCGATCCCATACACTCCGACTTCCGACTCATCTCGGCAACCCACCGCGACCTGGAAAAGTTGGTGGCGGAGGAGCGTTTCCGGCGGGACCTCTACTACCGCATCAATATGTTCCCGATCTTCCTACCGGCCCTGCGGGAGCGGCGCGAGGACATCGATGCCCTGGCCGAGGCGCTGCTGCACCGCTTGCCGGAGGGACGTCGCCTGCGTCTGCACCCCGATACCCTGGCCTGTCTGCGCAGTTACGATTATCCCGGTAATATCCGCGAGTTGCGCAATATCCTGGGGCGCGCGGCGCTGCTGGCGGACGAGGTCTGGATCCTGCCGGAGCACCTTCCGCCCTATGTGCGGCAGGGCGAGATCCAGGCCACGTCGAGTCCTCTGGCCCAGAGTGCCAAGGGCAGCGACAAGGTCGAAATTCTGCCCTTGGCAGAGCTCGAGGCGCAGTACCTGCGCTGGGCCAGGGACAACTTTCCGGGTGATCGCCGCACGCTGGCGCGCCGCCTGGGCGTCAGCGAACGCACCCTCTATCGCAAGTTGGACCAGCTGGACGAGCGTCAGAGCCATGCCCCGCAGCTGGCCTGAGGCAGTCTGGGAGCGGCCTGGCCGCCGGCCCGATGCGCCGCGGCTGGTGCTGCTGCATGGCTTGGGAGCCGATCCGCAGGATATGGCCGGACTGACGCCCCTGCTGGACCCGGACGAAACATGGCAGGTGCTGGCACCGGCGGCGCCACGGCGGCCGGTGACCATTCAGGGAGGTCTGGTCATGCCGGCCTGGTACGATATTCTGGACTTGGCGGCAGATTCCCCAGAGGATGCCGAAGGAATCGCCGCCATGGCGACGCTGCTCGGGCAGTGGCTGGCCCGTGGCGGTGGATCGCCCTGGGTCTTGGGTGGCTTTTCCCAGGGGGCGGCACTGTCTCTTTATGCCGCTCTGCACGCCCGACTCCCGGCGCAGGCGGTATTGGCCTTCAGCGGCTATTTGCCCCTGCGCCACCAGCTGCCGCCGGCAGCGGGGGACAGTCCGCCGATCTTCTGGGGTCACGGCACGCGCGATTCGGTACTGCCCCTGGAGTTCGCCCAGATCGGCACGACCATCCTGGAGGAAAAAGGCTATACCTTGGAGCGCCGCGATTACCCTATGGCCCACCAAGTATCGTCGACGGAACTGGAAGACGCGCGCCGTTTTCTGGAGCACTGTCTGAGGGGTGATACCAGCGCCCGAGTCCCTACCCGGAAATAAGCGCCGGCACTACTCGAGCTGCGCGGCGCCTATTTTCTATGGGACTTGCCCCAGGTTTCGACCCAAGACCGCCGCTGCGTCCATTTCGGCGGGGAAGAAATCCGTCGGCACCGACCAGGGCGGCCCTCCGTCCCTGCGCAACGCCATCTGCCCCGCCCCTCCCTGCCCGTTCATGCCTCGCCATAGAGGAAATCCCCGAGGCCCCAGCGTGCTGCCAGAGTCTCGGTGGCATTGAGCACTTCCTCGGCACGGGCCGGATGATTGTAGCGGGCGGCGATGAACTGTCGCAGCAGTGCATCCCGGTCCGCGCCTTGGGCGAGGAGGTGGATCAGTTCGCCGGCATCGCGACCGACGATCTCGCCACCCAGGAAGGCACCGCTGTCCATGTCCGCCAGCAGCCGCACGAATCCGGCAGCATCGTCCTGGCCCAGAGCACGCGGTGAGGTTTCGAAGGCAGCGAAGCCGACCGCCGGCTCCAGATCGGCATCCTCGGCCTGCTCTTCGTCCATGCCGATGCGGGCGAGCTCCAGGGCAGAGTAGACGAGTTCCGGCACCCACAGGGGGTCGCGCTGCGCCTCGGTCTTGCCGAGAATGCGGTCCACCACCAAGGTGGCGTCGGCCAAAGCCTGATTGGCATTCATGAGCGGGCCGACGACGTCGCCAATGGCATAGACCCCCGGCTCGTCGCTCTGCAGTCCGGCGTCGACGCGGATGAAGCCGCGCTCGTCCTGCCGCACTGCGGTGTGCTCGAGGCCGAGACCCTCCGTTTCCGGGCGGCGGCCGGTGGCCAGCAGAACCCAGTCTGCCTCGTATCGATGGCCTTGCGCGTCCTCAACCCAGGCCAGGTCGCCCTCGACACCGGCTTTTTTCAGGACGAAGCCGCGCTGCGCCTCGATATCCAGAGCAGACAGTGCATCCGCCAGGGCATCCTTGGCCTGCTCCGAATAGCGGGTGTGGCTGAGGGCTTCGGAGTGCACCAGCCAGGTCACCTGCCGCCCCAGCATGGTGAAGATGTAGGCAAATTCCGTACCGATGATACCGCCGCCGACGATGATGACGCGCTCGCCCTCGGGCACGCCCGCATCGAATAGCTGGTCGCTGTGCAGGATTCGGCCCGTTACGGTCTCTATCCCTTCGGGTAAGGCAGGGCGGGAGCCGGTGGCGATGATGACCTGGTCGCAATGGATCCCGGTCGCGCCCTCGGTGGACTCGATCTGCAGCTCGTGGCCGCGGATGAAGCGCCCCTGTCCATGAAACATCTGCACGCCCAGACGCTTGAGATAGTCCAGATAACTCTGGCGCACGGAATTGACCACCTCGTGCTGGTGTTTCCAGGCACGGGCGAGATCCCCCCGCAGCGGGTTGCCGATGATGCCGCGCTGCTCGAAGTGTCGGCTCTGCTCGATCCACTTGGCGCTTTCGTGCCAATCCTTTTTGGGTACGCAGCCGCGATTGAGGCAGGTCCCGCCCCAGGTCGCCCGCTCGATGATGGCGACTTTCTGGCCACGCAGCGCTGCCAGCACCGCGGCACGGTAACCGCCAGGTCCGCTGCCGATGATACCGATGTCAAAGTCTTTCATATCCACCCCCTGCGCCCTAGGATACGGTTCCGCAGCCTTTTGTCTCCCCTTTCTCTGTCAATGGCTTCATAACGGCTATTGATGGTGGTCTTGGAGCACTGTTGCCCGTTAGCGACAGTTTTGCCGGAAGATTCCGTCCGCGAACCTTTCGGTGTCCTGGCATCAAGACCGTCGTGTGAGCGTAAGCGCTGACTCTGCAAGGACTTACAGGCTCCAGGGCGCAGGCATCCTCCGTCGCCGGGACTCCACAGGGGATCGCCGCCCAAAAATCGGGGAAAGCGTCGGGGTGAAGCGACAGAATATCGGGCATTAACAAAAATACACAATATAAAACATGCGATTATAAAATGGCACGCTGATTGCTTATTCACCGACCATGAGAACGTGCAGCATTACTTACAGACTATCCGTTCGGCTTTGGCTCCTTGCGTGCCTGGGTCTCGGCCTGGGTTTTGCGACATCGGCCGAGGCCGATGCGGCCTTTGATTTTGCGCAGGTGCAGGCGCAAGCGGCGGCGTTGGCGGCGGCCCCTTATCATCCTGAGCCACTGCCGACGCCGGCCTTTCTCAAGGACCTCAGTCCCGATCAGTATGCCGAGATCCAGGACGTCAAGCCCCTGTGGTCCGATACCGATTTGCCCTTTCAGGCCCAGTTCTACCTGCCGGGCTCCTATTTCCATCGGCCGGAGCAGATCTCGGTGGTGGATGCGGACGGTCAGGTGCAGCCCGTACCCTTTCGTCTGGACGACTTCAGTTTCGGCGATCTTCACCCGCAGGGTCTGCCTGCGGATCTCGGCTATGCCGGTTTCCGTCTGCTCTATCCGCTGAACACACCGCCCTATCACAACGAATTCATTTCCTTCCTGGGAGGCACCTACTTTCGTGCGGTGGGTAAGGACGCGGTCTATGGCACCTCGGCGCGTGGTATCGGTATCGATACGGTGCAGCCTTCGGGGGAGATCTTTCCGTATTTCACCCACATCTGGCTGGTCAAGCCCAAGGCCGGCGCCAAGAGCATGACCGTGTATGCGCTGATGGATAGTTCCGTGGTGACAGGCGCCTACCGCTTCGTCATCACCCCGGGCGAGAGCACCACGGTAGCCGTGGAGTCGACCATCTATCTGCGTAAACCGGTGCAGGTGCTGGAGTTGGCGCCTTTGACCAGCATGTTCTGGCATGGGCACGGTCGTGGCGTGGTGGCGGGGGACTGGCACCCGGCCCAGCACGACTCCAGCGATCTGGTCATGGCCAACGGCAACGGCGAGTGGATCACGCGGCCCCTGTCCAACCCCCTGCATATCCAGACCACCACCTACAGCATGGACAACCCGCAGGGTTTTGGACTGATTCAGGAGGACCGCGACTTCAGCGCCTACCAGGGTATCGATACCCAATATCAGAAGCGTCCCAGCGTCTGGGTGAGTCCCGAGGGAGATTGGGGCAAGGGCGAGGTGCGTCTCGTAGAACTGCCCACCAACAATCCGGACATGGACAACATCGATGCCTTCTGGGTGCCGGCGCAGGCGCCGAAGCCCGGGCAGCCTTACCACTTTGCCTACACCCTGCGTTTTTTTCTGGATAACCACGGCCTCATTCCGCTGGGTCATCCCGTCGCCACCTATCTGGGTTACGACGTCAAGGATCCCAGCATTCGCGATGTCGTCATCGATTTCTCTGGGGGCGCGCTGCGGGATCTTCCCGGTCACATGCCCGTGCAGGTGCATCTGACGGCGGACCATGGGGCCAAGATCCTTGCGCAGGATTTGCAGTGGGACAAGGACGGACATTTTTGGCGGGTCAAGGCAAGGATTCAGCCTGCTGCCGGCGTACCCAGCAATGTTCGTTGTTTTCTCAGTCTCGATGGCCAGGTCATGAGCAATACCTGGACCTACCTACTACACCGTACCGAGGTACAAGGAGGGCAGTGATGTATACCGATCATTGGAATCTGGGGGTCAACCCGGAGCATGCGCCGAGGGATCTCGCGGAACCGATGCCGGCTGAGTCCTTGCCAGCGCCGTGGCAGGTCCTGGCGCGCCTGGACCTCTATCTGCAGCGGCTTGCCCTGACAGATGCCCAGCGACTGTGGTTGCGCACCCAGGTGCTCAACCAGCTGGCGCAGACGCCCACCATGGACGAGGCGGGCGCGCTCTCCTTCGCTTTCGCCAAACTGCAGCAGTCCCTCGGGACCCTGAGCGACGGTGATGAGCTGGAAGCGCGGCTCGGCCTGGCCTTGGGATCCGCTTTGGCGGGCGCCGGCGAATTGGGCAAGAGCCCATCGCGTTGGTTACGGGAGCAGATGCAGCCGCCGGTGCAGCGGCAGACCATGGCCTCCCTGCCCATGCGGCGCTCCTGGCGCGCTCTGTTCGGGCGGCTCTGGCAACGCCTGCGTGTCGGCCAAGGTAAGACGCGGGTGCGTCCAGCCCTGAGCGGGGAGATCCGTTGATGAGTGCCACCAGCCCCCTGTGGCAGCGTTTCAGCCAGAGTCGCCGACGCTGGTTGACGGCGCTCATCGTGCTGCCCGCCGCCATTCTGGGACTGGTGCTGCATCACTTCTTGGTCAATGACCTGCCGCTTGGCCTGGAAATTCTGACCCTGACCGTCTTCGTCCTGCTCTTTGCCTGGATTTCGGCCGGGTTCTGGACGGCGGTCGTGGGCTTCCTGTTGCTGGTGCGTGCGCGAGGCGACACCGTCCCGGGAGCGCCGGAGGCCCGCCGTCAAGCGCCACGCCCTGGAACCCGGGTGGCCGTTCTCATGCCCATCTATAACGAGGATGTGGCACGAGTTGCTGCGGGGTTGCAGGCGACCTATCGCTCCCTGGAACGGGCGGGGGCTCTGCAGTATTTCGAGTTCTTTATCCTCAGCGACACCCGCGACCCGGCCGTCTGGCTGCGAGAAGAGCTAGCTTGGTCAACCCTGTGTCAGCAGTTGGACGCCTTTGGGCGCATCCACTACCGTCGTCGCCCCGTCAACAACAAGGCCAAGAGCGGCAATGTCGCCGATTTCTGCCGGCGCTGGGGCAAGGCCTTCGAGTACATGGTGGTGCTGGACGCCGATAGCGTCATGAGTGGTGAGACCCTCTACCAGATGCTGGAGATGATGGAGGGGAACCCGCAGGTGGGTATCCTCCAGACCAATCCCGTGGCGGTGAACCGCGAAACCCTCTATGCGCGGCTGCAGCAGTTTGCCCAGCAGCTCTACGGCCCGCTCTTCAGCGCCGGCCTTCGTTTCTGGCAGCTGGGTGACGGCCACTACATCGGCCATAATGCCATGATTCGCACCGCACCCTTTACGGAATTCTGTGCCCTGCCGGTACTGCCGGGCAAGGCTCCCCTCGGCGGCGCACTCCTCAGCCATGACTTTGTCGAGGCGGCGCTCATGGCGCGAGCCGGCTGGGAGGTCTGGTTCCTGCCGGAGCTTGGTGGCAGCTACGAGGAGGTACCCCCGACCCTGCTCGATGACCTCAAGCGCGATCGTCGCTGGGCGCAGGGGAATCTGCAGCATCTGCGCCTCTTGGCGGGTGAGGGGCTGCAGTCGGCCCATCGTTTCCTGTTCATCAACGGGGCCATGTCCTTTCTCGCAGCACCCCTGTGGGGGCTCTTTCTCTGTCTCGGCGCGCTCGCGTCCTGGCAGATGTGGCGACAGGGCAGCCTTGCCGATCCTCTCGCCTGGACGGGTTCCGGCGACGGTGATCCCCTGCCGCTGTGGCTGATCGGTATCACCGTCCTCTTCCTGCTTGGACCCAAGCTCCTGGCCGTGCTCTGGATTGCTTGGCGCGGTGCGGGGCGACAGTTTGGCGGTCTGCCCCGATTGCTCCTCAGCATGGTCCTGGAAAGCGTCTTTTCCATCCTCATGGCGCCGGTACGGATGGTCTTTCACAGTCTGTTCGTGATTCAGACCCTGCGTGGGCGCAGCGTACAGTGGGGTGCCCAGGTGCGGGAGGATGCCGAGACCAGTTGGACTACGGCTTGGCAGACCTTTGGCTGGTGCACGGCAGCGGGAGTCGGTGTCGCCGCCCTCGTTTACCCCTTTGTGGGTGGCTGGCACTTCCTCTGGCTCTTGCCGGTGGTAGGCGGCCTCGCTCTGGCCGTGCCTCTGGCCGCCTGGACTAGTCGGCCATCCTGGGGCCGCTGGGCACGTGCCCACGGCCTTTTCCTGATCCCGGAGGAGGTACAGCGGCCGCGGGAACTGCTGGATCTGGACGCTGGTGTCGCCCATGCGCTGCCCCGCTTTGCCGGTGATGCCTTTGTGGAGGCCGTTGTCGATCCCCGCTTCAATGCTCTGCACAGTGCTTTGCAGCGCGATCGCAGTGGTCTGTGGGGACGGTGTGCCGGACTGGTGCACAAGGCCTTGGCCGAGGGTCCCGGGTGCTTGAGTCGACGGGAGCGGAACCTTATCCTGAGCGACAGGCAGTCCATGTTGACCTTGCACCGCGCGGTCTGGTCTCTGCAAGATCCGCAGCAACTGGCGGCCTGGGGGCTGGGGCGCGACCCTGGCGATGGTCGGTGGGCGCCCAGCGAGCGCTGAAGTCTCCGTGAAGGAGGTGGGACGGATGGATTGGGACGAGAAGCATCTGGACCTATTGGAGTTGGCTGGTCTCCGGGATGATCTGGAGGCCCTGCGGCAGCGGGCTCTGGCGGGCGATCCCGTGGCGCAGTTCAACATGGGCGTGCGCTATGCCGAGGGCCGGGGGGTTGCACCCGATCTGCTGGAGGCCGCCAAATGGTACAGCGCTGCCGCCGACCAAGGCGATGCCCAGGCCCAGTTCAATCTCGGGCTGCTCTTCTATCAGGGGCAGGGGCTACCCCGCAATCTCGTCTATGCCTACGAACTCTTCCGCGCAGCCGCTGCCCAGGGCGACGCCCGGGCAGCGGCGGGCCTGGCGGCGCTAGACCGTGAACTCAGCGCCGAGGACCGTAGCGTCCTCGGTCTGGACGCATCCGGGCAGCAACCGCAGCCCACCCGGCACTGAGTGTTCTCAGCGGCGCTGACGGATCTCCGCCAGACGCGCAGCGCGGTTGCCCTTGTTGCCCAAGTAATTCGGTACCACACTGGCGATGGGCGTGGCGTCGATACCGAACACCTCCTTCAGATCGTTGCGACGGCAGACGTTGTCCACAGACAGAGAGCGCAGGTTGTCGCGGGTCAGCAATTTACCCGGCAGACGCTCCATGACGCTGGCCTGCAGCTCGGCGATGAAGTCGGGGAGACCGATGATGGCGCGGTGCGTGCCGATCTGGCTCTGGGTGTAGCGCACCAATTCTCCCAAGGTGAATACTTCGGGACCACACAGGTCGTACGCCTGGCCGTAGGTTCTCTCGTCGTCCATGGCGAGCACGAAGGCGCTGACCACATCTTCCACCCACACCGGCTGCATCTTGGCCTGCGCCTTGGCCAGGGGAATGACGAAGGGCACCTTCCGCAGCAGATCGGCAAAGCGATTGAAGAAGCTATCTCCCTCGCCAAAGATCACCGAGGGGCGGAAGCTCGTGACCTTGAGTCCCCGTCCCCAGAGCAATTTGGGGCCATTGAGGTAGGTAAAGTGGCCGAGGCTCGCGCTGTCCTCACCGGCCTGACGCACGATCTCCTCGCCCAGTCCTTTGGAGCGCAGATAGGCGCTGGGCGCAATGGGACTGGCACCCAGGGCGCTCATGTGCAGCAGCCGCGGAACCCCGAGGCGTCCGCAGGTATTGGCCACCAGGCGCGGCAGCTCGATGTGCACCCGCTCGAAATCGCCGTGGCGAGCCGGAGGGAGATCCTGCCGCCCGGGACGATCCTCGTTCAGAATCCCCACCAGGTTGACGACCACGTCTCGATCGCGCAGCTGGCTCTCCAGGCTCATGGGATCGAAGATATCGGCCTCGATGAGTTCCAGGCCGGGCAGGACCAGCAGATCTTCGCGGTGGCGCTCACGGCGACGGGTGAGAATACGGACCGAGTGTCCGTCCTTGCAGAGCTTTTCAGCGAGGTGGCGTCCGACGAAGCCGGAGCCGCCCAATATGGCAATACGGTGTGTCATGCTGACCCTCTCGACGCTGTACTGTTATCCTTTTCCCGAGGTCCTGCCGCGAATTCCGGAGTCTGCGACCGAGCGATCGCGACGCGGACGGTGTCGCTGCAATCGTGCGCAAGCATAGCACAGGCACGGTAAACTCGTTCACAGACCATATTTATGGGATGATCAGGGCTTTTCCAATGAGGGCGTGACCATGATCGAAGACCCGGTCCGGCTTGCCGATAGGCGGCGTGGCTTGCAGTTTGCCGCGCTCGGAGCATTCCTCTGCGCTTTGGCCGTGATTCTCGCGGCCGCCGGTGATCACCTGGTGGCGGGAGAGGTCTCCGCAGCGCGCCTGCACACCTACGATATCGCCAATCGCTTTCAGATCTTTCAGGGTATCGGCCTCGTGCTGGCGGGTTTTGCCATTGCCCAGTGGGGTCGACGCCGCAGCCTGTGCCTCGCGGCCATCCTCATGTTCCTCGGCGTCGTATCTTTCTCGGGTGCTCTCTATCTTCTGAGTGTCACTGGCCAACAGGGCTGGGCCATCTTTGCCCCCATCGGCGGCAGCGCGCTCATCTTCGCCTGGCTCACCTTCGCTTATGGCTTGTGGCGGCTGTCGCGTTGATGGATCGGCAGGCGGAATCCCGTGGTCAAGATTTTTTGCTGCCGGCAACAGGAATCGAGCCCGTGACCTAACGGTTAAAAGTTTCCAGCCAGCCCTCTAGTATCATGCCCGTTTGCGTGACGGAGTCGTGCCATGCCCGAAATCGTCCGTCCCTATCACCACACGGCCCTTCAGGTCGATGAATCCGGCTATGCCCATAGACTGTGCCAGGTCCGCGACAAGGAAACGGCCCTAGAGCTCGCTGGGGCAGAGTTCGCGCAAAAAAAATTAGCGATCCGTAGCCCACGAGGATGCCGAAATCTAAGCCTTGAAGGTTTAATTCGGTGAGCTGTCCGACTCGGGCCAGCATTGCTCTTTTTGGATAGATACGATCTTGTGCCGGCATGTCAGGTCACTCTACATGGCTTAATAATACTGTTGCTGCCTGGGATCATCGCTCTGTAGCCTGGTGTGCCAGACCGTGGAGGATCTGGACTCAGAAAGGGCGGCAATACAGCGGAAGCAGTCGTCCAGCAGGAGGTTGACCATCGTATTCTCGAAGCTCGTCATCAGGGACCAAACCGTCGGTATCGTTGCGAGAGCGGTTTTCGAGAATCGCAACTCGTTCATTCTCCTCATAGCGATTGTCACCATTTGATGCCTCTCCAAAACGGCCGGTTTTGACATTCAGTGTTGCTTTATAAAATTTAAACCGCCTAACTCCGAGCTATTTCTTACCAAAATAAATTATTGTTTTACACACCACTGTTCTGAGAATAGCTGTAACGAAATAAATAATTCCAATTGACAGAAAAGAAATGTACCCATACACTACACCCAGTCCAAATCTATTGTAGTACAATTGAACAAACATATCGTTTATCAGGTTGGATGAGCCGCCATAGCTGTGGAGAAGTGAATATTGAGACAAACCTCTACCGCTGATAAAGCCAAGCGGGAGTTTTGGAAACCATGAAAAATTTGGAAGAACGATAATCAAGAGGAATAAAGTTAAAACTGCTGATGAATATAATAACTGGCTTACACTTAAACCAGATATCAGCTCAGGAAATTGTTCATTAAGGTTCATACATGTTTTTCTGTTGCATCCGGATAGGTTCATCACGATGACCAGAAGACTAGCAAAAATTATCAGGATCCATGATATAAGTCCAACGACAAGAGATAGTTCAGGAGAAAACGATCCCCGCGAAAAAACTGAAATTGCTGTGATATAATGCGAACAAAATGTCGCTGCTCTGACGATAAAATTAGGATAGCCTTCTTCTGGAATAATCATTGGTAAAAAGATTATCGTAAAAATAAATGGGATTAAAAGCTTTGTGATATTGTCTGTTAACTTTTTTGGCAATACTGGCGATTGATAAAAATCAGACCTGGCCATTTTTTTGTCCGCCGAAAAGATACTTGCTGGTTTTCCTATTGTTGAACATTGCCCAGAACAAAAATCCATATCCCGCAGCTGCCATGTTGGCATTACCTATAAAATTATATAGTGCGTCATGATTGCCAAGAGCAATAAATGGCATGACCTGGTTTAATCCAACAATGATAATTGTCATCATCGCTATATGCCAATTGATGATTCTGTATCCAGCAGAATGCTTGTCCATCTTGTAGAAATCTCGCCACAGAGAAAGAAGCAAGAAGTAATCAACAATCTGGATAATAAATAACCATGATGGTATGTATATAGTTGGATTTGGATGAATGGTTATAGGAATATGTGTTCCCGCACTCAACATTGACGGAACGAAAAAGACCATACCTATTATTAGAGAAAGTGCCGCGTTTACGGCCGTCATATTTGCAATATATCGACGGCGTTGTGCGTCGTTTACAGTGCTTTTAGGCATCTATCCAGCCTCAATGTTCAAGTAATCTGACCCACCATGACCGCCTCCTACCTTGTGTGTACCTTCCCATTCTATCAGTTCAGCCTGTGCAGAGCTTCCTTAGAGTCTCTTTACAAGATTCCTGTGATACCGTTTTATTCCGGAAAAGGGCTATCCGTGCTAGCTTCCGGATCCCGGTAAAATTACAACAGACCTTTTACATCATTCTGTCTGGTGGGCACTAACTCCGGCTGGGCGAACAGCCTGGTTTTGCTGGGTTCTCCGCCTACCGAGTAGGCGCTGTTTTGAGAGAAAACGATAGAGATCACCGCAAGTCCTCCGGAGATAGGCCGGTCTGCTTAGCAATCCGTGCCAGCATCTTCGGGCCGATTTCTTCCCCGTCGTGAAACGCAAACACCACGTCCGGCCAGTTCGGTCTGGTAAGCGTTCGATGCGATCCTGTCTGTCGTTTAACGCGCCAACCAATCCGGAGAAGTGCGGCCAAGACCAGCCGCGCTTTCAAAGAAGGCCATTGGCTCATGCCTGAGCACGTTCCAGTATCTCGATAGTGATAGGGCAAGCCGCCATTTCACCTTCATCGAGGCGCTCGGCTATGGCCCTCAGCGCCAGGGCCTCCACCTTGGCCGCCGCATCGTTACGCGACACGCCATAACACATGACGCCAGGCAGTTCCGGTATCTCAGCTATCCAACGCCCGTCTTCTTCCTGTTCGTACTCAACGTGGAGCTTCATCTGATCCGCCTCGCGCCATGGGCTTGCAACTGGCCCGTAGGGCTATAACCCCAGAATAATTGTTGATCATCGATGAATGACCGCTTCCAGTCTGATACCGCCCTTTCCGGCAGCGGTGAGAGAATGACCCTCCACCTCGCCG
>NZ_JAGDWX010000028.1:0-33430 GCF_023256195.1 Acidithiobacillus sp.
AGATCTGGGCACCCGGCCAAGGACCAAACTCTGCCGGCCGCTGGGACAGTACGCGATCGGGACAAGTCACGGCCCATGCCGACGCGGAACTCAGCATCGTCCCCATCAGCAGCACCCCAGCAACACCACAGGATAAGCAGCGCATAATTCCCTCCTTGTGTGGACAAGAAGATAAAAGACTCGCGGTATTCAGGCAATCATGGGCGTGACTGCGGAGGGACGGAGTCCCAAGCATCCGTGATACGGCCGCCTCCACCCAAAAAATATACCGTTTGCTTGCCCGTGGTGCTCGATTTTGAGCAATGGACGAACAAGCGGAGCACCGTGGGGATTTTGAGTGTGCGGGCGATGTATCGCAACGGTTTTCCATAACACATTGATATTTATGACACATACTAATAGTAAGGGTCGGCGTTCGTCTGACCTGGTGTTGAACACTGGGTCTTGAGAAACATTGGGGTACGCTCATCCCATCCGCTTTGCCAGATCCTCAGCCCGCAAGTGGGTATACCGCTTCAACATCTGCAGGGTCTTGTGTCCAGTGATGGCCGACACTTCCATGGGGTTGAAGCCTTTCTCGAACAGCCGACTGGTGGCCTCATGGCGCAAGTCATGGAAGTGCAGATCTTTGATGCCGGCGCGCTCGCAGCATCGCGCAAAAACTTGCGTTACGGTATCCGCTTTCACATCCCATACCAGCCCATCCAAGCGTCTAGGCAGCGCAGCCAGAACAGCAACGGCAGCCGATGACAGCGGCACCCTGCGAGCATTGCCGTTTTTCGTGTCCGGCAACAGTGCCACCCTTCCGGCCAGATTCACGTTCTCCCAACGCAAACCGCAAATCTCAGCTCTGCGCATGGCCGTTTCGATGGCGAATTGCACAATGGAAAGTATGTCTGGGTTTTCATCTTGGCGGCATGCTTCCAGTAGTCTTGCCTCT
The DNA here is from genome assembly GCF_023256195.1 of Acidithiobacillus sp. Lineage (GTDB taxonomy): Bacteria > Pseudomonadota > Gammaproteobacteria > Acidithiobacillales > Acidithiobacillaceae > Acidithiobacillus_A. Next base: position 941 of record NZ_JAGDWX010000028.1, read on the forward strand.
TCATCGACGATCAGCCGCCTTTCGCGGCCTTGTGGGAGCTTTGGCTTGCGCACCGCTTCGACGGGATTGCTGATCGCTTCCATGCCCCACTCGGTGCGGGCAACCTTGAACAAATGACTCAGGACAGCGAGATGCAACCGGATGGTATTGCCGCTCTTGCCTTCCCCTTCCATATCCTTGATCGTCTCGGCCACGTCGCGACCGCGAATGGCGGACATAAATCGCTTCGCGATGGGACGTCGCAGCCACTGCCGTAGCCTGAGTTCTTCTGGGTGCCCATTCTTCTTCCCGGGGGTGACTTCGGCGAGGTATCTCTGAATACACTCCTCAAGCGTCGTGCTCTCGGACTCGGAGCGATCTCGCCAAAGACCGCGCTCCATCTCAGACTCTATGAGTCTTGCCCAGGCTTCCGCATCCCGCTTCCGACGAAACGTCTTGGTTTGCGTCGGATACCCGCGCTTCCGAACATGCACTTGATAGCCGATCACGTTCCCGTCTTGATCTTTTCTAGGGGTGATGGTCGCCATGCGATGCTCTCCTGATGCACTCCCGATGCACTGAATCAAGCCTTAAGTGCATCATGTTTGCATCATTTATTCAAGTGGCGATAACAAGAGGCTGGGCTATTTTTTTGCAATCCATTGTTTTATATGTGGTGCCCAGGGCCGGACTCGAACCGGCACGGCATAAGCCGAGGGATTTTAAGTCCCTTGCGTCTACCGATTTCGCCACCTGGGCGGTGCGGCCTGCGTCAGCGTGCGGGGTCTGTCTCGCCAAGATCGGCAGGACGCCGCGTACCGAGCGTTGCTGATGATGACAGACCGCAATCTCCTTTCCAAGAGTGGATGTTGCAGCACCCGGGATGGATCCTGCGCCCGCATACCTGCTTTATGGGGTGTTTGCGCGCTTCCGGCACGCTTGAGCGCGTACCAAGGTACGGTGATATCACTAGGGCTTCTGTAGTCCGTGGGAGTATCGTCATGTCTGTTATGTCGCGTATCGCTGAAAAAACCGGAGTCATCGGTGCGGTGGTGGGCAGCTTCAGTTGTGCTGCGTGCTTTCCCGCCGCGGCAAGTCTGGGCGCGGCCATTGGTCTGGGTTTCCTGAGTCAGTGGGAGGGGCTTTTCATGCATTGGCTCATTCCCCTTTTTGCTGCACTGGCCTTGCTGGCCAACCTTCTCGGCTGGTTCTCGCACCGCCGCTGGCAGCGTACCTTTCTCCTCTGCCTGGGCCCGAGCCTCGTGCTTCTGGGAGTTCTGGGTATGACTCAACATTTCCTGGTCCGGGATTGGTCGCGAGGGATCTTTTATGCAGGTCTGGTCCTGATGGTCGTGTTCTCCCTCTGGGATCTCTTCCGTCCTGCAAGTCCACGCTGTGCGACTGCGGCTTGCCAGGAGCCCAAGCCGTCGCACTGAAAGTTGTACCTGCCGCACTCTGTACTCCCGCCTCGTGCAAACCTGCGTCTACCTGCGGCCGGACCCTGCATCAGGAACGAGGCTGGGGTGCGGGAGTTTCATGTCTTGCCAAATCGTCCTCCCCATGGGGCGTATCCTCCTGCGCTGTCGGCTGCTGTCTGTCGTCCAAGGAGTGACAGAATTATTCCTTGTCTATCCATGGTTTATTTAAAAAAGGCCATCCAAGTGTAGTCAAAAGGTGACATCGGCTATGCCGAAGGTCCCGGAGATACTGATCCGTTGACTGCGCATGAATTGTGCTAATTGACTTGGTGCTGTTTCCAAATCCTAATGAGGAATTCCAAATGAAGACGCGCACTATCGCTACCGCCATCGGTTCTGCTGTGCTGTCCTTGACCTGCAGTTTGGCCATGGCTGCGACCCTTCCCGCTGCGGGCACGCTGCCACCACCGCCCTCTGGCGCCACGCCGCCGCCTCCAGGGCCCCTTTCTGGTGGACCCGCGCCCACGGCCGTGCCCCCGGCTCCTGGTGCAGCCCCGGCGCCCATGCCCTCCGGCTCTGGCAATTATGCGGCGACGCCCGCCACACCCAATGGTCCCGGCGTAGCCGCCACCCCCGCCACTCCCGGCAATCCCAACGCCTACAATCGGGTGATGGAACACCGTCGGGGTTATGATGATAATGCCGGCGAGATGCACGGGCACAGGGGGCACGGGCATGCCATGCGGCCCGCGGGAATGATGCGACCAGGGATGGGCCGACCGGAAATGGAGCGGCCAAATATGGAGCGGCCCAACATCGAACGGCCCAACATCGAACGGCCGGAGATTGAACGTCCCCACATCCAGATGCCGCACTTCCCGCACTAAGCGCGAGCGGGCAGGACCGAAGGGTGCGCAGAGGCACCCTTCCCGTTGACACCATCAATAATCAGGATAAACCCTCATGACCAATATTGGCATACGTGCGCTCGGTCTGGTCGCCGTCTTTGGGATATCGACCGTCGCCGCAGCAGAGGCCGCTCCGCAATTCACCATCGGTGATCTTCCGTCCTTCTACCAGGGCAGTTTCGGCACCGGCAGTACCCTCAATATTTTCTATAATGCGACCTACCTGCAGTACCAGCAGGATCGTCTGCGCCTGAAGCTGACTTTGCCGGAGCTTTCGGTTTCCGGTTTGCCGAACGGCGCGGTGCTGTCCGGAGGCAATGTGATCAGCCGGAAATCCGCGGCGACACAGACGCACAGCGCAAGCGGTATCGGTGATATTTGGCTGGCCGCACACTACACCGCGCTGCCTGCGCAGGGACTGATGCCGGCGATCGTGCCCTTCGCCAAGGTGAAGTTTGGCACGGCGTCGGCCTCGCAAGGATTGGGCACCGGCAAGAACGACTACGAACTGGGCCTGGGTCTGGACGAGACCATCGGTACACGCATTTTCCCTTTCGCGCACATTGCGTACCGCTTTGTTGGGAATCCGCCCGGAGACAATCTGCGTAATATCTGGACGTACGATCTGGGTTCGAGCTTTGCGCTGGACCATCGCAATATCCTCACCGGCATGTTTTCTGGAGCGCAGTCGGAACAGCCCGGCTACAGTGGTCCGGCGGACCTCATCGTGGCGTGGAATTACAATATCACGTCGGCGGGTACGGGGCTGCAGCTATTCGTCGACAAGGGGCTGAGTAACGGTAGTCCCGATTATGGCGTAGGCTTAGGTGGTCAAGTCGTTTTCTAAGGAGGGCCCAGATATGGCCAAACCGATACAGAAACTGTTGACGGTTGCCGTGGTCGCTAGTGCGTTGCTGCTGGGGTGGATGTCACCCGTTCAGGCGGACGACGACGATGGCGACGGCTTGAATTTTTCCTTAGGTTTCGGGGTTCCTGGACTGAACGCCGAGGTCAGCAATTACCCGCCGGTCTACTATGCGAGTCCCGGTTACTATTACGCACCGCCGCCACCGCCCCCACCTCCGCCACCTCCGGTGGTGGTCTATGGTCCGCCGGCGCCGGTGTATTATGCGCCTCCGCCGCCGCGCCGCGGGCCGCCGCCGTGGGCCGGTGTCTGGCGTCACTGACAGCCTGGGCGCAGGTCTTTCTACAGGACATTCGGCCCGCCGCAAGCCTGTAGCGGTGCCGGCTTTCGGGGCTGGCTTGCCGGCAATCCTTGGTCTTCGCGTCGTGCCAAGGATTAGAGCCTGGATTTTGGTGAACAGCCAGGCGCGTCGACCGCTTGCCCCGGTCGGGGGCAACGCGGTCTTTGCAACGGACTACACCCTCGCCACTATGCCTGATCAGGCTACTGGCTAACCACCAACAGGGCTGAGCCTCTGGTGTGAGCTCGATCCTTCCCAGTGAACGTATCTCTAGCCGTCTGCGCCGCCCGCTTGGAACTGCACGCCGGGCTTCGGACTCGCATCAGGGGCGCTGGCAAAGGAGTTTTCATCGCGGGTGGAGGGGATGTGTGGCGATCTCAGGGGCGGTAAAGGGCGCAGGGGGCATGGCGGAAGGACGCGGGGTATTCCCATGAAGGCGAGCGCAGCATCGGCGGAGTGCGTGATTGTTGGCGGTGGAGTGAGCGGTCTGTATGCGGCCCGCCTGCTGACCAAGCTGGGTATCGATTGGTGTCTGCTGGAGGGACGAAAAACCGCCGGCGGTCGGATACTATCCCCAGCGGCTCCTCAGGCCACCGCTAGCCATCGCTCCGTTCGGAGAGGAGGCTTCGATCTCGGGCCCTCCTGGTACTGGCCAGAATATCAGAGTGATTTGGCTCGCCTCGTGGAACATCTGCGGCTTGAGGCTTTTCCCCAGTTCGAGCTGGGCGATATGGTGGTGGAGCGAGCCGCGGCGGGGTCGCCGTCGCGCCTGCCCGGCTACCGTTCCGTGCCGCAATCCTGGCGCTTGGCGGGTGGCATGGGGGCATTGGTGGAAGGACTGCGAGGAGGCCTGGACGCTGAGCGCATCCATTTCGGGCAGGTGGTGCGCCGGCTGGAGATCCACGCCGGGCAGATTCTCCTGATCGCTCGGGACGAGAGGGGAGAGACGACGCTGTGGCAAGGAAACAAGGTTCTGCTGGCGCTGCCGCCGCGCCTTGCGGCCCAGAGTCTGGTCTTTGAACCTGCGCTGGCCGAGCCTCTGTTGAGCGACTGGTCTGCGGTACCGACTTGGATGGCGCCCCAGGCCAAATATCTGGCCGTCTACGAAAAACCCTTCTGGCGCGAGCAGGGTTTATCCGGAGAGGCCCGCAGTGCTCTTGGACCGCTGCAGGAGATCCACGATGCTTCCCTGCCAGATGGGCCTGCTGCTCTATTCGGTTTTTTGGGAATGTCCGCGCGGGATCGTCGTCGTTGGCCTGAGTCGGACCTGTTGGATGCCTGTCGTGAGCATCTGGGTCGCCTTTTTGGCGCCCCAGCGGCGGCACCTCTGGCACAGTTCTACAAGGATTGGGCGATGGACCCACTCACCGCCACCGCCACGGACGCGGATACGATCGCGGATCACGTGCCGGCGCCCAGTGCGGCACCCGATGTTGGTCCTTGGGCGGGGCGTATCCAGGGCATCGCAAGCGAATGGGCGAAGGAATATCCGGGCTACATTGCCGGTGCGCTGGAGAGCGCGACGGTCGGGGTTAGGTCGATCTCCAGGAGTTGAAATCGCGGCGATGGTTGGCGCCGGTGTTTCCACGTCAATGTCCCGGTGGGGCCCGTGATGCTGCTCTTGATCTGGCTCTATGTGCCGCAATCTGGGAGCGCGACGCCACGCCCCATCGACGGGTTGGGCTTTCTCCTCATGACCTCAGGATCGGGCGGCCTGCAGATGGTACTGAGCCCGGGTAGCCAGGACGACTGGTTCAGTTCCCATTTTATTGCGGGCACTAACCTGATGGCCTTGCTCGCTCTCACTTTCTTTGTCTGGTGCTGCTTCGAGATTTCCCACCCTATCGCCAAGTTGCGCTTGCTGAAAGACCGTGCGCTGGCTTTGGGGAGTGCCGGGATCGGCATTTTTGGCCTGGCCCTTTATGGGGTGATGGTCATCCTATCTATTTATCTGAAGATCACACGAGCTACGAGGCGGTGACGTCGGCTTATGTCATGGCACGTCAAGCTGTCGGAGCCATGATCTCTATGTGGATGTCGGGGCGACTGATCAACCGCGGGGCCGGTGCCCGGTGGATGGTTTTGCTCGGGATCCTTCTTGGGCTTTGGGCGTCCTGGTACACCACTCAGTATGATTTGGATGTCAGTCCCTGGTGGATCGTGTTTCCCGGGTTTGTTCGTGGCCTGGGACTGGGCCTGATTTTCCATTCCGATCTTCAATTAAATGTTTGGACGGTTTAATCCAACTCACCGTATCCCAAGCTGAGGATGCCGGTGACCTTTATGGTTGGGGCAATGGCATCCATATTGCTTTACAGGATTGCTCGACGATCCTTTCATATTCTGGGGAAATACATGAACTTTAGAATATTCGCACTGTATGTTTTGCTCTCTTTGAGTTTCACGACCGGGATCAGTCAGGCGACCACCCTGTCGGACGCGCAGGCTTTAGCCGGACTGCATTCGGCGAAAGCCGTGTTTCTCGTCAACGTAAAGAACCCCGATGCTGTCGATCATCTGATCAACGTGATCGGCCTCACTCGTCATCAGCTCCTCCAGCAGAAAGTCACTCCGCACTTTATCGTTGTCTTCGTTGGCCCAGACGTCGCCTTCCTGACCAAGAACCGAAGGGGGATTCCGTATACCGATGAACGCGCCGTTGCCGGCATTCAGCGTGAGATTGCCAAACTGGCAAAGGACGGTGTCCAGTTCCAGGCTTGTGGCGTCGCTTTGCACGGTATGGACGTGCATCCATCCATGCTTATATCGGCAGTTCGACCGGTGGAAAGCGGATTTATATCGGTCATCGCCTATCAGGAAAAAGGATATGCCCTCGTCCCGGTGTACTGACGCTGCCAAAGCAGGCCAGCCTTTGCAGCCGGGCGCTAGGTTGGCGACCTGTCTGCCCGGTCTGCCGGGGTCTTCCCGACTTCGGTCAACTTGCTCCGGGTATACTTTTCAGAGCGGAGATGACTGCCGCGTCGATATGTTCTGCGGTGGGTGTGGCTGGAGCATTATGGGTATAGGCGGTCCGTTCAGGGTAGACGATGGTCGTCGTCCCGTTTCTACCGAATACGGTAAGACCCAATGGGCAAACGGCCGCCGATTGCCACTCGCTATTCAATAACTGACTGAAGAACATGGGGTTGCAGAAGACAAAAGCTCGTACATCGGTAAACTTACCCTGGTTGAGATTGGGAATATGCAGCTCGCCTTCCTTCGCCTCGAGTCGTTTCAATACGTCCAGATCCATTACCACCTTGAAGTGATGGGTAGCGAGTGCGTGTTTCAGCTCAGGCAGAACGTGGCTGATGGGTGCTTTGATCGTTTCTACGTACAGGTTGCCAGCAACAGCAGCGGGGACTGTGGCTATGGCGGCGATGATACCTGCAAGAATCTTTACAAGACCTTTCATTGTTATTCCTCCAGAAAATAAGTAACCGATAATACAATTAGGATCTATTGTTCCACTTCGGGCATCGGCCCGGTATTCATTGTGCCATTTGGGTCCTGCCTGAAGATGAACACTCGGCTTTTTCAGATGGCACGAATGATGCTCACACGAATGCAGATCAAACACAAGACCAAAGGGGTGATAATATGAAGGCCTCCGTTTCTGCAAAACGGTGTATTATGATTATGGCTGTGGGTGTGGCTGGTATGCACCTAACTCCGGTGACCGCTGCCAACTGGTTCAAGCTACAGGACACCAACGAAAAAAAAGTCCCTTTGATATCTGGTTTTATCGAGCCCGACGTGTTTGCGATGGCGGGCACGCCAGTAGAAATATACAATCCGGTCCTGAAAAGATACATCTCGGCTGTACCACATGTGAATCTGGTGGGTCCCAACTTCTCACAAAGCACGACCGGTATCATCCAGCGCGCACGGCTGATGATTCGGGGGTGGATCAATCCACAGATCTCCTATTTTTTTGCCGGTGAATTTGGAAACAATGCCGCCACCAATGTGCGTGGACGCTATCTTCCGCAGTTGCAGGATGCGCGATTCACCTTCAGTGGTTACATACCTGGCGCTCGGATCGAGCTCGGAATCATCCGTGCTCCCAGCGCCGAAGACGCGATGAACGGCTACATGAGCTATAATTACGTTGTTTTTCCGACGGTTATCAATCAGCTCATGTTGCAGCCATTCTATGCAGCGCGGCCGTCGACCCTCTATGTCACCGGCCCAAGTGGTTCGGTGCTCATTCCCTCCACCGAGGCGTTGGGGGTGAACGCCTTTCGCTATCCGGGCATTCAACTCTTCGACTGGAAGAACTGGGGACACTGGCAGATTGCGTACGCCGCCATGGTCGGCATGTATGGCAGTGTTGCGGCCGGTAACCTTTCCAACAGTCCTTTGTACGCGGCCAGATTGCAGGGCTCATACATCTTCGGCGGACACGGTCCATTTCGAAGTGATGTCACCGCGTGGATCTGGTATCAAAATGCGCAGCCAGACTATCTGGGGCATGCCTATACCATGCAACGGGAGGGCGTGGGGTTCCAGTATCTGCAGGGGTACATGCATCCCTGGGGCCGACGCCTGAAATTTGAGTATATGCGTGGGAATGGCTGGATTTCGGCGCCGGCGGCGTTCAGCCAGGCTCCGGGACTACAGCCCGCCCTTTATAACAATCAGCTATATACAAATATCAATAACTCGGCGTATGGGTACTACGTCGAGGGTGGATTGTTCCTGACAAAGCGGATTGAGGCCGATGTTCGCTACGATTACTATAATCGTCTTCCCAATTTGCAAGCCGTCGGCCAAGAGCGGATATTCAAGACCTTGGCGCTTGCTCTGCAGTATCATTTCACGCCCGTCACCAAATTGATGGCGGGATATTATTTCCGCACAGTACAGGCTCCGGGATTGGCACCAAACACCCCGGGTGCAGCGGTGAGTGCTGCTACCGATAATGAGTTTGCCATGCAGGCGATGATCAGTTTTTAACCAAAGGAGGTCAACCAGATGAAACAACTGTGGGAACAAGCTCTGAGAAGTCTGCTGCTGGGCACGATGCTTATGGTCTTTGGAACGGGGGCGGTGCTCGCTGATGTATCGATGCTGCAGGATTTTCATTTCGACCATCCGACGTTCCAGCATGATCACCCCTTCGCCAGTCGCAAGCTCGTGGTTCAGGTTAGCCAAGATAACCCGGCGCGCTGGGATCTGGTGCTGAATACGACGCAGAATATATTGAATTATTTTGGTCAGGAAAAGGTGCAGGTCGTCATAGTGGCTTTCGGTCCGGGTCTCAAATTTCTTCTAGCCAACAGCCCTGTGAAACAACGGATTGCGGCTTTGAACGCGGAAGGCGTCGAGTTCGACGCGTGTCACAACACAATGCTGCAGTTCCAGAAGAAGCTTGGGCACATGCCGGAGCTGGTTCCGTCCGCGGTCGTTGTTCCGGCTGGGATCGTTCGAATCATGCAATTGGAGAGCCATGGTTTCGATTATGTAAAGCCCTGATCCAAAGCTCTGACCAGATCCACTGGTGGTGTGGGAGCATCGAAAAATAATCCTGTCCCTTCCCCATCACCGCTACGGCGAGTTTTCACAATACCGAGAGGCTGATTGTATGAAAAATACCGATTCCAGGCTTGCCAGATACATTGATAGGTACGATGCTGGTCGGTTTGCATGGGCTGAGAATAGGATTTCGGTGCACAGAAGGTGCGCCTGTGTCTTACTCGGGGCGTCGATCCTCGCGCTCTGGGGTGCAGCGGCGAGGGCGGAAAGTACCGGGACACCGCAGCAGTGGACCACCTACGCGCTGCAGTCGTCTCACAATGCCTACTACCCATCGAACTTTCCGGCAGAATCGTGGAGCTTCTCAGTGCCAGGTGCAAAGGGGATCGATCGGAAAGTGGTGCGTAGCACCACTACCATTCGGGATCTGGTAGGCTTTCCTATTGGTGTGTCTGTGGTCGACGGTGTCGTATATGCTCCAAACGATGACGGCCATCTGTACGCTCTCAGGGCGACCAACGGTGCACTTTTGTGGTCAAGCAATGCCTATAACCAGCTTATGACGACTCCTATTGTGGTGGCCGTTGGCAACCAGAAAATGGTCTATGTGGGTGCGGGAAACTCGGTTTTTTCTTACAGTCAGGCGAAGAGATTTGGTGTGGCTGGAGCGCGTGTCATTCGCGGTACGGACGTTTCGGCAATCGAGGCATTCGATGCCAAAAACGGCGAGCTCCGGTGGGTGTATCATACCAAGGGTGAGGATATGCCTACGCCGGTCTACATCGACGGGAAAATAATCTTTGGAAATGGCGATGGACATATCTATGCGCTGTCCGCTGACAGCGGAACACTGTTATGGAAAAGCGACATTAGATCGTTCGTGAGTATGTCCTCGGCAACGCCGGCGGATGATGGTAAGGTGGTGGTCATGGGTGGTACGCACCCCAGTGCGATCTATGGGGTCAGCAGCACGACCGGAAAAATATTGTGGAAAGTACACCCGCGTGACATATTTTCGAGCAGCGGCGGTGACGGTACCTGGGCGGCGCAGGGGCGAGTCGTGGTTGGCCAAATTGAGGTTCATCATCACCGTCAGGCAGCGGGTACGTCCGCGTCGGAAGAGCTTGCCATCGATGCCGAGAATGGGCATGTGATCTGGTCGAAAGAGCTCGGTTCGGGAAAGACGCCGCCGCGCAACAAGGATGCGGTACCAACCATTGCGGACGGAGTCATATATACGGGCAGTCCGGTAACCCACGAAGAATATGCCATCGATGTAGGGTCCGGGGACATTCTCTGGCGCACACATCTGGCGGCGGGAATGAAATCGGCGCCGGTGGTGGTAGGCGGTCACGTCATCCAAGCCCTGGGGAACGGCGATATCTATGCCCTGGATAGGAAGACGGGCGCCACCGAACACGTCTATCACAATCGTTGCGGAGGCTTCGGTCCACAGAATGGCGTGGTCATCGGAAACACCTACTTCATCGGTTCCAACGCCGGTTGTATGGAGGCGATACCCGTGCCCGATATCTTGGGTGCGGCGGCAGGGTAGACGCTGCGGGAGTCCCCTGGGCGCCGGACCTGGGACTCCGGGGCGGTGCGTGAGAGGTTGTGCGATTCAGGACGGAAGGTGGTTGCCTGTCCCTATCAGGCCGTCCCACGCCTGCTGTGCGCGTAAGCCCAGACGCTGGGTCCAGGAACCCGGGCCCTGGGCATGTACGGCCAATACGCGTCCGCGGCGCGCAGCCTCTTGGATCACGGCGTCGCTGGTGGCCAGCCGGTCGACGAGGCCGAGCTCCTTGGCGCGGATGCCGAGCCAGGCTTCGCCCGTCGCCACTCGTTCAAGGTCGAGCTGCGGTCGATATTCGGCTACGAAGTGTCGGAACAGACTGTGGATGTCCTCCAACTCCTCCCGCAATTTCTGCCGACCGGCATCGGTATTTTCACCGAACAGGGTCACGGTGCGCTTGTATTTGCCAGCGGTGAACTGCTCGAAGTCGATGTGGCGTTCGCGTAACCAGCGATGGAAGTTGGGGATCTGCGCGACCACTCCGATGGAGCCCACCAGAGCGAAGGGGCTGGCGACGATCTCGTGGGCGGTGACCGCCATGAGATAGCCGCCGCTGGCAGCGACCTGATCCACCAGCACGATGAGCTGCAGTTGCGCCTCGCGCAGGCGCAGGAGCTGAGCAGCGGCGAGGCCGTAAGCGTTGACCATGCCGCCCCCGCTGTCCAGGCGCACCAGGACACGATCGCCCGGTCGAGCGGCATCGAGGATGGCGCTGACCTCATCTCGCAGGTTGGTGACAGCGGAGGCGCGTAGGTCGCCCTTAAAATCCAAGACAAAAGTGCAGTCACCCATATCCGCCGCTTCTTCTTTTTCGCGGCGTTTGCGCGCCTTGGCGGCGGCCTTGGCCGAAGCCTTGTCCAGTCGATGCTGCTCGACAAGGACGCCATTGCGGCGATACTGGGCGCGCAGGTCCGTCACCTGAATCCTCGGCCCGCGTTGCCGGGCTCCTTTACGACTCAGATAGATCACTCCGCCCGCAAGTATCAGTAGAGCAAGCACGACGGTGGCCGTTTTTGCCAGAAAGAGCAGGTAGTGGGTCAACATGGAGTCCTCGCGAATTCAGGGATGCTTGGTGTGCGGCCGAATGCCGGATATCGCCGGAGCGCTTGCTTGAAAGCTGGCAGGGTAGGGTCTACCATCGAAACCATAGCAAGGAGGTTGCGAGAGTCCATGCTGCACGTCAAGTTCTTTGCCAGCATCCGCGAGCGGGTGGGTCGCTCCCAGATGGAGCTGCCGTGGGCGGAGGGCATGTCGGTGGCCGCCGCCCTGCAGGCGGTGGAAGCGTCCTCGGGAGTGGCACTGCGTGGGCAGCACTTGCTGGCGGCCCGCAATCACGAGCACGTGACCTTTGACGAGCCTCTGGCCGATGGCGATGAGCTGGCCTTCTTTCCGCCCGTGACGGGTGGTTGAATGCAGGTTCGGGTACAAGAGGAAGACTTCGATCCCGCCGAAGTGTTGGCGGAGAAGCTCCCCAGCGCCTGTGGTGCCGTGGTCAGTTTCGTGGGTACCGTGCGGGATTATAGCGATGCAAGCGATATCCTGGCGCTGGAAATCGAGCATTATCCAGGCATGACGGAGCGCGAGCTGCGGCGCGTGCAGGAAGAGGCGGCGCGTCGCTTCGATATTCTCGACAGCCTGATCGTCCATCGCTATGGCAATCTGGGTCCCAGTGAGCGCATCGTCCTGGTGGCCGTCTGGTCGAGTCATCGCGCTGCGGCCTTCGACGCCTGCCGCTTCCTCATCGACGTTCTCAAGACCTCGGCGCCCTTCTGGAAGAAGGAAATCACCCCCGCCGGTGCGCGTTGGGTGACGGACTGCCCCGGCTGCCGGGCCGGAACCCGTCACGGCCACGTTCATCCCGATGTGTTACAGGAGTCTTGAAAGGTGCCCAGTTTCGATGTCGTCTCGGAAATCGACCTCCAGGAAGTGGACAATGCCGTGAATACCACACGCAAGGAAATCGGCACACGCTACGATTTCAAGGGCAGCAAGGCCAGTATCGAGCGCAAGGACCACGAACTCCTGCTGCTGGCGGAAGACGAGTACAAACTCGGGCAGATGCTGGACCTGCTGGCGGCCCGTCTGGTCAAACGGGGCGTGGATCTGAAGGCGCTGGACTATGGACCAGTGGAGACGGTGGGTGGTGGTCTGGAGCGACAGGTGATCCGTCTCAAGGCGGGCATTGCGGCCGAGGTGGGCAAACGCATGATCAAGCATCTCAAGGATGGCAAGTTCAAAGCCCAAGCCAGTATCCAGGGCGAACAGCTACGCGTCAGCGGCAAGAGTCGGGACGAGCTGCAGGCAGCCATCGCCGCCCTGCGCAGCGAGGATTTCGGTCAACCGCTGCAATTCACCAACTTTCGCGACTGAGCGTGGACGGTAGCAGCCAGAGTATTCGCCGTTTCCTGCGCGCGCACTATCAAGGCGCTGTCGCCACTCTGTCCGCCAGCGATGGATTGCCCTACGCGTCGGTGGTGCACTATGCCTGCGATCAGCAGGGACGCCCTTGGTTTCTCTTCTCGGATCTGGCGGTGCATAGCCACGATCTGGCGCGGGATGCGCGCGCCTCGCTACTGGTGTGGGAGGCGGGGCCAGATCTCATGGCCCTGCCGCGCGCGACCTTCCTTGGGCGGGTCTGCCGTGCCGATCCCGATCCGGCTCTGGAAGGGCGGCTGATGACCCTGCTGCCGGGTGCCGAATCTTATCTCGATATGCCCGACTTTCACTTTTATCGTCTGGAGTGTGCGCGGGTACGCTGGATCGGTGGTTTCGGAGCCATGGGCTGGCTCCACAGTGAAGTCGATTTCCTCCTGCCGGTCCCACGCGAGCTGGAGTTGCAGGAGGCCGCAGCCGTTACCCACATGAATGCCGACCACGCCGACGCCCTGGCGGATTACTGGCGCATGGCCTCAGGATCTGAGCCCGCGGCACCGGTACGGCTCCTGGCTCTGGATCCGGAGGGTATGGATCTGGCCTGCGGGGTCGATCGTCTGCGCCTGGATTTTCCGGCCCCCGTTACCACGCCCCTGCAGTGGCGTGAGCAGCTGGTGGCCATGGCTCGGCGAGCGCGCAGTCCCAGCGTATGACGGCGCCGGCGCGGGTCACGCCGCTGCATGCCTGGCACCTGGCCCAGGGAGCGCGCATGGTGGACTTCGCGGGCTGGGAGCTGCCGTTGCACTATGGCTCCCAGCTCGCCGAGCACACCGCTGTGCGCGAGGCCGCCGGTCTTTTCGATGTGTCGCACATGCGGCCGATGGACGTTTCGGGTCCCTTGGCTCGGGAATTTCTCCGCTACGCCCTGGCCAACGACCTTGCCCGGCTCGATGCTCATACAGGCAGAGCCTTGTACACGACCATGGTGCAGGAGGATGGCGGCATTCTCGACGATCTCATTGTCACGCATCGCGGGGTGGAGCAGTACCGCCTGGTCCTCAATGCCGCCCGCGCCGAGGCGGACACCGAGCACTTGCGTCACCTTGCCCGCCAGTGGGCCGCCGCGGGAGATTCCCGCCTCGCCTTTCGTGAACGCCCCGATCTTGGCATCTTGGCCTGCCAAGGACCTGCAGCGGGCGAGAAGCTGGCGGCCGTGCTCGATCTTCCCGAACTCTTGGAGTGCAAAGCTTTCCGCACGCTGGAGCGCGATGGGCTCTTTCTCTCTCGTACCGGATATACCGGCGAGGATGGCTTCGAGATCATCGCTCCCGGCGCCAGGCTCCGGGATCTTGCCGATGCCCTGCTGGCCGCGGGGGTACAGCCGGCAGGACTTGCCGCTCGGGACAGTTTGCGCCTCGAAGCCGGACTGAACCTCTACGGACAGGACATGACCGTGGCCGACAGTCCGGCGCGCAGCAATCTGGACTGGACGGTCGATCTGCGGGATGAGACACGGGTTTTCGTGGGACGGGCGGCGCTTGCCGCCGAGCGTGCGGCGGGACCGACTCAGTGTCTGCGCGGACTCCTCCTCGAGGACGGCATCGCCCGCACCGGCGGCGTGGTCAGCAGTCCGCAGGGAGTTCGTCTGGGGCAGGTTACCAGCGGCCTCTTTGCGCCAACGCTGCGGCGCGGCATTGCGCTGGCGCGTCTGACGGCTGCGACGCCCATCGGCGCCAAGGTATTCGTTTCCATTCGCGGACGAGACCATGCCGCGGTGGTCGTCCAACCTCCTTTCTGGCGGCGCGGCCGCCCCTGTCACGACATCGAGGAGCTGCTATCGTGAGCACCATTCCCGAGCATCTGCGTTATAGCACCACCCACGAGTGGGTGGAGGATCTGGGTTCCGGACGGTATCGCGTCGGCATCACCGACCACGCTCAGGAGCTCTTGGGGGATCTGGTCTATGTGGAATTGCCGGAGCCCGGTCGTGGCGTCCAGTCCGGCGTGACCTGCGGGGTCCTGGAATCCGTCAAGGCGGCTTCCGATCTCATTGCGCCGCTTACGGGGGTGGTGGCGGAGCGTAACGAAGCCTTGGGCGAGCATCCGGAGTGGCTCAACGAGGATCCCTACGGCCGTGCCTGGCTTCTGGTGTTGGAGGCAGTTCCTGCGGCCACCGCCGAGTTGCTGGATGCGGCGGCTTATGGGCGTCTCATAGAGGGCCAGTAAGTGCCCTACATCCCTCACGACGAGGAAGAGACGGCGGCGATGCTGGCCGCCATCGGTGTGGACCGTATCGATGCCCTCTTCGATGAGATCCCCCAGCACCTGCAGACCTTCCCCCAGGGCGTGCCCGAGGGGCTCTCGGAGATGGCCCTGGCGCGAGAATTCGAGGAACGGGCGGCGGCCCAACCGTCGCTGCGCTCTTTTGCCGGAGCGGGCGCCTACGCCCACCATATTCCGGCCGTCGTGCCAGAGCTCATCGGTCGCGGAGAGTTCTACTCGGCCTACACGCCCTATCAGGCGGAGGCCAGCCAGGGAACTCTCCAAGTGATTTTCGAGTTTCAGACCTACATCGCCCGTCTGACCGGGATGGAGGTCGCCAACGCCTCCCTCTACGACGGTGCCAGTGCGCTTTTTGAGGCCTGTCTCATGGCCTTGCGTCTGCGCCCGCAGCAGCGCAGTATCCTGGTGCCCAGGTATCTCTTGCCCCATTGGCGGGAAGTGCTGGATAGCCTGTTACCCCTACAGGATGTCCGCTGTATCGAGTTGGATGCCGATCCGCAGCGGGGTACCGTGCGCCTGCCGGCCCAGGCTCCGGCCGACGCCGCCGCTCTCATCATCCCGCAGATCAACGCGCTGGGCCTCCTGGAGGATGTCGATGCCCTGCAGCGCTGGGCCACGGACCAAGGTTTGCTCAGTATCGCCGTGGTCCAGCCTCTGAGTCTTGCTCTATTGCGGGAGCCTGGGGGTTGGGGTGAGAGTGGCGCCGATATCGTCGTTGGCGAGGCGCAGGCATTGGGGATTCCCCTCAATGGGGGCGGACCCTACTGCGGTCTTTTCGCCTGTCGTCGGGACATGGTCCGGCAGATGCCGGGTCGCCTGGTGGCCAGGACCCGGGACGCGGCCGGAAGGGTCGGCTATTGCCTGACCTTGCAGGCACGCGAGCAGCACATCCGCCGCGGTCAGGCCACCAGCAATGTCTGCACCAATCAGGGCCTGATGGTGACGGCGGCAACCATTGCACTGGCCAGTCTCGGTGCGCATGGACTGCGGGAAGCCGCCGTCCGGAGCCACCGCCAGGCTCGTAGCCTGCTTGCGGCACTCTTGGATCTCAAAGCGGTGCGGCGCCCCTGGGATGGTCCTTTCTTCAACGAATTCGTGGTGCGCTTCCCCATATCCGCCGTGCAGCTGCGCGATGCCCTCCTTGCGGATGGCATCCTCGCCGGAGTGCCTCTGGCCGAGCTCGGTCTGGGGGAGGACGGCGATCTGCTCATCGCCGTTACCGAGAGGGTGAGCGACGAAGATATCGACGACTACCGCGCGGCCGTGGGCCGTATCCTGGAGCAGTGAGCCGTGGAAAGTATTTTCGATCTGGATCATCATCGCGAGCCGGTGACGGCGGATCTCGATATCCCCGCCGCCTTGTGCCGACAGCATCCTTTGGACCTGCCCAATCCCAGTGAGTTGGAGGTTCTGCGCCACTACACCCAACTCAGTCAGCGCAATTTTGCCATCGACACGCATTTTTATCCGCTGGGCTCCTGCACCATGAAATACAACCCGCGGATAGCCCATCGGTTGGCGAACCTGCCCGGTTTTGCCGACATCCATCCGGCGACGCCGGCGCAGGCACAACAAGGTTTGCTGCACCTGCTCTGGGATCTGCAGAACGGCTTGGCGGAGCTCACCCAGATGGCCGCCGTCAGCCTCACGCCGGCGGCGGGTGCGCAGGGCGAACTGGCCGGTGTGGCCATGATCCGCGCCTATCACCACGCGCGGGGCGATTTTCAGCGCCGGCGTATGCTCATCCCCAGTGCTGCCCACGGTACCAATCCTGCCAGTGCGCGAATGGCGGGCTTCACGGTGACCGAGCTGCCCACCCGTGCCGACGGCGATCTGGAGCTTGCGGCGCTGGAGCGGGAGCTCGGTCCCGATGTGGCCGGGATCATGCTCACCAATCCGTCTACCTTGGGCGTCTTTGAGCGCCAGATCGAGACCATCGCCGAACGGGTACACCAGGCCGGCGCGCTACTCTACTACGACGGCGCCAATTTCAATGCCATCCTCGGGCGGGTGGCGCCGGGCCGCATGGGCTTCGACGTCATGCACCTCAATTTGCACAAGACCTTCGCCACGCCCCACGGCGGCGGCGGACCGGGCTCCGGGGCTGTGGCCGCCGCCGCCCACCTGGAGCCCTTTCTGCCATTGCCCCGCGTCCAGCGCGAGCAAGACGGCCGTTGGCGCTGGCTCGGCCGCGCCGATCGTCCCCAGAGCATCGGCCGTCTCAATGCCTACGCCGGTCAGATCGGGGTTTTGCTGCGGGCTCAGGCCTACCTGCGACGTCTGGGTCGTGCTGGTGTCAAGCGGGTTTCCAGCTACGCTGTCCTCAATGCCAATTATCTGTTGAAGGAGCTGCAACGCGTGGGCTATCGGGCGGCCTTCCCGCAGCGGCGCGCCAGCCACGAGTTTCTGCTCACGGTGGAAGATCTCCACCGGCAGACGGGCGTGCGGGCCTTGGACGTGGCCAAGCGGTTACTGGATTTCGGCATCTACGCCCCCACCATCTATTTCCCGCAGCTCGTCCCCGAATGCCTCCTCATAGAGCCGACGGAGACGGAAAGCAAGGCGACTCTGGACCGTTTCGTTGCCGTCATGGCGCAGATCCGACAAGAGGCCCTGGAGCAGCCGGAGCTGCTGAAGGGGGCTCCCCAGCGCTTGAAGCTGGGGCGTCTGGATGAAGCCTGGGCGGCACGCCACCTGCAGCTGGTTCAGGAACGATGATGCCCAGCTCAACGGTATCGAATCTCCCCGAGACACTCCTACAGCAGCTGGCCACTGCGGTCCTCGACAAGGATCGTGCCCTGCGCCTGGTGATTGCGGCCCTGTTGGGGGAGGGTCACGTACTCCTGGAGGATCTTCCGGGGGTGGGCAAGACGACCCTGGCGCTGGCACTGTCCCGTTCCCTTGGTCTCGACTTCGTGCGCGTGCAGATGACCTCGGATCTTCTTCCCGGTGACATTCTGGGGGGGACCGTTTTCGATCCCAACGCCCGGCAGTTCGTGTTCCGTCCCGGACCGATTTTTCATTCCGTGATCCTGGTAGACGAAATCAACCGCGCCTCGCCGCGAGCACAATCGGCGCTGCTGGAGGCCATGGCCGAGGGGCAGGTGTCTCTGGATGGCCAAACCTATTCGCTGCCCGATCCTTTCTTCGTCATCGCAACCCAGAATCCCATGGAACATCAGGGCGTTTTCCCACTCCCTGAAAGCCAGTTGGATCGCTTCAGCGTGATTCTGTCCCTGGGTTACCCATCCGCCGCCGCCGAAGCCCGTCTGTTGGCGGGGGAGCTGACCCCCGTCGAGGCCTTGGCGCCGGTGGTAGATGTCGCTACCGTGAAGGCGTGGCGACAGTCGGTGGCGCAGGTGTTCCTGAGCGCGGAGATCCGCCAGATGCTGCTGGATCTTGCCCATCGCAGTCGCGCCGACGGGCGTATTCGTCTCGGGCTCTCGCCCCGGGGGCTGCTGGCCTTGCGGCGCATGGCGCAATCCTGGGCCTTTCTGGCCGGGCGCGATTTCATCGAGCCGGGCGATCTGCGCGCCGTGACCGTGCCGGTACTCGCCCATCGCCTCTTGCTTCGGGAGCCAGGATCCTCGGCACAGATGGCTGCTGCCCTGATGCAGGAGTGCTGGGGTTTCGGGCCGTGAACTCCGCGCGGCGCGAGGTGCGCCTGTCGCGCGCTGGCAAGGTTTTCGTCGCTTTTACCCTGGCGATCGGTTTCGCCGCCGTCAATACCGGCAACAACATCCTGTTTCTGCTGGTTTCTCTGATGCTCGCCATCATGATCCTCTCGGGCATGGCGGCTATGGTCAATCTCTGGCGCATCGAGCTGCACATGCCCGCCGGACAGCTCCTCAGCGCCCATCAGCCTGCGGCCCTGCAGATCGAGCTGCGCAACGAGCGTTCTTGGGGGGCCTGGCTTCTCGAGCTGCAGATGGGCTCGGCGCGGGCTCGTTGGCCTTATCTGAGAGCAGGGGATACCGTACGCATATCCCTGCCCTGGACCGCCCAGGAGCGGGGCCAGCCGCCCTTGCCGGAGCTACTGCTGGGTTCTTCCTTTCCCTTCGCCTTCGTTTGGCGCGGTCGCTATCGTGCCATCCCCAGGGCCGATTGGCCCTGGGTTGCCCCGGCCCCCGGCCGCTGGGAGGCCCTGGCGCAGGCGGACAACGCCGAGGGCGCCAGGCTCGATCCGGGTGCCGGTGGTCAGGGCGATCTCCTCTATCTGCGCCCCCGCGAAGAGCGCGAACCACTTCAGCGCGTCCTCTGGCGACGCAGCGTATGGCAGGATCCGACGTCGGGTCTGGGGCCCTACCTGCCGGTGGTGGAGCGGGAGCGGGATGGAGACGAGGAACTTTGGATCCTCGACTGGGACGCGCTCGCACTGGCCGCTCTGAATAGGGAAGAGCGCTTGCAGGTCCTGCGTGCGGGCCTAGACCTGGCGGTGGCGCAAGGGCGACCTTGGAGCCTGCGACTGCCGGGTTTTGCCATGAACGGCCGTGGGTCGCTGGGGCAGCTGCGTGCCCTGGAAGCGCTGGCGCGGCAGCGGCCCTGGCCCGAGTATCCACCGGCTGAGCGCCGACAAGGAGTCTCGCGCTGGTCACGGTCGGCGGCGTGGTGGCGGGGTACGCGTGCGTCCTGACCCGCAGGGGTGGGTCACCCCGATACTGGTGGCGGGCATCGCCCTCGTGCTGTTTCTGGCCATTGGCAACGATGCTCTGCAGTGGCCGCTGCTGCTGTGGCTGCCGGCAACACTCTGGAGCCTTTGGGCGGGCCCTCGCGACCGGACTTTTCCGCTGTCCGGGCGTCTGCGCTTCCTTGCTCTGCTGTCGCTGATGCTGATGGCGGTGGCGGTGGCCGGTCTCGGCAACTGGCTGACCATGGCCAGCCAGATCCTGATCCTCGCCTTGAGCTTCAAGGCCTTGGAGCTACGGCAGCTGCGCGACGTCTATCAGGTGTCGGCGCTGGCTCTGCTGGGTCTGGGGATTGCCGCCTGGCTGCGAGTGGACCTCGCCCTCGGGTTCTATCTGCTGCTGGAGGTGCTGCTCGTGCCCCTGGCCTTGCTCTGGCAGGGCTACTGGGATGCCCGACGTGAGCAGGGCGCGCTTCCGGCGTGCCGCGGCTGGGATGGTCTGGCAGCCCTGCGCCGACTGATCCTCTTCGATCTCGGCTTTGTGTTACTGCTCCTGCCGCTGGTGGTGCTGTTTTTTCTGCTCCTCCCGCGCACGCCCACACCGCTGTGGCACTGGGGAGCGGCGGCAGGCACGGCGGTGTCGGGTTTTCAGGCGAAGCTCGACCCCAGTGACATTCGTCAACTCAGCCTGGATCCGGCCGTTGCCTTTCGCGCCCGTATCCAAGGGACGCTTCCACGCCCCGATGAGCTCTACTGGCAAGGCGCCATTCTCTGGCGGGACGACGGCGGCGCCAACTGGAGTCGCGGACTGCCACCGGCCGCGGACTTCCCTCAGGCACAGCGTGCGGACGCCCATGGAGATGGCGCCTCCTGGCGCGAAACGGTGTTGCTGAGCCCGGGAGCACACGAGTTTCTCTTCAGTCTGGGGCAGATGCAGGCGGTGCAGAGTTCGCGTCCGGTGGAGCGCCTGCCCGACGGCACTTGGCGCCTGCGTGAGCCCAGCCAAGAGCCGCTGCGCTACACCGCATTGGCGAACCCCGCCGGGGAGTTCTCTCCTCTGCCGGCAAGCTTGCGCGCGGCGGCCCTGCAACTGCCGGCCAAGATCGATCCGCAGGTGGCCGATCTGGCACGGCGACTGCGCGGGGGAGACTCGCAGGCCAGTGTCGCCAATATCCTGCACTGGTTTGCGAGTTCCGGGTTTCGCTACAGCCTCAAGACCCCGGCCGCTTATCCCAGGGGACAGAGCCTCAGCGATTTTCTGCTGCGGACCCACGAAGGTTATTGCGAGTACTACGCCGCCGGACTCGCGCTCCTGTTACGTCTGGATGGTGTGCCGGCGCGCGTGGTGGTGGGCTATCGGGGCGGTGAGTTCAATCCCGTGGGCGGTTTCTACGTGGTACGGCAGAGCATGGCACACGCTTGGGTACAGGCCTGGCTGCCGGGGCGGGGCTGGGTACGCCTGGATGCGACGCCCGCAGCGCCGGGCAGCACAACCACGGATTCGGCTGCGGCGGGTCAGGGCGCGGTGCTGTCCGGTGGCGCCGGCCTGTGGAATTGGCTGCAGTGGCAGTGGCTCAACTGGGTGATTCAGCTGACGCCTGCCAAGCAGCGCAGTCTCTGGTCTGCCGGGGGGAGTATGCTGCAGAACCTCGGCCATTGGCAGGGTCCCAGGCTGCCGAGGGTGCAGACGCTCTGGCAGCATGGGACCCATCTTGGCCTGCTGGCCGGAGGGCTGCTGGCGGTTGGGGGTATTCTGCTTCTGCGCATCCTGCGCAGGCGTACTGGGGGTGGTGAAGTCGAGCTCTGGCAGCGGCGTGCGCGGCGGCGCCTCCAACGAGCAGGTCTCGGGGATTCCCGACCCGGTACGGAATTCGCCGCTCTGGCGCGAGCCGATATCCCGCAAGAAGACCGGCGCAGGCTGGCAGATCTCATCCGTCGGCAGCGTTACGGACCGCGCGCCGATCGCGCCGGAGACGAGGCTCTGAAGCGGGGATTGCGCGCCATCCGGCGCCGGCGTGGCCTGGGCATGGGCCGGAACTGATCCCAGATCAAGGGGTCTGGCTCAGCCCTCGTGCGACGGGTGCTCCAGCCGCCGACCAGCCTCCAGATAGATGCGCTGGTCGGCCAGACGGGTCGTGCGCGGTCGGTGGGCAACGATGATGATGGTCTTTTGGCCGTGCAAGGCCTCGATGGTCTCGGCGATGCGCTCCTCGCTCTCGCTGTCGAGATTGCTGGTGGCCTCGTCCAGCACCAGGACCGGGCGCTCCAGATAAAGCGCGCGGGCGATGGCCAGGCGTTGACGCTGCCCCCCAGAGAGATTGCTGCCCTGACCCTCGATGAGCGCATCGAGTCCTCCTTGGGCGTCCAGAAAATCCCAGGCATGGGCAGAGCGGGCAGCCCGCTCGGCACGGGCGCGATCGGGCTGGGGGTCGCCGAAGCTGATGTTTTCCAGAGCCGTGCCGGTAAACAACACGGGCTCCTGGGCGACGAAGGCGAAGCAGCGACGATAGGCGGCCAGCGACAACTGCTCCAGACTCTGTCCCCCCAGGCGGATGCTGCCCCCGCTGGCTGGGATCAGTCCCAGCAGGACGCGGACGAAGCTCGTCTTGCCGCTACCGCTTGGCCCCAGCAGGGCGACGGTCTGGCCCGGAGCGATGTCCACGTCGAGGCCCCGCAGAACCAGCTCGTCCCCCAGTCGCAGCTGTAGCCCACGACATTGCCAGTGCCCCCAGGTCAGCGGTGCCGTCTTGCTGGTGTCGCCTTCGTCTGCCTCCAGATCCTGATCGAGCCAGGCAAAGAGGCGATCCGCCGCCGACAATCCCTGTTGCAGCTGGTTATTGGCCGAGGACAATTGTCGCAGTGGTTCATAGATCATGCCCAGCGCGGCGAGAAAACTGAAGAAGGCGCCCGCGCTCATGGCGCCACTGACGACCTGGCTGCCCCCCAGGTAGATGATGGCGGCGATGCCCAGGGCTGCGATCATCTCCATGACCGGCACGCTGGCCTTCTGGATGCGCACCATCTGCATCATGAGGCGATAGTAGCGTTCCGCGAGTTGCTGGAATCCCCGCGCCGCAAAGGTTTCGGCGCCGGTAGTCTTGATGACCTCGATGCCACGCAGACTCTGAGAGAACTGATCCAGGATCTCGCCCATCTGCACTTGCTGGTTTTGGCCGCGCTGGCGCAGTTTCTGACCGAAGCGGATGAGCGGATAGAAGGCCAGGGGCAGAGTGGCCAGGCTGATGAGGGCCAGCTGCCAGCTCATGTACAGGACCACGCCGATGAGGGCCAGAATCTGAAAGGCCGACAGAAAGAAGCGCGCCAGCACCGTCAGGCCCTGCTGCAGCAAGGTAAGGTCGAGGCTCATGCGCGACAGGGTGGCGCCGTGGCTCTGCTGGATGATCTGGCCCAGCGGCAGCCGCAAGGTGTGGTAGAACAGCGCTTCGCGCAGCTGGCGCAGGATCTGCTCTTCGATGCGGGCCAGCACGACGGCCTGGAAGTAGTCGGCGAGACCCTTGATGGCGTAGATCAGGACCACGCCCGCCGGCAGCCAGAGCAGCATGTCGGCCTGCCGGTCGATGAAAATGTGATCGAGGACCGGTTTGATGTAGTAGGCGAGAGCGCCTGTGGCGAGACCCGATATGGCCATGAGCACCATGGCCCCGGCGATGGCACCGCGATGCGGTCGCAGCAGGCCGAGGAGGCGTCGAAAGCTTGGTGAATGCAGCGCCACAGGCGCCGGAGTGCTCACTCTTCCAGCAGAGCGCGCTTGTCTTTCACCTTGGCCCAGTCGTCGGCATCCGCCGGCGCCGCCTTTTTCTGGATGATGGGCGGCCAGGTCTTGGCGAGGCGGGCGTTGATCTCCAGGAATTCTTCCTGACCTTCGGGGAGATCATCGTCACGGAAAATGGCCTCTGCCGGGCACTCCGGCTCGCAGAGGGTGCAATCGATGCACTCGTCGGGATCGATCACCAGAAAGTTGGGTCCTTCGCGAAAGCAGTCCACAGGACAAACGTCGACACAGTCGGTGTACTTGCACTTGATGCAGGACTCGGTAACCACGTAGGTCATGGATGGAAACTCCTGAGCATGGGCTTGTGCCCGGACCGAACAGCGCGGCCCGGGTGAGCTCGACATTCTATCCCAAGGGCTGCCCGAGGTGCATCACCCGCCTCGCCGGCCCGCCCCAGCGGTCAGTAGTAGACCGGGACCACGCCGCTGGCGAGAGTCTGGATGGCCTCCCCGGCGCTCACCATCTTGGCCTCGGGGATGAAATGCTCCGCTTCGAGGCCCCGTTTCTTGAAGCAGCCGGCGCAAATCCAGATCCGTGCACCGTGATCCACAAGGAACTGCCGCAGCTCTTTCAGGGCGGGGAAGGTGGGCTCCTGCAGCCCGTCCAGGTAGCCGTCGCCGCGGGCAAGGTGCACCCCATCGAGGCTCAGGAAGAGCGTGACCTCGTGACCTTCGGCCAGGGCGTTCTTGGCCAGAACCATGCCGACGGTGGCGCGGTCGAGATCGTTGGCGCCGTGGGTGACGTTCACAAAGAAGTGTGCCATGGGAACTCCCGATAGGAATGACAAGTGCATTAGAGTAACCTGATGCTTAGACAGCCGCAAGGGAGACAAAGGCAGGGCTTTGCGCTATAAATGGAGCTCCCAAAAAATCGTAAGGAGAGTTTCCATGGCAGTACTGGTCAGCAGAAAGGCGCCGGATTTCGTGGCCCCAGCGGTGATGCCCAACAATGAAATCCAGGAGCAATTTCATTTCTCCCAATACATTCGGGATAAATACGCAGTATTGTTCTTTTACCCGCTGGACTTTACTTTCGTTTGTCCCTCGGAAATTCTCGCATTCCATCATCGCCTGGCGGAGTTCAAAAGCCGGAATACCGTAGTGGTCTCCTGCAGTGTGGATTCGCAGTATACCCATCTGGCCTGGAAAAAGACGCCGGAGGCAGCGGGCGGAATCGGCGCGGTGGAATTCCCCATGGTCGCGGATCTGACCAAGAGCATCGCTCGGGACTACGATGTCCTCATCAATGACAGCGTGGCTTTGCGCGGCTCATTTCTGATCGACCGCGAGGGCATCGTCCGCCATCAGGTGATCAACGATTTGCCACTGGGGCGCAACATCGACGAGATGATCCGGATGGTGGATGCCCTGCAGTTCTTTGAGGAGCACGGCGAAGTCTGCCCAGCCCAGTGGGAGAAGGGAAAGCCCGGCATGACCGCAAGCTCCGAGGGCGTGGCCGAGTTTCTCGCCAAGCACGCCAAGGAGCTCTGAGCATCGGGCTTCGGCGCTGATCCCCGAGCTCCGCTACCGTGCTGCTGCTGCGCCGATCTCTGGCGTCGGTACGGGAACCCCGCCTGTACCTCAGTATGGAGCGGAGCTACCTATCTCTGGTCAAATTCCTGTTCATTGCCTTTGCCGCTGGTATTCTTGCCAAAAAATTCGCCCTGCTGCTGATGGTGTTGCATCTGCCGGGCCTGCTGCACGTTTTCAACGATCTCTACGACCTGCTGACCTGGCCGTCCCTCTTTCTGCTGTACACCGTCTTTTTACTATTTGCCTCAGACCTGCGGTATGTCGACCGCGGTGGGGTCGTGGCCGCCCGCGAGGTAGAGGATCCTCGGGTCTACTGTTCGGCCGAGCGCACGCTGCTGTCTTGGTTGCGTACGGGTATCAGTATCATGGTTTTTGGTTTTGTCATCGAAAAATTCGACTTCTTTTTGAGTAAGCTGGCCTATATTCTCCACAAGAAAATCGCCATGGCCAGCACCTTTGCAGGCATGGATCTCTTGTTTATCGCTCTGGGGATGATCACCTTGATCTGTGGCTTCTGGAGTTTCTTCACTACCCTGGCACAGGTGGAAGCAGGGTTCTACCGTCCCCATTTCTGGATCTACGGTGTCTATGGGCTGGCGCTGCTGCTGACTCTCCTGGGGATGACACGACTGCTCTGGATGCTGGGTTTTCCTGCATGAGCGCGGTGCCGACGCCATACCCGCCGGCGGCCATGGCCAAGACCCTGTCCGTCGCCCCTATGCTGGACTGGACCGATCGGCATTGTCGCTACGTTTTGCGTCAAATCTGCCCGAGCTGCACGCTCTACACCGAGATGATCCACACCAGTGCACTGGTCCTTGGTCGTCAGCCCGAGCGCTATCTCGCCTTCACTGCGGCAGAGCAACCCCTCATCCTGCAGCTGGGCGGCGACGACCCCGAGGCCATGGCCAAAGCCGCAGCCCTGGCTCGGGCCTATGGCTACGCAGGGCTCAACCTCAACGTTGGCTGCCCCTCGCCGCGGGTGCAGCGGGGGAACTTTGGTGCGTGTCTGATGCACACCCCAGGACTGGTGCGCGAGATCAGCGACGCCCTGGCGAGCAGCGGCCTGCCGGTGAGCGTCAAACATCGTCTTGGCTTGGATCGGCAGGAGGATTACGCCGAGCTCGCCGATTTCGTCGCCAAGGTCGCTGCGGGGAGTTGCCGGCATTTTGTCGTCCACGCGCGCAACGCTTGGTTGCGAGGCCTCAGCCCTGCCGCCAATCGCACCATACCGCCCTTGCGCTGGGACTGGGTGGCGCGACTCAAGGAAGATTTTCCGCACTTGCGCATAGAGCTCAATGGCGGTCTGGATACGGTAGCAAAGGTCATGGCGCAGTGGCCCCGGGTGGATGGAGTGATGATCGGCCGTGCTGCCTATCACCAGCCCTTTTTTCTGGCGGAGTTGGAGCGTGCCATTGGCCGGCGGCAGAACCTGGCGAGGCGCGAAGAGGTTTTTGCCGCCATTTTGACCTATGCCGAGGACTGGGGCGCGGCCTTGCCGGCGCCCCGCCTGACCCGCCATTTGCACGGATTCTTCTACGGTCAGCCCGGTGCCCATGCCTGGCGCCAATTCCTCGGCACGGCCCGCCAAGATCAAAGTGCAGCGCTTTTCTTTCGCGAGAACCGTGCGCATCTGGCGGCCTTCGGCCTCTCGGCGCGGTGACTCCGCGAGTAGGCCACCGGTATGGACCGGAGAAGGTCCCTGGCGCAGAATCGCGGACCATGAACGCATCCCTTTCCAGCCCCAGACCCTGGGTGGCCTTCGACCTCGACGGTACCCTGACGCGTCGTGAAACCCTGCCGTTTTTTCTGCGCGAGGCGCTCGGCACCCCGCGTTTCCTGGGTGTGGTGGCGCGCAGTCTGCCAGAGCTCGGGGCGTATGGCCTCGGGCGTATGCGTAACGATGCCGTCAAGGAGATCGTCCTGCGTCGCAGCCTCGGTGGATGCGCGCTGGCGGGACTGCGTCCCGTGGCGACGCACTTTGCCGAACGGATCTTGCCGCATCTGCTGAGTGGACCGGTGTGGGCCCGGGCACAGGAGCACCGGGCCCGTGGTCACGGCCTTGTCCTGGTGACGGCAACCCTCGCTCTCTACGCCGAACCTTGGGCAGCGGCGGCCGGCTTCGATGCCGCCATCGCTACCGAGCTGGAGCTGGATGGCGAAGGGCGCATCACCGGTCGTCTGCGCGGTGCCAATTGTTTTGGTCCGGAAAAGGCTCGGCGCCTGCAGGAGTTCCTGCGCGGTCAGCCGCTGCTCTGGGCTTACGGCAATAGCCGCGGTGATGCGGAAATGCTGGATATGGCGGCCCGGCCGGTATGGATCGGTCCGCCGCAGCACCGCGGGCAGAAGCTGCCCCCGCTGGTCTCGACGGACTAGGACTGGGGCAGGGATCGGTCGCGCAGGAGGAAGGAGAGAAAGCGTTCTGCCACGGCCGGCAGGCGTTTGTTGCGGCGGTGGACGACGTGCCAGTGGCGGAGAATGGGGAAACCCGCGACGTCGAGGATGGCAACGTCACCGGCGGCCACTTCGGCGGCGACGGTATTGCGCGATAGCACGCTGAGCCCGAGGCCACCGGCCACCAGCTGTTTTACCGCCTCATTGCTGCTCATGGTCATGCGTACCCGCAGCTGAATGCCGCGCTCGCGAAAGAAATTCTCCGCCGTCATGCGCGTGCCGGAGCCCTCCTCCCGCAGAATGAAGGATTCCTCTGCGAGGCGTTCCGGCGCGATGGCCGTAGCCTGGGTCAGGGGATGATCGGCGGGGGCGATGAGGACGATGGGGTTGTCCAGGAAGGGATAGGCGGTCCCCTGAAAGCCTTCGGGCACCTGGCCCATGATGTAGAGGTCGTCCAGATTCTGTTTGAGCCGTTCGAGGATGCTGTCGCGGTTGACGATCTCCAGACGTACCTCGATCCCGGGGTACTCCTGGCAGAAGGCTCCCACCAGGCGTGGGGCAAAATACTCGGCGGTGGTGATGATGGCCAGACGCAGCAGCCCCCGCTCGACATTGCGATGGGCATCCAGCTCCTGGGTGAGGCTTTCGAGGCGACGCAGGATGTCGCGACCGGCACGCTCCACCGCCTCGCCGCTGGCGGTGAGAAAGAGTTTCTTGCCCACCTGTTCGTAGAGTGGTGCCCCGGCATATTCGGCCAACTGTTTGATCTGGATGGACAGCGCCGCAGGCGTCTGGTGCAATTCCCGAGCGGCGCGGGTCATGTTAAGGTGACGCGCAAGCACCGTGAAGATACGTAACTGGTGCAGGGTGACGTGGCGAAGGGGCATGGTTTTGCTATACCAAAAGGTAACGTTAACTTCTTTTTACTTTACCTTAGGGATTGGCCTTTGTACATTCGCTGGTGGATGCAGTTTCGCAGGTCGATTGGATCGATTGGATTGATATCTTAGGAGGGATCTATGGCTGGTAAATATGAAGCCGGCGTCAAGGAGTACCGCCACACATACTGGGCTCCTGACTACGTGCCTTTGGACTCGGACATCCTGGCGTGTTTCAAAATCGTTCCACAGCCCGGGGTCGATCGGGAAGAGGCGGCCGCTGCCGTAGCCGCAGAATCCTCCACCGGTACCTGGACCACGGTCTGGACCGACCTGCTGACCGACATGGACTATTACAAGGGCCGCGCCTATCGCATCGAGGACGTGCCCGGCGACGACACCGCCTTCTACGCCTTCATTGCCTACCCCATCGACCTCTTCGAAGAAGGTTCGGTCGTCAACGTCTTCACCTCCCTCGTGGGTAACGTTTTCGGTTTCAAGGCCGTGCGCTCCCTGCGTCTCGAGGACGTGCGTTTCCCCCTGCACTACGTCATGACCTGTAATGGGCCGGCGCACGGCATCCAGGTAGAGCGCGACAAGATGGACAAGTACGGCCGGCCGTTGCTGGGCTGCACCATCAAGCCCAAGCTGGGTCTGTCCGCGAAGAACTACGGTCGTGCGGTCTACGAGGCGCTGCGCGGCGGTCTGGACTTCACCAAGGACGACGAGAACGTCAACTCCCAGCCCTTCATGCGCTGGCGCGATCGTTTCCTCTTCGTCGCCGATGCCATCCGTAACGCCGAGGCGCAGACGGGCGAGCGCAAGGGTCACTACCTCAACGTCACCGCGCCTTCGCCGGAAGAGATGTACGAGCGCGCCGAGTTCGCCAAAGAGCTGGGCATGCCCATCATCATGCACGACTTCCTGACGGGCGGCTTCTGCGCCAATACCGGTCTGGCACGTTGGTGTCGCAAGAACGGGGTGCTGCTGCACATTCACCGCGCCATGCACGCCGTGATCGACCGCAATCCGCACCACGGTATTCATTTCCGCGTCCTGACCAAGGCGCTGCGTCTGTCCGGTGGCGACCACCTGCACACCGGTACGGTGGTGGGCAAGTTGGAAGGCGACCGCGCCTCGACCCTGGGCTGGATCGATCTGCTGCGCGAATCCTACATCCCCGAAGACCGTAGTCGCGGCATCTTCTTCGACCAGGACTGGGGCTCCATGCCCGGCGCCTTTGCGGTAGCCTCGGGCGGTATCCACGTCTGGCACATGCCGGCCCTGGTCAGCATCTTCGGCGACGATTCCGTCCTGCAGTTCGGTGGCGGCACCCTCGGTCACCCCTGGGGCAACGCTGCGGGTGCGGCGGCCAACCGTGTGGCCCTCGAGGCCTGCGTCGAGGCGCGCAACCGTGGGGTAGAGATCGAGAAGGAGGGCAAGGAGGTGCTCATGAATGCGGCACGTCACTCTCCCGAGCTCAAGATCGCCCTGGAGACCTGGAAGGAAATCAAGTTCGAGTTCGATACCGTCGACAAGCTCGACGTCCAGAACCGCTGATCGTCCCCATTCGCCTAGCTATTCAGGAAGGAGTTTGTCATGGCCGAAGTGCAAGAATACAAGCAGGTCCGGCGGTACGAGACCTTTTCGTACCTGCCGCCCTTTTCCGCGGAGCAGGTGCGGGCTCAGATCCAGTACATCATCGCTCAGGGCTGGAATCCGGCGGTGGAACACATCGAGCCCAACCGTCCCTTTACCTACTACTGGTATATGTGGAAGCTGCCCATGTTCGGCGAGCGCAATGTCGACGCCGTGCTGGCGGAGCTGGAGGCCTGTCGGCGCGAATACCCCAGCCACCTGATCCGTCTCATCGGTTACGACAATTACACCCAGAGTCAGGGTCTGTCTTTTGTCGTCTATCGCGGTTCCTGAGGTCACAGGTAGGGGTTGCGGCTAGATTCACCATCGGTGTCCAGCCGCCGCCCAGAAAGGGGGCATCATGTCTGATTCATCCGCAAGAGGCCGTCTGCAGGGCCGCGCGCTGGCCCAGCAAAGGCGGCGTGAGCAGGCCCTGCGCAAGCAGCAGGGTCGGCCGGAGGGAGCACGTCCTTCCGCAGCGCCCAAGGTACAGCCGACGGTGGCCGCGACACCGGTGGTGCCCTCGGGCTCTGCCAGCACCGATCTTCGGGTAGAGCCGCAGATGCAGGCGGCCAAGCCCAGCGGTCGCGAAATCGCACGGCAACACCGGGCCCAGCGGTGTGCTGGCGCCCTGTGCTGGTCGGATCCGGAGCAGCGTCGCCATCGAGGACGGCGCCGGGAGACGAGTCAGGAGCCCGTTTCCAGCGGCTCCGGCGATAGTGCCGCGCCGGCGAGTCGTGAGGATGTGCCGCCTTTGGTCCCGGGTATCGAGGAGTCTTTTCTGGATTCCGTCTGCGAAATCGGTGAGACCCAACCCGACAGCTTCGGCTGGCGCCAGAATTCTGTGCGTAAATTATGCAAGGCGCGCCGGCAGTCCCTGGCGCAACGGGGTAAGGTGGCGTTGACGGTCATGCGAGGGCTCAGCTCCGCTGCCGCCCGCTTGCGCTACCTCGAGACCGGCAATGCCCATGAGTTTGCCCGTCTGCATCGGCAGGAACTGGCGCAGAAGGGGCGGGGCGCCTTGCCACCGGCGAAGCCGACCGGACAGCAGCGCTCGCGCAAGTATCGCGTGCCCAGCAAGGTGGAGACGGGGACGACCCTGGCCGGGAGTGAAGTGACCGGGACCCAAGTAGAGAGGGCTCCCGCCGTCACCGGTAGCGAGGCGGGCTCTTGCCGGATCATCACCGGTACGGAGTATGTGGGCAGCGAGCAGTACTCACGCTTTTGCGACACCAAACCCAGTGCCAATCCGCCCAAGGTCGGGATCGGCAGTACCGGACGCGGTCTTGGGGTGAGTGGGACCCAGCTCGGTCGCTCCGTTGCCGTCACGGGTGACGAGGCGGGCAGCTGCAAGACGGTGACCGGTACGGAGTACCTCAGCCTGGAAAACTTTCAGGGTTTCTGTCGCAGTGACTTGCCGGCACGGCCGGACAAGGTGGTCATCGGACGCTCGCAACAGCGTCAGTTGCCGATATCGGGAACGGACGAGGCGCGTGCCAATCGGGTGACGGGCTCTGAGCCGGGTGCAAATGCCCGGATCACCGGTTCGCAGTACGCGGAGACCGGGGTGGCGCGCATGACCATCAATGGTAAGGCCGCCCCGCGCAAGGTCAGCGAGACACACACCGTGCGTGGCGAGCCCGTCACCGGTACCGCCGTGGACAGCAACCAGAAGATCACCGGCCTCGAGCCCGGCACCTGCCGTATGGTAACGGGTACGGAGTATCTCAGTACCGAGACCTTCGAGGCACTGTGCCGGACGCGGCCCGAACCTACGGAACCGCCCAAAGTGGAAGTGTCCAGCACGGAGCGTGGGCAGCGGATCACCGGCAATCTCGTGGATCGCTCGGAAAAGGTGACGGGCAATGAGCCTGGCAGCTGTGCCCGGATCACGGGAACCGGCTACAGCAACCCGCAGCTCTGCGGGGGTGGCGTAGACAAGGTGCAGGCCATGACGAGCCTCAGCGGTAGCGTCATGACCGGTACCGGGATGGATCGGCTCCCAAAAACTACCGGTGACGAGCGTGGAGGGTGCTGGCCCGTCACCGGAACAGAGTATTACGGGCGTGAGCACTACGCCTATTGCGCGAGCACCCCGCAACCCGAGGCGCCAAAGACCTATCTGAGTCGTACCGACAAGGGTCAGTGGGTCACGGGTCCGGCCATGGGACCGGACGAGGCCGTCACCGGCAACGAAGCCGGCGCCGATAGCTTCGTCAGCGGTACTCCCTATGCCGGCGAAGAGTTGGAGCCCGTAGCACGGCAGGAGGCCGTAGAGGCAATGCAGAAGGTAGCGGGAACCGAGGATCGGAGTGAAGCTGCGTCCTCTTGCAGTGCTTGTTCCTGCCAGCAGCGCATGCGTGATCTTGAGGAGCGCCTGCGGGCCTTGCAAGAGGCGCTGGCGGCGACCCAAA
>NZ_JAGDWX010000028.1:33533-56863 GCF_023256195.1 Acidithiobacillus sp.
CCTGGCGGGTCACGGGCGACGACTGGAGCCGCAACGAGCGGGTTACCGGGACGGAAGGTCCTTGGGCCCAGGGGCGTAATCCCACCCAGCGGGGTCCACTGCGCAGTTGTGTGATGGCAGCAGCCATCAACAAGGGACAAGAGTTGGCAGCACCCGTGCCCGACAGCCAGATCACGGGCAGCAGCGGCAACTCGCGCAAGGGGTCGCTGGTAACCTACTCGGGAGGGGCGCGAGGATGAGTCCTCGTGTCCACTGCGGGCGGGCGAACAGAGCCGGACGGATCTGAGCATGGATACCCGCAAGGCTTTTGCCCTGCGCCAGGCGCGGGCCGGTGTGGTGCGACAGCCTGCCCCTGTCGCCATGGGGGTGGGACGTCCGACGCCATCCTGGTTTCCCAGCGGTGCGGCACAGGCCCTGGCCCACGGCATCGAACATGCGGCCTGCCCGAGTCTACCGGAACGCGGTTGTCAGCATGCCTTGGTGCAGCGCGGTGAAAACGCGCGCTTGGCCGAGATCGAGAGAAGCATCAAGGGGAGTTTCGACGCCATCGTCCCCACACTGAAGGCCATGGCCGCCCTCGGACGGGGTCCGGATTTCCCGGAGCAGGCGCAGCAGCTGGCGCGGCGGGAACTGGGCTTCGGGTTTCCTGAAGAGATCCTGGAGCGGGCCTGGGTACGGGGTCCGGAACTGGGACGGCTCTATGCCGAGGGGACCTTCATGGCGCTGGAGCGGGCGGTGTGCGAGTTCGCGGCGCGGATTCAGACGGAGCTCACGGCGGCGCAGAACCTCGATGCCTTCCTGGTGGACTGCGGCTTTCACGCCGTCAACATATCGGCCTGCGCCGATGGCCGGCTCAAAGGGCTGTTCCCCTTCATCCTGCGCCTGCCCGATTCGCCTCTGGTGTCGCGCAGCGCCTTCGCCGGCACGCTCTTTGACATCGAGGAAGACGTCCGTCATTGGCAGGCGGCGGAGTTGCGGCGTTTCCGTGAGGGCTACCCCACCACGGCGGATGCCCAGACCCGTTACCTGAAGGTAGCGGTCTACCACGGCAGTTCCGTGGATCCGCAGCATCAGGGCTGTGCGGCCCACGGCAGCAATCTGCACGCGGCCATCGAGGCGGCGCTGGAGCGGCTGTACCAGTTCCGTATGGCCATCGAGAATGCCTTTTGCTGCGGTGCCAGTACCGATCTGCTGCTCATCGGTGTGGACACCGATACCGATGCGATCCGCATCCACATCCCGGACGCGCGCGGCGATCTGAGTCCGCACCGTTATGTGGACAATGCCGATCTCTACCGGCATACCCTGGGCCTCGATCCGGATCAGGCGCGGCTTGCCGTCTACGAGGCGATCCGTGCCGCCAGCGCCAGTGATGGCTGGGGCAAGGGCGAGGGGATGCCCCACGATGGCATGCGTCGGCTCATCGCTACGCTGCTCATCAACAACATGAGCCAGATCGAGTACGTGGGAGAGTATTACGGCGGTTGGTACGGTGACGGTGGGCACGCGGAACGCTTTATCGGCGTGGGCAACGGCTTTCAGGAAGTGCAGGTGCGCAACCTCGCCTACTACGCCCACGTCGACACGGTGGAGGAAGGCGCACCGGATCTGGACGTCGGTATCAAGATATTTCGCAAACTGAATCTGGAGAAGGGGCTCCCCATACCCATGGCGCTACGCTATCGCTTCGACAGTCGCGTACCCGGCAGTCGCGAACGGGTGGTGCGCAAGGTGCAGCGTATGGCGGCCGCCCTGCGCGGACGCTACGCAAATTTGGTGGAGACGGATCGCTTGATTCTGTGGGGCGGCATTCAGGACTTGCCGCTGGGAAGTCCGATGGAGGAGGTGGATCTCGGATGAAGATCATGCGTGTGGAAAAGACTCTGGTTTCCACGAATCGTATTGCCGAGATGGGCCATCGTCCGCTGCTCGTGGTGCAGGAAAAAGAGGGTGGACCGCGCTCCGTGGCGGTGGACTCGGTGGGCTGCATCCCGGGCGACTGGGTGATTTGCGTCGGTTCCTCGGCAGCGCGTGAGGCGGCGGGCAGCAAGGAATACCCCTCCGACCTCACCATCATCGGCATCATCGACAACTGGGACCCGAGCTGAGAGGCGATCGTGGAGATCATGCGCGTCGTATCGGACCTGGTGGTCACCCGCCGCATCCCCGGACTCAAGCAGAGCTCCCTGCGGGTGCTGGCCGATGCCAGCGGCAAGCTGAGTGTGGCCACGGATCCGGTGGGTGTACCCGAGGGAAAATGGGTCTTTACGGTGTCGGGTTCGGCAGCACGCTACGCGCAGGGCGATTTTGAAGTACTGACCGATCTCACCATTGGCGGGATCATCGATTTTTGGGAGCCGTAAGGCATTGCAGTCTGGATAGGAGGGACGGAAATGGCAGATGTAACGGGTATTGCGTTGGGTATGATCGAGACCCGCGGTTTGGTGCCGGCCATCGAGGCGGCGGATGCCATGACCAAGGCGGCGGAAGTGCGCCTGATTGGTCGCCAGTTTGTGGGTGGCGGTTACGTGACCGTGCTGGTGCGCGGTGAGACGGGTGCGGTGAATGCGGCGGTGCGTGCCGGTGCCGATGCCTGCGAGCGGGTGGGTGACGGTCTGGTGGCGGCGCACATCATTGCCCGCGTCCACTCCGAGGTGGAGAACATCCTGCCCAAGGCACCCAGCGCCGAGGGAAGCGGTCGCGACGGTGATGTGACCGGCAACCTCAGCTGATCGGGGTGCTCGGGATGCGCAATCATCCACGCATCATCGGTTTTCTGGGACAGGCGCTGAATCACGAATTCACGGCGATTCAGCAGTATCTGACCCAGGCCAGCCTCTGCACCCTCTGGGGTGAGCGGGATTGGGCGCAGAATTTCCGGGAGGAATCGCGGGAAGAGCTGGGTCATGCGGATTTGCTCAGTCAGCGTCTGCTGCTCCTGGGGGTTGCCCCCAACGCAGCGCAGCTGCGGCCGCCGCGTCCGGGTCGCGATCTGTGGGAGATGCTGCAGCAGGACGCGGACCTCGAGTTGCGGGCGGTCGAGCTCTACGCGGAAGCCGAGGCGGTGGCCCAGCGTCTGCGTGACCCGGAGTCGGCAGCCCTGTTTGCTCGGCTCTGCCAGGACGAGCAGGAGCATCTGCAGCATCTGCAGGAAACCCTGGGCAGGCTTGGTGCAGGAGGTGGACGCTGATGGAGAGGGCCAGTATATCCTGTCCCGAGGGCTGGGAGCTGCAGAAGCGTCCCTTGGCCTGGAACCGGCGGCTGGATTTTTCCGACTACAACGAGACCCGGGAATTCCTGGACCGTCTCGCCGAGTGTTCCGAGGCCTGCGGCTACTATCCCAACCTCAACTTTGCACGAACCTATGTGGTGGTGTCGGTGCAGTTCGATGAGGACGCGGTGGACGCGCAGCGGCGCGAGCTGGTTGCGGCGGTGCAGGACTGCGAACGCGCTGTCCGGGGCGGACAGTGACATCGTCCGATGCCCTGCGCATTGCCGTCTTCAATGGCAAAGGCGGCTGCGGCAAGACCACGCTCGCCTGGAATCTGGCCATGGGTCTGGGTCGGCGGGCGTCGACACTGCTGCTGGACGCCGATCCGCAGGGAAGTCTCGCCCACTGGGCGGACTGGTCCGGTCGGGAAGATATCGCCATCCGTGTGCGAGAGTGGGGTAGCGAGGCCGGCCATGGGGAGGAGTATGCCTTCATCGTCACGGACTGCGCGCCGCGTCTGGAAGCGGAGGAGCTGAAGCAGATCGTCGCGGAGTCGGATCTCGTCCTGCTACCGGTCCTGCCCTCACCTTTGGACCTGTGGGCCAGCCGGCGCAGCGCCGACTGGATTCGGGAGCAACGGGCACAGCGCCCGACGCTGCGCGCGGCCTTCGTCCTCAACCAGGTGGAGGCTCAAAGTGCCCTGTCTCGGGCAGCCCAGGTCGCCATCGCCGAGTTGGGTCTGCCGGTTCTGCGGGCGGTGCTGCATCGGCGCGCCATTTATCGCAGTGCGGCCCTGGAGGGCCTGAGCGTCTATCACATGGGTAAGCGAGCCAGCGCGGCGCAAGCAGAGCTGGAACGTCTCATCGAGGAGATCGTGACATGAGCAGTCTGGAAGACAAGCTGAGTGCCAGTATGCAGAGTCCGCGGCGCAGCGGTGGCCGCAGCAGCACGACGGAAAAGACAGCGGAACCGGCCCCGGCGAAGCCGGCGAGTGGGACCCGTACCCAGAACAAGAGTCCAGCCAAAGACAGCGTGCAGATAGAGGATCTCAACGCCGGCGGCGGTCGCAGCCTGAATCCGCCGCGCATCTGGCCGGACTGATGCCGAGAACGGCGGTTTCGACGCCTGCCTTGGCCGGCATCGCCCCGTTTTTGTCCTGCTGACCTACTATGGCCATTCAACTGACGGACTATCCAGAAATCCTGGAGGCCCTCGGCGATAACGCTACCGAGCTTTTGAGCTCCCAGTGGCACGAGGCGGCGCGCATTTTCAGTCGCGGCGGGCTCGAGGCCTATCTGCAGGGAGCGGTCAGTCTCCAGGCCCTGGGGCGGGGCAGTGACCTCGTGCTCGCCTATATCGAGAGTGCCCCGCAGGTGGCCCGGGAGATCGGTGAGCCGGCGGTGTTCGAGATGCTGTCGGCGGCCATTCGCATGTTTTCCAAGACCAGCGCCGAGGTCTTGACCCTGTTTTTCTCCACTGCCCCCATCGTCGCGCGCCGCCTGGGTGAGATCGAGCTTTTCCGTGGCTACCTGCTCCTGCTGGATCAGCTCCTGGCGCAGGCACCGCGGGGCGTGCGCCCCATGCTGGGAAAGATCGAAGCACTGCTGGAGCAGATGACCCTGGGGGGGCTACGACGCTGGGCTGCCTGGGGGATTTCCGCCTATCGCAACGACTTTGCTGCCCAGGCGGAATACTTCGGGCTGCAGAGCGAACAGGCGCGTGCCGTGCTGCAACAGGAACGCCGCGGCCTGCTCTTCATCGACGTGCAGCGCCGTCTGATCATGTATCTGCGTGCGCTCTGGGGTCGGGACTTCTTCCTGCGCCCCACCTCCGGCGATTTCGAGACGCGCCAGGGTTACCGTCCTTATATCGAGCAGTATTTCATCCATGTCCCGGACGCCTACGACGACATGGAGAACGCGCAGGGGCAAAAGATCACGGCCCTCGAGCTCTTTCGCGCCGCGGCGGCCCATGCGGCGGCCCACGTCGTGCTGTCCCAGTATGACCTGCGCCTGGAGCTCGCGCCGGCAGAACAGAAGCTCTGGATCGGCCTGCTGGAGGACGCCTGGGTCGAGCGTGAGGCCATCGCCCGCTTCCCCGGGCTTCTGCCCCTGTGGCAACGCCTGATGCAGGTGCCGGCGACGCGGACGCAGGAACAGACAGCGGCGCTGCCGGCGATCCTCGACCGTTGTGCCCTGGCCCTGCTGGATGCCGATTACCGCGACGAGCATCCCCTGGTGATCCAGGCACGGGAGAGCTTTGCCGCTCTGGTGTCGGCCGCACCGGGCGACGCCAGCGCGCGCTACACCGAGATGCTCCCGCTGGCCGAGGCGCTGGCGGCAGCAACGGCCAAGGCCGGGCTGGAGCTTCCGGGGTATGGCGATGTCGGGGCCATTCTCTACCGGGACGACAACCGCTACCTCTGGACGGTGCCGGAGTCGCAGCTTGGGGATATCCTCGCCGGCGGCCCACCGCAGGTTCGCAAGTATGTGAGTCTCATGGAGATGATCAACGCCGTGGACGTCGAGACGGCGGGAGACGATGCCCAGGAGATCTGGGTTCTTGCCACCGAGTTCTATGACGACGACGGCAAGACCTTCAACGAGCGCGAGGGCAAGGTGCCGGTTTCCCAGCCCATGAGCTACCCGGAGTGGGACTACCAGACGCAGCTGGAGCGGCCGCTGTGGGTCACCCTTTACGAAAAACGGCCGAAGATGGGCGATCCCGAGGTCATCGATGCCTTTCTGCAGGCGCAGAAGCCTCTGGTACAACGCCTCAAGAAACTCATCGAGGCGGTGCAGCCTCAGGGAGTCATCCGCCAGCGCAAGGTGGAGGATGGCGACGAGATCGATATCAACGCCGCGGTGCTGGCTTTCACCGACATCCGCATGGGCCAGCAGCCGGACCCGCGCATCGGTATTCGCACCCGCCTGCACCTGCGCGACCTATCGGTGCTGCTGCTCATCGACCTGTCGGAGTCCACCAACGATCGCCTGCGCTCCCGCAGCGAGGGCGATGTCACGGTGCTACAGCTGGCGCGGGAGGCAGCGGCGCTCCTGGCCGAGGCCCTGGAACGCATCGGTGATCCTTTCATGCTCTGCGGTTTCGATTCCAATGGCCGCCACGATGTCGAATTCTATATCTTCAAGGATTTTCAGGCGGAGTACGATGACAAGGTCAAAGGTCGGCTGGCAGGGATGACCGGACAGCTGTCGACGCGCATGGGGGCGGCACTGCGCCACGCCGGACACCTTCTGGACCAGCAGCCGAGCCAGAAGAAACTCGTGCTCCTGTTGACGGATGGCGAGCCTGCGGACAACGACGTGCGCGATCCCCAGTATCTGCGCTTCGATACCAAAAAAGCCGTGGAAGAGCTGGGGCGTCGTGGTATCCGGACCTTCTGTCTGTCCCTGGATCCCTATGCCGATGAATACGTCTCGCGCATCTTCGGGGCGCGCAACTATCTCGTCCTGGATCACGTAGACCGCTTGCCCGAGCGGCTTCCCCAACTCTACCTGGCGATGACCAAGTAATTTTGCTTTTATAAAAGTTATCGTTAATTTCTTTTTGCTTTACCTTATGAATTGCGCTGGCTAGCATGGCGGAGGCGTGGGCCGAGGTCGCTTCGGTCCCGAACGACAGGAGGATGTGGATGGACTTCATTGCCCTGGGCATACCTCTGTTGCCCCTGCTCTCGGCCCTGACGATTCTGGCCTTTCTGCGCCAGCGCAAGAAGGCGGCGGCACGCTTGAGCGTCGCTGCCCTGACCTTGGCCTTTCTGCTGGCGGCCTTCTTCCTCGGTCGTCACCTCGGGGGGAGCGGGGATGTGCTCATGCAGGCACCGGGCCTCTGGGGCAGCCTCTGGCTGGATCCTCTGAGTCTCATCCTGTGGACCTTCGTCTCCGGTATCAGTCTGATCGTCCATGTCTATTCCGTACGTTACATGGTCGAGGAACCGGGCTATCCGCGCTTCTTCGCGATGCTCGACCTGATGACGGCAGTGATCCTGCTGATGGTGGCGGCGGGGGACCTCATTACTTTGGTGGTGGCCTGGTTTCTGGTGGGCGTGGTGCTCTATTTTCTGCTGGGTCATGATGCGACGCGACCGGCGGCCGGTCGCTATGCATTCTGGACCCAGATCACCTATCGGGTGGGCGATCTGCCCTTGTGGTTCGCTGCCCTCGTACTCATCCAGAGCTACCACAGCGTGTCGCTCCCGGTGATCTTCGCCCGCATCGGCGAACATCCCGATGTGCTGCTCTGGGGCCTGCCCGTGCCGGAACTCTGCGGCTTTCTCCTGGCGCTAGCGGCCTTTGCCCGCTCGGCCCAGTTCCTGCTGCACACTTGGCTGCCCTACACCATGGATGGACCCACCCCCGTGTCGGCACTCATGCACGCCGGGATCGTCAACGCCGGGGGTTTTTTGTTCAATCGCTTTGCGCCGCTGTTCGAGCACGCTGGCTGGGCCCTGCACTGGGCTTTTGCCGTGGGCCTCGTGACAGCGGTCGTCGGTTCGGCGCTGATGCTCATCCAGAACGACATCAAGCGCTCCCTGGGCTACTCCACCATGGGGCAGATGGGATTCATGGTGATGGAGTGTGGTCTGGGGGCCTTTCCCCTGGCGGTCTTTCACCTCATTGCCCACGGTTTCTTCAAGGCCTCTCTGTTTCTCGGGTCGGGTGGGGTCATCGGCGAGGCGCGTCAGCGCGACGGCGTGCCGCCGGATCCGGTCTACACCTCGGTGGTGGAACGGCGGCCCATCAAACCCTCCCGCCTGCCGTGGCTCGTTGCGGCATCCTTGACGGTGCTGGTGCCTGTCATTGTCATCGGTCTGTCCCACTTCTTCGTCGCGGAGCGTCTTTTCTATGAGCAGGGCGTCATCATCCTGCTCTTCTTTGGCTGGGTGACGGGTGCGCAGGCGCTCTTTGCCGCCCACAAGCTGTCGCAGAAGGACCCTTGGCGTCTGATGAGTGGCATTCTGGTGTCCTTTGTGATCATCGTCGTTGGCTACACCCTCATCAGCCACTATTTCGGCGATTTTCTCTACCCCGACCGTAGCGAAAGCCTGCGCCTGTATGAGGTCGCCAGCATCCAGCACCTGTCCTTCGACCTGCTGGCGTTGCTGCTCGCCCTGATCTTCGTGGGCGGCTGGATGCTGACCTTCTTCCGCGAGAGTCTCGATTGGGGACGACGTCCAGGCGGGCGCTGGTATGGGCTCTACCTCGGCATCTACGCGCTCCTGTCGCGCGAACTCTATGTGGCCGATATCTACCAGCGCGCCAGCCAGATCCTGCTGCATTGGTCCCGCCGATTCAATGTCTGGCTGGGGTGGTGCTGAGATGCTTGCGGCCATCACCGTCTTTGCTGCATTTCTGGTACCGCTCTTTCCCTTGAGCTGGGTTTTCAACCGCCTTCTGGACAGCTTGCCCATGACCACGGCCCGGGCGTTGGCGGTACTGGCCTTACCGCAACTGGGCCTGTTGCTGCTGCAGTACGGGGTCGCACCCTGGGCACTGACGGATCCACAGCGTCGGGCACTGGTGGCATTGGCCATCTTTACGGCGCTGTTCTATGCCTTTCGCGCCCTGAGTGCGCGGGATCTGTTCATCTGGACCCGCCTGAATCTGAGCGCTGGTCTGGCCGTGATCTGGATCGCCTGGGCCATGGGCACGGCCATACCGGTCCTGCAGATCCTGGCCCTGACCTGGAGCGTGCCGGCGGCCTTGCTCACCCTCTTGAGTGGGGCCTTGGCGGCGCGGCTGGGCGGCAGCTATCTGGGGCTCATGGGCAATCTGGTAGAACCCTTGCCGCGACTGACGGCCAGTATCGTGCTGACGGTGCTGGCCCTGTTGGCGACGCCAGTCTTTCCGTCCTTTTTCGTCCTCTTCGGGACGGCCATGCAGTTACCGCTGTCCTGGATTCTACCGCTGCTGCTGTTGCTACCCCTCTGGGGCTGGTCCTGTGGCCGGCTCTTTCAGGATCTGCTCTTCGGTGCCTATCGCGGAGAGGCGGTGGAAGATCTGAGCCTTCTCAGCAGTCTGATGGTGTTCCTGGTGCTGTCGGGCCTGCTCGTCCTGGGACTGTATGGAAGTGGAGGTGTCCTGTGAGCCTGGATCTCGGAGATCGTCTGCAGGTACGCGCCATGGTCTATGTCGCCAGCGAGCCCATCCCGCGTTTCTGGCCCATGCGTACCTTCATCCACCACAATCCCCTCTACGGTCTGGAGGATCGCCCCTTTGCCCAGGCGGTGACCGAGGCCTCGGAGCTCTTCCACGCACGCGGTTATCTTGCACGTAGTCAGTATCGCGAGTATCTGGCGGCGGGCAAGGTGGATGAGCAGGCCCTACGCGATGGCGTGAGCCGCTTTCTCCATGGCAAAGACGCGGCAATTCCGGGCATCGATCTGGATGCCTGGCTGTGGGCCCTGAGCACCCGTTATCCCGGTGAGCGCGTTGTCCTGCGTGGTGACTGGATCGATGGCGCCGGCCTGAGGGCGATGCTGCAGGGCGAGGAGCTGCCGGCCCTGGGGGACGAGGCAGACGTCGATGCCGCCTTGCTCGAGCTGCTGGAGGCGCGTCTGCCGCCGCAGTTGCCGGTGTATACCCAGGTGGATCGCCTCTACGGCAGTCAGATCGGCGATAGCCTCGACGATCTGCTGACCAAGAGCTGTCTGGATTTTTTTGATGAGGGACAGTCGGCCTGGCAGGCACCGGGTCGTGAGGCGGGTTTCTTCCGATCCTGGAAGGCCATTGCCCGCCGCAATATCCGTTTCATGCTGCGCGGCCTGCATCTGCGGCAGCTTCTGGCCGAGGAGGATACGCCCGAGGGAACGATCGCCCAGATTCTGCGGCAACTGGAGGTGCCGGAGAGCGCCTGGCAGGACTACATCACCCGCGAGCTCACCCGCATGCACGGCTGGGCCGGCTTCATTCGCTACCGCAGCACGGCCAAGCACTACTACTGGGCGCAACACTATCCGGCGGACCTGGTGGATTTTCTGGCAGTGCGCATGGTGTTGGGCTTGGCCTTACTGCAGGAGGCAGGCCGGCATCAGGGAAGTCCCGTATCCTATCGTGCCCTGCGCGCGTCCTGGCAGGCACAGCCGCGGCTGGCGTACCTGCGCAGTGAGCTGCACTCGGCTCGGGTTCTACCGGCCT
Organism: Acidithiobacillus sp.; assembly: GCF_023256195.1. Taxonomy (GTDB): domain Bacteria; phylum Pseudomonadota; class Gammaproteobacteria; order Acidithiobacillales; family Acidithiobacillaceae; genus Acidithiobacillus_A. Next base: position 43,902 of record NZ_JAGDWX010000028.1, read on the forward strand.
GGGCGCAGCGCCTCGATGATCTGCTCAGTCGTCCCCGTCCGCAGCGGGTGGCGACGGTGGCGAGCCAATACATCGAGGCGAGGCGCCGCTACGAGCTGGACCTCCAGCAGAAGCGGCTCATCGATTTGGCCCGGGCCGTGGGCGGTGACGCCGAGCAGGCGCTGCGCCGCCTAAGCGCTGGAGAACTGCAGGGTCTGCGCCGTCTTCTGGGCGAATGGGAGGCGCAAGAGGGGTACGTCTGGCTGCAAGCCATGGAGTCGCACTACATAACGGAGCTTGTGGATCGGCTGCAGGTGCCGGAGCCGGCGCCAAGCCATCCCAAGCGTCCCTTCGCGCAGGCGCTCTTCTGTATCGACGTGCGCTCGGAGCCTATGCGCCGGCAGCTGGAGGCGCTGGGCGACTATCAGAGCTTCGGCATTGCCGGATTCTTCGGCGTGCCCCTCGGTTATCTCGAGTTTGGCAAGGGTAGCGAGATGCACCTCTGTCCAGCGGTGCAGACGCCCAAGAATCTGGTGCTGGAGATCCCGGCAGATCTGGAGCTGGAGGAGGAGGCCCTCTACGGTGCCCTGGAGCACGTCCTGCACGATCTGAAAAGCTCGGTACTATCGCCTTTCGTGGCGGTGGAGGCCATCGGCCTGCTCTTCAGCCTCGGACTCATCGGCAAGACCCTCCTCCCCTTGGGTTACCACCGTTGGCATGCCCGGCTGCACAGCGACAAGCCCGTCACCCGGCTGCTGCTGGATAAACTCAGCCCCGAGCAGGCGGATTCCATTATCCGCGCCATCCAGCGCGCCATGATCGTCAAGGCTCTGGCTCGGGAGCTGCGCATCTCGCGGGATCAGGTGACGGACGATGAGGTGCGCGAACTGCGTGAGATCGCTTTGGGTCACCAGCGTGGTCCCAGTACCTTGGCGCGTGAGCGCAATCTGTCGCCGGCGGAGGAGCTCGCCTTTGTCGAGAAGCTGCGGGATATTTATCGGGTGAACCATGCCGAGACCAGCCTGCAGATGGAGCGTCTGGGACGCATCGGTTTCAGTCTGGAAGAGCAGGTTCGTTATGTGCTGCAGGCCTTGCTGTCCATCGGCCTCGATCGGAATTTTTCCCGCTTCGTCCTGCTCGTGGCTCACGAGAGCCGCAGCGAGAACAATCCCTACGAATCGGCCCTGGACTGCGGCGCCTGCGGGGGTGGGCGGGGTCTTCCGAACGCCCGCGCGCTGGCGCACATGGCCAACAAGCCCGAAGTACGACGCCTGCTGCGCGAGCGCGGTGTGGCGATTCCCGAGGATACCTGGTTCCTGCCCGCGGTGCACAACACCACCACCGATGTCATAGAACTGCACGATCTGGATCTCCTGCCGGCGCGCCACCTCCTGTATCTGGAGCGGCTGCGCAACGGGCTGTCGGCGGCGACTCGGCGCTGTGCGGCGGAGCGGATGCCCCTACTGGGAGCGGCACCGGAACTTGCCGCCGAACCTTTTGCCGCGGCGGCATTGGCGCAGCGCCAGGCGCACGACTGGTCGCAGGTGCGACCCGAGTGGGGTCTGGCCCGCAATGTCTACGCCATCGTCGGTCGGCGGGCCCTGACCGAAGGCGTGGATCTCGACGCGCGGGCCTTCCTCCAGTCCTATGACTATCGCCTGGACCCACGCGGACGACTGCTGGAGAATATTCTCACCGGCCCGCTGGTGGTGGGCGAGTGGATCAACCTGGAGCACTATTTCTCGGTGGTGGACACGGAAAGTTACGGGAGCGGCAGCAAGGTCTACCACAACGTGGCGGGTCGCTTTGGGGTGATGACGGGCAATCAGAGTGATCTGCGTACGGGTTTGCCCATTCAGACGGTGATGAAGGACGGTAAACCCTACCACGAGCCGGTCCGGCTCATTGCCCTGGTGGAGGCGCCGCTGGCCTTTGCCCAGCGCACCGTAGAGCGGATCGCCAAGGTCAAATCCCTCATCGGTGGCGGCTGGGTGCGGCTGCTGATCCTTGACCCTGAGGACGATTACCGGGTACACGTACTGACGGAAGACGGTTTCGTCGTTCATCCCCACAGTCCGCTGCAGCGTGCTGCGGGCGAACAGACATCGATCCGCGTATTGGAGCACAGCACATGAAAGCCCTGAATCTCAGCCCACTCAAGAAACTCGAGATCATTCTCGAGGGTGCCCACAAGGACTTTGCCACGGATCTTCTGGATCGCGCCGGTGTGCAGGGCTACACCATCGTCGGCAATCTGTCCGGCAAAGGCAGTCACGGTATCTACGAAGGTCACGTGATGTTCAATGAGGACGACGTCCTCATCATGATCATCGTGGCCGTTCCCGAAGACCTGGTCGCCCCCATCCTCGAAGGTTTTGCGCCCTTTTTCGACAAGCACACTGGAGTGGTGTTCGTCTCCGACATCCAGGTCAGCCGTCTGGTAAAATTCCAAGGCGAACGTCCGTCCCCAAACCACTGAGTACGAGGTATCACCATGACCGATTTGGCCAGCGCCTATCTCATCGAGAAGGAGCCTTACTACAAGGAAGTGGACGACGAGATCGCCCTCTACGAGGCGGCCTACGCGGCACGTCTGCCCATGATGGTGAAAGGGCCGACGGGCTGTGGCAAGTCGCGCTTCATCGAATACATGGCCTGGCGCCTGAAGCGGCCCCTCATCAGCGTGGCCTGCAACGAGGACATGACGGCCTCGGATCTGGTGGGACGTTTCCTGCTGGACAAGGATGGCACCAAGTGGCAGGACGGACCCTTGACCCTGGCAGCACGCATCGGTGCCATCTGCTATCTGGATGAGGTAGTGGAGGCACGTCAGGATACGACCGTGGTCATCCACCCTCTCACCGATCATCGCCGTACCCTGCCGCTGGACAAGAAGGGGGAGCTGGTGCACGCGCACCCGGATTTTCAGCTGGTCATCTCCTACAATCCGGGTTACCAGTCCTCCATGAAGGACCTGAAGCAGTCCACCAAGCAGCGCTTCGGCGCCTTGGACTTCCAGTACCCGGAGCGGGATCTGGAGATCGAGATCGTCGCCCACGAATCGGGCGTGAGCAACGAGGTGGCGGGCAAGCTCGTCTCCATCGCCGAGCGTTCGCGCAATCTCAAGGGGCACGGTCTGGACGAGGGGCTGTCCACGCGTATGCTCATCTACGCTGGTGCCCTGATTCAAAAGGGTATCGCCCCCATCACCGCCTGCAGCGTGGCCCTGGTGCGACCCATTACCGACGATCCGGACATGCGCGATGCCCTGGACGCCGCCGTCACGACCTTCTTCTGAATCGCTGGGTGTGCCGCTGCCCGCGCCTTGACCCCGCAATGGGGATAACTGCGCGGCCGTAGCCCCCAGCCGGTCGTTGCGATCCGGGCTGGTTCAGGGTCGGATTCGGTTGCGGCCCTCGTGGACGATCCATTCGCGACTTTTGGCGAGGAGCCGGTGGATGGAGCGTTCGCGATTGTAGACGGGTACCTGACTCAAGGGCACCCAGCGCAGCTCGTGGGATTCGTCGTTGCCGGGGATGGCCATGGCATCGTCGATTTCCACGAGGAAGCGGATGTCCAGGTGTTGATGCTCTGCCTCGCGCCGGTTGGCAGGGATGCGGTGAATGTCGATATCGAAGATATCCGGCAACACCAGGCGAATCCGTTCGGGCGGGAGTCCCGTTTCTTCGCTGCATTCCTTGAGGGCCACCCGCAGTACGTCCTCGTCGCCGTCGGCGTGCCCACCGGGCTGGAACCATTGGCCGAGCTTGCGATGGAGCATCAGCAGGACCGCCGTACGGTCGGGGTTGATGACCCAGGTGGAGCCGGTGATGTGCAGACCTGGGGTATCCCGCCGGAAACAGTCGTTGCCGCTGCGCAGCAGCATGCAGCCGCGTCGGGCGTAGGCGCCTTCCTCGGGATAGCGGCTGCGGTAGTGGCAGAGGCGCCGTTCCAGTTCTTGACGATCCATGGGGGCTAGGTCCAGGAGGGATTCTCGACAGCGTGAATGGCCGCCGCCGCCGCCTCGTCCACGTCCGCCTCACGCCCGGCAATGATCATACGGCCGTAGGCGCCCACGGCGCGGACATCCACGAGGGTGATGTTGGCTGCTTTTTCTGCCTGATTGGCGGCATAGATGATATAGCCGGCGGGCTCGGTTTCGAGGATGAACATGCTCTGCTCCGGCAGGATCATGGAGCCCCGGCGATTCTGGCGATTGATCAGCACGGTGTGGTCGGGCATCATCCCACGGATGATTTCGTTCCAGGTGATGCGACAGGCCTTGCGATCCCGCTGATCGGCACCCATGCGCTGCAGCACCGCCCGACCCGCCTCGCGCACATCGCTCTGGTCGCGGTGATGGATGACCATGGCGCCGAACTCGCGCTCTATGACGAGCTGCGACAGGTGTACGCGCGTAGCCTTGAGGGCGATGTCCGTCAGCCGATGCACGGCCATGCCCGGCGAGACCTCTACCCACAACGCTGCGTCTCCCGGCACCGGCAGAAAACCCTGAGAGACCGTGGCGATGTAGGCAGCGAGCTGGGGCTGAAGGGAGTCTATGTAGACGTAGGTGCGTAGTTGAATCATGGGCCCAAGGGAGCATTATGCGTTCCCTATTGTACCGCGTCGGGCTTTCTTTCTCCAGAGAATGGAAGGGACGAATGGCTGGAATATCGTGGAATACTCAGAGTGGGGGACAGAAAAGCCGTGTTGCGGAAAAAACGCCAGGTGCTGGAAATTCTTTTTTGGCTGAGCCTTGTGCTGGGGGTGTACTTTTTCAGTCAGTGGCGCGGTGCCGCACCCATACAGGTGCAGCGATTGCCGCCCTTGTCCGTGAGCAGCCTCGACGGCCGACAAGAGATACTGCGATCCTATCCGGGCCAGGCGATGCTCATCAACTTCTGGTCGCCCGATTGTCCACCCTGCCTGGCAGAAACCCCAGCCTTGGTAGCCCTGGATAAAACCTTCTCCGGGCCACACCTGCGCATCGTCGGCATCGCCGTAACGGGCAGCAGCGCCAAGGACGTCCGCGGTGTCGCCCAGCGCTTTGGCATCCCCTACGCCCTGTACCTGGACGACGCCGGGGAGGCCAGCCACAGTGTCGGTGGCGTCGTTCTGACGCCAACCACGCTATTGGTGAACGGTCGCGGGGAGATCGTCGGGCGCTTCGTGGGCGCTATCTCCCTTCCGGTAATTGTCTGGAAGCTGCTCTGGCTTGGTTGAGCCGAGCGTCCGCGGACCGGTGAGTACCGGCGGATTCTTCCGGGCCTGGCCATCCCAGGCAAAGCGCCCCTGCGCACGTTCCCGACGATCGTACCGACGCAGGATCTCCTGCCAGTGGCGTCGGGCCGCTTCGGGGTCGCGTCGCGCCAAGGCCAACATGGCAAAGCCATCGTCCTCCCAGCCACAGGCTTCCTGCACTGCCAGCGGCCAACGCTGAAAATAACTCTCACGCATCAGGGTCGAGCCCAGCTCCGCAAGCTCCCGAGGAACCCCGAAGGTCAGCGCCCGTTCCCGCCACTCATCCCATTCCAGCACCAGGTCTGTGTCGTCTCTGTTGTCCATGGCCCGCATCCTCTCTCTCGCACATCACCCTGATCCCTTAGGTATAGTCAAGGAGTCGCCGCGGGTCAAATAATCGCACCTGAGCATCTTTTTACATGTCTCTGTACCTGTCTTAGCCTGGGTCCGTAACCACATGATTAACCATTGTATTAACCAGGAACCGGATTTGGTCGTGGCAGATAGCCGACTGCCGCAACCCCATGAACTAGCTGGTCGAGTCATGCCCTCTCCATTGAAGCGGCTGAAGAGGTCCAGAGGCACGTTTTTTAGTTGCTCCATTAATTATACTGATGACATCGTCTCCTGGTCATTTAGACATTTTCTGAGCTTTGGCCGTTTTTTTTACTACACTTTAGGGTGTCTATATGGATGACATAAACAGGGAGTTCCTGAATGCTTTCGTCGACAAGCTTCGCGCGTTATGGAGATAAAGAGAATTCCGATTTTTTTGAACGCTGGTTACCACGAATCCTCGAAGACCGAGACCGCGAAGGGCTGACGGAAAATATCCGTCGTATCGATGCCTTGATGCTCACCGTAGAACCAGGTCACTCTGCAGATTATGTGCACGAATTGTGTCTCATGACACCCTACGATTATCAGATGACCCTGGAGAGCGAGAAGCATTCTACCCACGTTCTGCGCATCGACCACAGTGCCCCGGATCTTTTGGTACGCGAGGTCAAAGACCCAGAATTGCACGGCATCTTTCGCAGTCTCAACGAAGTCTATCCTATCGGCGCCAAGCGACCGAATTCGCGCTACATGGGCGAAGTATTCCAGGTGGAGGACCTGGATACCCTGGTGAAGACTCAGAAGGCGCGGGAGGTCCGGTTTTTTTCTGCCGAACAAGTCGGAAACTTGGAACTGCCGGCCAACATGGCCATCGTCAAGCCCTCACCCTATACCCACAACATCGTCGCCTATTGGGAGCGGCCGGAGGGTCGTGAGCGGCGCTATGCCTTGGGTGAGGTGGTGCCGCGACCCGACATGCAGCGGGCCTATGGTGAGGCCAAGGAGCGACGCGCGGCCTTGGGTATCGATCGCTTGCTGCTGCCCATCGACCACCTGGCCACCCGTATCTACAGCCAGAATCGCGAGGTTGCCATTCTCGAGTATCTGACCTTGTCCAGCTACTATTACTGGGGTTCCTACGACATCGCCGATCAGAATTCGTCCACCAATGTCACCAAGAGCGTGCACTACGAAGACGTGCTGCAAAGTCCTGCCAAGGTGTTCACGGCTGCCAATCATCCCTATTTCTGCAATCATCTCATCGGCAAGCCTTCGCCGACGGAATCCTTCGCTCGCAACTTTGGGCCGCGTCTGCACCATATCGCCGTGGCCATCCGAGATGGACGGACGGCGGATCAGCTCAATATCGACTATGTCGTCAATTCTCTGCGCGACAGCGGTCAGAAATTCCTGCTGGAGGTCATCGGTTCGGAACGGGAAGGGCTCAAGCAGATTTTCTCCAGCGCTTCCGAGCATTCGTCCCTCATCATCGAATACGTCCAACGTTTCCACGGTTTCCAAGGCTTTTTTGCCAAGGAGAACGTGGCCGATCTGACGGCGGCGGCGGGAGCGGACGAAACCCTGCGCAGTCTCGAGACGGAGTCGCGCTCATGAGCGCGGTGCGGCTGGACAGCGTGGAAAAAGGGGCGGTAGAGGACCTGGTGGCAGCCCTGCCACCGGCGCAGCGGGAAGAGCGCGATGTGGTCGAGGGACTCTTGCGGGGGCTGGGCGATCTGGATTGGCGGCCCATCGCCGAGCGGGCCAAGCCTTGGCTCAAGGCCATGCGCGCGCAGGCGACACCGTTCTGGGCACTGGAGTCGTTGCTGAGCGAATACCCCATCAGTAGCAGCGAGGGCCTGGCACTGATGCGTCTGGCGGAGGCGCTGCTGCGGGTGCCGGATCAGGAGACCGCCGACGTGCTTCTCAGCGATCAGCTCTCTCGTGTGGATTTTCGCGAACAGGGCGATGTGGGTCTGCTGCACCGGCTCAGCGATCAGGTACTGCGGCTCTCGCGCCGGATACTCAGTCGGCAGGAGTCGGACAGGCTCACGCAACGGCTGGGCAAGCGGGCCGTGGTGCAGGGGGCGCTGCGGGCCATCACCTTGCTGGGACGGCAGTTCGTGCTCGGCGAGACCTTGGCGGCGGCACGCAGCAAGGCGGCGCAGACCTGTAGCCATTATCCGAGTCTGCGTTTTTCCTTCGACATGCTGGGGGAGGGTGCGCGCAACGCGGCGGATGCGGCGCGCTACACCCAGGCCTACCGGGACGCTCTGCTGGCCTTGGCCAAACAGCCGGTGGGGCGCGGCGGACCGGAGGATCGGGACGGTATCTCCATCAAGCTCTCGGCCCTGCACCCGCGTTTTGAGGAAAGTCAGAGGCAGCGTCTGTGGCGCGAGCTTCTGCCGGTGCTGGTCGACCTGGCCGAGCTGGCGGCAGCAGGCAATGTCGGGCTGACCCTCGATGCGGAAGAAAGTGATCGTCTGGAATTGCAGCTGGATCTTCTGGACGCCTTGCAGGCACGCCTGCAGGGGCAGGCGCAGACCGCTGGGTGGCAGGGCCTGGGTCTTGCCTTGCAGGCCTACCAGAGCCGTGCCGCCGATGCCCTGGAATACGTGTTGGCCAACACGCGGCGCCACGGTGGACGGCTGATGCTGCGGCTGGTCAAGGGTGCCTATTGGGACACCGAAATCAAGCGGGCCCAGGAGATGGGCCTGGATGGCTACCCCGTCTTTACCCACAAGCACCACACGGACATCAGCTACCTGGCCTGTGCCCGACGCATGTTGGAGTACGCCGAGGGGCCAGAGGCAACCCTCTATGCCCAGTTTGCCACCCATAACGCCACCAGCATTGCGGCAGTTCTGGAGATGGCCGCGGGAATGTCCGCGCCCCAGTATGAGATGCAGCGTCTGCACGGCATGGGGGAGCGCCTCTACGATCTGCTCATGGACCGGCAGCTGATCCCGCGCCTGCGTATCTATGCCCCCGTCGGACCCTATCGCGAACTCTTACCTTACCTGGTCCGACGAGTGCTGGAAAATGGTGCCAACACCTCTTTCATCCACTTGCTCGCCAGCGGCACCGGCGACGCTGCCGAGGTATTGCTGAAGAGTCCGTTGTGGGCCGCCGATGGCAGCGCCCTGCCTTTGCCACGGGCCATCTACGGCACCCTGTACGGTGTCGAGCGCCCCAATAGCGCCGGCATCGACCTACCCTACGCGCGGGCCCGCGCCGGCATCGAGGCCAGAGCGCGCCGTCTGGAACTCACCCCGCCGCCGGATATCGACCCCGAGACGGTACCCTCCATCGTCTGCCAATTGGATGAGGCTCAGGCCGAATGGGACACCCTGGGTGTCACGGCGCGCGCCGATATCCTCTGGCGTGCCGCAGATCTGCTGGAGGAGCGGCGGGAAGAGTTCATCGCCTTGGTTCAGCGGGAGGGTCACAAGACCCTGGCCGATGCCGTGGCGGAATTGCGGGAAGCCGCCGATTACTGCCGTTACTATGCACTGCAGGCCAAACATTTGTTGGCGCCGCAGCGATTGCCCGGCCCCACGGGAGAAGAGAATCGCTGGTCCTGCCGAGGGCGGGGCGTCTTCGTCTGCATCAGTCCCTGGAACTTTCCCCTGGCCATCTTCGCGGGGCAGGTGGTGGCGGCCCTGGTCACCGGTAACACCGTGGCTGCCAAACCGGCAGAGCAGACCCGCGCCATCGCGGCGGCCATGGTGGAGCTGTTGTGGGAGGCGGGAGTGCCGCGTTCGGCCCTGCGCCTGGTCCCAGGCCCCGGCAGCAGTGTCGGTGCGGCGCTGGTAGAACACCCCCGGGTGGCGGGGGTCGTCTTTACGGGTTCCACCGCCGTTGCCAAGGGTATTCAGAGGGCCCTGGCCGCCAAGGACGGGCCCATCGTTCCCCTCATCGCCGAGACGGGCGGCATCAACTGCATGGTCGTCGACTCTTCGGCCTTGCCGGAGCAGGTGGTGGATGCGGTTCTGCGCTCGGCCTTTCAGTCTGCCGGCCAGCGTTGTTCGGCGTTGCGCGTGCTGTGCGTGCAGAAGGAACTGGCGGAACGGCTCTTACCTATGCTCGAGGGCGCCATGGACGCGCTCACTATCGGCCCGGCCCTGGATTTTGCTACGGACGTACCGCCGGTCATCGATGCCGCGGCGCAGCAGCAGCTCTGTCGGCAGATGGCAGATCTCGAGCAGACGGGCGCCCGCCTTCTTCATCGCTGCAGCTGGCCCCGTGCCTTGCGAGAGCGAGCCGAGAAGGATTGGGACGCGTTGCGTCTGGATTACCGGGACGAGCGCGGCGAGCTCCAGCACTTCGTGGCCCCCAGTCTTTATTTCATCGACGATCTCGCCGCCGTCCGCGAAGAGATTTTCGGTCCGGTCCTGCAGGTCTGTATCTGGGAGTCCGGCGAACTGGAGCGCTGTCTGGAAAAGATCCGCGCCCTGGGTTACGGACTGACCCTGGGGGTGCAGACCCGCATCGACGATCGTGCCCGGGCCGTGGCGGCGCGCTGTCGGGTAGGTAATGTCTACGTCAACCGCAGCATGATCGGCGCCGTCGTAGGGGTACAGCCCTTCGGTGGTGAGGGCCTGAGCGGAACGGGGCCGAAGGCCGGTGGGCCGCTCTACCTCACACGCATGGTGGCCGAGCAGACCATCAGCATCGATCTCACGGCCGCGGGGGGCAATGCCAGCCTGTTGGCTCAAGGAAAATGGTAGGCGCGTACCTGGTGCGTGGCTGGACCCGCTGGATCCTGCCCGGAATCGGTCTCCTGCTGGCGCTGGTGGCGAGCTTCGTGGCCGTGCGCGTAGATGCCTGGTGGTTCCTGCTTGCGGCCCTTGGCTGGGGAATCGTCGCTCTGGCCATCTACGACGCGCTTCAGCGGCAGTCGGCTCTGCTTGCCAATTATCCGGTGCTGGCGCGGCTACGAGGTCTGGCACTCCACCTGCGTCCCTTCTTCCGCTCCTACCTGGTGGAAGACGATCAGGAGGGGAAACCCTACAGCTACGAGTCGCGCAGCCTCGTCTATCGGCGCGCGGCCGGCATCAGCAGCACGCACCCCTTCGGTACCCAGCTGGATACCTACCGGGAGGGCTTCAACTGGATCACCCATTCCATGGCGCCCGTCAATCGCCCAGCGGAAAAACCGCGGGTGCTGGTGGGGGCAGAGGCCACGGAGCAGCCCTACAGCGCTTCGGTATTCAATATATCGGCCCTGAGTTTCGGCGCCATCTCGGGCCGTGCCATCGAATCCCTGGTCCTGGGGGCGCGCTTGGGCAACTTCTATCTGGACACCGGCGAGGGGGGGATCAGTCGGTATCACCGGGGGCACGGCGGCGATCTGGTTTTTGAGATCGGCTCCGGCTACTTTGGCTGCCGCGACGCTCGCGGTCGATTCGATCCGGAGGCTTTCGCCGACCAGGCTCGCCAAGATTGCGTGCGGATGACCGAGATCAAGCTCAGTCAGGGCGCCAAACCCGGTCATGGCGGCGTCTTGCCGGCCGCGAAGGTCAGTCCGGAGGTGGCGGCTGCCAGAGGCATCCCCGTCCATCGGGAATGTCGCTCGCCGCGGGCCCACTCGGCCTTTTCGACGCCCATCGAGCTGGTCCAGTTTGCTGCCGAGATGCGCCGCTTATCCGGTGGCAAGCCCGTGGGCGTGAAGTTCTGCGTCGGTCAGATCCATGAGGTCATGGCCATCATCAAAGCCATGTTGGAAACGGGCATCTATCTCGATTACATCGTCGTGGACGGTGCCGAGGGCGGTACCGGGGCAGCACCTCTGGAACTCACCAATCACGTGGGCATGCCGCTGCTGGATGGACTCATCGTCGTGCGCAATGCCTTGGTGGGAAGCGCATTGCATCACCAGGTGCGACTGGCGGCCAGCGGTAAGATCCACTCCGGAACACACATCGCCGAGTGCATGGCCATCGGTGCTGACTGGTGCAACGCGGCCCGCGCCTTCATGTTTGCCATCGGTTGCATTCAGGCGCAGCGCTGCCACACCGGTACCTGCCCCTCGGGCGTGGCGACCCAGGATCCGGCCCGTCAGCGTCGTCTGGTGCCCGAGGTGCAGGCCGAGCGGGTGCGCAACTTTCACGATGCCACGGTCCATGCCCTCATGGACATCGTTGCGGCCGCGGGTCTGGAGCATCCGCGAGCGCTGCGGCCCCACCACGTCTACCATCGGGTGAGCGTGTCCAAGTCTCTTCCCCTCGATCGCATCTGGGAGTTCCTCCCGGAAGGCGCGCTTCTGGAGGAGCCGGGCAAGACCAGCTACGCTTTCTGGTGGCGAGCGGCGGACCCCGAAAGCTTCAAGCCGCGGTTGGATCTGAGTGTGGTGCGCAACACCGTGCCACGGCTGGCCTCTCTGCGTTAGCCTGGGGCGCCGTTTCGCGGGATAATCTGGCCGGGACGGGATGCGGCAGGAGCGGATATGCGGTGGTTGCGGGGGCGTAGTCTCTTTGCCCAGACGGCCTGGACCCTGGGTCTGGGCATAGTGGTCCTGCAGACCTTCTCCCTGCTGGCGGTGGTCTTCACGGTGCTGTATCCCTTGGCCCAGCGTTCGGCGGAAGATCTCGCCGGGCTGCTCATCATCAGCGCCCAGACCTACGAGCGTCTGCCCCTGCCCGATCGCAGCAGCTTTGCGCACAATCTCAGTCAGGACAATGGCATTGTCATCGGAGCCCCGGCACGCGAGCTGCCCCTGAGCGAGACCCACGGCCACCTCTATGGGCATCTGCTGTCGCGTATCCTGTCGGCGCGCCTACAACAGAGGATCCCCGTCTATACCGTGGATCGTCCCGTGCCCACCCTGTGGGTGCGGATTCCGGGTAGACAGGGTGCCGTCTGGCTACACTTCGACCGTCGTCGTCTGGCCAGCTCCCTGCCTCTGGCCACGGTCGTCATTCTCCTGCTGTCCACGCTGGCCCTGCTGATCCTGAGCATCATCCTGGTGCGCCGGGTGACTCGTCCCTTGGGAATACTCTCGGAGGCGCTGCGGCGCTCCTGGAAGGCGCCGATGCCCGAGCTTCCCGCCAGCGGCCCGCGCGAGTTTGCCGATCTACTGGAGGTCTTCGCCAATATGCGCACGCGCCTCAAGGCCATGATCGATCACCAGTCGCTGCTGCTGGTGGGGGTGTCGCACGATCTGCGATCGCCACTGACACGCCTGCGCATGGCCTGGGAGCTTCTCCCTGCAAGCACCCCCAGCAAGCTGCGCGACGGCATGCTGCAGGACATGGAACGCATGGGCGAACTGTTGTCGCAGTCCCTGAGCCTCGGCAGGGGATTGACGGCGCGTATCGCCGACCTCGACCTCATCGCCCTGCTGCACGAGGTGCGCGACGACTTTGAGCGCGCGGGCGGGCAGTGGCGGGAAGATCTGCCCC
>NZ_JAGDWX010000028.1:56873-75203 GCF_023256195.1 Acidithiobacillus sp.
GGCGGTGGCCAGGTGCAGGTTCGCCTCGCTCGCGGCGTCGGTCGCGGTTTCCTGCGGATCTGCGACGCGGGTCCCGGGGTTCCGGAGACGGATCTGGAGAAGCTCTTCGAGCCCTTCTACCGCGGCGACGATGCCCGCGGGCATGAGGAGGGGAGTGGTCTGGGATTGGCCATTGCGCGCCAACTGGCGGAGGCGCAGGACATGAAACTGCGCCTGTACAATGCGAGCCCCACGGGGGGGCTCTGTGCGGAGCTATCCTGGCCTACAGCCTGAGTCCTTGGCGCACTTTCAGGGCAGCACGCTGCGGCTCATGGCCAGAAGGTTCAGGGTACGCTGATCGCGAATGCGGTAGTAGACCCGGCTCGCGACCTTGCGCGCCAGCACGAGACCGCTGTCCTGCAGCATGGCCAGGTGCTGCGAGGCGTTGCTGTGGCTGGTGTTGATGGCCTTGACCAGATTCTGCATGCTCATCTCACCCTTGCTCAGCAGGCAGATGATCTTGTAGCGCAGCGGATGGGCGATGGCCTTGATGACGCCAGCCACGCGCGGGATCTCGCGATCGCTCAGGACGATTTCTTTCATGGCAAACTCCTTTCGATTCCGGTGACCTCAATGGACCACTGGTACATTGCAGGTTTCATGCCATGTCGGAGTGTTCGGGCTAAGTGATTGTTCGGCGGACGCTGGCCCCGTGCGAATGACCATCCTGTCCGCCCGGACACTGTAGCCGGACGGCTACGACGCCACGGCCAAAGAGCGCAATCCTGCGCATGGGCGGGCTTGCGGCTGTGGGTTGTCGGCGACAGGTGACTCAGATCTGATTTCGCCAGTACTGATCTTCCTTGTCCATGATTCGGGTGGCTTCTTCCGGCCCCCAACTGCCGGCGGAGTAGGTGATGATGTAGTCCACCTCCCGTCCCCAGGATTTGATGATGGGATCCACCACCCGCCAGGCCCACTCCACTTCGTCAAAGCGGATGAAGAGGGCCTTGTCGCCTTCCATCACGTCCAGGAGCAGGGCTTCATAGGCGTCCAGTTCCTCCTCGCCGTCGCGACGATAGGAGGCGTTCAGCTGCACCGGCCGCACGCGCATCTCAAGGCCCGGTTCTTTGACGTAGATCTCGATCTTGAGGCTTTCGGGCTCCAGCGAGAGCAGGATCCAGTTGGGTTCGATGCGCTCTATGGGGGTCTCGCGAAAGAGTTGCTGCGGTGTGTGCCGAAAACGGATGGCGACGCTGGAGGTCTTGGCGGGCAGCCGTTTGCCGGTGCGCAGGTAAAAGGGCACACCGCGCCAGCGCCAGTTGTCGATGTAGAATTTGGCGGCCACGAAAGTCTCTGTCACGGAATTCTTGGCGACCCCCGCCTCATCGGCATAGCCCGGCACGTGCTGTCCCTGGACGACACCCGGACCGTACTGGGCCCGCAGGGCGTGGGCATGTACGGCCGATTTGGGGATGGGGCGGATGGAGCGGAGCACCTTGACCTTTTCGTCGCGCAGGGCGTCGGCCTCCAGGGAGGGCGGCGGCTCCATGGCTACCAGGGTCAGAATCTGCATGAGGTGATTCTGTACCATGTCGCGCAGGGCACCGGCCTGATCGTAATAACCCGCCCGATTCTCGATGCCGCCATCCTCGGCCACGGTGATCTGCACGTGATCGATGTAATTACGATTCCAGACCGCCTCGATGGGCAGGTTGGCAAAGCGGAACACCAGCAGGTTCTGGACGATCTCTTTGCCCAGATAGTGGTCGATGCGGTAGATCTGCTCTTCCTTGAAGTGGCGGTGCAGCTGCTCGTTGAGCTGCATTGCACTCTCCAGATCATCGCCGAAGGGCTTTTCGATGACGACCCGGGTGTCGACCTCCTTATTGAACCCCGCAGCCGACAGCTGCTGCACTACCGGCACGAAGTCGGCAGGGCGGATAGCCAGGTAGAAGATGCTGGGATCCGGCTCCGTGCTACCCTTGGGCGTCAGAACCTTGCGCAGTTTCTGATAGGCCGCCGGATCGTGGATTTCTCCTTCCACGTAGTGAAAGTGCTTGCAAAAATTGGCGAAATGCTCGGCGCTGAAGCCTTCGGCGTACTGTTCCAGCTGTTCCTTGAGAAACTCCTGCCAGGCCTTGTCGTTCCAGGGACGACGGCCGAAGGCGATGATCCGCATATCCTTGGGCAGGCGGTCCGCGCATTTCAGGTGATAGAGTGCCGGCAGGAGCTTTTTGGAGGCAAGATCGCCGGTGGAGCCGAAGATGACGAATTGGCAGATGCAGTGCTCGTCCATGGAATCAGTGCTCCTTCTCGACGGCGTGGCCACCGAACTGGTTGCGCATCATGGCCAGGAGCTTGGCGGCATAATCGTCGCGTCCCTGGCTTGCCCAGCGCATCTGCAGGGCGAGGGTGATGACCGGTGCCGGGATCTTCTGTGCCAGAGCCGCCTGGGCGGTCCACAGACCTTCCCCGGAGTCGGCGACGATGGGGGCGATGTCCCGGAGTTCCTGATCCTCGGCCAGCGTCGCCGCGGTCAGATCCAGCAGCCAGGAGCGCACCACGCTGCCATAGCGCCACATCTCACCGATCTTGGCCAGATCCAGTCCGAAGGCTTCCTTGCCCCGCAGGATGGCGAAGCCCTCTGCGAGGGCTTGCATCATGCCGTACTCGATGCCGTTGTGTACCATCTTCACGAAGTGGCCGCTGCCCACCGGTCCGCAGTGGAGCCAGCCGTGGTCGGGCGCGGGTGCCAGGATCTTGAGGAAGGGTTCCACCAGGGCCACGGCCTCGGCCTTGCCACCTACCATCAGGGCGTAGCCCTCCTTGAGACCCCAGACGCCACCCGACACGCCGGCGTCTACGTAGTGGATGCCACGCGCCTCGACCTCCTGGGCCTCGCGCATGGAATCCTCGTAGAAAGCGTTGGCGCCGTTCACCAGAAGATCGCCGGCGCTGAGCAGGGGTAACAGTTCTTGCACGTGTTCCGCGGTGGCAGCGCCTGCCGGCAGCATCAACCAGACGACGCGCGGCTGCGGCAGACTCCGCACCAGATCGGCCAGACTTGCCGCTGCCTCCATGCCCGTTTCTGTGGCCAGGGCACGGGCTTTCTCGGTGTGGCGGTTGTAGGCCACGACGCGGGCGCCTCCCTGCTGCAGGCGGCGTGCCATGTTGGCCCCCATTCGTCCCAGCCCTACCATGCCGATCGCTTCCTTGCTCATCGTCGCTCCTTCGTCGCGCGGACACAAAATCGCTACAAACTGCTATGATCTGCACCCAGTATAGACAATATCCATGAGGAGAAGCCGAAGATGGCCTTGGTTCTGGGGACGCCGCTGGCTAGCGGCGCAACGCGCCTGATGTTGCTGGGGGCAGGCGAACTGGGTAAGGAATTTCTGATGGCGGCGCAGCGTCTTGGTCTGGAGACCATCGCTGTGGACCGGTATGCGGATGCGCCGGCGATGCAGGTGGCCCACCGCGCCCACGTGCGCGACATGACCGATGCCGAGGCCATCCTCGCCCTCGTGCGGCGCGAACGCCCCCACTTTCTGGTTCCGGAGATCGAGGCCATCGCCACGGATGCCTTGGTCCGCATCGAGGCCGAACGTCTTGCGACGGTCGTCCCCTCGGCCCGTGCGGTGCAGTTGACCATGGATCGCGAGGGTATTCGTCGACTGGTGGCGGAAGATCTGCGGCTCCCCACCTCGCCTTATGCCTTTGCCGACTCCCTGGAGGCTCTCGAGTCCGCCGCCCACGGCCTGGGTTTTCCTTGTGTGATCAAGCCGGTGATGTCTTCCAGCGGCAAGGGGCAGTCCGTGGCGTACTCCGCCGCGGAGCTGGAGAAGGCCTGGGAGACGGCGCGGGAAGCCGGCCGGGTGGCGGGGCAGCGCGTCATTGTCGAGGCCTTTGTGGAGTTCGACTTTGAGATCACCCTGCTGACCATCCGCAGTGCCTCGGGTACCCATTTCTGTCCACCCATCGGTCACCGTCAGGAGCGGGGGGACTATGTCGAGTCCTGGCAGCCGCAGGCCATGAGCGCGTCGGCTCTGAAGCGGGCCCAGGAGATGGCCCGGGCCGTCACGGACGATCTCGGCGGGCGCGGCCTCTTCGGCGTGGAGTTCTTTGTGCGCGGCGATGAGGTCTTGTTCAGTGAACTTTCGCCGCGGCCCCACGATACCGGTTTCGTTACCCTGGCCAGTCAGCGCCAAAGTGAGTTTGAACTGCATCTGCGGGCCATCCTCGGCCTGCCCGTCGACCCGGGCTTTCGCCGTCCCAGTGCCTCGGCGGTGATCCGCGGCGAGGCGCTTGGCTGGGGCCCAGCCTACGCCGGGGTGCCGGAAGCCCTGCGTGTGCCCGAGAGCGATCTGCGTCTCTTTGGCAAGCCCCAGGCGGACAAGCTACGGCGCCTGGGAGTGGCCTTGGCCAGTGGCGAGGACGTGGAGCAGGCACGAGAGCGCGCTGGCCGGGTGGCTGCGGCAGTGCGGGCAAGACCGACGTGAGCGCCGGTTCGTAGCACTACTTGGTTGGAGACGGTAGAGGGGAGTGGGGACGGCGGGGCGCCAGCCGCGCTCCGGACCACCCTCAGGCAGAGACGAAGGCGGAGATACGGTCGAGGGCCAGGCGCAGATTCTCGTCGCTGGTGGCAAAGGACAGGCGCAGGTGTCCGGGACTACCGAAGGCCGAGCCGGGTACGAGCGCCACGCCGGCCTCCAGCAGGGCTTCGGCCAGTTCCAGATCGTCCTTGAGGCCCTTGCGCGCAATGACCTCGTGGAAACCCGGAAAACTGTAGAAGGTGCCGTCGGAAGGCAGGACCTCGACGCCCGGCAGCTCCCGCAGACGGCCAAAGACGTAGTCGTGGCGTCGCTCAAAGACCCGCAGCATGGGACGGATGTACTCGTCGCCGCTCTCGATAGCGGCCTGGGCCGCCACCTGGGCGATGGAGGTAGGGTTGGAGGTGCTTTGGGACTGCACGGTATTCATGGCAGCAATGAGTTGGCGCGGGCCGCCACAGTAGCCGATGCGCCAACCGGTCATGGCGTAGGCTTTGGAAACCCCGTTGAGGACGATGCAGCGCTCGGCGAGGTCGGGACAGGCATTGGCCAGATTGACGAACTTGCCCTCGCCGAACAGGATCTTCTCGTACATGTCGTCGCTGGCGATGAGCACCTTGGGATGCTCCCGCAGGACCGCGCCCAGGGCGGCGAGCTCTGCCTCACTGTAGGCCACCCCCGAGGGATTGGAGGGACTGTTGATGACCAGTAGCCGTGTCTTTGGCGTGATGGCGGCGGCGAGTCGTTCCGGATCGATCTTGAAGTGGTCGTGGGCGTCCGTGGCCAGGATCACCGGTTTGCCCTCGGCCAGCAGCACCATATCGGGATAGGACACCCAGTAGGGCGCGGGGACGATGACCTCGTCGCCAGGATCCAAAAGAGCCTGACAGAGATTGAAGAAGCTCTGCTTGCCACCCACCGATACCAGAATCTGCTCCGGCCCGTAGTGCAGGCCGTTGTCGCGGGCGAATTTGGCGATGATGGCTGCCTTGAGTTCCGGAGTGCCTCCCACGGCCGTGTATTTGGTGAAGCCGCGCTGGATCGCCTCGATGGCCGCCGCCTTGATGGCATCGGGTGTGTCGAAGTCCGGTTCACCCGCCCCGAGGCTGACGATGTCGCGGCCTTGTTGACGCAGCTGGGCGGCACGGGCGGTGACGGCCAGGGTAGGGGAGGGTCGGACAGCCCCAACGCGGTGAGAGAGGCGAATTTCCACGATGCAAGACTCCAGTCCCAAGGTGAGTGCGGTGACAAGACAAGGGGCAAGATTCTAAGGGACTGTCCCCAAAAATCAACCGTAACGTGCTGATTCTCTCTCCCCCGAGCTGCGCTGCCGGTACCGGTGAGCGTTGCGCATGCAGCAGGTCGTTCATGAGGGGCAAGGTGGTAGCCGGAAACGAACTAAAGTATTGAAGGATGGTCGGAAGAAGGTGAGCAGCGGGCGCGAAGAGGGGGGTGAAATGAGCGGTTACGAAGAGAGCGCGGCCTGGTTGCGGCGTGCCCAGACGGATCTGCAGGCCTTTGTGGAGGCCCTCGCCGAGCGTCTGGAGGGCGATATGCCCGGCCTCGTGGAGGTGGAACGCAAGCGCGAAGGGCTCTTCTCAGGCAAGCGGCAGGTGGTGCAGATGCGCATCCACGTCGACGGCTACGACTACATCCTGAGTCGGGAGGGTGCGCGGGTGCTGACGCGCCGCTCGCAAGTGGTGCGCGGTGTGGTGCTGCGGCACGAAGATCTGCCGCTGCAGGACTGGCTTCAGGGCCTCGTCGAGGATGTCGGCAAGCTCTCGGGGCAGATGCAAAGCGTGAGCCAGGCGCTGCACGATTTTTTGCTGCAATAGGGGAGCATGCGTATGTCATTATGGGATCGGATCAAGCGCGGCGTGGAAGAAGTGGCACAGGATGCCGAAGCGGCCGTGCAGAATCTGGGTCAGCAGCTGGCTCCCCAGATCAAGCAGCAAAGCCCCGAGGAGATGCAGCGGGCGGCGGAGTGGCAGTCGGCTCTGAGCGCACGCCGACTCCCTGGCTTTGTGGAAGGGCGCTTGCGGGCCACGGCCAATCATCAATTGCCCTGGATCAGCAGCGGCAGTGTGGCGGCACTCCTGATGGAGCGTTCGCACGGCATCCGGCCCCTCGGCATGGTCAGCGGCAACTGCTGGTACCACTTTGGCTACTCCTGGACCCAGGGGCACCACGATGGCTGGCGCAACGCCGTGGCCCGCCTGCAGCTGGAGGCTGTGGCCATGGGTGCCAATGCGGTGGTGGATGTGCGCATGCGAGTACACCGGGGCGAGAGCCAGGACATGGATTTCGGTCTGGTGGGCACGGCGGTGCGCATCCAGGATCTGCCACCCTCGGCAGAACCGGCGGTGGCGACGGTCTCGGCCTTGGAATTCGTCCGCCTGCTGGAAGATGCCGTGGTTCCGGTGGGCATTTCCATCGGCGCCTATTACGACTGGTATCAGCCCTACCTGGGTACGACACTGGACCAGGCTGGGCAGATGGCGCCCTTCGGCGCCGCTTTTCAGAACATGGAAATCACGGATCTCTCCAGTTTTCAGGAGAATGTGCGCCGCCGTGCCCTCTACGATCTGCAGCAGGATGGTCAGCGTCTGGGCGCCGGCGTGTTGGCGCACACCCATTTCTGGCAGGTACTGCGTTTTGAGGGCGACCAGGATTCGCCACAGCGTTACCTGTGTCGGCACATCGCCATCGGCACCGCCGTGAGCTACGAGCGCCAGCGCACGCCCCAGCACGAACTGAGGCCGGTCTTGTCCCTGGCCGATCGTCCTCTCAAAGCCTTCACCCCCACCGTCAAGGATCTCGTATGAGCGAAGACACACTGGCACCGCACGCGGTAGAACGGCTCAAGGGCCTGCGTTCGCAAGGCAGTCACGAGGGCATTTTTACATCCGACCTGTCCGTCAACGAGTTTGTCATGGTGCGCAAGGCCGAATTCGAGCCTTTGGGCCTCGTGGTCGGCTCATGCATCTATCACATGGGTATCCAGTACGGTAACTGGAACCAGAACATGGAGATGGATGTCCTCTCCCAGGCCATGTACCAGGCCCGAGAACTGGCCATCAGCCGTATGGAGCAGGAAGCCATCCTGCTCCAGGCCGACGGTATCGTCGGTGTGCGTCTGGAGGTCAAACGCATGGAGTGGGATCCGGACATTCTGGAGTTCATGGCCATCGGCACCGCCATCGCCCACCGCAGCGGTGCGCCCGGCTTCAAGGGCGTTGGCGGCAAGCCTTTCACCAGCGACCTGTCGGGTCAGGACTTCTGGATGCTACTGCAGGCGGGCTATCGGCCCATGGAGATGGTCATGGGCTCCTGCGTCTACCACGTCGCCCATCAGGGTGTCCTGCGTTCGATGGGCAACATTGGCCGCAATACCGAGCTGGAACAGTTCACCCAAGCCATGTACGACGCCCGCGAACTGGCCATGGAGCGGATGCAGCACGAGGCGCAGGAAGCCCAGGCCGACGGTATCACCGGGGTGCAGCTCCACGAAGGCAGCCACAACTGGAAACCGCACATCATCGAATTCTTCGCCGTAGGCACGGCCGTCAAGGCCATGGACGGCGCCGACGCCAAGGTGGACGAACTGCGCCCGCAGTTGGTCCTGCCCGTCAACGATTGAGCCCTTTGGGCAAGGAGCAGCCGGATGTCCCTCTTCAAACACGCCAGCGAGATCCTGCAGGCCAGGATCAACCATTTTCTCAACAATGCCGAGGACCCCTCGGAGACCTTGGACCTGTCCTACGAAAAGATGCTGTCCAGTCTGCAGGAGACCAAACGGCATCTGGCCGATGTGGTCACCGAAAAGATCTCCCTGGAAAGTCAGATGAACGATGCCCAGAAGGCCGCCGATCGCGCCGAGGCCGATGCCCGCACCGCACTGGCTGCCAACCGCGAGGATCTCGCCAAGGCAGAGCTTGCGCAGAAGCAGACCGCCCTGGAAAAATTGCAGTCCCTCAAGGACGCGCACGACCAGATCAGCGCGCAGGCGGACAAACTCACGGACTACGAGCGTAAGCTGCAGGATCGGATCGAGCAGTTCCGCAACCAGAAGGAGGTCATGAAGGGAGAGATGTTGGCGGCCAAGTCCGAGGTGGCGGCGGGTGAATCGCTGGCCGGTATCGGCAAAGGTATGGACGATGCCGGCGAGGCATTGCGCCGAGCGCAGGACCGAACCCGGCAGATGCAGGCCAAGGCACAGGCGGTGGATGGTCTGATGGCGTCGGGCGCTCTGGCCGATCCGCTGGATACCCGCAGTCAGACGGACCGGGAAATGGACAAGCTCCGGGAAAGCGGCGGTGTGGACGCCGATCTTGCGCGTCTCAAGGCGGAAATGGCGAAATCTTCGACGTCTGCAGCAGCGGCAGACCAAGATTCCGACTCCGGTTCCGGTTCCCACTGACGCTTTCGTAAGCTCGGTGCCTGTGGCAGGATTCCCGAATCGACGAAAGAGCAATCGGGGGTAGCATGAGCCAGACGGATCCGGTAGAGATTGGCGAGTTTCTGAAACAGCATCACCTGGCCAGGTCCCTGACCCTCGAGGAGATTCACACCCTCGCCCAGTACGTCACCCACGCCCGTTTCACTCAGGATCAGGTGATTGCCGAGTGGGGCACCCTGGGCGATGCGCTCTTTTTCTGCGTGCAGGGAGAGATGGCCATCGTCCACCACAGCGCCGATGGGGGTGAGGTGGAGGTGGTGCGTGTGAAGGAAGGACAGATGGCAGGAGAGATGTCCTTCTTTGACCGCCAACCGCGCAGCGCCCGGATCCTGGCCAAGGCGGCGGACACCCAGGTGCTGGTCCTCACTCGGGCGCACTACCAGCGGCTCAAGGTGGAGCAGCCTTACATCACCACCAATATACTGGAGCAGGCGATCATCAGCCTGGACCACCTGTTTCGCAACCTCTCCCAGGACTACTCGGATTTCTCCAGTTACCTCTACGGCAAGGGCGGGCACGGCTGAGCAGGGCGGACGGCCCTTCAGCCATCTCGGCGCAGCAACTGCGCGATACGGCGCAGTCGAACCAGGGGATCGTCCAGGACCAGCAGGCGCTGCTTTTCGGCGGCGGGGGCGGGCAGGGCCTGGGCCAGGATCATGCCGGCTGTGCTGGCGTCGAGGTTTTCGGCCAGATCCTCGCCGAGTATCTCCACCAGGATGGGTTTGAGCCATTCGTGCTCGAAGTCCAAGGGAAGCTTTGGTTCTTCTACCCAGTAGCGCGGCCGGCCCTCGCTCACCGGGCTTTCGCGACGCCAGTCCAGCACGGTGAAACGGCTGCGGCCCTCCACTTCGATGAGGAGTACCCCATCGTCACTGCCCCAGTCGACGATGTGAGCGAGGGTGCCCACCGTTTCCGGCTCGCCTTCCTGCCCGCCGGGAGCGTTCAGACAGATGCCAAAATCCCGCTGTTCGCGCAGGCAGCGGCTGACCATGTCCAGATAACGGGGTTCGAAAACGCGCAGGCCCATTCGGGCTCTGGGAAAGAGCACCGTACTGAGCAAGAATAGGGGAATCCACGCTTCGGGATCGTTTTCCATCATGTCATCACTCCTGCGCCGCCATGCCTCTTGAGTTGCAAGCGCCTGCCTTGTCCCTGTATGTGCATCTGCCCTGGTGTCTGGCCAAATGTCCCTACTGCGATTTCAATTCCTACGCCGCGGCGGAGTTTCCCGCGGAGCGTTACGTCGATGCCCTCATAGCCGATCTGGAGCGGGAACTGCCGCGGATCTGGGGACGTCCGGTACACAGCATCTTTTTTGGCGGAGGCACACCCAGCCTGTTTCCGCCCGAGAGTATCGCCCGGCTGCTGTCGGAGCTGCGTGCCCGGCTGCGCCTCACTCCGGGGCTGGAGATCAGCCTCGAGGCCAACCCCGGTGCCAGCGAGAGCAAGCGGTTTCGTGCCTTTCGCGAGGCGGGCATCAATCGTCTGTCCCTGGGAGTGCAGTCCTTCGACGATGTTTTTCTGACCCGACTGGGTCGTGTCCACGACGGCCGGGCGGCGATGGCGGCCATATCCTCCATCCACGACGCGGGTTTTGAACGCTGGAATCTGGATCTCATCTTCGCCCTGCCGGGACAGGACCTGTCGGCGGCCATGGCCGATCTGGAGCGAGCGCTCTCCTGCGCGCCACCCCACCTGTCCCTGTACCAGTTGACGCTGGAGGCCGGCACACCCTTCGCCCACCAGGCGCCACCGGGCATACCGGGAGAGGATCTGGCCGCGGACATGGAACGGGCCCTGCGCGAGCGTCTGCATGCGGTGGGGCTCGTGCGCTATGAAATCTCCGCCCACGCCCGCCCAGGCCAGGAGTGCTGGCACAATCGCAATTACTGGCGCTTTGGCGACTATCTGGGCATCGGTGCCGGTGCCCACGGCAAGATAACTCTGCCAGGACAGGGCATCTGGCGCAGCCAGAAACCGGCTCGACCCGAGTCCTATATGGACGATGCCCTGGGTCCGGCAGCGGAGATCGGTCGCGGCCACTGGGTTCAGCCGGCGGAGCGTCCCTTCGAGTTTCTGCTCAACGCCCTGCGCCTCGTGGAGGGCTTCAGCTGTGCACAGTTCGAAGCCGGCACCGGTCTGCCGTGTCTGGAGATCGAACCGCAGCTGCGCCGAGCCCAGAGGGAGGGGCTGCTGACCTATGAAGATGGCCATTGGCGTCCCACCGGCTTCGGTCTCGATTGGCACAACGAACTCTGCGGCCGTTTCCTGCCGCGCAGCCCCCGACGTCCGGCGTTCCACGCCCATGAGCCGGGCTAGTCGCGCCCCATGGCTTCGGATTCGTGCCCGGTGATGGAGCCGTCCTGGAAGAGATACTCCCGCAGCTCCTTGTCCAGTCGCGGCATTTTGCGCCGCAGCCACTCGAGGACCATGGCGGCATGTTCCACTTCCTCGTCGCGGTTGTGCTCCAGTACGGACTTCAGCGCAGGATCGGTGCAGGCGTCGGCGCGCTGCTGGTACCAGTCCACGGCCTCGAATTCTTCCATCAGCGAGATGATGGCGCGGTGGATGTCGAGGGTGTCCTTGCTGAGATGTTCGGGCGCTTCGTGCAGACCTTCGTGAGCCACGGCTGAACTCCTTCGCAGTGATGAAAACGCCTAGTCAGCATAGACCAAGAAAGGCCCGAGAGACAAAGCCCGACCACCCGCCACGTCTGGGCCTAGCGCGGGTCCTGTCCAAATGGGGTCTGTGCTCGCGGACGGTGGCCGCACAGTGGGTCCGAGCCGGTCGGGTGGCGGTGGATGGCCGGATCGTCCGTGATCCCGAGGCCCCGCAGCCGGGTCTGGAAATCCACATCGCCATCGATGGGATCGTCCAGCAACGCGCCCAGCGGCGTGTGCTCATGCTCCACAAGAAGCGCGGAATCGTGGTATCCCGCGCCGATGAGCACGGCCGGCCGACGGTCTTCGCGGATCTGCCGCAGGAATCCTGGCTCGCGCCCGTCGGGCGCCTGGATCGTGCCAGCAGTGGGCTCTTGCTGTTCAGCAACGATCCTGCCTGGAATCAGAGGCTGCTGGATCCCGCCGGTCACCTGGCCAAGACCTACCGGGTACAGATACGACCGCCGCTGCCCGCAGATGTCCTGCACAGTATCGCCACCACGTCGGTGCTGGACGGCCGACCCTGCTTGCCCATGGAGGTCCGTGCCGTCGCCTGTGGCGGCAAGACCCAGTGGCTGGAGTTTGTCCTGCGGGAAGGGCGCAACCGCCAGATTCGCCGGCTCTTGACGGCGCGCGAGGTGGAAGTGCTGCGTCTCATCCGTATCGCTTTCGGCCCCCTGTCCCTGGGCGATCTGACGCCCGGCAGCTGGCGCTGGCTGAGCGACGCGGAAATTGCTGAGTTGGAGACGGCGCTGGTATCTTCGGCAAGTAATACTTATAAGATTTGACATATCCATAATATTCATGTATGTTAGTTTCATCTAATGCACTGATGTTTTGGAGGTGAACTATGGAATTGTGGGAACTGGAACAAGAGATGGATTTCGTCCGCGCGGTGCAGGAAGCGGAATCTGCTGGTGTCGATTTCAGCGAGGTCAGCGATGACGAGCTCAGGAGGCAGTATCTGGCCGGCAAGGATCTGCGTGAGTTGAGCGAAAAGCGCGCCGCCTGATCCTGAGTCGCCACCAGGAAGTAGCCAAGCCAGCCTTCGGGCTGGTTTTTGTTTCGACTTGCGGACCGACCGAACGGTCGGTACACTGATGCCATAGGGAATCCGGAGCTTTCTCATGGCACGAGCGTCGAGCGCTTCCAGTCCTGGTGCAGGGTCCACCATCACTATCACCGTCGCGGTTATGCTGGCGGTGGTCATGCAGGTGCTCGATCTGACCATCGTCAATGTCGCGCTGACCTACATGCGCGGCTCGCTGCAGGCCAACAGCGATCAGATTACCTGGGTCCTGACCAGCTACATGGTGGCCAACGTCATCATCCTGCCCCTCACCGGCCTGCTCGTGGAGCGCTACGGGCAGCGGACCGTCATGCTCTGGAGCGTGGTGGGTTTCGTCGTTGCTTCGGTACTCTGCGGCCAGTCGCACAGCCTGCCGGAGATCGTGCTCTGGCGCCTGCTCCAGGGGGTGTTCGGTGCCTCGCTCGCGCCGGTGGGACAAACCATCATGCTGGGGGCCTATCCGCCCGAAAAACGCGGACAGGCCATGGCCATCCTGGGCATGGGCATCATGTTGGGGCCCATATTGGGGCCGACCCTAGGGGGATATCTCACGGATACGCTGAGCTGGCGCTGGGTCTTTTACGTCAATGTGCCTTTCGGGATTCTGGCCTTCCTGCTCATGCAGGCCGTTCCCGACGGCGGCCGCAGCGACCACCCGCGGCCGGTGGACTGGTTGGGTTTCGGCCTCATGGCGGTGGGGCTGGGGGCCCTCCAAGCGGTCTTGAGCCTGGGCAACCAGGACGACTGGTTCAGCTCGCACACCATTATTATCCTTACGCTGGTATCGGTGCTGGGCCTCGCTTTCTTTCTCTGGCGCTCCCTGGATATCCGCCACCCGGTAGTAAACCTGCGCTTACTGCGGGATCGCAATCTGGCCATCGGCAGCATGGGTATCGCCATTTTCGGCTTGGCACTCTTCGGTACCATGGTGATCCTGCCCATCATGCTCGAAGACTACCTCCATTACGAGGCCTTCACCACCGGCCTTGTGATGGCGCCGCAGGGCCTCGGCGCCATGCTTGCCATGATGCTGGCGGGACGACTCCTGGGGCGGGGCATCAATCCGCGCGATATCGTCATCGTCGGTATTCTCTTTGGTGCCGTGGGGACCTGGTTCACCACCCAGTATAGTCTCGATATCAACATGGCCTGGGTCATCTGGCCGGCCTTCATCCGTGGTATCGGTTTTGGCTTTGTCACCATTCCGCTGTTTACCCTGGCGTTCAGCACCCTGGAAAAATCTCAGCAGGCTGAGGGTTCGGGCATCTTCAACCTGATGCGGACCCTAGGCGGGAGTATCGGTATTGCCATCGTCTCTACGGTCATGACGGAGCAGAGGCAGGTAGCCTGGAACCAGATGAGCGGTCACATGAACGACTTCAACCCCAGTATGCGCCAGTATCTGAGCGCGGCGGGGATGGAGCGCGACCCGACCACCTGGCACATCCTGGGGCAGATCGTGCTGCTGCCGCAAGCCGGGATGCGAGGCATTCTCGATGCCTTCATCCTCGTGCTCTATGGCTTTCTGATCCTGTTACCCTTGGTACTTTTCCTGAAAAAGCCCGCGGGCAAGGCGGCCACCGCAGCCCCGCCGGCGGAGTGAGGTGGGGTAGGGCCGAGTTTTGACCCAGGACATCAGTGGGCGGCGGTGCGCTCCAGCTGCGGTTCGCTCGGCAGCCACAGGGTGCGGGCGAAGCCCCAGTCCAGCAGTTTCAGACTCTGCCAGGATGCCTTCCAGAAGCCGCGACCCTCATCGCGAAAAGAGGGGACTCCCAGGACTACGGCGATGAGCTTCACTCCGTCCTGCGTGCCGGTAGCTACCAGGCAGTGTCCCGCGGCATCGGTGTAGCCGCTCTTCATTCCAGTGATGAAAGGTACGCGGCCCACCAGCAGGTTGGGATTGGGATAGGTGATGCCGCCGTAACGGAAGTGTTCGTGCTGGAAGAAGGGCATGTACTGCGGAAACTGAGTCATGATGGCCCGGGTGAGCAGGGCGATATCGTAGGGGCTGGCGGTATTGTTAGGGTGGGGCAGACCATCGGGATCGTAGAATTGCGTGGACAGCATCCCCAGTTGGCGCGCCGTAGCATTCATCTTGCGCACAAAGGCCGGCACGCTGCCGGAGACGAGGTAGGCGGCCTCCACCGCCGCATCGTTACCCGACGGTACGGTCATGCCGAGTATCATCTGGGCCACCGTAAAGGGTACGCCGGCACGCAGATCCATGGTGGAGCCACCGGTGCGCAGGGCGGCAGGGCAGGGAGTGAAACGCTCCTGCAGACTCAGGTGCCCCGTCTGCAGGTCCCGAAAAAGCAGGTACAGGGTCATCAGCTTGGTGATGCTGGCGATGGCGTAGGGCCGGTAAGCGTGCTTCGTGGCAAGTATCTGTCCCGTCTCAGCGTTCATGAGGATGTAGGCCCGTGCATCGATGACGGGGAGCCCCTCCTGTACTACGCCTTGGGCTCGTGCCGGTGGGCCGTAGAGCAGCAGAAAGCAGGCCATCAGGGAGAGAAACAGGAGCAAAGGCAGGGCAGCGGTAGTCTGCGCTTGGGTCCAGCGGCGATGGGGGACGGGCATGGCGTTTTTTGCTAGCATGTTCTTGCTCCGGCCGAGCTTGGAGTACGTTGAGAAGATTTACGTCCAGGTCCATGGGATATTAGGCCCTTTTCTCTTTTCTGCCTAGCCCCGAGAGGGCCTTCGGCTAGCCCTGGGGATCAAGAACCGGTAGACTGGTCGGTATGTTTATTCAACATTCTTTGGCTTGGTCCTCCCTGTGGCAGCACCCGGCGTTGCTCGCCATCGCCGTTCTCATCGTGTTGGTAGCCTTCTACGTGCGGGCGGTGATCGGTTTCGGTTCGGGGCTCATCTCCGTTGCTTTGCTCGCCTTGCTCTTCCCCGTGAAGGAAGTCGTTCCGGTGGTGCTGCTCCTGGATCTGGTGGGTTCGGTGCTGCTGGGCGCCTACGACTTCCACGAGATTCGCTGGCCAGAGCTGCGATGGCTGGTTCCGGGCAGTCTTATTGGACTTGCCGTCGGCGCCTTCATCCTCGCCGATACCGATGCCCAGAGTTTGACGCGCTTCCTGGGGCTCTTCATTCTGGCCTATGTGCTCTATGCCCTGATCGTGAAACCCGAAAAACTGCCACGCCTGAGTCTGCCCTGGGGACTGCCGCTGGGAACCTTCGGCGGTATCATCGGCAGCCTCTACGGCGGGGGCGGCCCGCCCATCGTCGCCTACCTGCAGATGCGCCACCTGGATAAGCGGGCCTTTCGCGCGACCTTTCAAGGTATTGCGCTGACGGATAACATCGTGCGACTTTTTTTGTATATCGGTCTGTCCCTGCTGACCTTGCCCTTGGCCATCAGTTTTCTGTTTCTGGTGCCGCCGGTACTGCTGGGTCTGTGGGCCGGCAACCGCCTGCATTTTCGTATTCCGCAGCGCGCTTTTTTGCTGTCTACCCTCGCCTTGCTGACTTTCGTCGGTATTCAATATTTGATCTGACATCGGGAGAGCAATCGTGGCACGAACCCCTCTGGATGAATTACGCAAACGCGCCCAAGGCGCATTGTCTCTGGATATCGCCTTCATCGGCGTCGTGAATGGCCTCTTTTCGGCGCTGCACGAGCTGGGTCGGGCACGCGTCGATGATCTGGCGGCAAAAACCGGGATGGATGCCGGCTACCTGCAGCGTTGGTGCGATGCCGCCTATGCCTTCGGCTGGCTGGAGCGGGATGGCGAGGTCTTTGTGCTGAGCGACGACGGTGCCGCCATGCGTCCGGAAGCGGAGGACAGCGGCATGGCTCTCGCCATCGGTGCGGTGCTGTCGGCGCACATGGCCGAGCGCGCCGCCGGCCTGATGCGCAGCGGCGAACGCCCGGGCGAAAAGGTACTGGCCGAGCGCGAGACCATACTGCCCTGGTTCGGGGCCATGCTCGAGCACAACTTCCGGCGCAGCTTCGAGGAGAAGGTACTGCCGGCGGTGCCCGTCTTTGCGGAGATGAACGAGCGGCAGGGGCTCGTCGTCGACCTCGGCTGCGGCAATGGCTGGTACCTTCGGGCGCTGCTGGGGCGCTGCCACTCCTTGCGCGGTCTGGGGCTCGATGGCTTTGACGAGAACATTCGCCAGGCCGAGCGCTTGGCCCAGAAAGAGGCCTTGGCGGATCGCCTCCACTTTGCCCAGGGCGACATCCATCGCTTCGAGCTGCCGGAGCCCGCCGACCTCATCGCCATGAATCGCGCCCTGCACCATGTTTGGGAAGAACGCGGCCGCCTCTTTGAGCGCCTGCATGGCGAGCTGCGTCCGGGCGGTGCCCTGGTCATCTGGGAACCCGCTTGGCCCGAGGATACCGGTATCCTGCGCGAGCCAGCCTATCGGACCATGGCCTTCCAGAACCTCTCCGAGCACATCCAGGGCAATCACTTCCTGCACCCGGAGGAAATTGCCGAGGCCCTCACCAACGCCGGCTTTGCGGCGACGGTCCATCCCGTTGGCACCGACGCAGTGGTCGTGGGTCGGCGCTCCTAGGCGCGCTTGGGCTTGGGCTGGCTCCCTCCGGGTCATTGCTTTTTTTCGCCGCGCGCACTATCCTGCGGCGTCATGGGGCGGTAGCTCAGCTGGGAGAGCGTCGCGTTCGCAATGCGAAGGTCGGGAGTTCGATCCTCCTCCGCTCCACCAAACACAAGGGCTCGGATACTATCCGGGCCTTTTTTTCTGCGGCGAAACGTGGGCGGTCGCCACGCGGCGTCCTTTTTTCTCTAGTTAGTTCCTTGCCCAAGCTAGCAGCTCCAACGGTTGGTTACGGAGTGGAGTCATGGGAAGCGGAGAAAGCAGCGGCGATAAGACGGCGTACTGGCAGGCGGTGTTGGATGTACAGACGAGCAGTGGGCTTTCGGTTCGGCATTTTTGCGCCGAGCGGGGGTTGGCCCTTTCGCAGCTCTATTATTAGCGGCGGCGCCTAGCCGCGGCAGGCATCTAGGAATCCCTGGACGAGACCGGTTCTGAGGCTGGCAGGGCGCCGGCCCTGGTAGAATGGGATTTGGGGAAATTGGTGGCCGCGCCGGAGGGCAGCCGGGCCGCCGTCAGCCTTCCGGTTGGAATTCTGGTGGACAAATTCCTGTGCCACCCGCCCCTGTACCGGCAATACCAGCGGATGTGGGGAGGGTCACTCCCTCCCCGATATCGCTCAGATCTGCACCCACCTGCCTTCGCTGCGGCGCTCCCAGAGTCCTCCGTCCGTGGCGATCTGGACGATGGACAGCCAGCGGTGGTTCACCAACCGTCCAAGCGCCTCGTTACCGGCGATGATGCGATCCATCGCGTCCTGTGGAGCTTCGATGAATGCCGTCAGCCGCAGCGGCTCGTGCTGCAGCCCGCTGTTGCTATCGCGCAGGGACTGTTCGGACAGGCCGATGCGCAGGTCCCCGCCGTTGCCCTCGAGAACGCCAATGGTGCCGCCGACGACGTTGTGCAGGACTTTGTTGCCGCAGCCCTGGCGCTGATTATCGACAATGGCGCCGTAGTACTGCAGATTGATCCAGTTGGCCACCACGAGGGGCGCCGTCATGATCAAGGTCAAAACCCCGAAGTCCGGGTCCTTGGCGACATCGTAGT
>NZ_JAGDWX010000014.1:0-18055 GCF_023256195.1 Acidithiobacillus sp.
TCACCAGGCGGCTGCGCACACTGCCGGAGGTATTGCGGAAGACCCTGACTTACGACCAAGGCAAGGAGATGGCGCGGCGCGATGCACTGGAGAAGCGTGTCTATTTGCGGGTCCATTTTGCCGACCCGCATTGCTCTTGGCAGCGGCCTACTAATGAGAGTACCAATGGTCGGCTGCGTCCGTACTTCCCGAAGGGTACGAACCTTTCGCCATACTCCCAGCAGTACTCGACCAAGGTAGCAGAAGAACTGAATAATCGACCCGGAAAATCGCTAGGTTTCCGAACTCCGGCCGGGGCTATGGCGGAGAAACTCAAGACTTTAAACAGCGATGTCGCACTTCAGAATTGACACCACACCTTTAAAGCTATCTTTAGATCGAGAGATTGGTATAAATAACGGAGGAGATGTCTGAGTTGAAAACCTTAGCGAATACGGCCGTTTTGGTGCTAGGCATGCACCGGAGCGGCACCTCGGCACTTGCCGGCGCTTTATCTCTGGCCGGGGTTGATTTCGGATCGCGCTTATTAGCCCCGGCGGACGATAATCCAAAAGGGTTTTTCGAGCATGACGCGATCTGGCGTATTCACGAGGAACTTCTTGTCTCGCTGGGTAGTAGCTGGCATGATCTGCGGCCGCTGCCGGAGGGTTGGGTGGACAGCAAACCCGCCCAACGAGCGAGGGATCTGCTTCGCCTTGAGTTGGAAAAAAGCTTTTCTGAATCTCGCTTATGGGGTGTAAAAGATCCCCGCCTCTCGCGGTGTTTACCCATTTGGCCGAAGTTGCTTTCAGAGCTGGGGGTGGATTTCAAGGTCGTGATGGCATTGCGTGATCCCCGGGAGGTTGCTGCTTCCCTGGCGTACCGTAATGACATTGGTCTTAATCACGCATTGGCGTTGTGGCTTCGTTTCAATTTGGAAGCGGAAAGCGCAACGCGTGGTATACAAAGAGCTGTGGTCGACTACAAGAACTTGCTGGAGGACTGGTCGAGAGAGCTCTATCGGCTTCGTGAAGGCTTGTCTCTGCCTCTACGCATCGAAAGCGCACAATCTTCGATCGATGAATTTCTCGATAAAAGACTGCGTCACCATGTGTCGGAAGAGGATCTTCTATATCTGCCTCGGCCTTATAAAGATTGGTGCGCACAGACGCTCAACGCGTTGCATATGCTTGAATCGGAGCAAAACAATACGGCCGCGATTCTCGATAACATAAGATACAACATAGACTCAAGCCTTCATCAGGCTTTGGCTGAACAATGCTCAGCGTTGCTCAAGCAGGTTAAAGAACAGAGTGAAACTATAGCATTTCTGGACACGGAACGCAGTAAGTTTATTGCTGATCAGGAAAAGCTTAGTAACAGCTGGCAGCTACTAGACGTACAACGGCAGAGTTTTGAGTTGGATCGAGCAAAGTTTGAACTTCGTGAAAAACAGTTTAATCAAGAGAAAGTAGAGATAGATCAGACAAAAGAAGAAATTGTGCTTCTCGAACACAAATTGGATCAGGCGCGTGCGCGTTGGGCTTGTAGCCAAAGCGAGTTACTCAGCTGGCGTGAGTCGACGAAAAACATGCAATGGCAAATTGACCACTTGAGAGGTGAGCTTGACCTTATCCGTCGCTCGCGATCTTGGAAAATTACGCGTCCGCTGCGTTACGTGTCGCGGCATATAAAAAATCTTTCCAGAGGAGTAAGATCGATTCGTGGTATTCTTCACTTAAGCAAGGAAATCGTGGCGCACATTCCAATTGATGCTCCCAAGAGTTCTTTTCTCTCAAGCGATAGTGCTATTGCGAGTAAAATGAGGGAGGACTCTCCGAGAATATTGATTGTCACACCAGATCTGCATGGTCCTATTCGGAATGGAGGGATTGGCACCGCTTTTTCATCGCTCGCCGAAGCCCTATCGCGAGGCGGTTGTGATGTGTCGATACTCTATGCGCTGGGTGATTATAGTGAAGACGCGCCGATATCTCATTGGGTTGCCCACTATGCAGTGATAGGTATCAGGCTTATTCCTCTGGAGGATCCGGATGGCAAGATCTCGAAAATCGAAGCTCCTCGGATTCGCGCTGTCGCCTGGCGCGTTTACACCTGGTTGATAGATAAACATCAGGACTTTGATATCGTCATTTTTCCAGAATGGATGGGGCTCGCATATTACGTTCTTCTCGCTAAAGCGCAAGGATTAGGTTTTGCGCGGCTGCCCATTGTTGTCAATACACATAGCCCTGAGTCGTGGGCTGTTGAGGGGAACCGTCGTTTGCCGGAGTGGACCGATGACTTGGATCGCGATTTTATGGAGCGCGAAAGTGTCAGGCGTGCCGATCTTGTGGTTAGCCCTAGCAAATATCTGTTTGATTGGATGCGTTCTCGTGGCTGGCAACTTCCGACCAATAGCATCGTTCTACCCAATCTGATGCCGAAATCTCTGCGATCTTCGGGTTTAAAGGGACGCTCGTCGTCACCTCAGTATATAGAAAAGGTGGTATTTTTCGGGAGACTTGAGCCAAGAAAAGGCTTGAAGCTTTTCTGCGACGCCGTGGATAGGTTGTCACCAGAAAAGCAGAGTATCATCGGTCGTATAGTTTTTCTTGGAAAAGTTGTTACTCAGACCGGTTTCGATTCGCAACGATACATTGCAGAGCGGTCTGCTAATTGGCGCGCCGCGATAGAGGTGTTGTCGGACAAGAATCGGGACAGCGCTTTGGAAGTTTTACAGGAACCAGGTACCCTGGCCGTCATGCCCTCGTTGGTCGAGAATTCTCCCTACACTGTGCTGGAGTGTCTAACACGAGGGATTGTCTTTGTGGCTTCTCGAGTCGGAGGTATTCCAGAACTGCTCGCTGACGAGAGCCAGTCGACGCATTTGTTCGATCCAACCCCCGGGGCGCTGGCCGAGGTCCTCGAGAACTGCATTGTACACGGTATTGAACGGGCGAAACCTGCGTGGAATTTGGAAGAAGTTGAACGCACTTGGCTGTCTCTGATCCAGAAGTTAGTGCATGAAGAAGCCTCGAGATCGATTCAGGCTTTAAGCTTAGACGAACCATATGTTAGCGTGTGCCTCGTCCATTACAATCGCCCACATTTGCTGGAACAGGCGCTGGATTCGTTACGCGCGCAAACTTACTCGAATTTTGAGGTAGTACTTGTCGACGACGGAAGCCCGGGTGAGGAGGCAAAGACATATCTGGATAGTCTAGAGCGTGAATTCATCGATCGGCGGTGGAAAATTAGACGGCAGAGAAACAGTTTTCTCGGAGCGGCGCGTAACGCAGCCGCCAACGCGGCGGAAGGCGAGTATCTGCTATTTATGGACGATGATAATGTGTTACTCCCAGAAGCGCTGTCGATATTGGTGCAGGCGGCCTTGGCGTCCGGAGCGGACGTTCTTACATGTCCCATGAATTTGTTTACGGGAAATAAGGTACCGAGGACGGTCGAGCGGGTATGGGTCCCATTGGGTGGTGCGGCGGGCGCTGGCGTGTACCGTAACGTCTTTGGTGACGCGAATGCGCTTTGGAAAAAGTCCGCGTTCTTGCAATTGGGTGGATTTACCACTGACTATGGCGTTGGGCATGAGGACTGGGAGTTGTTTGCTGAAGCTGTCCTGAGGGGGCTTCGGCTCGAGCTGGTCCCCAAGCCTCTGTATTGGTACCGAGTTAATGAAAACGGTATGCTCTTGTCAGGAGATCAGTGGGCGGATCATGCACGTAGCGTGCGTCCATATTTGAGGCATGACACCCAAGGTATCGGCTTGGCGCTTGCTTATGGGTTATTTATGGATAGGCAGCGTGCAATTGGAGCACAGGCGCCAAGGCGAGAGACGGGAGGTTGGCGCGTTCCCTTCCGAGTTCTCCATCTCGCGAAGGATCCAACGTTGCGGGTTCGGTTTATTGGTGTGGCAAAAAGCCAAGGCTTACGTTCTGCCGTTCGGCGTGCCTTTAAACGAGCGGAAAAAGACTAACCCCTCAAACTGTACCGTTTTCGTCCGTCTGATTTGTCCCCCATAAGCCCTTCCTGTAATGCGCTGATAGGGGCGCGATATGAACCAGTGTTATAGTAAGGTCGAACTGAAACGGCTGACCGACCAAAAAAACGAGTAGTATTTTGACCCAAAGGTATTCTGCGTCCGAGCCGGTATAAGCAGTGGGCTTTGGCCATTGGAGGCGCGAGCTACGGGCCAGTGGCGTGCGCCTGAACGAGGATCTTGGTGGGACGCGGCTGCATAAGCTCAGAAACCTTTGGCACTCCTGTAGCGAAGAGGGAGTGTCCTGCGGATTCAGCACATTGGGTACCGAGTCTGGGGATTTTACCGGGTAGCCGAGCTGGGGCACCTTTGGGAGATGACCCCGAAAGATGCACAACACCGACTGAAGATTCTCAGGTTTTTCGAAAAGCACGGCCTGGAGGCCACCGTGGATGCCTTTGGGGTGTCCCGCAGGACCCTCTACCGTTGGAAGAAGACCTTCCAGGAGAGTGGCGGCAACCCAACGGCCCTCACAGCCCTATCTTCCGCCCCCAAGCGTAAGAGGGGTTCCCAAACCGACCCTCGACTCGTGGCGGAGATAAGGCGGTTGCGTGGGCTCTATCCCAACCTGGGCAAGGCCAAGCTACACGTCTTGATGACTCCTTGGTGTAGAGCCCACGGTATTCCCTTGCCCTCGGTCTCGACCCTCGGGCGCATCATCGCCCGCGCGCCGGACAAGATGCGCCACCGTCCCGCACGACTCGATGCCCGCAGTCGCCCGAAGCCCGTCCAGCGCTCGCGCAAACCCCGTAAGCCCAAGGGAGCACGTACCGCCGTCTTGCAATGCTTGGCGGTAGACACCATCGAGCGCGTCCGCGATGGACTGAAACGCTACATCGTCACCTTCATCGACCCCGCCAGCGCCTTTGCTCTGGCCATCGCTCTGCCCAGCAAGGCCACGCGCCATACCCAGACCGCTCTCGCCGCCGTCTTGGATATGCTTCCGAAAAAGCCCGAAGTGCTGCTCTCCGATAAGGACTCAGAGTTCGAAGCGGGCTTCGCGCACACCCTTGCCGCACAGCAGATCCAACCTTGGTACACCTACCCCAAGACGCCAAAAATGCATGCCCATGCTGAACGCTTCAATCGCACCATCCAAGAATCTTTCGTCGACTACCACGAAGACCTGCTCTTTACCGACCTGGGACGCTTCAACCAAAAGCTCGCCGACTGGCTCGTCTTCTATAACGCCGAACGACCACACCATCGACTCGGACAACAACCACCGCTATCCTTCCTCATCCAACATCACCCCGAGTGCCAAAGGTGGTGGACTCATACATTTCCTTGCTTCCGGGGACTCGCTGTGCCATGCTTGTCCATGGCCAGTTCGGCCATCTTTGATTATCTGGGGTGTAACATGGCGGTTGGTACAGTGAAGTGGTTCAATGACAGCAAGGGGTTTGGGTTCATTACGCCGGAAGATGGCAAGGAAGATGTGTTCGTGCATCACTCCGCCATTGAGGGCAGCGGGTTCAAGACCCTGGCCGAGGGTGAACGGGTAAGTTTTGAAGTTACCCGCGGCCCCAAGGGTCTGCAGGCTGAGAAGGTACGCCGGGCCTAAGAATCCGTGCAGGGCGGCCCTCGCCGCCCTCCCCCTCAGGGGAACAGTAGTTGCTTTACCGGTTGTGCTTTGGCTGGCCGGTTTTTATTTGTCCATTTTCCGACCTACCCACCAACCGCTCCCACGGACGGCCAGCGCCAGCCATGGTTTAGCGTTTATCACGCTCCTGCTTGCGCCGTGAAGGTTTCTTGGCCTCCTTGACGTCCGTCTGGGCCCCTTTGCGCACCGACAGTACCGGCCGCGCCTCGGCCTTTGGAGCAGCGCTTCGCCTGCTCGAGGACCCCCGCCCGTACTCCCGATCAGCGCCACCGATGGGCGCGATCTGCAGCGGACGCCCCGCCACCCAGACTTTCTGCAAATGCTCCAAGATACCGGGCTCCAGGTCTGCCGGCAGCTCTACGGTGCTATGCTCGCTGTGCACCTGGACCTTGCGGATCAGACGGCTGGGCAGCCCCGATTCGTTGGCGATGGCGCCGACGATGTTCTTGACCTGAGCTCCGTGACTCTCGCCGACGGCAAGGCGGTAGGCGATCATGGGGGTATCGTCACCGCGCCTGTCGCCCGCTGGCGTACGCTCCCGCGTCGTCCGCTCCTTGCGCTCCTCCAGACGGCGTGTACCCCGCGGGCCTGGGGTCTTGTCCAGGCTGGGAGATGCGGGCGGTGCGTCGGGTACCAGGGGCTTGTCCCTCTGAGCCAGGAAAGCCAGGGCGGCGGCGATGCGCTCCAAGGAGACCTCCTGCTCGCTCTGGTACTCCGCCACCAGAGAGGCGAAGCGATCCAGGTCTTCCGTCTCAAGGACCGTCGTCAGCTGCTCCTTGAACTGGGTCGTGCGCCGGTCGGCGACGTCCTCCAGACTCGGCAGGTGCATGGGCTCGATGGGCTGGCCCGTGGCCCGCTCGATCGCCTTCAACAGGTAGCGCTCGCGTGGCGCCACGAACAGGATGGCCTCGCCCTTGCGCCCGGCGCGCCCCGTGCGCCCGATACGGTGGATATAAGCCTCGGTGTCGTTGGGAATATCGTAGTTGATGACGTGGGTGATCCGCTCCACATCCAGACCGCGGGCGGCCACATCGGTGGCGACCACGATGTCGAGACTACCGGATTTGACCCGCTCGACGGTCTGTTCGCGCATGGCCTGGGTCATGTCGCCATTGAGGGCGCCGCAGGCGTAGCCGCGTGCCTCGAGGCGCTCCGCCAGTTCTACCGTAGCGGTCTTGGTGCGAACAAAGACGATCCAGGCGTTGCTGTCTTCCACCTCAAGGATACGGGTGAGGGCATCGAGCTTGTGGGTGCCGCTCACCAACCAGTAGCGCTGGCGAATGGCCGCCACGGTGCTGGTAGTACTTTTGATGCGGATTTCCAAGGGATCGCGCAGGTAGGTACGGGCGATACGACGGATGGCCTCGGGCATGGTGGCCGAGAAGAGGGCCACCTGACGCTCCGCTGGGGTGTGCTTGAGGATGTCCTCCACGGCATCGATGAAGCCCATGCGCAGCATTTCGTCGGCCTCATCCAAGACCACTGCCCGCAAGCGATCGAGCTTCAGAGTCTCGCGCCGCAGGTGGTCCTGTATACGTCCCGGCGTACCGACGACCACCTGAACGCCACGCTGCAACTGCTTGAGTTGTAGGCCCATGGACTGGCCGCCGTAGATGGGCAGCACGTGAAAACCCGGCAGAAACTTGGCGTAGCTCTGCATGGCTTCTGCCACCTGAATGGCCAGCTCGCGCGTGGGTGCCAGCACCAAAACCTGGGGAAAGCGCAGGGACAGATCCACGCGACTCAAAAGCGGCAGGGCAAAGGCCGCGGTCTTGCCGGTGCCAGTCTGGGCGAGACCGATCACATCACGTCCCTCCAGCAGCGGTGGGATGCTCTGAGACTGGATGGGTGAAGGTTGTTCGTAGCCAATCTCTCGCACCGCCCGCTGCAAAGGCTCGGCGAGGGCGAAGTCGGAAAAAGTCAGCGCAGTCTCGGTACCCATGAAAAACACCTGTCCCTGAGGAGGAATTCGGTCGGCACTATACGCGATCTCGACTCAAAACGGCAGCGCGGCCATTCGTCTAGTCTTCCAGCAATGCGGCCAGGCGCGCGGCGATGGCTCGATCCGCACCCGGACCGTAGGGGCTGCGCTGGGGCTGAAAGCGGTCGGTAAAGGCGTACTCGAACGCAATATCCTGTAATCCCAGACTGCCGAAGAGCCGATTTTCCCAGGACTGATCGTCGGCGTGGGGGATGAGTGTCGGCCAGGCATCGGCCTCGTCGTTTTCAAGGATCGGACCGAAGAACACGACTCCCGGCTTGTTGCGCAACCGCAGCGCACAGCTACCGGCGGTCCGCCCCGCCATGGGCAGAAAGTCGATGGTGCGAGTCAGTCGCAGTTTGCTGTCCAGGGGCACGTCCAGGTCGATGCCAAGACTGCGCGCCTCTGCCGGCTGCGCCACCAGGCGCGCACCGGCCGATCGCCAGGCATCCAGGTCCTGGGCGCCGAAGCGGCTGGGCAGGAAGAGTACGTTCAGGGGTCCCAACTGCTCCAGTTGGGCCTGCAGCTCGGGATCGTGGCGTGGGGCATTGACGAGGATACCGCCGGCGTCGCGGTCGGCGATGTAGAACACGGCCGGCGTATCGGTACCACCCTCGATGTAGAAGATCTTGCGATCGAAGAAGCTGCACAACTCCAGCATGATCCATCCCGCCTTTTCCATGGCCTGAGCATGGTAGCGCAAAACCGCGACCATCGCGACGGGCGTCTTACAGGGATTGCGGCGACCAGGACCTCGGTATTGTCATGGCGGAGCGGATCGGCAATGATGCGGCCATAAACGTCTTCACCCCACACCGTTTCGGGAGCGTTCCTTGGACTTCGTGCTACTGCTGGCGGCCCTGCTGATCATTCTCCTTGGGGCAGAGCTCTTTACCAACGCCCTGGAACATCTCGGCGAGCGCATGGGCATATCGGAGGGAGTCACAGGCTCCGTCTTTGCCGCTGTAGGTACGGCATTGCCCGAGACGATGGTACCCATCGTTGCCATCCTCGCCGGCGCTGCCAGTGGTAACGCCGCCCTCGGTGCCGACGTGGGCGTCGGGGCGATCCTCGGAGCACCGCTGATGCTCTCTACCCTTGCGTTGTTCCTCATGGCCATGTTCGCTGCCGGCAGGCGCGGCTGGAAGGGCACACTGCAACCCGAGAAAAGCGGCCTGCGACGGGACAGCTCCTGGTTTCTTCTCTGCTTTGGCCTCGCTGTAGGTGCATTGTTCCTGCCTGGTCAGTGGGGCCTCGCGCGGGTGGCCGTCGCCATCGTCCTCGTTCTGTGCTACTTCCTCTACGTCTTGCAGACCATGCGCGCCTCTGCCGCCCTCGTGGCCGATGGCCACGATACCGAGGCCGGTGCGCCGCTCTATCTGCGGCGCCTTGGCCTCGGAGAGCGCTTCGCCAGCATCATCCTGCAACTTGCCCTGGGTCTGGTCGCCATCGTCCTCGGTGCGGAGCTCTTCGTGCGCGGGGTCGAACATCTGTCCCACTGGCTGGGAATCTCTGCCTTGGTCCTGTCCATGCTCATCGTGCCGCTGGCCACGGAATTACCGGAAAAAATCAATAGCATCCTCTGGATCCGGCGGGGCAAGGACACCCTGGCCTTCGGCAACATCACCGGCGCCATGGTCTTCCAAGGATCGCTCTTACCGGCTCTCGGCATAGCCCTCACGGACTGGCGCCCGTCCGGCCCAGTGCTCGTGACCGCGACCGTCACCTTGCTGGCGGCCCTGTATCTCGCCTGGCTGATCCGCTCTGGACGGGCCTTACGCTCCGGGCAATTCCTTGTCTTCGGTCTGCTCTACGCCGCCTTCGTCGCGCTGACGCTGTAAGTCTCGGCCCATTCCTTTCTATCGCGATGAAAAGCCTGCTAGAATCCGTCCTGAGCCTCGATAGCTCAGTGGATAGAGCAACCGCCTCCTAAGCGGTAGGTCGCGCGTTCGATTCGCGCTCGGGGCACCAAGAACTCGATGAGGACCTTTGGGCGGATTCGGGACGCAGCGGGTGGTGAGTCCGCGGCGCAGATCGGCGTCGGATGGGGGCGAAGATTAAGATTCGGGTAGGCAAGGACCAGGCGAATAGCCGGCACGACCGTAGGGCATGCGCCCCATTGGTGGCGGATTGCGACAGGCTGACGGCGTCATGACGATTGCGCGCAGGGAGCATTCGCCCGCGTCACAGGCGTCGGCGAGCCCTTGGCGTGTTGGCTTCTGGTGGCTGTTGAGCCTGTTTCCTTTGGCCGTATTCGTCAGTCTGCCCCTATCCGAGGACAGTCAGACCACCATCGCCTTCGCCCTGCTGGGCGCCTTGTCCCTCAGCTACTTCTGGCGTCTTCGTTTGCCCAAGGACTCGTCCGTGCTCCCTTGGCTCAGGTTTTTCCTGGTGTTCACGAGTCTCGCCTTGGGTTTGCGCTACTTCTACTGGCGGGCTACCGAGACCCTCCCTTTTGGTTACGGACTGGCTTCCAGCCTCGCGGGACTGCTTTTGTTCGCCGTTGAGATCTACGGCTTCGTCACCTTTGTTTTTGGCCATTTCATCAACGCCCAACCTCTCAACAGAACCCCTCCGTCCTGCGATCTCGAGGATCCGACATTGCCGACGGTGGACGTCTTTGTACCGACCTACAATGAAGACCCCTCGGTACTGCGACCGACCATCATCGCTGCGACACAGATGCAGTACCCCAAAGACCGATTCACCGTCTGGATTCTGGACGACGGCGGCACGGACCAGAAACGCAACGACAAAGATCCCGTCAAGGCCAATGCTGCGCGACAGCGCGCGCGGGAGCTGCAAGCGATGGCGGCAGAATTGGGGGCCCACTACCTCACCCGCGCCCGCAACGAACACGCCAAGGCCGGGAATCTGAACCACGCCCTGACCAAGACCCATGGCACGCTGGTGCTGATCCTCGACTGCGATCATATTCCCACACGCGATTTTCTGGTGAATACCGTACCGTTCTTCAAGAACGATCCCAAGCTCTTTTTGCTGCAGACGCCGCACAACTTTGTTACACCAGATCCCGTGGAACGCAATCTCAAGATCTTCAGCGAGACGCCAGCAGAAAACGAGCTTTTCTATACCGTCATGCAGCCGGGGCTGGACTTCTG
Source organism: Acidithiobacillus sp. (assembly GCF_023256195.1). Taxonomy (GTDB): domain Bacteria; phylum Pseudomonadota; class Gammaproteobacteria; order Acidithiobacillales; family Acidithiobacillaceae; genus Acidithiobacillus_A. The sequence continues at coordinate 10,740 of NZ_JAGDWX010000014.1, forward strand.
GGGGACCTCCTTTTTCTGCGGATCGGCGGCCGTGCTGCGGCGCGAGGCCTTGGACCGTGTCGGTGGTATTGCCGGTCAGACCATCACGGAGGATGCCGAAACCACCCTGGATGCCATCGGCTTGGGATACCGCACGGCTTACCTGAACCGGCCCATGGTATCTGGACTGCAGCCCGAAACCTACTCGGGTCTCATCGTTCAGCGCGTACGCTGGGGCCAAGGGATGCTGCAGATATTTCTCCTGAAAAATCCTTGGCTGCAGAAGAATCTGCACTTTGTGCAACGGCTGCTGTACACCAACTTTGCGACCTATTGGGGTTTTGCCGTAGCCCGCCTGCTTTTGTTTTTTGCCCCCCCGGCCTATCTCATCTTTGGCCTGGACCTGTGCGATACCACAGCCGGTCAGTTGCTGGCCTATGCCGGTCCCTATTACCTGGCCTCGCTGGTGAGCACCCAGTTCTATTACCGCGAGGTACGCTGGCCCTTCATCTCGCAGATATACGAAACCATCCAGAGCGTCTACGTCAGCCAAGGGATCTTCCGGGTCCTGAGGCGTCCGCGCTCGCCTTCCTTCCAGGTGACCCCCAAAGGCGAGCGCCTGGACAGTCATTTCATTTCTTCCCTGTCCGGACCCTTCTATCTTTTGTTGGCGATGACTGCGGCGAGCCTCGTTGGCGGGGTGTGGCGCTGGCAGGCCTATCCGTGGATGCACGGAGCTATCGTCTTTGTGATGATCTGGGCCATTCTGGACCTTCTGTTCATCCTCGCCGCCCTGGGTGTCCTATACGAAAAACCTCAGCGGCGCAGTGAACCTCGGGCCTCGCTCGACGAGGAGATCGACCTTTACATAGACGGGCGGCATTTTCGGGCCCACGCCGTGGACGGTTCCCGTCTGGGCATCGGTCTGGAACTGCGCTTTCCCAGGCTGGACGCCAGCGACCGACGGCGGGTTCTCGCCCTCTTTCGTGAGGCCGCCACTCTGTCCCTCGCCTTCGCCGATGGCAAGACACTTGGAGCACGCATCGAAAATCGACAGTGGCGCAACGACCGCCAAAGCCTGCACCTCGGCCTCGCCTACCGATTCGCGGACATCCGTGACGAACGCTACACCGTCGATCTGGCCTTTGGCGATAGCGCCCACCTGCAGGACAATCTGGATCGCCGCCATCAGGGCAAGAGTATCCTGGGTGCTTTGGCTCACATCGCCGTGCTTGCCCTGACCGAAGGATCCAAGAATATAGGGTGGCAGCTGCGACATATGTGGGAACGGGCTTCCCGCGCCTGGAGTGGGCTGCTCCACCGCCGAAAGACCAAGGAGCTTGCATGAACTTTCCACGGAGGCGCGGCACGCTGGCACGTGTCCTGGCGCTGCTTTTGGCGCTTTGGGTCGGTATCAGCCCGACGATTTTGATCGCCGCGGATGCCCCTGGCTCTACGAATCGGCCCCTCGCGGCGCCGGACTCAAGCAGCACTCCGGGTGGTCAGCGCGTGCAGCATTCTCTTGCCTACTTTCTCGGAGGGCGTACGCAGATGACCCTGCGATACACCGACGCCCACCTCGACGTCCCCGTGCCCATGGGATACGGACAGAAAGTCCTCGGGGCCGAGCTCAAGCTGCACGTGATCCCCTCCGCTGCTCTCGATTCGCAGTCCTGGATGGTAGTGCTCGTCAATGGTCAGGTGGCGGGCCAGTTTTCCCTCGCCGGCAGTCAAGGTCCCCTGGAGCAGAAACTTGCCTTGCCAGGATCCCTGTTCCACCCCGGTTTCAACACGATCCAGTTGCGGGCGGCACAACATTACGCATCCCACTGCGAATACCCCATGGCGGGCCAGATTTGGAGTCAGATCCAACTGCAGGAGTCGAGCCTTGCCCTGACCCTGTCGCCAGTGGCCTGGGAACCGAATCTCGCCGATCTAGCCCAGATTTTCGACCCCGCGCAGACGAGCGACGAGGGACGGCTCGCGCTTTTCTTCGCGAGGAGCGCGAGCGCCAGCGATTGGGAGGCCACCGCTTTGGCGGTGGAAGGAGCGGCACTGCGCTATCAGTACCTTCCGCTGGAGGTACAGGCGCAGAGCTTCAGCGCGGAGCGCCTGCAGGCCTGGCTACAGGTACCGGCAGATACCACGAAGACGGCCCTGTTCGTGGGCAGTGCAAAAACTCTGGAGCCGCTGCTGCGATCGGCGCAGGTACAGACCAGCACCGCCCTGCCGACCCTACGTATCCTGCGCTGGCCCGGACATCCGCGGCACCTGGGTGTGGCCCTCATCGGCGAAGGGAAAGCCTTGGTAGACCTCGCCAGGGCCTTCGCTCATCCGGCCGTGCTCTGGCCCCCGCTGGACGAAGCCAGTGTGCGTAGTGCTCGCTTTCCCTCGGCAGAGAAAACACTGCCACCGGAGAGTACCGCGGAATTCTCTCAAAATGCCTACGCCCTGAGCGGTCTGGGCTTCGGCACACAGACCCGCACCGGCTATGACCCGGAACCGCTCACTCTGCGCCTCTGGAACGGCGGCTGGCAGCGCAAGGCGCAACTGCGCCTACACCTGGCCTACGCCGCGGGCATGTCGCCGCAGTCCGCGCTCAATGTGATCGTCAATGGCAGCGCGCTGGACTCCATTCCACTGAACAATCCTCAGGGTGGGCGCTATGCCGACTACACCGTCACCCTCCCGCCCACCGTCCTGCACCCTGGCTGGAACGACGTCCAACTGGAACCGGTGCTGGTACCCCAGAGCAATGGAGGCGACTGTCGACCTTTCTTCCTCGGTAATCTCTGGGTCACCGTCTATGGCGACTCCGTCTTTCAGTGGATGGGGGGCGGGTTGCGCTCGCGTCAGCCAGACCTCGCACCCCTCGCGTATAAAGCCTACCCCTTCAATACACGGCAAGGGGACGAGCTGACGGTGCAGGGCTCGAGCATGAGCGACGCTAATGTCTCGGCGGCCATGACGCTGCTCGGCAAGCTCTCGCAGGCAGCCGGACGCGCCCTGCCGGTTCGGTTTGTCGCCCAGGCAGACCCCCTGCCGGACGCCGATATCTACGTCGGGAATCTGCAAGGAAAGGATGCCTGGACCAAGATACCCGGCGGTGAGGAGGCACTGTTCCAGCAGAAGCCTGGCGTCGCGTACGAGCGACCGAAACACGGTCTGCTCTCGCTGCTGCACGAGCCGGTGCCGATCGAATGGGCACACGCCAAAATACTCTGGGACGCCGATCACCGTGCCGATCTGGCTTTTCTGCGTATCTGGCACGACGGGGGTCGGACCCATGTCCTGCTTACGGCGAGCGATCCCCAGAAACTCCGCGAGGCTACCCAGAACCTCATCCAGTATGGTCCCTGGGCACAGCTCAAAGGCAGCCTGGCCTGGTGGCACATCGGCAGCGATCGGGTCTTTACCCTGGGGATGAGCGAGACGCCGTTTCGTACCTTCGGCGTGCGTGGCGGCCTGGCCCTCTGGATTTCTCGCCATCCGTGGATCAGCCTCGCCGTCCTCCTGTTCTTCGGACTCCTGTTCATGCTGGCCACACGCTACGCCTTGCGCCAGTACGCGCTGCGGCGCCAACGCACGCAGGCTCTGGAAGACCAGTCTACGGCAGCGGAAAATCTGCGTTCCCTCACCGCACCGGTAACCGAGACGACAGAGCCAGGCGACGCTACCGCGGACACCGAGCCCGGCATATCCGCGCAGACCATTCCCATGCCGGCAGCGTCCACACCTCCGGGTTACGCGCAGACTTTCCGTTTCCGCGTTGCTCAGGGGGACTGGCACAGGGATGTGGAAGATCCGCGGCGCTGGTATATTCACCCGCGACACGGCATGCCCCCTCGCCGCATGGCACCCTACCCCTTCTGGATTTGATGAGGAGCCTGTTTTATGTCGCTGCGCCGCCACGTCTCCCATCTGGCTCTGGCACTTGCCGCTTTCTGGGCTTTGCCAGGACCTGTGCAAGCCGGGTCCGATACCCTCCTGCTCGGTGGCACGCAATGGGGAGCCTACAGCAACTACAGCTATCTCGGCGGATTGCAGCCCCTGCCCGGTGCACGTCTGGGACAAGGCTGGTTTGTTTCCGGTTTCATCAACTACCTCAGCTATCGTTACACGACGGGTTTCCCCGCCCAGACCGTCACGACGCAGGCGCCTGGTGGCAATATCGGTATCGGCTATGCGAGCGCACTGGGTGACCTGCATTGGGGTCTTTCCGGCGCCGTGGGTTACGCCGACTTCAACGCCCAGCCCAGTGAGGTACCCGGAGCAGCGCGCCCCAAGCCCCAGGGGGCGGTCTGGACCTTCACCCCGCAATTGCAGTGGGACCTCCGCCTGAGCCCGCAATGGTCGCTGGCGGGCATCGACAGTTACAGTTTTGGCCAGCAGTCCTTCTGGACGGATTGGCGAGGTAAGTGGCGCCTGAGTCCCGAACTTACCTTGGGTCCGGAGGGGATCGTTCAGGGGGGGCAGAACTACCGGATCCACCAGGTGGGGCTGTTTGTGGACATCGGGCCCTTTTCCGGCTGGCAACTGGGACTTGCCGGCGGAGTGAGCTTTCAATCGGGCCTGGCCGACAGTGGCTACGCTGGTTTATCTTTCAGCAAGGGCTTTTGATCACTGCCGCCGCGCTCTTGCGTGCGGTCTGCTGGTAGCTGTGCTGCTCGGCCGCGCAGCGGGGGCCGAGGCCGGACCACCCACCTGGACCAATCTCTGGCAAGGCTTTCAAAGCCACTATATCGATGGACAAGGTCGTGTCATCGATCCCCACGACGGCGGTATTTCCACTTCCGAAGGCCAGGCCTATAGCCTCTTCTTCGCGCTGGTGGCCAACGATCGTCGATTGTTCGACCGGATCCTGTGGTGGACCCAGAACAACCTCGCCCGCGGGAATCTATCGGCGCACCTACCGGTGTGGCGGTGGGGACGCGCCGGAGACGGTCAATGGGGCCCCCTGAGTTCAGAGTCCGCCAGCGATGCCGACCTCTGGCTGGCCTACACTCTGCTGTCCGCAGCCCGGCTCTGGCACGATCCACACTACGCAGACATTGCACAGGCGCTGTTGCGACAGATAGAGCGGCACGAGATCGTCCGCTTGAGCGGTTGGGGGCCCGTTCTCCTCCCAGGCGACGGGCCGTACTGGCGGGAAGATGGGAGGCTCATCGTCAACCCGAGCTACTCTCCCCCATTTCTGCTTGCGGGACTCGCGAGAGCGGATCCACAGGGGCCCTGGTCTGCGTTGTATGCAAGCCTGCCGCGGCTATTGGCGGTCGCCGCTCCCCGCGGTTTCGCCCCCGACTGGTTCGTGCTGGAGCCCAGAGGCTTCGGCGTCGCTCCCCAGGGCCCTGACGGCGGTTACAACGCCATCCGCTGCTACCTGTGGACCGGGATGAGCGCCAACAACGCCGTCAGTCGCGCCCTCCAGCACTCCCTCCGAGGAATGGCAAAGCTACTGGACAAGGGGGCGCCCATACCAGAGTGGGTCAACACTCTGGACGGTAAAGGCACGGGCCGCGGTCCACCGGGCTTTGCGGCTGCACTCCTGCCCTACCTGGAGCAGCGCGGTGATGGCACGGCGGCAAAAAAGGTCTCCATCCAGCTCTACTCCGCCTGGAACAGCACGGAGAACCGCTTCGGTCCACACTACTACGACAACGCCCTCGCTTTGTTCGCCTTGGGCTACGTGGACGGGCTGTACCGTTTTACCAGCGACGGTACCCTGGAGGTATTCTGGGCCAGGCCCTGAGCGACGGAGCTCAACCCAGCGCCGCACAAGGCTTACCGGCCCGCCCACAGAGGCGTCTTTACTGCTGCAAGACCAAGGCCCGATTCAGGGACTCCATGGCCAAATCGTGAGCACCGCGAGCGGCGTGAATCTTTGCCAGCAGGATATGACTTTCGGCACGATCCCGGCGCAGACCCGTGAACTGGGCGAACGCGTCGTTGCGCGCGATATCCTCCAGGGTGGCAAGACTCTGGGAGCAGGCTTCCTGAGCCGCCTGCAGATGGCCCCGGCCAAATTCGAGGAGAGCCCAGCGGTAGTGCATCCGCGCCAGGCCGCGGCGGAGCCAGGGTCCGAAATCTTCCGCGTAACGTCCCTGGATATCGTCCAGCGCAGAGAGCAGATCGTGGAGGATAGGCTGCGACTCGCTGGGACGGCCGAGAAGATCGGCGGCCTGCGCCAGTGCCACTGCGTAGCCTGCCTGCAACTCCACCAGCCGGGCATCTAGCACCTGTCCTGCGATGCCCTGGAGCTGTTCCAGTCTGCCGTTCATCTGCCGAAGGGTGTCGAGGGCCGAACGCGCCATACCCTGACACAGTTCGATCTGACAGCGACTGAGATCGATCACAAGCTCCTGCAAGCGCCAATCCGGCAGTTCGCGGGACTCCGGTTCCAGCTTATCCAGCGCCAGCGCAGACAAGGACGCCGTGACCGATTGCTGGGCTCCAGTCGTCTGGTTTTGGTCAAGATAGATCTGTGCCAATCCGATCTCAGCCTCTGACCACCGCAGACGCAGTGTTGGACTACACTCTTCACCCAGCTCCGTCGCAAGGTCGGCGAGGCTGGCAATGGCCTTGCGGTAGTCTTCAGCAGCCGCCTCGGGATCAGCCTCGCTTTGCAGCCGCGCGCGCAGGGTCAGGATTTCCGCCCGGTGCTGGCGCCATTCCGGCAAATCCGCGAGGGCAGCCCCATTCTGGCCATCCAGAAGCGTCAGAGCTTGGCTCAACCGCGCCTTGGCCTCGTCCAGTCGACCGAGCTCGCACAAGGTACGTGCTGCGGCAAGGTGTAGGCGCACCAGACTGTCCTGAATGGGCAATGGGCTGGGAGTGGCCGAGGCCTCCGCCGCGCGTTGCAGCAGGGTAGCGGCCTGGTCAAAGTCGGCGAGAGCCGCCCTGCGACCCAATGCCTGCGACTGTAGGCTGCCCTTCAGGATGAGTGCCTGAGCAAGCTCGGTCATGAGCGCGCCACCCTGTCTTTCAAAAGGCGTGGGCACTCCCATGGAGGCAACCGGACTTGGATTGACATGCGCCTCAGAGCCTGAGAAACCCTGATGCTCCGCGGATCGATCCGTTCCCTCTTGTCCCATAGGGCCATGCTGCTGCCATCCGTTGTGCTCTGTCTCGCTCATGCCTTCCTCGCTGCTGTCGTGATCGTTCGGGAGCTCCATATTCCTGTATAACGATGCCGGGCGGACTCCTTCTGCCCGATCCTCGTGCGCCTCTGCCGGCTGCAGCGGTTCAGAACCTTCGACCGCCGAATACCACAAGGGCCGCTCTGGCTCTGGCTCTGGCTCTGGCTCTGGCTCTGGCTCTGGCTCTGGCTCTGGCTCTGG
>NZ_JAGDWX010000014.1:18155-20715 GCF_023256195.1 Acidithiobacillus sp.
CTCTGCAGATGGTTGCCACGTATTTTCGAATTGCAAGGATAATTCAGAATCTTGCTCCGGTTCCAGCAGCACGGCGGGGGTATCCGGCGCTGCCGTCGCCGTGGCGGAGAAGTTGACCTGATAGACACCTTGCATGGAAAGGCGAGCGGAGAGCACTCGCGCGGGCTGGCCGTTTTGACTGTCTTGATCCGATCCCGAATCGGCTTCCGACGGGTCCGAAGCCTTCCGATCCTGGACGGCCTCCCGCTCAGGGTGTGTCGGCGCTGCACCGGCACGGCGCAGTGCAAGGGTCGACGGCGTCGGCTCCTTCGGACCACTCGTCGTGGCGCGCGAAGCTTCCATGGGCTCCGCAGACTCCTGCGCTACGGGCGTGGTCGGAGGCTGCGCAGGCTCTGGAGCTACCGCGGTCGATACCCTCGGTAGGGGAGCAAAGATGGTAGCTGGTTGCGCTGATTCCTCGAGATTTGGAGATCGACTTGGGCCGAAACCGCCCAGACACCGATAGATGCGCTCGAGCTCTATCTGCTGTGTGCGCAACAGCTGGAAGCGCGCAGCGGCATAGACGCGGTGCTGCGCGTCGAGATTGGGCTCGGTGCGGACGATGACACCGGTGACCTCCCACGGACCGCAGGCCGCAAGGTCCATGATCATCAGGACCAGTTCGCCAGGCTGGAGATCGCCGATATCCGTGAGGAAACCGACACCGCCGGTGCTGAAATTGATGAGCCGAGTCTGCGCCGTCTTGCCATCGCGGCGACCCAGAACCATCCGATGATCCAGTGTCAGGCGGGTGCGGAAGCGCTTTTTGCGCCAGTACACCAGATGCGGCAAGGCCATCCGCACAAGATTACCGCCACCACCCATGATCTCCGCAAAGAAGGTGGAGATGTGGGTGTGACCGTCGACGAAGGCGAGAGCCTGGCCATCCAAGGCATCGGAGAGTTCCTGCACGGGCAGGAAAAAGAGTCCGGTATCCTCACAACGGGTAAAAAGATAACTCCGGCCATCGTCCTCGGGATCCGCGGAAAAGAGGATGGCATCGGCAGGAACATCCCGACAGAGATCCCGGGGCTCACGCAGGGCATACTTCTCCGTAGCTCCCAGAAAAACATTCTGGAAATCGACCAGATGTAGCCCGGCGCGACTCGGCAGGAAATCCCGCAGAGGCTGAAATTTCTGGTCCTCGACCATGGATTAGAGAGCGGCTCCACCCTGCGGCAGGGGAAGCGGCAGCCAGCGTGGATCCGCCTTCACGCCGACCGCGATGTTACGACCGAGGCACATATCTTCCCCACCTTGGTGAACGACAAAATTCTAGAAGGAATATAACCCAGCATCGACGACGACTCCAGTCGACGCCGGCAGAACAAGGGATGGGACAAAAGAAAACCGCTCCCCGTGGGGAGCGGCCTCGGGTGCTGGCGCACCCGGATTACACCCAACGCTTCTGTGCGAGCGCTTTAGAAGCCTGCCTGGAACTGCAGGGCCAGGGTGTTGTAGATGTAGCCGTTGACCGGAGCGACCTGGTGGGCGCGCCAGTAAGCGGTCTGCGTCGGTACCACGTAGTTCAACTGCACCTCCGCGGCGTGCGGATTGTTGGGGTTGACGTAGTAGTTCAGACCGATGGTGGTATTCGCCAGCGTGGCATCCTCTCCGGTCTGGTTGCTGACGTAGCGATACTTCTCGAAACGCACGGCAGGCTCAAGGTCCAACCAGTCAGGGGTAAGGGTCATCTCATGCAGGTTGGCCGCCAAAGCCACGTACCAATCCTGCGTGCGGGCGCCCTCGATACCGTTGGGACTGACATCGGCACTGTACTCGGCCATGTACTTCAGGCCCATCAAACCGCCGCGCGCACCCACGTTCCAAGCCGTGATGTTCTTGGAGGCGGCGAAACCACTGTACTTCTCGAAGTTGGAGGCATCGGCCCGAGCGCCAGAGATTTCGACGTTGAGAAGCGGATTGAGCTTATAACCCACCATACCGGCGAAGAGATAGTGACCGCTACCGTTGGACAGCACACCCCCCACCGTCGGCATGCCCACACCACTCTGCCCGGCACCGAAAGGACTAGACACGTTCCCGGAATTAAACGCGTTGTTGCCATTCAAGGAGTGGTTGTCGAAGACACCGAGCTTGTAGTAGAGGCCCGTGCCCATGACATCGGGACTGTGGAAGGCAGCACCCGCGCTCCGATTGGCGCCCAGGGACTGGTTCATGGAACGCTGGATGAACCACAGGTTATTGCCGCTGAACTGGGTGCGCTCCATGCCGACGGGCACGCGGAACTTACCCACCTCCAACTGCAAGGCCGGGATGAAGCCGAAGTTGATTTCCGCTTCCTGCACACCGGAACTGGATCCAGGGACTCCAGTCAGACCCAAGGTGGTGTTCAGGGGGCTGCTCAAATAGGCACCGTCCCACTTGTACTGGAAGTTATAGGTCACGCCGGGCACTGCCTCACCCTTCACGCCCAAACGGACACGGTGGGCGCCAAAGATAAGACCCTCGGGACCGTGGGTACCAAACTGATTACTGCCGGTGATCTGGGCATAGCCGT
>NZ_JAGDWX010000010.1 GCF_023256195.1 Acidithiobacillus sp.
GCTTTGATTGGTGCGCTCGGAGAGATTCGAACTCCCGACCTACTGATTCGTAGTCAGTTGCTCTATCCAGCTGAGCTACGAGCGCTTCGAGCCGCGCATACTAGCAAGAGCGGCCAGCATGGTCAATCCTAGCCCCAGTCGCTCCCACCGTCGTCCAGGCCGAAATCGTCGTTGTTGGCGACTTGACTGGAATCGTCCCAGTTGTTGTTCAGGAGACCAAGGTCGCTGTTATCGCCCACGGGCGCGGATGCTTCGCCGCCGTCGCCGTGGTGAAAGAGACCGTTGGCCAAGGCTGAGCCCGCGGCAACACCGGCGCCGATTCCCAGGCCGGTGGCAAGTCCGGAGGCGAGTCCAGACCCCATTCCCGGCCCTGCCATGGGGGCGACGCCGCCGGGCATCCCGCCAGGATTGGGACCCATGCCGGGTCCGTAGTTAGGGCCGTAGGGGCTACCAAATCCAGGCGCGCCGTTGTTAGGGGTCATGAGGACCTGCTGCTGCCGGCGGCGCCGCATGAACCAGACGATGGCGGCAATGACGAAGACCAGCCCCAGGAAGTAGGCCAGAGCGCGACCCACCCCGCTACCCTGCCTGGCAGCCGCCGGCGCAGATGCAGCCCCAGCAACCAGAGCACCGTGCTTCTTGAGCTCAGCCCGATATTGGGCGAGGACCTTGGGCGCCACAAAGGGCATGGCGGGCGCCAGGGATTCGGCTCGGTGCAGGGCTTGGCCAGCGGCGGTCCATTGGCCCTGGCGCGCAAGTACGCGCGACTCCAGGTAGTAAGCCTCGGCCGAATTGGGATGTTTGGCCAACACCTCTTGGATCATGCTTTCGGCCTGATCCAGCCGGCCGGACTGGATGGCTTGGGTTACCTGGGTTACGCTAGGCTCGGCGTAGGCAATTCCGGTCACCATCGTGAGACCGATACCCAGCGCGAGCAAGACTTCGCGAAGTTTCATACGCTCCTCCCGAGAAGGTTAAGATACGTTGCATGATGCGGGTAACCCTGTCGGAATTCAAGAGGCTAGGAGCACTTTCAAGGCAGCTCTGTATTGACAGCGGGTGGTCGCGCGGTCATTATACCGAACGGTCGGTCCAGCCCTGGATGGGGGTCAACTTTGTATAGTCTCCGAAAATCGACACTGGCAGCCCTCGGCGCCGCTGGGCTCGCTGCAGCCCTCGGCGGCTGTAGCTTCGAACCGGCCCTACGGATACCCCCCAGCCCTTCGGATCGGGTACCCTACACGGCGAGCCCGAGCCCCGAAAAGACCGCCTCAGCACCAGGCCCAGCCGGACAGGCTCAAACCCTGGAGTACGGTCGAGATCTTGATCAAGAGTGGTGGACCCTCTTCCACTCAAGAGCTTTGGATACCCTCATCGCCACGGGCCTGAAGAATAGCCCGACCGTGGCGCAGGCCCAGGCGCAATTGGAAGAAGCGCGAGCGGTTGCACGTGAGAACGCCAGCATCTTCTATCCTCAGGTTTCGGGCAGTCTGGCGGCGCAGCGGCAGAAGGCCTCTTCCGCTGCTTTTGGCGGTAAGAATGGCGGCTTCCGTTACTCGCTGATCACCGGCAGCCTCAATGTCAGTTACTATCCCGACATCTTTGGGGTGAATCGTCTGGTCTACCGTAACAGCGAAGCTCTGGTGCATTACCAGCAGTGGGAGCTGCAGGCGGCACGCCTGGCCCTGACGGGCAATATCGTCACCGCTGCCGTCAATGTCGCGGCAACGCAGGCCCAGATTGCGGCAACGAAGGCGATCATCGCGCAGGAACAGAAGCTCCTGCAGCTGACCGAAAACCAGTATCGGGCCGGCGCCATCACCTACCTGAGCGTGGTCAATCAGCGCAGCCAGCTCTCTTCGGAGATGGCGACCTTGCCACCGCTGGAACAGCAACTGGCGGTCTATCGCCACCAGCTGGCGGTGCTGGTGGGGCAGTTCCCGGCAGAGGCCAAAGTGCCCGACTTTCAACTGAGCGACCTGCACCTCCCCGAGAAGATTCCTGTGAGCCTGTCTTCGCAGCTGCTCAAGCAGCGTCCCGATATTCAGGCGGCCATCGCCCAGATGCAGGCGGCCAACGCCACCATCGGCGAGGCGCGGGCGCAGTTCTATCCGACGGTGAAGCTCACCGCTGCACTGGGCGATACCGCCAGCAACCCCAACCTCTTTTTCAACCCCATCAGCAGCATATGGAGCCTGGTGGGAAGTCTGTCGCAGCCCATATTCGAGGGTGGCAAGCTGCGTGCTCAGGAAGCGCAGGCGAAAGCTGCCTATGAAGTGGTCTACCAGCAATATCGCAGCACCGTTCTCGGCGCCTTCGAGCAGGTAGCCAATGCACTGCGGGCCCTGGAGCACGATGCCGAGACCCTGAAAGCTCAGGAAGCGGCACTGGATTCGGCACGTAGCGCCCTGAGCCTCGCGGAATCCAGCTATCGGGCCGGGGCGACGGACTATCTCAGCCTGTTGACGGCGGAAGTGCAGTACGACAACGCCAAAATCGCCGTCATCCGGGCGCAATCCCAGCGCTATCAGGATACGGCCGCCCTTTTGGTCGCCCTGGGTGGTGGCTGGTGGACGCAGAAGAACGATATGCCCGAGCCCTACGCCGCGCACTCCGGTGATATGGCCCAGAACGTCGCCGGTAAATCCTGAATGGATCGTCCCGAATCGGCTTCCCAGCCCCACTCTTCCGGTCGTGGAGACTGAGCATGAAAAAAGCTTTCGTCATCGTCATCCTCGTCCTCGTCATCCTCTTTGGCGGGATCTTCGGTTTCAAGGCCTTTGGCAACTACATGATGCACAAGGCCATAGATCATATACCGCCGCCCACCTTCAGTGTGGAGGCGGCCAAAGCGACGATACGGGAATGGCATCCGCGCCTGCAGGCGGTGGCCTCTCTGACGGCCACCGAGGGCACGGCCATCAGCACTCAGTTAGCGGGGAATGTTACCGGCATCTATTTCCACTCCGGTCAGTATGTCAAGAAGGGTAGCCTGCTCGTCCAGATCGACAACAGCAATCAGCTGGCCCAACTGGCTTCCGATCGTGCCAATCTGCATCTGGCAGAGGTCAATCTGCGCCGGACGGAGAAGCTGATGGAGACGCACGCGGCGAGCGAGTCCCAGCTGGACACCGCCAAGGCGAATTACGCGACGGCCCAGGCCGCCATCCGCAACGACGAGGCGACCCTGGGCAAGCTGGCCATCAAGGCGCCCTTCAGTGGCTATCTGGGAATCCGCAAGGTCAATCTCGGTCAGTATCTGACCCCCGGCACGGAAATCGTGGACCTGCAGTCCTGGGATCCTCTCTACGTGAACTTTACCCTGCCCCAGAGCGACCTCCCGAGGCTGCAGGTGGGCACGCCCGTCCGCGTTACCAGCGATGCCGCCCCAGGTCAGAGTTTCGAGGGCAAGATCACGGCCTTGGGATCGGCGGTGGATGGCGCCACCCGCCAGATCGCTGTGCAGGCGACCTTACCCAATCCCAAGCACGTCCTGCGCCCGGGTATGTTCGCCGAGGCGGAGGTGGTGCAGAACGTTGCGCGCAAGGTCTTGACCATTCCGGTCAGTGCCGTGTCCTACAACACCTATGGCGATTACGTCTATCTCATCCATTCGGAAAAGAAGGATGGCAAGACGGTGCAGGTGGCGACCCAACAGGTCATCAAACCCGGCGAGCAGCGGCATGGACAGGTGGAGATCCTGCAGGGACTGAAACCTGGGGATCTGGTGGTCACGGCCGGTCAGGTGAAGTTGAGCAACGACAGCATGGTCAGTGTCCGCCACGCCGATTCGGACTCCTGAGGGCCGAGCCATGAAATTTACCGACACCTTCGTCCGTCGGCCGGTCCTGGCGACCGCCCTGAGTCTGGTGATCTTCCTGCTGGGCCTGCACGCCTACACGATGATGACAGTGCGCCAATACCCGGCTCTGGTGAACACCGTGGTGACGGTGACCACCCCCTATCCCGGTGCCAGCCCCAGTACCATCCAGGGCTTCATCACGACCCGCCTGAGCAAGGTCATCGCCAGTGCTCCGCACATCGATTACATGACCTCCAACAGCTCTGAGGGGCAATCCACCATCACGGTGTACATGGACCTCAACACCGAACCCAGCTCGGCCGTGGCCAACATCCTGGCCAAGATCCAGCAGGTATCGAATCAGTTGCCGGCCGGCGCCCAACAGCCCACGGTCAATGTCACGGTGGGTAACACCACGGACCTCATGTACATCGCTTTCTACAGCGATACCCTCAGTCAGCAGCAGATCACGGACTATCTACTGCGCGTGGCACAGCCCCGTCTGGCCACCATTCCCGGCGTGGGTGAGGCACAGATCCTGCCGCCCGGTGCGGGCAATGGCAACACCTATGCCATGCGGGTGTGGCTGAATCCGCAGAAACTGGCGGCCCTGGGGGTGAGCGCGGCGCAGGTGTCATCGGCGCTGCAGAGCAACGATTTCATCTCTGCCGTGGGTCAGACGCGCGGCAAGACGGTGCAGAACACCATCGTCGCCACCACCAATCTCAACAACGTCAAGGAATTTCGAAACCTGGTGATCAAGCGCGAGGGAAACACCCTCATCCGCTTGAAGGATGTCGCGCACGTGGAGCTGGGCGCCCAGGACTATACCTCCTACGCCTTCTTTGACGGCAAGCCCAGTGCCTTCATCGGGATTCAGGAGTCGCCGTCGGCGAACTCCCTGACGGTGGCGAGCAAGGTCCGCGCTGCACTCAAGGAATTGGATAAGAGTCTACCCCCGGGCATGCATGAGGCGATTCCCTACGACGCCAGCGTCTTCATCAAGGCGTCGCTGGATGAGGTGCTGCTGACCATCGGTATCACACTGGCGGTGGTGGTACTGGTCATCTTCCTGACCCTGGGCTCCCTACGGGCGGTCATCGTCCCCGGGGTTGCCATACCGCTGTCCATCATCGGTGCTGGCCTGATCATGTGGGGGCTGGGCTTCACCATCAATCTCTTGACCCTCCTGGCCATCGTCCTGGCCATCGGTCTGGTGGTGGACGACGCCATCATCGTCGTCGAAAACGTCCATCGCCACATCGACGAGGGCAAATCGCCTTTCGAGGCGGCCTTGATGACCGGACGGGAGCTGGGCGGCGCCATCGTCGTCATGTCCACTACCCTCATCGCCGTCTTTGCGCCCATCGCCTTCATGGGTGGGCTCACGGGCAGCCTTTTCGGTGAATTCGCCTTTACTCTGGTGGCGACGGTGCTGATCTCCATGGTCGTCGCCCTCACCCTCTCGCCCATGCTTTCCAGCAAGGTGTTGCGGCACAAGCAGGAACACGGGTTCGAGCATTTCGTCGATGAACGTTTCGACGGGCTGCGTCGCTTCTACGACCGCCTGCTACGTGGTTCCCTGAACTTTGTGCCGGCGACCATGCTCTTCGCCGCCGTGGTCTTTGGCAGTATCTATTTCCTGTACAGCACGTCGAAATCGGAGTTGGCGCCGCAGGAGGATCAGGGCGTCATCTTCAATGCCGGCACGGGCGGACCGACGATCACGCCGCTGCAACTCGTGAAGTACGGCAAGGAAATCCTGAAGATCCTCGACCAGTATCCGGAGAAGGCCGCGACCTTCATGGTGACAGGCATCTCTGTGGGCGCCGGGGGCGGCTCCAACAGCCTTTTTGCCGGCATGCGGATGACGCCCTGGGGGGACCGCAGCACCACGGCCATGGAGCTGCAGCCCAAGGTGCAGAAAGCGCTGCAGGCGGTCCCGGGTCTGCAGGTAGCTTCTTTCTTGCCACCGCCCCTGCCTGGCTCCTCCGGCGGTCTACCGGTGCAGTTCGTCCTGCAGAGCCCCGGCAGCTACGCGCAGCTGGATAAGGTGGCTGGGCAGGTCATCGGTGAGGCCTATAAGAGTGGCTTGTTCTTTTACGTCACCAAGGATCTGCGCATCGACAATCCGGAACTCGTGCTGAAGATCGACCGCAGCCTTGCCGGCAATCTGGGCATCAGCATGGCAGCCATCGCTCAGGATCTGCAGCCGCTGCTGGGGGGCAACTATGTCAATCGCTTCGATATGGAAGGTCGCAGCTACAAGGTCATTCCGCAGGTACCGGACAAGTTCCGTGCCGATCCCAATGCACTCAAGCACTACTACATCACCACCGGCAGCGGCGCGCTGATCCCCCTGTCCACCATCGTCCAGGTGGAAACCAAAACCGAGCCCCAGTTCCTGCCGCAGTTCGATCAGCTCAACTCCGTCACCATTCAGGCGGTGCCCAAGCCGGGCGTGAGCATGGGGCAGGCCCTGCACTTCTTCCGGACCGCGGCCGAGAAGATCATGCCCAGCGATTTCTCCATCAACTATGCCAGTCAGTCTCGGGAGTATGTACAGGAGTCGGGCGGCCTGCTGTTGACCTTCTTCCTGGCCATTCTGTTGATCTACCTGCTGCTTGCCGCCCAGTTCGAGAGCTTTACCGACCCGCTCATCGTGCTGATCACCGTGCCCATGTCCATCAGCGGCGCGCTGATCTTCATCAGCCTCGGACTTGCCTCCATCAATATCTACACGGAGGTAGGATTGATCACCCTGATCGGGCTCATCGCCAAACAGGGCATCCTGATCGTGCAGTTTGCCAATCAGATCCAGTTGGAGGAGGGTCTGGACAAGCGCGAGGCCGTGGAAAAGGCTTCGAGCATCCGTCTACGGCCGATTCTCATGACGACGGGGGCGATGGTACTGGGTGTACTGCCCCTGGTGCTGGCCACGGGTCCGGGAGCGGTGGCGCGACAGGAGATGGGTCTGGTGATCTTCACGGGTCTATCCATCGGCGCGCTCTTTTCGCTCTTCGTGGTGCCGGCCATGTACATGGTCCTGGCCAAGGACAAGCGGGCAGAGGCCTCACGTCTGAGAATTCGCGACGGATCCGGCGAGGAACCCGTGGCGAGCTGATGGCGCGGCGCCTTGACAAGGGCCCCCTGGGGCCCGAAGAATAAGGCGCTTAGCGGCGGCCCGTGGGCCCCATTTCCAGACAAGGCAGGCCATCATCATGTGCATTATCCCCGCATGGAGCTCGTGGGAACCCCGGCGGGGGCTGGCATGAGTGCCCGGATCATCGATGGAAAGGCGGTGGCAGCAGAGCTGTCGGCTCAGACGGCGGATCGCAGCCGTGCCTTTGCCGAGCGCTACGGGCGGCCACCCGGTCTCGCCGTGGTACTGGTGGGAGAGAATCCTGCCTCGCGGATCTATGTCCGCAAGAAAAAAGACAGCTGCAGCCAGGTCGGTATCCGCTCCTTCGGGAGTGAATTTCCCGAGCACTGTCCCGTCGAGCTTTTGCTGGAAGAAATCGCCGAGCTCAATACCCGCGCGGATGTGGATGGTATTCTCGTGCAATTGCCGCTGCCGGCACACATCGACCCCGAGACCATCATCGAGGCCATCGCTGTGGACAAGGACGTGGATGGCTTTCACCCCTATAATGTCGGGCGCTTGGCCTTGCGCGCCCCTACGCTGCGCTCTTGCACGCCGGCGGGGATCATGACCCTGCTGGAGCGTTATCAGATTCCGTGTAAAGGCAGCGAAGCCGTCGTGGTCGGAGCCTCCAACATCGTTGGCCGTCCCCTGGCGCTGGAGCTGCTGCTGGCCGGTGCCACGGTCACGGTGTGCCACCGCTTCAGCCGCAAGCTGGAGGCACATGTACGCTCGGCAGAGATCCTGGTGGCAGCCGCCGGCAAACCCGGGCTCATCCCCGGCGAGTGGGTGCGCGAGGGTGCAGCGGTGCTGGATGTCGGTATCAATCGCCTGGACGACGGCCGCCTGGTGGGAGACGTGGATTTCGACGGTGCGCGGGAGCGGGCGGCCTGGATCACGCCGGTGCCGGGCGGCGTGGGGCCGATGACCGTGGCCACGCTCCTGCAGAATACGGTCCTGGCAGCGGAACGACGGCAGGAGCGACTGCATGCGGCCCAGCAATCCGCCTGAGTCCGAGACCTTGGTGGCCCCGAAGCCCTCGGAGGCCCTGCCGGTCGGTGCCCTCGACCATCCCTCGCTGTATTTCAATCGCGACCTCAGCATTCTCGAGTTCAACCGACGCGTGCTGGCCCTGGCCGATGATCCACAGGTCCCGCTCCTGGAGCGTCTTCGCTTTTTGACCATCGTCTCCAGCAATCTCGATGAATTCTTCGAGGTTCGGGTGGCGGGGCTCATGCAGCGGCGCAAATACAATGCGGGGCCCCTGGGCCCGGACATGCTCGGTCCCGAGGACGAAATACGCGCCGTCGCCAAAGTCGCTCACGAATTGATCCGCGCCCAGTACACCTGCCTCAATGAGCGCATACTCCCTGCCCTGGCAGAAGAGGGCATCCGCCTGCGTCGGCGGGACACCTGGCGTGCGGCGCAGAGGCGCTGGATCGCCCACTATTTTCAGCAGGAGGTCCTGCCTCTGCTCACGCCCTTGAGTCTGGATCCGGCACACCCCTTCCCCAAGGTGCAGAACAAAGGTCTCAACTTTGCCATCGTCCTCGAAGGTCAGGATGCCTACGGTCGGCACAGCCCTATCGCCATCGTGCAGGCGCCGCGCATCCTCCCGCGCATCATCCAGTTACCCACGGATATCGCGGGTCCCGCGGATTTCGTGTTCCTGTCCTCGGTCATTCACGAGAACATCGAAAGCCTCTTTCCCGGCCTGCACGTCAAGGGTTTCTACCAGTTCCGCGTGACCCGCAACAGCGAACTCTTCGTGGACGAGGAAGAGGTGGACAACCTGCTGGACGCACTGGCAGACGAACTCACTACTCGCCCCTTTGGCGAGGCCGTGCGTCTGGAGGTTGCCAGCAACTGTCCCGCCGAGGTCTATCACTACCTGCTTCGCCATTTCGACCTGCAGGAGGAAAGCCTCTACACCTTGCCGGGACCCGTCAATCTCTCGCGCATGGCGGCCATCATCGACATGGCCGGGCGTCCGGATCTCCTCTACCCGCCCTTCACCCCGGGATTGCCCGACCGCTGTCTGCGCAGCGAAGAGATCTTCAGCCAGCTGCGGCGAGGCCCGATCCTGTTGCATCACCCTTACCAGAGCTTCATGCCTGTGGTGGATTTCATCCGTCAGGCGGCCAACGATCCAGCGGTTCTGGGCATCAAACAGACGCTCTATCGCACTACTCCGGATTCTCCCATCGTCCAGGCGCTGATGGATGCCGCCGTGGCCGGCAAGCAGGTGACCGCCGTCATCGAACTCAAGGCCCGCTTCGATGAGGCCAACAACATTCGGCTGGCAGAGCAGCTGGAGGAAGTCGGTGCACAGGTCGTGTATGGCGTCGTGAATCACAAGGTGCACGCCAAAATGGCCCTGGTGCTGCGGCGCGAGGAGGACGGCATCCGCCTCTATGGGCACCTGGGCACCGGCAACTACCACGCCCGCAACGCTCGTATCTATACGGATCTGAGTCTGCTGACGGCCGATCCCGAGATCACCGCCGACATGAACGCGCTGTTCATGCACATTACCGGAATGGGTCGGGCCCCGACGCTGGCGAAGCTGCTGCAAAGTCCCTTCACACTCTTCGCCGCCCTGCGCGAGAAGATCGCGGCCGAGACCGCTCTGGGCAGCGCCGGACGCATCATCGCCCGGGTCAATGCCCTGGTCGAGCCGGACCTCATCCGCGACCTGTACCTCGCCTCCTCTGCCGGGGTCCAGATCGATCTCATCGTCCGCGGGCCCTGTACGCTGCGCCCCGGTATTCCTGGCGTGTCTGAGAACATCCGGGTACGCTCCATCGTCGGCCGCTTTCTGGAGCACAGCCGTGTCTATTACTTCGGCCGCAATGGTGACCCGGAACTGTGGATGGCCAGCGCCGACTGGATGAGTCGCAACCTCTTCCGCCGGCTGGAGACGGCCATCCCCATCGAGGATCCGGATCTACGCCAAAGGCTCATACGGGAGACCTTGGAGTTCTATCTGGAGGACGATTGCAACGCCTGGGCCATGACCAGTGACGGTTCCTATACCCACCTGCGGAAGCCGGCCGAGCAGCCCTGCCACTCTGCCCAGGATCGTCTCCTCGCGCTCTACGGTCGGGGCGGTGTAGGTAATGGCTGAGCTGCAGCGATACTCGGTCCTGGTTCTGAACAGCAAGGGGGGCGCAGGCAAGACGACGGTTGCCACCAATCTGGCGAGCCTGCTTGCCCAGCGCGAAACGGTATTGCTGGCCGATCTGGATCCCCAAGGATCCAGCAGCCACTGGTGGCGGCGCCGACCGCCGGCACTGCCGGAGATCACTCTGGTGAGCGATCCGCAACGCAAGTTCCGCGACTATCCGCCGGCCCAGTGGCTCATTCTGGACGCTCCGGCAGGCCTCAAGCGCACCCGTCTGGAGGAGATGCTGGATGAGGTGAGCACCCTGCTGGTACCCATCACCGCTTCGGTCTTGGATATGGACGCGAGTCTCGTCTTCCTCGAGCGGCTTCAGGAAATCAAGCGCTTTCGCAAGGGGCGCATCCGCATCGGCATCGTCGCCAACCGAGTGCATCAGGGTACGCGGGCAAAGCAGGCCTTGGAAGACTTCTTGCGCGATCTGGAGATCCCGGTCATCGCCTCTCTGCGCGACAGTCAGATCTATGTCCGGGCCGCCGCTGCGGGGCTCGGCATCGCCGATCTGCGCGCCAGCGAGAACAGGTCGGAGCTGCCGCAGTGGACCCGTATCCTGCAGTTCTTGGGGGAAACCGACCGTGGAACGTGAACTCAAACTGCAGGTACTGCAAGGCGAGGCCTGGGAAACCGTATTGAGCCACCCGCTGGTGGATCTGGCCACGGTGGCCCCGCGGCCGATGCACGCCCTCTACTTCGACACCAGTGACCGTCGTCTGCAGCGCGCCGGTATTGCCTACCGTCTGCGCCGGGAGGGCGAGCAGTGGGTAGCCACTCTGAAATTCGCCGGAGCAGCCGGCGGCGGGCTACATCAGCGCCCGGAATGGAATGTGGCGGTGGCCGAGCCGCAGGCGGATCTGGGCGTATTCAGCGATCCGGAACTGACAGAGATCCTGCGCCCCTATCGCGATCTACCCTTGACGGTGGTGCTGGAGACGGTCTTCGAGCGGCGTGAGCGCCGCCTGACCGAGGTCGGGGGGGAGCAGTGGCTGCTGGCAGCCGATCGCGGCGAGATTCGGGTCAAGGAGGAGGTCTTGCCCATCCTGGAGCTGGAGCTGGAGTTGGTCACTGGCACGGTGGCCTCCCTTCTCGAGCGCGGTGCGGCCCTTTGTGAGGCTTTGCCGCTGTGCCCCGAGTCCCAGAGCAAGTTTCAACGGGGAATCGCTTTGCAGTTGGCTCAGCTCCCAACATCCTCGGTGCAGACACGGCAGGAGATCCAGACGCCGAAGCTGCACGGCCGCGAGGATGCCGCCGACGCCTTGCGGGGGATACTCATCGGCGAGATCCAGGAATCTTTGACCGCACTTCGGGTCGATACGCGCGATGGCAGCCGCACCAGTTTTCACGATCTGCGCCGCGCCGTGCGCCAGCTACGCGCTCTGCTGCGTTTCTGCAAGCCCTTGGAGGTGGACGCCGGGTTGAAAAAGCCGCGCCAGGAGCTCGCCACTTGGTTTCATCAGCAGAGTGGTCGCCGTGACCGCGACGCCCTACTGGACCATTGGCAAAGTCACGCCCCGGAATTCCAGCTGGCACCCGGACTTTTGACGGAGGCATTGCTGAAAAGCGATACCGAGACACCGAGCTCTGCGGGAACACTCGCGGCCACCCTCCTGAGGCTTTGGGCGCAGCTCGAAGGCGCCACCGCCCTGTCCGGGCGTCTCAGTCTGCGGGAATTTGCCGAACAGCAGCTGGCCCAGATGGACCGCAAGCTACGGCGTGCCCACATCGATGCCGTCAGCGCCGAAGATCGCGCCGAGTTTCACCGACTGCGTATCCAGATCAAGAATTTCCGCTACGTGCTGCAGCGTCTTGCCGGACTTTGGCCGGCCAAGGACAGCAAAGGCATGATGAAGCTTCTGGGCCACCTGCAGGAGAGTTCCGGTCTGATTCGCGACGCGCAGATGTCCGCCAGCCACCTCCAACCCCTGGGACACGAGGCCCCCTCAGAGCTGGCCCTGCACGCCGGCGTGCTGTGGGGCTACCTCGTCGCCCGCATGCAGCGGGAAGAGAAAAAGTTTCGCAAGTCCTGGAACCGCTTTCTGGAGGCCTCCCGACCCTGGGATTGACGCCCGGGGGTCGGGGCGGACTGCTCGGCCTCAGCAGGGGCCGAGTCTCTCCCGTTCCCGCTCGATCTTATGCGCCACCAAGGCAATGGACAGGGCGAGTCGGTACTGATCGCGGTCGAGCTCCCACTCGCGGGCCTGCTCGGCATCGAAATGCTGGCCGGCACAGCAGTCCTGCAAGGCCTTGCAGTCCATGCTGTCGGACAGGAAGCCCGCCAACTCGGCGACCTGATCGGATCCGAATACCTCTGCCGCCGCG
The DNA here is from genome assembly GCF_023256195.1 of Acidithiobacillus sp. Taxonomy (GTDB): domain Bacteria; phylum Pseudomonadota; class Gammaproteobacteria; order Acidithiobacillales; family Acidithiobacillaceae; genus Acidithiobacillus_A. The sequence continues at coordinate 12,442 of NZ_JAGDWX010000010.1, forward strand.
CCGAGATCCCCGATCTCCTTCCGAGCCACCAGCTCCGCTACCGCCAGGGTGGCGGCATCCAGGCACCTTTCCTCCGCTTTTTCCAGGCCTTTCTTCACTGCAGTGTCGATGTCGACGTTCATTTCGCGCGCTCCTGAAGGATGAATGGAAATGGAATGCGGTCTAACGGGATGGGCTGGGGCCTCCGTCGCCGCCTCGCGGCAACGGCCGAGCACCTCGGCAAGGTCACGCGACAGGGCAGGCTTTCGAGCGAGCTCGGCGATGACCTCCTGCATGTGCCCGCGACGCCGCTCGTCCAGCCGCGGCCAGCGACTCAGCACCGTTGCCAGACGAGCGGCCGTCTGCGGGTTGATATCGTCGAGACGACGGAGCTGTTCGCCGAAAAAACGGTAGCCGGAGCCATCGGCGGCGTGAAAGACCGTGGGGTTGGCGGCAAATGCCCCCAGGACCGAACGCACCCGGTTGGGCACACGCCAGTCGAAATCGGGATGCACCAACAGATTGGCCGCGCGATGCAGGGTCGCCGGTTCCGCCCGCCCCAGCTGGATACTGAACCACCGATCCAGCACCAGCGGATGGTGGCGCCAGGTCCAATAGAAATCCATGATCAGATCTTCACTGTCGTGGTCGACATCCTGGACCAGCAATGCGTAGGCTGCCAGACGTTCGCTCATGTTGTCGGCCTCTGCGTATTGCAGACGTGCCAGGGCAATGGCCTCCCAGCGCAGACGATCGTTGGCCAACAGATAGGACAGGGCAAGCTGACGCAAACGCCTCTGGCCCACGGCCAGACCGTCCAGACGGTAGGGCGCGGCAAGCCCCTGATACCAGGCCATCCAGGTCTCGCCGAAGAGCTCGCCCAGCGCCTTACGCAAGGCCTCGCGGGCAGCATGGATGGCATCCACCTGAAGTATCTCCATCTGCTCGCCCAGATAATCCTCCGACGGCAGGGTCAGCAGTTCGGCACAGAAGGCCGGGTCCTCCGGCCACTGGGCGGTGACGGCCGCAACCGCCTCGCGCAGGTCGGCGCCGGGCAGAACCTGCTTTGGCTCACGGATGTAGCCGAGCAGCTCGCGAATGGCCAGGGCCTGAAAGTTCTCCCAGCGGCTGAAGGGATCATCGTCGTGACGAGCAAGAAAGGGCTCGGCGCTGGCCGCATCGCTGCGTTCGAGGATGATGGGGGCAGAAAAGCCTCGGAACAGAGAAGGCACGCAGGGCCCGGATATCCCGGTGAAGGTCCATTCCTGCCGTGTTTGCGATAGCATCAGGACGGTTTCCTCACCCAGATGGGCACCATCCAGCTGCAGAGGCAAACGCTTACCCGCGTGATCGAAGAGGGCGACACGCACGGGTATGGGCACCGCCGTCTTGGTGGGCTGCCCCGGGGTTGCCGGGGTCCGCTGCGACAGCTCCAGACGCAGGCTGCCCGACTCTGGATCCGGGTGCCATCGCGCCACGACCCGCGGCGTACCTGCCTGCGCATACCAGCGGCGAAAGGCCTGTAGATCGCAGCCACTGCCCACTTCCAAGGCCGTCAGAAAATCCTCGATGGTTACCGCCTGGCCGTCGAATCGGGCGAAATATTCGTCCATGCCCGCCCGAAAACGCGCAGGACCCAAGGTGGTATGGATCATACGCACGATTTCTGCGCCTTTTTCGTAGACCGTCGCCGTGTAGAAATTGTTGATCTCGGCGTAGACCTCGGGTCGCACGGGGTGGGCCAAGGGGCCTGCGTCCTCCGGAAATTGCGCAGCACGCAGCCGGCGCACATCGGCAATGCGCTGCACGCCGCGAGAATTCTGATCCGCCGAGAACTCCTGATCGCGAAAGACGGTCAGCCCTTCTTTCAGGCTCAGCTGAAACCAATCGCGCAAGGTGACGCGATTACCGCTCCAGTTGTGGAAGTACTCGTGCGCGATCACCGATTCGACGTGCAGGTAATCGTCGTCCGTCGCCGTCTCGGGACTGGCCAGCACGTATTTGGTGTTGAATATGTTGAGGCCCTTGTTTTCCATCGCCCCCATATTGAAGCTGTCGGTGGCGACGATCATGTACCGTTCGAGGTCGTATTCACGCCCGTAGACCTGCTCGTCCCAGGCCATGGCCCGCTTGAGACTGTCCAGGGCCCGCCCGCAGGAGTCGCGGTAACGCTCGGCGACGTAGACCTCCAGAGCGACCGATCGACCGCTCATGGTCGTGAAATGGTCGCGCTCCACCACGAACTTTCCAGCCACCAGCGCGAACAGATAGCAGGGCTTGGGGAAGGGGTCGCGCCAGCGCGCCCAGTGCCCGCCGGCATCGTCTGTCCCCACTGCCTCAAGATTGCCATTGGCCAGCAGGATCGGATACTGATCTCGGGCAGCGTGCAGGGTGACGGTGAAGGGCGCGAGGCAATCGGGCCGATCCAGATAGTAGGTGATGCGACGGAAACCCTCAGCTTCGCACTGGGTGAGGAGCACGCCATCGGCAGCATACAGTCCCGACAGCTGGGTGTTGGCCGACGGGCAGATCCGCACCCGGCTGCTCAGGGTGAAAGTCTGGGGAGGACGCCGCAGGCGCAGACCATCGGCGACCAGGTCATAGCGATCGGCCGCCAGCACCTGCCCGTCGAGACGCAACTCCAAAAGCTCCAGGTTCTCACCGTGGAGAGTCAGACTCTCCGGCGGTTCCAAGCTGCGACAGCGCATCTGCAGTTCCGCAGACACCTCGGTACGGTCTGCATCCAGATAGAAGTCGAGGGAGGTGGCGACGATGTCATACTCCGGAGGTCGATAATCCTCGCGTCGAATTCCCTGGATGCTGGCCATCATTGCCGCCATCAGCTGTTTTTGCAGCTACCGTGCTCGAGAGAATGGATCTCCTTGAGGAAAGACCCCAGGTCCTTGTCCGGAAGTCCGTGCTTGAGCACCACGGCATTGTGGTCGTTGCAGTAGAGTAAGGTCGGGGTGGCTACCTCGCCACTCTGCTCCAACAACTTGGTGTTGTTCTGCACGGCACTGACCGTTGCGGGCGTGGGATCCTTGGCAGGCTGGATACCACCCTCTTCCGTCGCCTCATCGAAACCCTTCTCGTTCTCCGCCATGGCCGCCGCCGGATCCTTGGCACCCAAGATGGCCTCGGCCTTGCCGGCGCTGCTGGGCTTGAGGAAGGCCACCACGACAAAGCGGACCCGCAACTTGCCAGCGGCAATCAGGGGCTTGGCCTCCTCATAGAACTTGTGACAAAAGATGCAGTTGGGATCGACAAAGGCGGTGATCTCCGGTCCCCCGCTACCGAGTACGAAGCTGTCGGCATCTGCCGCCTTCTTGGCCAGGGCCTCGGGAGTCTCGGGTTTGGGTATGAGGCCGAGCTCCATGGCCTCCTGCCGCATCTGATTCTCACCGGCGGCATTGAAAACCGTGCCGACGACGAGGTATTTGCCGTCGGGCGTCAGGTAGAGGATGTTGGGACGGCCGTCGATCTGAACCAAGGCCCCGGTCAAACCACCGGGGCCGGCAAAAGTCTTTTCCACTTTGCCAACACCGTGGGTCAGTCCATCCACGAGCTTCTGAGCCTCGGCCTGCGACACGACGTCCGCCTTGGCATAGGGAATGGGCAGATATTTTCCAGCGAAGACGCCACCCAGAGCGCCCACCACCAATAGACCTACCGCCAGCGCTACCGTTTTTGTCTGCATGCCCTGCCCTTTCTCTGTCCACATTCGCTCAATTCGAATGGGACATGTTAACCCGCAAGGCTCCCTGCTTCCAGTCGCGGGCCTCGCACCGGCTCCCGAACCCGGATATCCAGGCTCATCCCGGATATCCGCAGAGCCACGATCTGCCTAGATCAGTGGAGAGTGGAGGGGCCGAAGACGAAGTGACCATCCTGGGCGTCGACGTGGATCACCTGACCGGGAGCGAACTCACCTCGCAGCAGGCGCTGCGCCAAGGGATTCTCGATCTCCCGCTGGATCACCCGCTTCAGGGGCCGCGCTCCGTAGACCGGATCGAAGCCTGTCTCCGCCAGGAGGTCGACGGCCGCATCGCTCAGCAGAATGTCCAGATCCCGCTCACGTAGACGGGCGCGCAGGGAGCCCATCTGAATCTCGGCGATGGAACGCAACTGCTGCCGGCTGAGCGGCTGGAAGATGACCAGTTCGTCGATGCGGTTGAGGAACTCCGGCCGGAAGTGCCCTTGGACCACGTCCATCACCGCCGCCCGCATACCGTCGATGTCCCCTAAGCGTCCGTACTCCTGGATGCGATCCGAACCGAGATTGGAGGTCATGACGATGACGGTGTTGCGGAAGTCCACCGTCCGCCCCTGTCCATCCGTCAGACGTCCATCGTCCAGCACCTGCAGGAGGATATTGAACACCTCCGGGTGAGCCTTCTCCACCTCGTCCAGGAGGATGACGGAGTAGGGCTTGCGCCGCACCGCCTCAGTGAGATAGCCGCCCTCTTCGTAGCCGACGTAGCCGGGCGGCGCGCCGATGAGGCGGGCGACGGAGTGCTTCTCCATGAACTCGCTCATGTCGATGCGCACCATGTGCTCCTCGGAGTCGAACAGAAATTCCGCCAGAGCCTTGGTCAGTTCGGTCTTGCCCACACCCGTGGGGCCCAGGAACAGGAAGGAGCCAATGGGGCGGCGCGGATCCGAAAGACCTGCGCGCGAGCGGCGGATGGCATTGGCCACCGCGGTGACGGCCTCGTCCTGCCCTACCACCCGCGCACGCAGGCGCTCCTCCATCTTGAGCAGCTTTTCCTTTTCCCCTTCCAGCATCTTGGAGACGGGGATACCCGTCCAGCGAGAGATGACCTCGGCGATCTCCTCCTCCGTCACCTCGGTACGCAGGAGGGTGGGCGCCTTGCGCTGGCCATCGGCCTCGTGTTTTTCCGCCTCCCGCAGTTTGGCTTCCAGGGCGGGGATCTGCCCATACTGGATCTGCGCCATGCGCTCCAGATCGTTGGCGCGCCGGGCATTGTCCAGCTCCACCCGTAGACGATCCAGCTCCTTCTGGATCTGGGAAGTGCCTTCGATGGCGAGCTTCTCACTTTTCCAGATCTCTTCCAGCTCTTGATACTTGCGCTGCAGCTCGGCGATCTGGCCCTCCAGGATCTCCAGACGCTTGCGGCTGGCTTCGTCCTTTTCCTTGGCCAGAGCGACCCTCTCGATGTTCAGCTGAATCAGGCGGCGTTCCAGCTCATCCAGCTCCTCGGGCTTGGAATCGATCTCCATCTTGATCCGAGAGGCCGCCTCGTCCACGAGATCGATGGCCTTGTCCGGTAGATTGCGGTCGCTGATGTAGCGGTGGGAGAGCTGCGCCGCCGCTACCAGGGCCGGATCGGTGATGCGCACGCCGTGGTGAGCCTCGTAGCGTTCCTTGAGGCCACGCAAAATGGCAATGGTATCCTCGACACTGGGCTCATCCACCAGGACCCGCTGGAAGCGCCGCTCCAGGGCCGCGTCCTTTTCGATGTACTTGCGGTATTCGTCCAGCGTGGTGGCGCCGATGCAATGCAGCTCACCCCGGGCCAGGGCCGGTTTGAGCATGTTGCCGGCGTCCATGGCGCCCTCGGCCTTGCCCGCGCCAACCAGGGTGTGGATCTCATCGATGAAAAGGATGATGTTCCCCTCGGCCTTGGCCAGATCATTGAGCAGGGCCTTGAGGCGCTCCTCGAACTCGCCGCGGAACTTGGCACCGGCGATGAGGGCGCCCAGATCCAGACCCAGCAGGCGTTTACCGCGCAGCGATTCCGGCACCTCGCCGTTGACGATACGCTGAGCGAGCCCTTCGACGATGGCCGTCTTGCCTACCCCCGGCTCGCCGATGAGGACCGGGTTGTTCTTGCTGCGCCGCAGCAGCACCTGGATAGTGCGACGAATCTCGTCGTCGCGGCCGATAACCGGGTCCAGCTTGCCCTGGGCGGCGCGCTCGGTGTAGTCCAAGGTGTACTTTTCCAGGGCCTGGCGCTGCTCCTCGGCATTGGGATCGTTGATCTTTTCACCGCCGTGCAGTTCCTGGACAGCCTGTTCCAGATCCTTGGCCGAGGCCCCCGCTTCTTTGAAGAGGCGCCCCGCCTCGCCGCGGTCCTCCAGCAACGCCAGAAGGAAGTGCTCCGTGGAGATGTAACTGTCGCCCCGCTTCTGGGCGATCTTGTCCGCCAGATTGAGAAGGTTGCCCAGGTCCCGGCCCATCTGGACCTCGCCCGGCACGCCCTCGACTCGGGGCAAGGACTCCAGCGCCCTGCCCAAGGCGTTGCGCAGCGCGTCCACGCGCACTCCTGCCTTGGCGAGCAGCGGTCGGGCAATGCCGCCGTCCTGATCGAGGAAGGCCAGAAGCAGGTGAACCGGTTCCATCTGCTGATGGTCGCGGGCAAGGGCCAGGCTCTGGGCCTCCTGCAGGGCTTGTTGAAATTTGGTGGTCAGTTTGTCGACACGCATGGCGTTTCCGGCTCCATAAAAGGTCTCCCCCCTTAAATGATAGCCGCGACTCCGCTTTTCAAGGGGCGCAGGGCGGGCAGGAGTCCGACGAGACCAAGCCAGGCCAGGATGCCGGCAGCGGCGAAGGCCCCCACGCTACCCCAGTGTCCCCAGGCCCAGCCCGCGGCCAGTGCCCCCAGTCCGCCGCCGAGACCGTAGACGAGACTGGCGTACAGGGCCATCCCACGGGAACGCAGGCGCATGGGGAAACGGGCGAAGATCCAGTGTACCGCCGCCAGGTGAAAGGCGGCGTAACTGAAGGCGTGCAGACTCTGGATCAGAAAGATAGGGATGAGGCCGGGCCAGACGGCGATCACCAGCCAACGCGTCCCGGTGAGGACGAAGGCATGGATGAGCACCCTGCGCAGACCGAAGCGACGCAGGATACGCTCACCGTACCAGAAGAAGACCACCTCGCAGATGACCGCCCAGGACCAGAGCAGTCCCACCCAACCAGCGTTCAGCCCATGGGCCTGAGCGTCGATGGAAAAGAAGGCGTAGTAGACCCCGTGGCTGGCCTGCTCCAGAGCCCCTGCCGCGAGAAAGGCCCACAGCCGCCAGTCGCGCAGCTGCGGCCCGAGGGATACCCGCTCCTGCGAAGGTGCGCGCGGCGGATAGGGCAAGCGGCGGCTGAACCACCAGGCGGCCGCCAGGAAGGCGGCGATGCCCGGCAGAAAGACGTCGAGGCCCCAGATTTGCACCAGCCCCCCCATACCGAGCGCAAGCGCGATGAAACCGAGGGAGCCCCACAAGCGGATACGACCGTAGGCCCTGCCGTTGCGCTCGGCCCAGTCCAGGGTCGCAGCGTCCACCAGGGGTAGGGTCGCCGCCCAGAAAAAGGAAAAAGTCAGGGTAATGAGCAGCAGACCCCAGAAATTACCGTGCACCAGCTCCAGGGCCAGAAAACCCGCTGCCGTCAGCAATGCTGCCAGCGGCACGATATGGGCACTACCCAGACCCTGCGCGAGCCAGCCCCAGAGATTGGGCCCCAGCACCTTACTGAACTGCACGGCGGCAGTGAGGATACCGATGGCCAGTGCACCCTGACCGGTACTCTTGAGCCAGGGACCCCAGTACGGCATGAAGGCACCGAGGGCACAGAAATAGAAAAAATAGAAGGCGACGAGGGCCCGGGCCTCGCGACCCACCATCAGCCCGCCGGAATGGGCTGGATGGGGGCTTGGACGTCCGCGTTCTGCGCCCGCTGGCGCAGCACGTGATCCATGAGAACGAGGGCCAGCATGGCCTCAACGATGGGCACGGCACGGATGCCGACACAGGGATCGTGGCGCCCGGTGGTGGAGACCTCGACGGGCTCGCCGTGCAGGTCGATGCTGGGTCGCGGGATGCGGATGCTCGAGGTGGGTTTGACCGCCACCGAAACGCGCAGATCCTGACCGCTGGAAATACCACCCAGAACGCCGCCGGCATGGTTGCTGAGGAAGCCCTCGGGGCGCATGCCGTCACCGTGTTCGCTGCCTTTCTGCTCCACCACCGCAAAGCCATCGCCAACGGCGATGGCCTTGACGGCATTGATGCTCATGAGGGCCTTGGCCACGTCCGCTTCCAAGCGGTCGAAGACGGGCTCACCCAGTCCCACCGGCATGTGCCGTACCCGCGCGTCCACCCGCGCGCCGATGGAGTCGCCGGCCTTGCGCAACTCGTCCAGATAGTCGGCCATGCGCTGGGCCGCCGCAGCATCGGGACAAAAAAAGGGGTTGCGCTGGATCTCGGCATCGTCGAAATCCTGAGCCACGATGGGACCCATCTGCGCCAACCAAGCCTGGATCTCCACCCCCAGACGATAGCGCAGATATTTGCGGGCGATGGCACCTGCGGCTACCCGGGTGGCTGTCTCTCGTGCCGAGGAGCGCCCGCCGCCGCGGTAATCGCGTCGGCCGTATTTCAAGAGATAGGTGTAGTCGGCGTGTCCCGGCCGGAATCGATCACGGATCTTGGCATAGTCCTGAGAACGCTGATCGACATTGCGAATGAGCAGACCGATGGGGGTTCCCGTCGTCTCACCCTCGAAAACCCCCGAGAGAATCTCTACCCGATCCGTCTCCTGCCGCTGGGTCGTGTGGCGGGACTGACCGGGGCGACGACGATCCAGATCCTGCTGGATGTCCTCCTCCGTCAGTGGCAGGCCGGGCGGGCAGCCATCGACGATGCAACCAATGGCCGGACCGTGGCTCTCGCCAAAGGTCATCACCCGAAAACACTCGCCGATGCTGCTTCCCGCCACGCCTCAATTATCCATCTGGATCTCGGCGTAGGCCGAATGGTTGTGTATGGACTCGAAATTTTCCGAAGAGACCGTGAAACGACGGATCCGCCGATCCTGGCGCAGGCGCAGGGCGACATCCCGAACCATATCCTCGACGAATTTCGGGTGATCGTAGGCATACTCCGTCACGAACTTCTCATCGGGACGCTTGAGCAGACCATAGAGCTGGCAGGAGGCGACGGATTCCACCAGATCGATGATATCCTCGATCCACACCGTCTGCCGGGTATCGGCGCGCACCCAGACGTGGGAGCGTTGATTGTGGGCACCGTAGTCGGAGATGCTCTTGGAGCAGGGACAGAGACTAGTGACCGGCACCATTACTCCAAGCTCGAGCCGCAGACCAGCAGCGGTCCGTTCTGCCTGGATTTCCACCTCGTAGTCCAGGAGGCTTTCCACCCCCGAAACGGGTGCCTTCTTATTCACAAAATAGGGGAAGCGCAGTTCCACACGCGCTTCTTCCGCCTCCAGGCGGTGGCGCACTTCCTCCAGAAAGCTGTCGATATTCGCTACCCCGACAGGCTCCGGATACTGGTTCAGAATCTCCAGGAAGCGGGACATGTGGGTGCCCTTGAGGTGGGCGGGCAAAGCCACGTACATGTTGCACAGGGCGATGCTGTGCTGGATCCTGCCGCCGCGGTCGCTGATGCGCAGAGGATGACGCACCGCCTTGACGCCAACCCGCTGAATGGCGATGGCGCGGGGATCGGCACGTCCCTGCACGTCCTCCAAGGTTTCGGCAGCACAATCTCTCACAGTGGGCCTCTCGGATAAAGGTTGACCAAATTGGTCAAATATTACGCCACCGGGGCGGGGTGGGCAAGGCGCCCCAACAGTTCTCTGCCCGCGGTGATGATACCGGCGGCATCCAGCCCCAGTTCCGCCAGCCAGGCTTTGGCATCGCCCTGCTCGATGAAGCTGTCGGGCAGACCAAGGATGCGCATGGACGGCCGCAGACCTTGGGCCAGCAGCGCCTCCGCTACGCCAGAACCGGCGCCGCCCATGGCGCAGCCCTCCTCCACCGTCACGAAAGCCTCGTGCTCTCGGGCCAAGCTTTCCAGGAGCTCCACATCCAGAGGCTTGACGAAGCGCATGTTGACCACGGTAGCGTCCAGGGCCTCCCCCGCCTCCAGCGCTGCCGCTGCTCGGGTACCGAAGGAGAGGATGGCCAGACGCCGTCCGCGTCGCAGCAGCTCGGCCTTGCCCAGCGGGACGGTGCGAGTCAGGTCGCGCTCCAGGGGCACGCCCACGCCTGCACCCCGAGGATAGCGCACCAGTGCCGGTCCCGGCAGGGCAAAGCCGGTATTGAGCATGTCGCGCAGCTCCTGCTCATCCTTCGGCGCCATGATGCAGAGATTGGGGATACAGCGTGCGTAGGCCATGTCGAAGGCGCCCTGGTGCGTTGCACCGTCGGCCCCCACCAACCCTGCCCGATCGACGGCAAAGAGCACCGGCAGATTCTGGATGGCGACGTCGTGCAGCAGTTGATCGTAGGCCCGCTGGAGAAAGGTGGAGTAGATGGCGACTACCGGATGCTGGCCCTCGCAGGCAAGCCCCGCAGCAAAGGTCACGGCGTGCTGCTCGGCAATACCCACGTCAAAGTAGCGCTCGGGATAGAGCTGCTGGAAACGCACCAGGCCAGAACCCTCGCGCATGGCCGGAGTTATGGCGACGAGGGTGCTCTCGGCCGCCGCCTTATCGCAGAGCCAGTCGCCAAAAACCTGAGTGTAGCTGGGAGCGCCGCCACTTTTCTTGGCCATGCGGCCATTCTCGCGATCGAAGGGGGTCACACCGTGATAGGTGCAGGGATCGGCTTCCGCTGGTGCAAAACCCTTGCCTTTGCGGGTAATCACGTGCAAGAGCCGCGGCCCCTTGATCTTCTTGAGGTTCTCCAGGGTGGGAATCAGTACATCCAGGTCATGACCGTCGATGGGACCGTAATAGTGGAAACCCATCTCCTCAAACAGCACCCCCGGCGACACCAGCCCCTTGACGCCCTCTTCCGCCTTGCGTGCCAGCTCCCGCAGGGGCGGCACGAGGCTCAGGGCCTGGCCCGCCCCTTCGCGCATGCTGTTGTAGAACCGGCCCGAGAGAATGCGTGTGAGATACCGGGAGACCGCACCCACATTGGGGGAAATGGACATCTCGTTGTCGTTGAGTACCACCAGAAGATCGGCATCCAGGACACCGGCGTTGTTGAGGGCCTCGTAGGCGAGACCGGCGGTCATGGCACCGTCACCGATGATGGCCACTACCTGCCGTTGCTGCTGGCTGAGCTTTGCCGCCACCGCCATACCCAGGGCCGCACTGATGGAGGTACTGGAGTGTCCGGCACCAAAGGCATCGTAAGGGCTCTCGTCGCGCTTGAGGAAGCCCGACAGGCCATCCTTCATGCGCAGGCGCTGAAAGAGTGGTCCCCGGCCTGTCAGGATCTTGTGCGGATAGGCCTGGTGACCGACGTCCCAGACCAGCCGGTCTTCAGGCGTAGCAAAGACGGCATGCAGGGCGACGGTGAGCTCCACCGTTCCCAGACAGGAAGCCAGGTGCCCACCCGTCTGGCTGACCGTCTCCAGAAGAAACTGCCGTACCCAGCGTGCTACCGCTTTCTGCTCGCTGCGACTCATCTGCCGCAGGCCCTGTGGATCGGGAATCTGCTCCAGCAAAGGATTCATCGGTTTCGCTCGACGATGAGGCGGGCCAGTGCCCGCAGGTGATCGCCCTCACTACCCCAGGGCGCAAGGGCATCCAGGGCCTCCTCCAGCAGGCGGCGTGCGTAGCGTTGCGCCTCCGCCAGACCCAACAGACTGACGAAGCTGGGTTTTTGGCGACTGCGATCAGCCCCCTGGCGAGCCTTGCCCGTCTCGCGGATATCCCCGATCTCGTCGAGGATATCGTCCTGCACCTGAAAGGCCAGACCGATGCGATCGGCATAGGCGAGCAGGGCCCGCGCCTCGGCGGAATCCGGGCCGAGCGCAGCCGCCTGCAAAGGAAGCTGCAAGGCGCAGCGGATAAGCATACCGGTCTTTTGTAGATGCATCTGCTCCAGAGCCGGCTGTGCCAGCTCGTGACCGACGGCGGCCAGATCGATGGCTTGTCCCCCCACCATACCGCGCGAGCCCGCCGCGCGGGCAAGATCCAGCACCATGGCAAGCTGCTGGGCCGAGCTGAGACCCGCGACGGGCTCGGCCAGGACCTGGAAGGCATGGGTGAGCAAGGCATCGCCCACGAGGATGGCCGTCGCCTCATCAAAGGCCTTGTGGCAGGTAGGCCGACCGCGCCGAAGATCGTCGTTGTCCATGGCCGGCAGATCGTCGTGGACCAGGGAATAGGCATGTACCATTTCCAGGGCCGCCGCAGCACGATCCAGAAGCTCCTCGGCAACACCCAGGCACTGTCCGCCGGCGTACACCAGCAAGGGGCGCACTCGCTTCCCTCCCCCCAGACTGCTGTAGCGCATGGCCTCGTGCAAACGCCCGGGCAGGATATCCGCCGGCGGCAGGAGCGCTTCCAGCACCTTTTCTATACGTTCCACCCGGCGCTGGCGGAATTCGGCAAAAGACTCGGTTGCGGCTGCACTATGCAAGATCACGGCTCCTCGTCACGAACCATGGGGACAGGCGTCTCTTCGGAGCCCAGGAGGATGGATACTTTCTGCTGCGCGTCCTGCAACTGCGCCTGCGCCCGGCGCGCCAGTTCCATTCCCTGCTGAAAGAGCACTACGGAATCCTCGAGGCCCAGCTGTCCCGACTCCAGGCGGCGCACCGTCTCCTCGAGGGAGGCCAGGGTTGCAGCAAAGTCGGGCGACGCCTCCGCATCCTTCGTCTGCGCTGGATCTGCTCTAGCTGTCATGATCTCTCCATTAAACCGCAGGGCGACGGGGCGAACAAGGGCAGCATTTCCCGTCTGGGTGCATCTGTGGCGGCGCTCTCAGAGCGTCGCGCCGTCCTTCCGATCCTTGGCGCTGATGAACTGGCGCTTGAGGACATGCTCTCGCTTGAGTCCGAGCCACAGGGCAATGGGGCTGGCAATGAAGATGGACGAGTAGGTGCCCACCACCACGCCGATGACCAGGGCCGTCGCAAAGCCGTGAATGACCGGCCCGCCGAAAAGGAAGAGCGACAGGGCCACCATGAAGGTGATGAAGCTGGTGATGAGGGTTCGCGACAGAGTCTCGTTGATGGCGATATTGAATATCTCTGCCACCGAACCGCTGCGGCTGGCACGCAGGTCCTCGCGCATGCGGTCGAAGACGACGACGGTGTCGTTGAGAGAATAACCCATGACCACCAGGAGTGCCGCGATCACCGTCAGCGAAAACTCCTGCTGGGTCAGGGCAAAAAAGCCCACCACGAGGATAGGATCGTGCAGCATGGCGGCCACGCCACCCACGGCAAAGCGCCACTCGAAGCGAAAGCCCACATAGATGAGAATGCCCAGGGTGACGATGATCAACGCCATGATGCCCTTGTTGCGTAGAGCCTTGCCCACCTCGGGTCCGACGTATTCGGTACGTCGTAGCTGGACGCCCGGAAACTGCTGCTGATCCTTCTGAAAGACTTGCAGGATGCGGCTCGCCACCGCACTGCTCTCGCCCGGTTGGGTGCGCAGGCGGATGAGCAGGTCGCGGTCGCCACCGAAGGTCTGTACCACCGCGTCGTGGTAGCCGGCCTTGTCCAAGGTGCCACGCACGGCGGCCAGATCCGGTGTCTGACTGAAGCCCAGTTCCACCAGAGTACCGCCTGTGAAGTCGATACTGTAGTCAAGGCCGCGCACCAGATAGGCAAGGATGGAGGCGACGATCAGCAGCGCCGATATCCCCAGAAACAGGAAACGGCGCGACATGAAATCGACGTGGGTTCGGGTTTTGAGCAGTTCCATCTTGACCTCAGATCCAGAGCTTCTGCACGCGCCGCTTACCCAAGGCAAACTCGACGATGCCGCGACTCATGAGGGTGGCGGTGAACATGGACACCAGCACACCGATGGTCAAGACCAGGGCAAAGCCCTTGATGGCGCCCGTGCCAAACTGGAACAGGGTCAAGGCGGCGATGAGCACGGTGATGTTGGAGTCGACGATGGTGGCAAAGGCGCGCTTGAAACCGGCATCGATGCTGGCTCGCGGGCTCATGCCATGGCGCAGCTCCTCGCGGATACGCTCGAAGACCAGAACGTTGGCATCCACCGCCAGGCCGATCTTGAGAACGATACCGGCAATGCCCGGCAGGGTGAGGGTCCCCCCCATGATGGACAACACTGCCAAGATAAAGAGGATGTTGACCAGGATGGCGAGGTCGGCGATGAGACCGAAGGCGCGGTAGTAGAGGGTCATGAACAGGACCACGAAGAGCATGCCGAAGATCACCGCCATGACGCCATCGTGAATGGAATCCTGTCCCAGGGTCGGGCCCACGGTGCGCTCTTCCGATACGTGCACCGGCGCCGGCAATGCTCCGGCGCGCAGCTCGATGGCCACGTTGCTGGCATCCTTGAGGCTCGAGAAGCCGTCGATCTGGGCGCGCCCACCGGTGATGGCTTCTCGGATGACCGGCGCCGTCACCACTTTGTTGTCCAGCAGGATGGCCATGCGCTGGCCCACGTGCTTGCTGGTGAGATCGCCAAAGATGCGGGTACCGACGCTGTCGAAGCTGATGTTGACGATGGCCTGTCCGGTGTTGTTGTCGATGCCGGCGCTGGCACCGTTGAGGTAGCGACCCGTGAGCACCGTTTCCTGATGGAGCACGTAAGGAGTGCCGTCCACACCATAGTAGAGGGCATCGCCAGGGGGAATCTGCCCCTTCAGAGCGGCCGCCATGTCCACGCGCTCGGCCACCATCTTGAATTCCAGCTGCGCCGTGGAGCCGATGATTTCCTTGGCCCGCTGGGTATCCTGCACCCCCGGCAACTGGACCGCGATGTGCTCTTTGCCTTGCCGCTGGATCTGTGGCTCGGCCACTCCCAGTTCATCGATACGATTGCGGATAACGACGATGGCCTGCTGCAGAGCGTCGTCCTGCATTTTTTGCGCCGCCGCCGGCGTAAGCTGCGCTTGGAGTACTCCCTGGCCCTTCGGGGTCAGCGCCAGATCGGGAAACTCCTCGGCAATGCGCCCCTGCGCCTCACGCGCCAGCTGCTCGCTGGCCATCTGGATGGACAGCGTGGTCGGTCCCGTCTGCTCCACGTTGAGGTACTGCAGGTCCTTGCGACGCAGGAAACTACGCAGACGGTTGCGATCCTCCTCCAGGGCGTGCTTGATCACGGCATCGGTGTCCACCTTGAGCAGTAGATAGACACCACCGCGCAGATCGAGGCCGAGGTTGACGGGCCGGGCCCCCAGCGCCGCCAGCCAGGCAGGCTCGGCCGATTTCTGCGAGAGGATCACCTGCGCATTGCGAGGCAGACGGTTCTGCAGCAAGGTCTCGGCCAGACCCTGGGCGTTGTCGTTGGGAAAGAAGAAGGTGATCCCGGCCGCATCGCTGGCCACCTTGGTAACGGGAATGCGCGCGGCGGAGAGCCAATCCTCCATGGTGGCCACCGGTGGCAGTTGGGTACCCACGGGGGCGCGCACCTCTACCGCCGCGTGCCAGCCAAAAAAATTGGGCAGGGCATACAGGAAGGAAGGCAGCACCACCGCCAGGATGATGAGGTATTTCCACCAGGGGTAACGGGTCATGACCAGGCCTTAGAGTTTTTTGAGGGTGCCCTTGGGAAGCATGAGCGCCACAGCGCTGCGTTGGACCTTCACCACCACGCCCTCGGCTACTTCCAGATGCAGATACTCCTCACCTGCCTGCATGACCCGTCCTGCCAGCCCGCCATTGGTCACCACTTCGTCGCCCTTGCTCACGGAAGCAATGAGGGCGCGCTGCTCCTTGGCCCGCTTCATCTGCGGTCGGATCAACAAAAAATAGAATATGCCAAAGATGACGATCAGCGGCAGAAACTGCACGATCATGGCTTCGGGGCCAGCGGGGGCCGCCGCGGTATCGGCATAAGCCGTGGCGATGGGGGACAGGTTCATGGGCGCTCCGATGGAATCCGAGGGCCGCCATTGTAGCCTTTAGGTCGGGACATGGGAAACTTTCGGGGTAACGCCACCCCGCGCCGCGTAGAAGTCCCGGCGAAACTCATCCAGCCGCCCGTTTTCGATGGCATGGCGCATCCCGCTCATGAGTTCCTGATAGTAATGCAGGTTGTGGAGGGTGTTGAGACGGGCACCGAGGATTTCCTGAGTACGCTGCAGGTGGCGCAGATAGCCACGACTATAGTGTCGACAGGTGTAGCAGCGGCACTCGGGATCCGGCGGCAGGGGATCGCGCTCGTACCGGGCGTTGCGCAGTTTGAGCACACCGTGACGAGTAAAGAGCCAGCCGTTGCGAGCGTTGCGGGTGGGCAGCACGCAGTCGAACATGTCCACACCACGCCACACGCCCTCCACCAGATCCTCTGGCAGTCCCACGCCCATGAGATAACGGGGCTTCTCCTGGGGCATCTCGGGCAGGATGTCGTCCAGCACGGCCAACATCTCCCCCTTGCTTTCACCCACGGACAGACCACCCAGAGCGAGGCCCGGGAAATCCAGGGCCTCGAGCCCCGCCAGCGAGCGCCGGCGCAGATCGCCGTACATCCCGCCCTGGACGATCCCGAAAAGCCGGCCAGGGCCATGGTAGGCGGCGCGGGAGCGGGCCGCCCAGCGCAAGGACAACTCCATGCTGGCCCGCGCCACGTCCCAGGTGGCCGGATGCGGGGTACACTCGTCGAAGACCATGGCGATATCCGAACCCAAGCGTCGCTGGATATCCATGGACTCCTCGGGGCCGAGAAAAACCGCGCGGCCATCCACGGGCGCCCGAAAACGGACTCCGGCCTCGCTCATCTTGCGCAGCGCACCGAGACTGAACACCTGAAAACCGCCGGAGTCCGTCAGGATCGGACCATCCCAGTGCATCATCCGGTGCAGGCCGCCGAGGGCCTCGATGGCCTCGAGACCGGGGCGCAGGAAGAGATGAAAGGTATTCCCGAGGACGATCTCGGCTCCGGTCGCCTGCAACTCCTCGGGAGTTACCGCTTTGACCGTGCCGTAGGTCCCCACCGGCATGAAGGCCGGAGTTTCGACGGTAGCGCGCGCAAAATGCAGGCGCCCGCGACGGGCGGCGCCGTCCTGGGCCAGCCGCTCAAAGAAGGTCACGACTGTTACCCCCTGCGGGAAGAATGAGCATGGCATCGCCATAGCTGAAAAAGCGATAGCGCTGGGCCACGGCGTGGGCGTAGGCGGCGAGGATCCGTTCCCGTCCGGCCAGTGCCGATACCAGCATCATCAGCGTGGATTCCGGCAGGTGAAAATTGGTGAAAAGCCCGTCGATGACCCGAATGGGCCGTCCCGGGTAGAGAAAGATGTCGGTCTCGCCGACAAAGGCTTGCAAACCCTGATCGCTGGCGGCCGCCTCCAGGGCGCGGCAGACCGTGGTGCCGATGGCAAAGATCCGCCCCCCCTGCTCCCGGGCGCGGCGGATCTGCTCCACCGTGGCCGCCGGCACCGTGACGCGCTCGCTGTGCATCCGGTGCTCCTCCACCTTCTCCACCTGTACCGGCAGAAAAGTCCCCGCTCCCACGTGCAGGGTGATGTAGGCGCGCTGGATACCCGCCTTATCCAGGGCCGCCAGCAGCTCTGCATCGAAATGCAATCCGGCGGTGGGTGCGGCGACGGCCCCCGGCGTGCGTGCGTAGACCGTCTGATAACGATCGCGGTCGGCCGCGGCAGGGGCGCGATCGATATAGGGTGGCAGCGGCACCTCGCCCTGGGCCTCGAGGATGTCCAGCCAGCTACCCCCTCCCACCAGCCCCAGTTCCACCATCCGCTCGTCCCGCGTGAGGATCTCCGCCGTTTCTCCTCCCGCTAGGATCAAGCGCCCACCTGTGCGGAGCGGCTTGGACGCGCGCGCCAGGAAACGGGCACGCTCCGGCGTCAGCAGGCGCTCCAGAAGGAGCTCGACCGATCCACCACTGGTTTTCCGCGCCCACAGGCGTGCCGGTAGCACCCGGGTATCATTGAATACCAAAAGGTCACCCGGGCGCAGAAACCGTGGCAGGTCCCGCACCCGGGCGTCCTGGAAGACATCGCTGCCCGGATCCACCAACAGCAGGCGGCCGGCGCTGCGTTCGGGCAGCGGCTCCTGGGCGATGAGCTCGGGCGGCAGATGGTAGTAGAAATCGCTTTTCTTCATGATCAGGAAAACCAGTCTTCGTCGTCCAGCGCAGGGTGTGGGAAAACCTGCAGAAGCACGATACGCGGCCCTTGCCGCTCGCGCACCAGTACATCGAAGTCGCGAAAGGCGACCCGTTCGCCACTTTCGGGCAGACGCTCGAGGCGTTGCATCAAGAGCCCACCGATACTGTCGGCCTCACCCGCCTCCTCGATATCCCGCCCCAGGATCCGCTCCAGGGAGTAGATGGATAGACTGCCGGTCCCGAGCCAGGAGCCGTCCGACTGCGCCACCCAGTCGCGCCGGCGATGACCGAATTCATCGGGAATGGGACCGAGCAGGGCCTCGAGCACGTGATCCAGGGTAACGAAGCCGGTGATGGTACCCAGATCGTCCACGACCAAGGCAAAGTGGGGCTGGCCGGAACGGAAATGCGCCAGCAAATCCAGGGCCGGAAGATCCTTGTGCACCGCCGGCAGCGGCCGCAGGATACGTTTCATGTGCAGGGCGGGCGTCGGTCGGCTCAGCTCCGCCAGCAGATCCTTGACGTGGACCAGACCGACGATGTGCTGCCGATCGCCGGCGCAGACGGGATAACGCGTGAAACGGTGGGCCAGCAGCTCGGCACGGATCGCATCCACGCTGGCGTCCTGTTGCAGGCAGACCATGTCGGCGGCAGGACGGGCCAGATCACCGGCACTGAGTTCGTTGAAATCCAGGGCTCTTTCCAGCAGGTCCCCGCTGCGTCGCCCCAGCACCCCCTGCGCCTGGCTGAGCGCCAGGATCATGGCCAGCTCATCGCGCGAATGCGGCGCGTCTCCCAAGGGTTCACGGCCACGCAAGGCAAAGATGCGCAGTACCCACTGGCTGCAGGCATTCAGCAGCCAGATGGCAGGGAACATCAGCCAGTAGAAGGCATACAGAGGAATGCTCACCCACAGGGCAACACGCACACTGCGACGGATAGCCAGAGACTTGGGCACTAGTTCGCCGAGGATGATGGTGAGAAAAGCGATGAGCGCGAAACCCACCGTCAACGATACGGAGCGCAGTACGGCACCATCGCCGAAACCCAGTGTCGCCAGAACGGGCGCCAGAAGCCGGGCGGTGGCGGGTTCGCCGATCCAGCCCAGGGCCAGGGACGCCAGGGTGATGCCCAATTGGGTGGCCGAAAGGTAGGCATCCAGTTGCCGATGCATGCGCGCCAAAAGGCGCCCGCGCAGGCCCTGGGTCTGCGCCAGACTGCGCAACTGCGTGACCCGCAGACGCACCAGGGCGAATTCGGCGGTGACAAAAAAACCGTTGAGCAGGATCAGGGCGGCGGCCAGCGCGAGCCCCCAGGACTCCATCACTGGCCCACCCCTTTCGGTACGTTGACGACGATATCGCTTGCTTTCAGTGGTCGTCCTGGGTCAGGAATTTTTCCAGCTCTGCAAAGGTCTGCGCCGTTCCCGTCGTCTCGATCTTGACACCCAGCTGCCGGCCGATCTGGCTGATGGAGAATATGCCGCGGATCTCCGGCGCGCCCCCCTCACCTTCCACCAGGGCGTGCTGGCGCCCGACCTCCTTGAGCGTGGCGACGATATCGCCGACGGTGGAGCGCGCCACCTCCGCGTAATCCAACACTTCGATACGGCCACGACGGGTCATGATGTCCTCCACCAGTACCCGATCCCGGGGAATCTTCTTGTCGGCGGAGACCTGTACGGGCTTCTCGCCGAGAATGTCACGAGCCGTGATGATACCGACGACGACGCCATAGTCGTCCTGCACAAAAAGCAGTCGCACGCCGACGTGGATCATCTTCTGCATGGCAGCGTCGATGCTCACCTCAGGGTGGGTACTTGCGGCAGGTACCCGACGCAGGTCGGTCATGACCTTGAGGGCATTGTCGTCCATGGTGACAGGGGTCGACAGACCGTTGTCAAAGACGCTCAGACGGGTGTCCGGGCGCAGGTGGTGATGGCTCAGGGGTCGGTATCTGGTCATTTTGCTTTCTCCCAATGGTACTGCAGAAAAAACCGGCTCACACACTGGGTTCCGGGCGAGCGGCGGCCGCCGCCTCGAGACCGCGCTGCAAATCTGCGCGCAGATCGTCCACGTGCTCAAGCCCCACACTCAGGCGCAAGAGGCCGTCGCCGATACCCGCTGCCACCCTTGCCTCGACACTCACCCGAGCGTGGGTGGTGCTGGCGGGGTGGGTAATGGTGCTTTTGGCATCGCCGAGATTGGCGGTGCGGGAGAAGATCTCCACCGCGTCCATGAGCGCCCAGGCCGCGGCCTGACCATCGCGCAGATCGAAAGACAGGATACCACCGGGCAGGCGCTGCTGGCGCGCCGCCAAGGCCTGCTGCGGATGGCTGGACAGCCCCGGATAGTAGACCCGCGCCACCTCCGGCCGCTGCTCCAGCCACTGCGCCAAAGCGAGGGCGTTGTGGCTGTGCCGCTCCATGCGCAGGGCTAGAGTCTCCAGCCCTTTCAGCTGCACCCAGGCGTTGAAGGGACTGAGACTGGGGCCGGCGGTGCGCACGAAATTGCGCGGCCCGCTCAGCAGTTCCTTACGCCCGCAGATGGCACCACCCAGAGTCCGTCCCTGACCGTCCAGGTACTTGGTGTTGGAGTGGATCACGAGATCGGCACCCAAGGCGAGCGGCTGCTGCAAGACGGGCGTGCAGAAGCAGTTGTCCACCACCAGGATCGCGCTCTGATCCCGTGCCAGGGCCGCCAGAGCGGCGATATCGCCCACCTCTGTCAAGGGATTGGAGGGCGTCTCCAGGTACAAAAGGCGGGTGTTGGGACGCACGGCGCGGCGCCAAGCTTCGAGGTCGTCCAGGGCGACGAAGCTCGTCTCCAGACCGAAACGGCTCAGGATATTCTGCAAAAGCTGAACGGTGGACCCGAAGATGGAACGCGAGGCGACGATGTGATCGCCCGCCTGCAGGCAACCCATGAAGGTGGTGAGACAGGCCGCCATGCCCGAGGCCGTGGCAACACAGTCCTCCGCTCCCTCCAGAGCCGCCAGCCGCTCCTCCAAGGCCCGCACCGTTGGGTTGGTAAACCGCGCGTAGATGTTTCCGGGGCTCGTACCGGCAAAGCGCGCCGCTGCCTCTTCGGCAGAGTCGAAAACGAAGCTCGAGGTGAGAAAGAGCGCCTCGGAGTGCTCCTTTTCCGGAGAACGATGGATACCCGTGCGGATGGCCAGGGTTTCCGGATGCCACTTGCCACGGGCCGTCTCGTTTTCGCTCATCGCAATTCCTTCATCAAAAACAGCTGCCGCGTACCGTGCCCCTCGGGTGTGGGGAGGGGATAGTCGTCGCTGAAACAGGCATCGCAAAAACCCAGCGCACGCCCACCGACCGCCTCGAACAAGGCATCGAGGCTGAGATAACCCAAGGAATCGGCACCGATCATCTTGCGTACCTCGTCGACACTGTGCTGGGCGGCGATGAGCTGCGCTCGATCCGGGGTATCGATACCATAATAGCAGGGGCCGATGGTGGGCGGCGAACTCACCAGAAAATGGACCTCCTTAGCCCCCGCGGCGCGGATCAGGTGGACGATCTTGGCGCTGGTGGTGCCACGAACGATGGAGTCGTCCACCAGGATCACCCGCTTGCCTTTGAGGATCTCCGGCTGGGCGTTGAGCTTGACCTTGACACTGAAATCCCGGCCGCGCTGGGCCGGCTGGATGAAGGTGCGCCCCACGTAGTGGTTGCGGATGAGGCCCAGCTCGAAAGGCAGACCGGAAGCCTCGGCGTAGCCCATGGCGGCCGCTACGCCGGAATCCGGCACCGGCACCACCACATCGGCGTCGCGGGGATGCAGCCGCGCCAGTATCCGACCGATGCGCTTACGCGCCGAATAGACGTGAACGCCATCCAGGACGCTGTCGGGACGAGCAAAGTAGATATATTCGAAGACGCACATGCGCCTGCCCACCGCCGGGAAGGGAAATCGACTCTCGATGCCGCCCTGCGAGATGATCACCATTTCCCCCGGAGCCACGTCGCGGACGAACTCCGCCCCCATGAGGTCCAGAGCGCAGGTCTCCGAGGCCAGCACGAAGCCGCCGGAGTCGATGAGTCGACCCAGCACCAGCGGCCGGAAACCCATGGGGTCGCGCACGCCGATGAGGCGCGTTTCCGTCAGACAGACCAGGGAATACGCGCCCACCACCTGCGCCAACGCCGCCGCCAGTCGCTCGCCAGCGTCCTTGCCCGGCACCCGGGCCAGCAGGTGGACGATGACCTCGGTGTCCATATCGGTGTGGAAGATGGCGCCTTCCCGCTCCAGTTGCTCACGCAGGGCGCCGGCATTCACCAGATTGCCGTTGTGGCCCACGGCAAAGGCGCCGTGGCGGTAATTGATGAAGATGGGCTGGGTATTGCGCAGCACCGAGCCGCCCGCCGTCGAGTAGCGAACGTGGCCGATGGCCTGCGATCCCGGCAGTCGACCCAACTCCTCCACACCAAAGACCTCGGCGACCCGGCCCATCCCCCGCTGGGTATGGAGTTGTCCCTGATCGGCGGAGACGATGCCCGTGGACTCCTGCCCGCGGTGCTGCAGGGCATAGAGACCGAGGTAGGTCAGATTGGCGGCCTCGGGATGGCCAAATACCCCGACGACACCGCATTCGTCGTGAAAGTGCTCGTCATCGGTGTCGGCACAGAGGCTGGCGCCGGTCGGCGCGCACTCAGAGGGGCTCATGCATACGGGTGGTTTTGACACGGTTTTGCGACTCCCAGTAAGAAACGGCCGGAGCCGTGATGGACTGCGACAGCGAGCGCACCTGCGGTGAGCCGAGCCAGGAGCTCTGCCACCAGTCGGTTTCAGCAAAGCCCGCCGCCCGGGCGACGAACATCAAGACGAGCAGGATCACGCCCCCGCGCAGGAGACCGAAGGCGCCTCCCAAGAGCCGATCGGGCCCAGAGAAGCCGATAGGATAGAGGACCTTCCGCAACAGAAAGGCGATCAGGGTGGTCAGGAAAATCACCGTGAGAAAGAGCAGGAAATCCGCCAGAGGCACGCGCCAGGGTGCCGGCAGACCCGTGAACTGGGGGGCGAGCCACTGGGCGCCGTAACGCCAGGCCACATAGACCCCGCCCACCCAGCCCAGCAGGGAAAAGAACTCCCGCAGCATGCCGCGCAGGACTCCCCAGAGCAGCGATAGAAAAAGGACGACGAGCACACCAAGATTCACCCAGCTTGGCATATCGGTATCCTTGCCGAAGCCGCTGCCGACAACAGACCCATGGGCAACTGACCAAGGACCTGAAAAGAGCCGAAGCAGAGCAGCAGGTCCTCGGCATTCAGCTCACCGCGTGCAGCTGCGAAGCTCGCCGCAAAATCGCCCTCCTCCACCACCCGCACGGGCAAGCCCATGGCATCGAGGGCCGCCAGGAGCTCCCGCCAGGGTCGGGCCCGCGCCGATCCCGGTAGAGCTACGGGAAACCACTGCTGCACCAAGCCCCGCAGGGGCTCGAGACAGCCGGCCAGGTCCTTGTCCCCGAGCAGGTTGAAGAGCGCGTGGATGCGCGCCCCGGAGTGCTGCCGTAGCGCTTCCGCCAGCTGTCCCGTCGCCTGCGGATTGTGGGCCACGTCCAGCCAGAGCGTGGGGCCATCGCTCCCCCATGGGCGCAGGCGCTGACAGCGCCCCGGCAACTGCGGTGGACACCGCCATCGAGCCCCTGGCTCCACCGCAGCGGCGGGTAAACGCTCGCGCAGCAGGCAGGTGGCGGCCGTGGCCAGGGCGAGATTGTCCCATTGCTCCCGCCCGCCCCAGAGCGGCGCGGGTATCCGCCAGAGCCGTCCGTTCATGCGCAAGGTCTGGGCGGCGGGATCCACATCCAGGTCCCGACCCAACCAATGGAGTGGTGCTTCTCGCGTTTCGGCGGCCGCCAGCACGGTCGCGCAAGGATCCTTGGCATCGCCGTAGAGAACCGGCACGCCGCGGCGCAGGATGCCCGCCTTCTCCACACCGATGGCCTCGCGGGTGTCGCCCAGCCACTGCTGGTGGTCCATGGCGACGGTGGTGATGATGCTGAGGTCTGGGTCCACCGCATTGACGGCGTCCAGTCGCCCACCCATGCCCACCTCCAGGACGAGCAGCTCGGGCGCCGCCGCACGCACCAGCAGGAGCGCCGCCAGCGTCGCCAGTTCGAAATAGGTGAGAGGAATGCGACCCGCAGCACGCGCAACCTGTTCCAGGGCCTCGAGCCACTGCTCCTCGCCCAGCAGGCTGCCATCCACCCGCAAGCGCTCAGCGAACTGCCAAAGGTGCGGGCTCGTGTAGGCAGCAACCCGGTAACCCGCCTGCCGGTAGAGGCTTTCCAGATAGGCTACCGTGGAGCCCTTGCCGTTGGTGCCGGCCACCAGGATCACCGGCCAGGGTTGGCGCTGCGGAAGGTCCAGGGCGGCCATGGCCAGGCGCATGCGTTCCAGACCCATGTCGATGCGTTCCGGCGCCCCGGCCAGCGCCATCACCCGGGCATTGACCCGGTCCTCAGACTGCGCGCTCGCCATGACTCAGGATGGCAACGATCTCGGCGATGCGATCGCGCAGCTGGCGACGATCGACGATCTGGTCGATAGCGCCGTGTTCCAGCAGATACTCTGAGCGTTGAAAACCCTCGGGCAGCTTTTCGCGGATGGTCTGTTCGATGACCCGCGGACCGGCAAAACCGATGAGCGCCCGCGGTTCGGCAATGAGGATATCGCCCAGGGTAGCGAGACTCGCCGAAACACCACCCATGGTCGGATCCGTCAGCACCGAGATGTAGGGGATCCCCATCTTCGCCAAGCGCTCCACGGCCGCCGCCGTCTTGGCCATCTGCATCAGCGAAAACAGACCCTCCTGCATGCGCGCTCCGCCGCTGGCACTGAAACAGATGAACGGGCAGCGCTCCACCATGGCCGCCTCCGCCGCCTTGACGAAACGCGCCCCCACCACCGAACCCATGCTGCCGCCCATGAACTCGAAGGCAAAGGCCGCCACCACCACCGGCTGGCCTTTCAGAAAACCGCGCATGGCCACCAGGGCATCCTTCTCGCCGCTTTTTTCCTGCGCCTCCTGCAAGCGATCCTTGTATTTCTTTTGATCCTTGAAGCGCAGTGGATCCACGGGGATGAGCTCTGCCCCCAACTCGAGCCGTGGCTCGGGATCGAGAAAATGGTGCAGACGCTGGCGCGCCGTGAGACGCTGATGATGACCGCAGTGCGGGCAGACAAAGAGATTGGCCTCCAGCTCCGTCCGGTAGAGTACTGCCTGGCAGGTGGGACACTTGGACCAGAGGCCCTCGGGCACGGAACTGCGCCGTCCCCCCTCCTTGACCAGCGGCTGCTCCGGGCCCTTCTTGATCTTGGGCGGCAGCACCCGGTCGAACCAGCTCATGCCGACACCTGCGTGGGCTCCGCCAGGGCCGCGGCGACGGGCGTGAGGAAGGCATGGGCCAGCTCCACGGCAGTATCGACGTCCGTCGCTTCTGCCAGCCGTTCTACCAAGGCGGAACCGATGACCACGGCGTCGGCTCCCCCTCGCGCCAACAACCGGGCGGTCGCTGCATCGCGAATACCGAAGCCGATGGCCACAGGCAGGCCCAGAGCCTCGCGCAGCTGCCGCACCCGCCCCAGCACCTCCTGCCAATCCCGCTGTACCGCCCCGGTGATACCGCGCAGAGAGACGTAGTAGACAAAGCCGGCGCCCAGCCGTCGCACTGCCGCCACGCGCTCGGAACCACTGGTGGGAGCCAACAGGAAGATGGGGTCGATACCGGCCGCGCGCAGCACCGTGCTCTCGTGCTGACCTTCCTCGGGCGTGAGATCGACGATGATGGTGCCATCTACCCCCGCCGCTGCCGCTTCGCGGGCAAAATCCTCGACCCCCATGGCCTCGATGGGATTGAGATAGCCCATGAGGACGATGGGGGTGTGCTGATTCTGCTCACGAAACTGCGCGACCCAGGTCAGCACCTGGCGCAAATGCACGCCCTTGGACAGGGCCCGCTCATTGGCCCGCTGGATCGTCGGGCCGTCGGCCATGGGGTCGGAGAAGGGCACACCCAGCTCGATGATATCGGCGCCCGCGGCCACCAGGGCGTGCAGGATGGGCACGGTGGCCGCAGGACTGGGATCACCCGCGGTGACAAAGGGAATCAGGGCCGTACGCCCCTCCATCTGCGCAAAACGCGTCGCCAGCCGACTCATAGCACGATGCCCTCCAGCGCCGCCACAGTATGAATATCCTTGTCGCCACGGCCCGAGAGATTGATGACGATGCTCTGATCCCGACGCATCTGCGGCGCGATCTTGAAGGCGTAGGCGAGTGCGTGGGCCGTTTCCAATGCCGGGATGATGCCTTCCCGCCGGCTCAGGGTGTGGAAAGCGGCCAGCGCCTCCTCGTCCGTCGCCACCACGTACTCGGCACGGCCGCTGTCCTTGAGGTAAGCGTGCTCCGGACCGACCCCGGGGTAATCCAGACCCGCCGAGATGGAGTGGGTGGGCAGGATCTGGCCATTGCCGTCCTCCATGAGATAGGTACGATTGCCGTGCAACACCCCGGGCCGCCCCGAATTGAGCGGAGCGGCGTGCTTGCCGCTGGCCAGGCCCAAGCCACCCGCCTCGACACCGATGAGACGCACCTCGGGATCGTCGATGAAGGCGGCAAAAAGGCCAATGGCGTTGCTGCCGCCGCCGACGCAGGCGATGCAGGCCGCCGGCAGGCTGCCGGTCTGCTCCAGGCACTGGGCGCGGGCCTCGTCACCGATGACGCGGTGAAAATCCCGCACCATGGCCGGATAGGGGTGCGGGCCAGCCACGGTGCCGATGACGTAGAAGGTATCTTCCACCCGCGTGACCCATTCGCGCAGGGCCTCGTTGAGGGCGTCCTTGAGGGTACGCGTGCCGCTGTCCACCGCCACCACCTCCGCACCCAAAAGGCGCATACGATAGACATTGCTGGACTGCCGCTGGATGTCATCGGCGCCCATGAAGACGGTGCACTCCATGCCATACCGGGTAGCGACGGTGGCCGTGGCCACGCCGTGCTGCCCCGCTCCCGTCTCGGCGATGAGGCGCCTCTTGCCCATGCGCCGCGCCAACAGCGCCTGACCAACGGCATTGTTGATCTTGTGGGCGCCAGTGTGATTGAGGTCCTCGCGTTTGAGGTAGATCTGCGCGCCCCCCAGCTCCTGGGAGATGCGCGCGGCGTGATAGAGCGGATTGGGTCGCCCGACGAACTGCCGCAGTTCGCTGTGCAGTTCCGCGCGAAATTCCGGATCCTGTCCTGCCGCGGCGTAGGCCGCCTGCAACTCGTCCAAGGCCGGCACCAAGGTCTCGGCGACGAAGCGACCACCGTAGGGACCATAGTGCCCATGCTCGTCCGGCTGATGATAGTTAGCCATTCAGGTCTCCTGTAGAGCCGCGCGGGCGCTGTGAATGAAATTCCTTATTTTGCCACGATCCTTCTCCCCCGGCGATACTTCGACACCACTGCTGACGTCGACGGCATAGGGCCGAGTCTGCCACACCGCCTGCGCGACATTATCCACTCGCAGCCCGCCGGCGAGGATCAACGCCACACCCAGGTCGGTAGGCAGCGGCCACCAGGAGAAACTCTCACCCGAGCCCCCGTAGACCCGATCGTTTTCCTTGTCCAGAAGCAGTCCCTGGGCCCGCGGATAGCGCTCGCGCCAGGGCCGCAGATCCGTCGGACCCGACAGCCGCACGGCCTTGATGTAGGGTCGGCCGAATCCAGCGCAGAAGTCGTCCGTCTCATCGCCGTGAAACTGCAGCAGGTCCAGCGGACACTGCTCCGTGATCGCGCGCACCCAGTCCGGCTGGGGGTTGACGAAGAGACCGACGCGCGTGACGAAGGGCGGCAGGGCCGCAAGAATGGCCTGAGCGGCAACTATCTCGACGTGCCGCGGACTGGGTGGATAAAAGACGAGGCCAATGGCATCCGCGCCGGCCTCGGCGGCGGCCAGGGCGTCCTCGACACGAGTGATTCCACAGATCTTGATGCGCAGCATGTCACTAATCTAACACGATGGCGCGCATAACGTATGGAGATCGGGGAAATCCAGGGTCGGCAGCTGGAACTGCGGGGGATAGAGCGCGGCGACGAAGTAGAGCCCCTCGGCGGGAGCCGTCATCCCCGCCTGCTGGCGATCGCGCGAGGCCAGCACCTGTGCCGCCCAGTGCGGCGGGCGATCCCCCCAGCCGATACTCAGCAACACCCCCACCAGATTGCGCACCATGTGGTGCAGGAAGGCGTTGGCCTCGGCATCCACAAAAACCCAGTCGCCGCGGCGCGTCACCCGTAGCTCGCGCAACTCCCGCAACGGATGCTTGGCCTGACAGGCAGCGGCTCGAAATGCCGAGAAATCGTGGTGACCTACCAGCAGGCGCGTCGCTTCCTGCATCGCCTCCACCGCCAGAGGTCGAGCGATCCAGGCGGCGCGATCGGCAAAGAGCGCCGAACGCTCGGCACGGTTGAGGATACAGTAGCGGTAGCGCCGTCCGAGGGCGGCAAAGCGCGCGTGGAAGTCGAGGGGTACGGGCTTTGCCCAGCGCACACTGATGGTGGGGGGGAGAAAACGATTGACGCCGCGGGTCCAGGCCAAGGCCGGGCGCGCCGCGGGAGCATCGAAATGCACGACCTGGCCCAGGGCGTGAACCCCGGCATCGGTACGTCCGGCGACCGTGGTGTGGACGGCGCTCTGGGCAATTTCCGACAGCGCAGCCTCCAGGCTTTCCTGCACGCTGGCTGGCCCGTCCTGACGCTGCCAGCCGCAGAAGGCGCTACCCTGATACTCTATGCCCAGGGCCCAACGCGCCCCCGGCGAGACCCGCGACTCTGCCGTAATACCTCCTGCCTAGAGACTTTCCAGCAGGGTATGTGCCTCGCTGCGCTGCTGCGGATTGCCCTCCCGGCTCACCTCCTCCAGAAGTTCCCGCGCCGATTCGGCATCGTCCATTTCCAGATAGGCCTTGGCCAGGTCGAGCTTGGTACCGACGGCATCCCAATCGCCGGAACTCTCGGCAGTAGCCTGCTGCGCTACGGTCGTGGGGGACGAAGCCGTGTCGGCAGGCGCATGCCCCGATTCGAAGTCGAGACCGGAGTGGGCGGAAGCGGGTGCTTCGGCGGGCCCGGCCAGGGACTCGGCGTCCAAGGCCCGGAACTGCTCATTGACGGAATCCAGCAGCCGCTGCTTCTCAGCCGCCGGGATTTCGTGCTGGGGACTGGTACGATCCTGCTCCTCATCCGCACTGCTCAGCAGGCTGTCGAGATTGAAATCCAACAGGTGATCCGCGTCCGCTTCGCCCGGAGCGGCCCTATCCCCTGCGGCCAGGGGTGGCACGGCCGACACATCGAAGGCTTCGTGCGTCTGCGCCGTCGGCTGCGGTGCGGGGGCTGGGGCGGAACCGGCATCGGCAAACAGACTGTGACCGGGGAACAGTTGGGCACCCTGAGCTGCCACCTGCTGCCACGCGCCATTACTCGGGCCAAATCGACCGCGCATGCGCTCGGCCAGTTCCAGATAGGCGTCGCGACGATCGAGCTGGGCGTAGAGGTCCAGCAGTTTGACGTAGAGCTCCTTGCGCCGGGGATTCTCTTCCAAGGCCTCCTGCAATACCGTCACCGCAGAATCGGTCTTGCCGTAGGTCAGATATAGATCCGCCTGCTCCAGCGGGTCCACCTGCAGGGGGTCCGACAGATCCGTACCGGTATCGGCAGTGGCGGATGACTCCGTATTGGCTGCCACCGCCGTCCTGCCGGAATCCGAAGCCCCGTGTGCAGCAGGAGCGCTGCCCGCGGGCTCCCGTTCGTGCTCGAACGCCAGCATCCCCGCCTCTGCAGCGGCCGCCGTCGCCGCCAGCGTCGGTTCGACCCCCGGATGCGTCTCAGGCATCGTCCCTTCAGGTGCAGGTGTCCGCGCCGCAACACCCGATGATCCCGCCACGCCCGAGGTCGAGAGGGGCTCCGTCCGGGGCGGCGGCGCAAAGGCCGCCGGTTCCTCGCGGGCTGGCGGCGGTGGCGCCGAGCGTGCGCCGGCACCATTGGCATTGCCATTGCCCGCCAGCATGGTCAGCTTTTGGGAGACCTCCCGCTGCCTCCGTGCCGCCTCCTGCTGTCTCTGGTACATCCAGAGGAACAGCAGGAGCAGCAGGACATTACCGCCGAGAGACAACCACAGTAGGGGATTGTTGCCCGGATGTGCCTGGGCGGAGGCCTGCGATAGCTTGGCCAGCTCCGTAGCCTGGGAAGCCACCTGGGCCTGAGTCTGTGACAGACGGGTATTGAGGGCCTGCAGCATGGTCTGCAGATGGGCATTTTCCGACTGCAGGGCAGCCGTGGCACTCTCTGCGGCGGCAGCGCAGTCTGGCTGGCTACCGCCGGAGTCGGCCGAGCCTGAGCCGCTCCTGCGGCCTGCGCCCGCAGCCAGGCCCGTGCCTGTGCCGGCGTCATGGCCTGCACCTGCGCGAGGCTTGGCGTTCGCAGGTAGGTACCGGCGTAGAGCATATTCGGATTGCCGCCCTTGAAAGCCCCCGGGTTGGCTTTGACCAAGGCTGCCATGACCTGATCCAGACTCACGCGATTGCTCCGGCTGAGCTTCTGGGCGATCTCGAACAGGGTCTGATGCTCCGGTACCGGGCCGTAGCGCGCAGCGCTGGCCCAGCCGGCGACTTCGGCCCGCGGCGGCCTTGCCGGCATCGGCGGATAGGGCATGGCACGGGCGGACGTGCGCGGACTGGAGGACGGTGGCGCCAGACGGGTCGCCGGTACCCCGTAGGTGTTGGCGGCGGCGGAGGAGGCCCGGTACTCACGGACGATCTGTCCCCCGGACCAGTCCAACTGCACAAGGAAGGGCAGACTGGCCTGTGTCAGCGGCAGGGGACTGGAGATGAGGATGGCCGGCTGGCTACCTTCGCGGACGCTGAAGTGCCACTGGCTGAGGGTCTGATCCACAGGCAAGTGGATGAGGCTGAAGGCGGAGGCCGGTGCCAGCCCCGCCTGGGCACCCGTCAATTCCTTGGGATGCTCACTGCGGATGGGAATTTCGGCACGGAAGGGCTCACCGGGACCCGAGAGAACGATCAGATCGCCAAGACCCATGGCCTGCGCCAAGCCGGGAACCCCCACACCCAGGGCCAGAAAGACCTGAACCCACGCTTTTCTATCCATACCTTCCCCTTTCTGGCGGACTCTCCGCGGTCCCGATCCATCGGCGGATCAGGTTGTCTGTATCACACCACAAACCTATAGATAGTCGCGAATGAGCAACTCTGCAATCTGTATGCTGTTCAGGGCCGCGCCTTTGCGGATATTGTCCGCCACCACCCAAAAATTCAATCCGCGCTCGTGCGAGCAATCCTCGCGGATGCGTCCTACCCAAGTGGCGTCCTTGCCCGCCGCATCCAGGGCGGTGGGCCAGCCGCCCGGGCTGTGCTCGTCCAGAACGCAGACACCAGGTGCCTGCCTGAGCAATTCCCGCAGATCCTCGGCACTCAGCTTCTCCCGGGTTACCACGTTGACGGCCTCGGAATGCCCGTAGAATACCGGTACCCGCACACAGGTTGCGGTCAGGGCGAGCTCGGGACGCTCGAGAATCTTGCGCGACTCCCACAGCATCTTCATCTCTTCCTTGGTATAGCCGTTGTCCTGGAAAATATCGATCTGAGGCAGACAATTGAAGGCAATGCGCTTGGGGAAGACTTCGGGCTTGAAATCCTGTTGCGTGAAAACGGCCCGCGTCGCCTCACCCAGCTCGTGAATGGCACGGCTGCCGGCACCGCTGACGGCCTGATAGGTGGCCACCACCACGCGCTCGATGCCCACCGCATCGTCGATGGGCTTGAGGGCCAGGAGCATCTGGATGGTAGAGCAGTTGGGGTTGGCGATGATGCCGCGTCGGCGATGGTCGGCGATGCGCTGGGGGTTGACCTCGGGCACCACCAGGGGAACATCGTCGTCGTAGCGAAAGCGCGAGGTGTTGTCGATGACTACGGCACCCGCCGCCACGGCTCGGGGAGCGAAGATCTCACTGGCGCGGGCGCCGGCGGAGAAGAGCCCGATATCCACGCCGGCCCAGTCGAAATGCTCCGCATCCTGGACGCGCACGGACTTGCCCTGAAAGCGCACAGCCTGCCCGGCGGAGCGTTCACTGGCCAGCAGATACAAGGTCTCCACCGGAAAATCCCGCTCCTCCAGGATTTCCCGCATGACCTCACCCACAGCGCCCGTAGCGCCCAGGATGGCAACGGTATAGCGATCTTTCTTCAGCATGCCGCAGGCTCCCGCAAAGCCGCCGCCACGGCCTCACCCATGGCCCGGGTACCTACCACGCGCTCACCTGCCGCCGCGATATCGGCCGTACGCAGACCCTGATCCAGGACCCGCACCACGGCCGTCTCGATCCGCTCGGCCAATTCCGCCTGCCCCAGGGAATAGCGCAGCATCATGGCAAGGGAGAGGATGGTGGCCAACGGATTGGCGCGATCCTGTCCGGCAATATCCGGCGCCGAGCCGTGGATGGGTTCGTACATACCGCGCCCCTCACCCAGGGACGCGGAGGCCAGCATACCGATGGAACCCGTCAGCTGGCTGGCCTCGTCCGAAAGAATATCTCCGAACATGTTACCCGTCAGGATCACGTCGAACTGTGCCGGCGCCCGCACCAGCTGCATGGCGGCGTTGTCCACGTACATGTGCTGCAACTCGACTTCGGGGTAATCCCGCGCCACTTCCGTCACCACTTCCCGCCACAGGCGCGTGGTTTCCAATACATTGGCCTTGTCCACGGAGCAGAGCCGGCGGCGGCGATCGCGGGCGGCACGAAAGGCTACCTCGGCGATACGGCGGATCTCATCCTCGTCGTAGACCATGGTGTTCCAGGCCCGTCGCTTGCCGTTCTCGACCTCGCTGCCGCGCGGCTGGCCGAAGTAGATGTCTCCGGTCAGCTCCCGCACCACCAGGATATCCACGCCCTCGATGAGTTCCGGGCGTAGCGGCGAGGCCGAACGCAACTGCGGGAAGATCTGCGCCGGGCGCAGATTGGCGAAGAGATCCAGCTCCTTGCGCAAGCGCAGCAGTCCCTGCTCCGGGCGCTTGGCCGGTGGCAGGCCGTCCCACTTGGGCCCGCCCACGGCGCCCAGTAAGACGGCATCGGCACGGCGGGCGAGTTCCAGGGACTCCGGCGGCAGGGGATCGTCTGCGGCATCCAGTGCTGCGCCACCCACCAGGCCCTCCACCACCGTCATGGGCAGCCCGGCCTCCTCCTGCAAGGTCTCGAGCACGCAGCGGGCGGCGGCACAGATCTCGGGGCCGATCCCGTCCCCGGGAAAGAAGGCTATGGTCGTCATTGGCTTAGGTCCTTTTTGCTGACTATCTGGATGATGAATGGGTGCTCCCGCCCCGGCTCGGGATTCTCGGGAACGGCGTTGAGAGGATAGATGCCGGGGCCAAGGCCGTGGGCGTCGTTGGCCACCAGGGCCTGAGCCGCGCTGCTTGCCGTCGCGGGGTCGCGCAGGCGCAGCCGTATGCCCACCACCCCTTCGCGCTGGCGCGCCCCATCCAGATACATGCGTCGTGTGATTTCCGAATGCAGTACCTTGAAGAAACCCGTCAGGGACTGCTCGTCCGTGCGTGCGGAAGCCCCCGGCTGAGACGCCAGGAACCGGCGGGCACTCTGGCGCGGCAGATCGCGCAGAAAATCCGGCGAGCGCGCCCAGGCAAGCAGGGACGCCATCAGGGCCGGATCCTCCGGCAAACGCGCATAGCCGTGATAATGACGGGCGAAGAGGATCTCCGGCAGTGGCAGGCAGTCCACCCGACCCTGGGGGGGGACCCCCGCCTCCACCACCACCCCGCGCGGCGGCTCCTGCGGCCCAGCCGTCTTCTGCCAAAACCACTTCAAGCCGCTGCGCTCCGTGCCCCGGAAATTGCCATAGCCGCCAATGATACGCGACAATGCCGCTATGTCGAAAGAGCCAGACCCCCTCCCTCTGACCGCTCTCGTCCTCGCCGGCGGCGCCGGTCGACGCATGGGCGGGCGGGACAAAGGCTGGCTGATGTATCGCGAGCAGCCCCTCATCCGCCATGCCCTGGCCACGGTGCAGGCCCGGGCACAGGAAGTGCTCATCAGCGCCAACCGCTCCTTGGACGCTTACCAAAGCTTGGGGCATCGGATCATCCGCGATGCCCGGGAAGGTTTCTGCGGACCCTTGCAAGGGATGCTGGCGGGCCTGGACGCCATGCACACGGAGTGGCTCGCCTGCGTCCCCGTGGATTGTCCGGCGCTGCCCACCGACCTCCTGGACCGCCTGTGGCAAAGCCGCGGCGACCGACAGCTCGTCATCGCCGGCGATGACAGCGGCACCACACCGGTAGTAGCGCTCCTGCACGGTTCCTTGCGCGATTCCCTGGCCGACTACCTGGACAGCGGCGCCCGCAGCGTACGTGGATGGATGCAGAACATTCCCCATAACCTGCTGCGGCTCACCCCGGAGGAGTTGCACAACATCAACCGGCCGGAGGATCTGGAATGAAAGCTTTCGGCATCGTAGGATATAGCGGCAGTGGCAAGACCACCCTGCTCTGCGCGCTCATTCCCTACCTGCGTGAGGCCGGCTTGCGGGTGGCCGCCATCAAGGCTACGCACCACGATATCGACTGGGATCAGCCGGGCAAGGATAGTTACCGGCTACGCGAGGCGGGGGCAGAGGCCGTGCTCCTGCAGGGTCCGGAACGCTGCTTCGTGGTCCGGCGCAGTCCTCGCCACTGGCGCACGACTCTGGATCTGCTGGGAACGGGGTTGGATCTGGTCCTGGTGGAGGGCAACAAGGACTGGCCCATCCCCAAGATCGAAGTACACCGGCCGGCCTTGGGTCGAGGGCTGTGGGCAGAACAGGATCCGCAGGTCATCGCCGTCGCCAGTGATGGACCGTTGACGGGCCCCGCGGCAGACACCCTGATCCGTCTCGACCTGAACGACCCTCCGGCCATCGGCCGCTATCTATTGACCAGCATGGGCTGGAGGATTACTGAGGAACCTTGAGCATGGCAACTTGTTGCGACGACAACGAACACGATCCGGCGGCCAAATCCGTAGCCGAGGCCCTGGAGATCATCCTGGCGGCGGCATCCCCCCCGTCACACAGCGAGGTAAGGGCCTTGGATGACGCCAGCGATCGCGTCCTCGCCGAGGATCTGCGCACGGAACAGCCCATCCCCGCCTGGCCCAATTCGGCCATGGACGGCTACGGTCTGCGCTGCAGCGACGGTCCCGGCGACCGACGCTGCGTCGGCGCTGCCTTCGCCGGGCACCCCTTCACCGGCGAGCTCGGGCCGGGGGAGTGCATCCGCATCATGACCGGTGCACCCGTACCCGCCGATGTCGACTGCGTCGTCCCGCAAGAACAGTGCGAGCGGCAGGACGATCGGGTGGAGTTCCGCAGCGCGCTTCGTCCCGGCGCCAACATCCGGCAAGCCGGAGACGATCTGCCCGCCGGCGCCGTCGCCTTGGCGCGGGGTACCCTCCTGCGGCCCGCTGCCCTGGGTGTGGCCGCGAGTCTCGGCCGGACCGAACTGCGGGTTTACCCGGCCCTGCGCGTGGCCTTTTTCTCCACCGGGGATGAGCTGCAAGGCCTGGGCGCGCCATTGGCGGCGGGACAGATCTACGACAGCAATCGGCACATGCTCCGCGCTCTTCTGGGGCGGCTCGGTTGCCAGCCCCTGGACCTCGGTCGCGTCGCCGACGAACCCGCCGCCATCCGCCAGGCTCTGACGGAGGCGGCCGCCATGGCCGACGTGATCCTCAGCACCGGCGGGGTCTCCGTGGGCGAGGCCGACTATATCAGCGCGCTCCTCCAGGAACTGGGCCAGGTAAGCTTCTGGAAAATGAACATGAAGCCGGGACGACCGCTGGCCTTCGGTACCATCGGTTCGGCCCACTTCTTCGGCCTGCCCGGCAATCCCGTCTCCACCGTCGTCACCTTCTACGAATTCGTTCGTCCTTTCCTTCTGAAACGGATGGGGAAAACGGAACCCTGGACGGTGCCCAGCCTGCGCCTGCCCTGCGCCACGACCCTCAAGAAAAAACCGGGACGGACGGATTTTCAGCGGGGGCGGCTGGTGGCGACGGCGGAAGGCTGGCAGGTGGCACCCGTGGGCGCGCAGTCGTCCCACATTTTGAGCGGCTTGGCGCAGGCCCAATGCCTCATGGTCCTGCCCGCCGAAGCCGGCGACATCCCAGCCGGCAGCCTGGTGGAGGTCCAGCTCCTGGAGGGCCTGGTCTGAGCCGGTCAATCCAGACCGTGGCGGGCGGTGTAAGGCTCCGAATGCGACCAGTGAAAGCGGAAATTGTCGGCGTAGAGCCGGTTCAAGGCCGGATTGCCACGTAAAATCAGTAGATTCTCGGCATTGGCCTGCTCCGCGGCCTTGCTGAAGTTGAAGCTGCCGGTGATGACCGTTGCCTCGTCGATGACCATGACCTTGTTGTGCGCGATGGCGTGCTGGTCATCGATGCGAGTCTCCACCCCCTGATTGGCGAGGAAGTCGGCGGAGGAGTACTTTTGCGTGCGCTGGCTCTTGTCCAGGAGGACCTGCACGGCGACACCCCGCTTCTTGGCATCGATGACCGCTTTGGCGATGGGCGCGCTGGTGAAGCTGTAGGCCTGGATCCAGAGCCTGTGCTGCGCCTCGCCCATGGCCTTGACGATGGCGTCGGTGGTTCCCGGCGGCGGCGAGAAAGCCACCTCGATGGTTCCCTCTGCCGGAATGGTCACCGGCGACTGGGGCATGAGCGCCGTCGCTTCCGACCATTCGCTGCCCGCCTGCTCCAGGGCCACGGAGACCAAGTGCTGCCCCGTCGCCGTCGCCATGAGGAAAATCGCGCCGGCCAATAGGCCTGCCGCCAGACCCCACCACTTCTTTTTCATACGCTCCCTCCGTTCCATCTAACCGCTCTGTGCAACAGACCGCCGGCGCCCATTGGGGTCCAGCCTAAAAAATCAGAGCAAAGGTCCAGCCTCGACGCTGCGAGCCAAAGCGCGATAAAGCGGCTCCGGCAGCAGCAGCCGCCGCTCGCCCAGCAGCGGGATGATCTGGGGGGCAACGGCCTCCGGTGCCATGGGGAAGAAATCCGCTGCTCGTGCCAGCACCTCGCAGACAAAGGTCGTGCAATAGAAGTGCCGTCCCGCCGCCTCCTGCCAGTCGCGGTAATCGTCTGCGAAGGCGAGCCCCTGCCCGACCATATCCTCACAGACAGCCCGCAGCCGCTGCTCTCGCCGGCGCGAGCAGCGTAGGACGACCCGCCCAAGGTCGCGGCCTTTTCCACGATGGAAATGGTCCCAGGGATCGGCACAGACGCCGCGCCGCGCATCGCAGTGATACACCCAGCCATCGCGAAAAAGCAGACCCACGTGGGTCCAGCGACCGCCATCGGGGCGCTGGCGCAGGAGCCGGGCCTCTAGACCCGCACCGGCCCGAAAAACCACATCCACCGCCACCAACAAGGCCCCCTCAGGAGGCCATGGGGTTGACCTTCCAGCCCTCCTTGGTGTGGATGGTCACCAAGGTGGAAGGCGTATCCACCTGCTTGCCGTCCTTGCCGATGAGGACGAAGGTCACTTTGGCCAGCTCCTGATCGCCCTGCTTCTCCTTCTGCACGTCCAGGATCTTCACCCGATCCAGGCCGCCGTGCGCCGCCACCTTGGCCGCAAGCCCGCGGGAGAAGGCTTCCAGTTTCTGATCCATGTTTTGGTAGTCGTCCGCACTGTACTGGTCTTTGGGGCCCAGGTAGAGCACCTGGTTGAGACCCTTGTAGTCGTGGGTGATGAGATCCTTCACGTAGGCCTGGACGGAGGCGTCGGGGCTCGAGTTGGGACTCGTTGCACAGCCACCCAGAGCAAGAACGACGGCCGCCGCTGCAGCGGTTTTGATGGCAGATTTCACGTTTTTTCCTCCTTGGCATGGACCCCCGCATCATAAGAGAAGGAGCCCCAGGGAACAAATGCGGCCGTCGCCCGCGAAAAGATGTTCTACACTGAAAAGCGGAAGCTTGCTGCGGAGTCCCCCACGTGTCCAACCCGGTTTTTCTCTTCGACCTCGATGGCACCCTCATCGACAGCGTCTACCAGCACGTCCTCGCCTGGAAATCCGCACTGGATGCCGAGGGCATCGAGCTCTCCGTGTGGCGCATCCACCGCAAGATCGGCATGAGCGGCGGTCTGTTCACGCATCAGCTCTTGCGGGAAACGGGGCTCGAGATCAGCGAGGAACGGATCGCCCGCATGAATCGCAACCACGCCGCGGCCTTCACCCGCCTGGCGGAGTCGGTACGCCCTCTGCCCGGCGCCCGGGAACTCTTGCAGTGGTTGCGGGAGGCGGAGATCCCCTGGGCCATCGCCACCAGCGGACGCATGGAAACGGCTTCTCTCAATCTACAGGCTCTGGGTGTGGACCCCATCCGGGATATCGTGATCACCCGGGACCAGGTGCGCTACGCCAAGCCCGACCCCGACCTCTTCGTCACCGCCGCCGCGCGCCTGGGGGCACCTATCGAGGCAGCCATGGTGGTAGGCGACAGCATCTGGGACATGCTGGCGGCGGTGCGTTGCCGCGCCTTGGGTATCGGCGTGCAGAGTGGCGGCTACGGTGCCGATGAGCTGCGCCAGTCCGGTGCCATCCGGGTCTACGCCGATCCCGCGGACCTCTTGGCGCACATCGACGAGATCGGCGGGCGGCGTTAATCCCGGGCCCTGAACGCCGCGGGCCATCCTGGGTTACACTGGGCCATGTTCCCAGCGGAGCCGCGCGATGTCCCATCCCACCGCCCTCACCCTCGTCCTCTTTCGCAACGATCTGCGTCTGGCCGATCACCCGGCACTCTGGCACGCCGCCCAGAAAGGCCCGATTCTGCCCGTCTACCTGCGTAGTACTGCCGACCAGAGCGGCCTGGCCTGGCGCTGGTGGCAGGGCAATAGCCTGCAGATCCTCAAGGCTCGACTCGCCGAGCGCGGTCTGCCCCTCGTCTTGCGCAGCGGCCAGGCTCGGGAGATCCTGCCCGAGATAGTCCGCAGCACAGGCGCCGCCGCCGTCTACTGGAATCGTCGCTACGACCCCGAGGGCATGCGCGAAGACGAGGAGCTCAAGCGTCTCCTGAAGACGATGGGTATCGAGGTCCGCTCCTTTGTCGGCAACCTTCTCGTGGAGCCCTGGGAACACTTGCGCGAGGGTCGGCCCTACCGCGTCTTTACCCCCTTCTGGAAGGCCATGTTGGCCCGCCATCAATTTGCCCGACCGCTGCCCGAGCCCGCGCCGTGCGTCGCCCCCGCCGACACACCCAAGAGCGAGGACCTCGCGGATTGGGGATGGCAGCCGCGTCATCCCGACTGGTCCCTGTCTCTGGCAGCGCACTGGCGGGTGGGGGAAGCGGCGGCCTGGGAGCGGCTGCACGCTTTCGTGGACGAAGGGCTCACACACTATGCCGAGGGTCGCAACCTGCCGGGCAAACCCTACGTCTCGCGTCTGTCGCCCTACCTTGCCCACGGCGAGATCAGCCCGCGTCAGATCTGGTGGCACTTCAGCGATCTCGCTCAGGAGCAGCCCGGTAGCCACCGCCATATCGAGGCTTTTCTGCGAGAACTCGGCTGGCGTGAGTTTTCCTGGCACCTGCTCTACCACTTTCCGGATCTGCCACGAGAGCCGCTGCGCCCGGAGTTTGGGCAATTTCCCTGGCGTGACGACCCCGCGGCACTGCGCGCCTGGCAGCGAGGACGGACGGGCTACCCCATCGTCGATGCGGGCATGCGCGAACTCTGGCAAAGCGGCTGGATGCACAATCGGGTGCGGATGATCGTGGCGAGTTTCCTGGTCAAGGATCTGCGTGTTCCCTGGCAGGAAGGCGAGGCCTGGTTCTGGGATACCCTGGTGGATGCGGATCTCGCCAACAACAGCGCATCCTGGCAATGGGTGGCGGGTTGCGGCGCCGACGCCGCACCCTATTTTCGGGTATTCAATCCCGTCCTGCAGGCAGAAAAATTCGATCCGGACGGAGACTACATCCGCAAATGGCTACCGCCGCTGCGGCAACTGCCCACGGCCCACATCCACGCGCCTTGGGAGGCCCCCGCGCCGGTCCTGGAAAAGGCCGGTGTCACCCTGGGCAAGGATTATCCACGACCGTTGGTGGACCACCACCAGGCACGGGAGGCCGCCCTTGCCGCCTGGGAGACCATCCGCCGGCAGACGGAAGGCGGCTGAGCACCGCGGCCGAGAGGGAAAACAGCGTACCCCCACAACGGGCGTCGACTCAGCAGGCGCCGCCGCTCAAACCGTGACGATCCGCTCCCTGGAGCAGATGGTCTTTGAGGATCGTGAAAAAGCGGCGGTATTTGCGCATCTCCTTGTCCACCGCCAACACGCGATCCAACAACTCGTCGGGGTGGGCAGCGTCCATGTGGCGCAGGAGATCCTGCAGCTGTCCGTTCACCACCTCATGCTTTTCCTCCAGCGCATCCAGCACTTCTTCCACGGTATTGCTGGCTATGACCGTGTGGGGAGTATCGCGGCTCGGTATCCATCTCGTTAACTGCATCGTTGTCACTCCACAGAAAGGATCCTGCTCCACCCGGAGCCGAGCGGAGACAGGACGTAAGGACTCAGTGTCCCGCGTACATCGCCTTTTTGGTATAGCGACCGCGGAAAACCCAGATCTGATACCAGTTGTACATGATCATCACCGGCACAAAGCCCGTCATGAACAGGGTAAACACCGCCAAGGAGTCGGCGGGATTGGCAGCTGCCTGAATGGTCCAGGTGTTGGGTACGATATAGGGGAACATGGTCGCCCACATGGCAAACCACATCAGCGCCACCACGCCCTCACCCCAGAGCAGGGCCACGAAATCCCGTTGATTGGCGTGGGCCATCATGGACTTGTAGGCAAAGCCCAGGATTACCACGAACCAGATCAGCCAGACCCACCAATCGGGACCGGTCCACTTCGCTGCCGCCCAGGGGAAGATAGCGTAGGACCAGATCAAGGTGATGACGATGCCTCCCAGAGCCAGCAGGGAAAAGGCGCTGGTCCACTTCTTGGCGCGCTCGTGGATGGCATCACCAGGGACAAAGCGGGCACAGAGATACAGGCCACCGGCAAGGCTGGCGGCGATGACGGCACCGAAACCCGTCCAGATGCTGAAGGGGGTCAGGAAGGCAAGCGCCGTGCCCGAGTAGTGCGGCACCATATCGAAGGCCAGAGCGTGCGCACCGGCGACATTTTCTGCAGCGATGCCGTGCTTCATGGGGAATCCCTGCAGGACCGCACCCAGGGCCACGCCGGCACCGAAGGGGGCCAACAGGCTGCCCAGAGCAAACATCCAGCCCCAGAAGCGCTTGGAACCAATGGCGTGGATGTGAAACTCGAAGGCGACGGCGCGGGAGATGACCCCCCAGAGCGCAAACATCAAAGGAATCATCAGATAGTTGAAGGCCGATCCGTACACCGACGGAAAAGCGCCGAAGAGCACGCCGCCGGCGACCACGAGCCAAGTTTCGTTACCGTCCCAGAACCCGGCCATGGATGCCATGATGGCACCCCGCTCCTCCTCATCCTTGGAAAAGAGGGCAAAAATTCCGGCACCGAGGTCGGCCCCGTCGAGACCGATATACAGTAGGAACATCAGACACAGAATGAGCCACCACCAGGTGGACAACGAACTGGAAATTCTGGCGATATCAAACATAGATTTTTCTCCGGTCAGAGGGGGCGGCAAAGCCGCCCCAGTCTGGCACCAATGCGTTACTGCTTAGAGACTCTTATCCATAGTGGGCTTGGCAAAAGTGGGCTTGGCAAAGCCGCCACCTGCCTGACCCGCATCGGCCTCTCCCGCATCGGGGTGATGGAACAGGGTATCGGAGGGTGCGATATCGTCCACACCCTTGGCGATGACCCGGCTGAAGAAGTACCAGGCGCCGCTCCAGACCACGAGCTCGAAGACGATGTAGCCCGCGAACCAGAAAATCTCCTGTCCCACGGACATATGGCTCACGCCCTGATAAGTCCGCATCAGGTTGTAGACCACCCAAGGCTGACGTCCGATCTCACGCGTCCACCAACCGCACCAGATGGCGAGGTAAGGCAGGAAACCCGAGAACACCAGCGAACGCAGGAACCAGGGGTGCTTGCGCAGGGCTTGAGCGTTGAACTGCCCACGCAGACGCAACCAATTGCCCCACAGCGCCACGAAGAACAGGAAGAAGCCGATGGCGACCATCGCCCGGAAGGAATAGAACGGCACCCAGACATCGGGGCGATCCTTGGCCGGGAAACTGTCCAGTCCGGTCACCTTACCGTTCCAGGTATGCGTCTCCAATAGACTCAAGACGTGGGGAATGGTGATAGCAAAGCTGTTACCGTCGTTCTTGGCGTTGGGGAAGGCGATGAGGTGCCAGCCCGTATTGACCTGGCCATTGGGAAGGTAGGTGTGATAATGCCCCTCCATGGCTGCCAGAGAAGTGGGCTGAGTCGTCGCTACGTCACGTCCCAGGGTATCGCCGATGAAGATCTGGATGGGCGTAACGATGAGCAGCGCGAGCAGGGTCGGCTTCAGCAACTTGGTGAAGAGGTCGGCGTTGCGATTCTTCAGGACGAACCAGGCAGACACGGCCGCAAAGATGAACAGAGCCAGTTCCACCGTCGCCACCCACATATGCGGGAAGCCCCAAGTGAAATTCTCATTGAGAATGGCGTTCCACC
Organism: Acidithiobacillus sp.; assembly: GCF_023256195.1. GTDB lineage: Bacteria > Pseudomonadota > Gammaproteobacteria > Acidithiobacillales > Acidithiobacillaceae > Acidithiobacillus_A. The sequence continues at coordinate 55,152 of NZ_JAGDWX010000010.1, forward strand.
AGTTGGTCACCTGAAAGAGACCGTTCTTCAGAACCACACCGTTGGGACTCTGCATCCAGGAGTTGGCCACCAGGATCCACATGGCGGACAGGGTCGAGGACAGGCCGACGTTGAAGGTGGCAAAGGCGTGCATGCCCTTGCTGACCTTGCCCCAGCCGAAGACCATGAGGCCGATGAAGCCCGCCTCGTACATGAAGGCGGTGATGGTCTCAAAGCCCAGGATATTGCCGAAGAAGGGTCCTACGGCCTGGGAGAAGGGACCGTAGAGGATGCCGAAGGCCATCTCCATGGTCACACCGGTGGCCACACCGGCACCGAAGTTGATGATGAAGATCTTCTCGAAAAAGCGATTGAGCTTGTACCAGCGCTCGTCACCGGTCTTGAGCCAGGCCATCTCCAACACGAAGAGCAGCCAGGACATACCGATGGTCAGCGGCGTCCAGAGAATGTGCATGGACGTGATCCAGGCAAAGTCCAGACGACTGAGGAGCACTGGCATGGTGTTTTCCAGTAACATGGGTCACTCCTTGTTTGTCGTTTGCGGTATTACAGTACACATCAAGGTGCACCAGACTATAAGCAACTACTGTTCCATGGCAGGATCGTCGCCAAGATCTTGATTCTTGCTCTCAGTACGGGCTTGACAGAGAAAGGATCGGGTAAATGCACCACCCATCCGGTGATATAACCCAATATCACAATATCCTGTAGTCTTTTTATAAGCAGGTGTGGATTCTCTCCCGGGGTTCCTCAGCGTTCGTATCGCCTACCCGACGTTCCTTGGCACAGCGATTTGCCACGGATACCGGGTGAGAGAAGCCTATTGCCCATCGTGCCTTTTCTTTGTATAGTCTGGCGCTCATGTCCGGTCCCCATCGTCTAGCGGCCTAGGACACCGCCCTTTCACGGCGGTAACGGGGGTTCGAACCCCCCTGGGGACGCCATCTTATTTTCCCTCGGAACGATGACGGCGGATTCGCCCTTCGGGAGAGCTCCGTGGAGCCGGCGGAAGCTGCCGGGGCCCACAGCCACGCTGTGACCTTCCCTGCGCCCCGTACTATAATCAAGAGTGTAAGCATGAAACGGATAACAAACGCCGCCAGCTTGGCGCCGTAGCGCAGGGGCCTGCGACTGGAACCAAGAGTCTGCAGGCAGCTTGGCGACGGCGGAGTCCATCCCCTTGCTCAGGGAGACGCGTATGCATGCTCGGCTGAAGTTTTTGGTCCTCCCCCCTGCAGTGCTTGCTTCCTTGGCCTTGAGCGCCTGTTCCGCTCTGACGCCTGTGGCAGGCCGCTACCCATCCATCACGCCACAGGAGGCGCAGACCGCGGCTACCAGCACCCAAGTTCTGCGCTGGGGCGGAACGATCATCGGGAGCAGCAAGGTATCCGGTGAGACCTGCCTCACCGTGCTGAGTTATCCCCTCGACCGCCTGGGCAAACCGCAGATCGGTGGCGATACCGGCGATAGCGGTCGCTTCATCGCCTGTACCTCCGCAGCGCTGGATCCCGTCCGCTACCGCAAAGGGCGCCAGATCACGGTCATCGGGTATCTCCGCGGCATACGTATCCAGATGATTGGCGAGCACCCCTATCGCTACCCGCTGCTGCAGGCCTCAACCCTGTATCTTTGGCCCAGGCCTCAGCACAACCGCATGGACCACACCTTCATCCAGAACCGTTGCAGCCCACTGTTCACCAGCATCGGCTGCAGCAGCTCTTGGTAAGTGCCGACGGCAGCAGCCAGCGCAGGTCTGCTTTTGCTTTTTGAATACGATCAAGGTCAAGGAGAACCGCCGGGAAAAACCGACATCCGCCGTATTCTGCAGAGGCTGCTGTCGTGTCCGGTCCCGCCGCCCCCAAGCGGCTTTCACTGCAAGCGATGGCGGAATAGCCACGCCGCCGCCGTCATACTGAGCCCTGCGATGATCGCCAGCGGCCAGTACTGACTCCAGAGCTCCGGGATCGAATCCCCCTGCAGGAATACGCCGCGCACAATCACGAGAAAGTAGCGCATGGGGTTGGCCAAGGTGAGGTCCTGTACCAACTCCGGCATATTGGCAATGGGGGTGGCAAAACCCGACAGGATGATGGCGGGCACCAAAAACAGAAACGCTCCCAACAAGCCTTGCTGTTGAGTCACCGCCAGGGACGAGATCATCAGCCCGATACCCACTGCCGCCAGCAGGAAGAGCAGCATCCCCAATGCCAGCGCCAGGATGCTGCCAACCAAGGGTACGCCGAACCAGAACACGGCGACGAGGGCGATGAAGGTACCTTCCAGGGCGCCGATGAATATTCCCGGCAGGGCCTTGCCCAGGAGGATTTCCGCCGGCGTCATGGGCGTCACCAGCAGCTGATCGAAGGTCCCCTGTTCTCGCTCCCGCGCCACCGAGAGCCCCGTCACCAGCAGGGTCACCACCAGCATCAGCAGGGCGACGATTCCGGGCACGATGAACCAGCGCGACAGCAGATTGGGATTGAACCAGGCCCGTACCAGCAGTTGCGCCGGGGGCTTGCCCCAGTGGTGGTCGGCGGCCCAGCGCTGATCAAAACGCAGCAACACCGAGTTGACATAATTCAAGGCGAGGGTCGCGGTGTTGGAGTTGCGGCCGTCGATGAGTACCTGCACCGGAGCCGGTCGATGGCGGAGCAGATCTTCCGTGAAGCGCGGCCCGATCTGCAGGACCAGGAGCACCTTTTCGTCGTCGATGAGCGGCGCAATCTGCCCCTCGTCCGTCACGGTCGCCACCTGCCGAAAAGCCGTCGAGCCCTGAAAATAGCCTAACAACTGCCGCGACGCATAACCGGGGTCCTGATTGTATACCGCATAGGGAATGTGGTTGAGATCGAAGGTCGCGGCATAGCCGAACACCAGCAGCTGGATCAAAGGCGGACCGATGAGCACGAAGCGGCTCTTCTTGTCGCGCAAGATGGCCAGAAACTCCTTGATCACCAAAGCCCATACTCGTGCCAGCATCAGTCCAGCCTTTTATGGGATCGGCGCAAGGTGATCCCCAGAAAGAATAGAGCCATGAGCCCCAGGGCCAGGCTGTTCCAAAGCACGATGGGCCAGATATCCCCCGCCAAAAACAGCGTCTGCAACAGGCTGACGTAATAGCGCGCGGCAATGAGGTGGGTGATGATGCGGATGGCGGCGGGCATGGATTGGATATCGAAGATGAAGCCCGACAGGATGAAAGCGGGCAGGAAGGTCACGATGATGGCGATCTGTCCGGCCACGAACTGATTGCGGGCAACGCTGGAGATGAGCAGGCCCATTCCCAGCGCCACCAGCAGAAAAAGCGCCGAACTGAGCAACAGGACCCAGAAGCTCCCCCGCAGCGGCACGGCAAAGAGCCAGACCGCAAGGGCCACGGACAGGAGCATCCCCCCCATACCCATGAGAAAATAGGGAATGAGCTTACCGAGGAGGATCTCGGCCATCTGCACCGGCGTGGCCATCAACGCCTCCATGGTGCCACGCTCCCACTCCCGCGCCACGACCAAGGCCGTGAGCAGGGCACCGATGAGGGTCATGATGACGGCGATGAGCCCCGGCACCAGATAGTCCCGGCTGCGCAGCGCCGGATTGAACCAGACGCGATCCTTGGCGTCCACGGGCACCAGCAGCGGCGTACCCGCGGCCAGAGCCCGCTGTTGCAGCCAGTTCTGCCACACTCCCTGGAGGTAGCCCTCGACAATGCGGGCGTTGTTGGCATCGACGCCGTTCACAAAGACGCCGATGTCCGGGCTCTGTCCACGCAGGAGCCGCCGGCTGAAATCCGCACGCAGCCAGACGATGCCGTCCACCTGTCGCCGCAGCAGTGCGGTGCGTGCCTCTTGAATGCTGGCGTAATGGCGCGGACGAAAATAGGGGGAATGCTCCAGACCCGCGACCAAGGTACTGCTCTGGGCCGTCGGCTGATCGACGACGACGGCCAGGGGCACCCGCCGGGCATCCAGGGAGACCCCATAGCCAAAGAGGAAAAGCAGAAATACCGGCATGAAAAAAGCAATGGCGATGGCCGAGGGATCGCGCCGTATCTGGATGAATTCCTTGCGGATGAGTCCGCGCAGGCGGCGGGAATTCACGAGGCCCTCCGAATCACGCGTTCGTGCTCCTCGATGAGACGAATGAACGCCTCTTCCATGGTGGGCTCGGGCTGCTCGGCCGTACGCGCCTGCTGGCGCAGCTGCGCGGGACTGCCCTGCGCCAGGATCTCCCCCAGGGACATCAGCACCAAGCGGTCGCAGTATTCTGCCTCGTCCATGAAATGGGTGGTGATGAGGATGGTCACCCCCTGTGCGGCCAACGCATTGATGCGCTGCCAGAACTCCCGCCGCGCCAGGGGATCCACACCCGAGGTGGGTTCGTCCAGAAAAAGGATGGGCGGCTCATGCAGGAGGGCGCAGGCCAGAGCCAGGCGCTGCTTGATGCCCAGGGGTAGGTCGTCGGCATTGACGGCACCGTAGGCGGCAAGCTGGAATTCCTCGCGCGCGTTGGCGATGGCCATACGCCGATGGCCGCCGCGCAGGCCGTAGGCGGCGGCAAAGAAGGCGAGGTTCTGGTCGACGCTGAGATTCCCATAGAGCGCAAACTTCTGCGCCACATAGCCGATGCGCCCACGCGCCGCGCTGGTCGCACGACGCATATCCACACCCGCCACCTTCAAGCTGCCGCTCGACGCTGGCAGGAGGCCGCAGAGCATCCGGAAGGTCGTCGTCTTGCCAGCGCCATTGGCCCCCAAAAGGCCAAAGATCTCGCCCTGACGCACCGTAAAGCTGCATTGCCTCACCGCCTCGAAGCTGCCGAAACATTTACGCAGATCGTGTACCTCCACCACCGCGGTATCGCCGTCGCCCGCCCTACCGATGGCTTTTTCCGCAGGCTTCACCGCACCCTGCTCCGGTGTCTTGGACGCATTCGTGGCACCGCCCTCCTGCACCCTCCCCAGCAGCGCGACAAAGGCATCCTCAAAAGCCGGTTCCACCGCCTGCCACTCCTCACCCGGCTGCGCCGACGGCTGGCCTTGCCCACTCAAGACACGAACCCCAGCCGCCGTGATCCGCGCATCCAGGACACCGGCACGACCTTGGAGGGCTTCACGCAGGAGGCGTCGGCGCAGACCTCGATGGCGCACCAGAAAACAACGGCCACGCAAGGGCGCAGTAAAATGTGGCAAGGGTCCTTGCTGCAGGATCTTGCCGGCGTTGAGCAGCAGGATCTCATCACAGCGCTCCGCTTCATCGAAGTAGGACGTACTCATGAGTACCGTCGTACCCTGCCGGCGCAGGGCGTCGACGATCTGCCAGAGCTCGCGGCGGGCAATGGGATCGACCCCCACCGTCGGTTCATCCAGCAGCAGCAGTTGGGGGGCACGCAGCAGGGCACAGGCGAGTCCGAGCTTCTGCTTCATACCGCCAGACAGATCACCGGCGCGGCGTCTGCCGAAGGGGCCCAGGGCCGTCAGCTCCAGCAGTTCCTGTTGCCTTTGCCGGGCCGCCTTGGGATCCAGATCCTGCAGGTCGCTGTACAAATCCAGATTCTCCTGGACGCTGAGATCCTCATAGAGACCAAAACGCTGCGGCATATAACCGATAGCTTGCTGGAGCGACCCGGCACCCCTGCCCAGGTCCCGACCCAGCACCGTCACCGAACCCGAGCTTGGCCGCAAAAGACCAGCGGCCAGGCGCATCAAGGTGGTCTTGCCGGCGCCGTCGGGGCCCAGGAGACCCGTCACCTTTCCAGCAGTTATCTCGAGGTCGACCCCGTCCAGGGCGTGCACGGCATCCTTGCCGCGGGCAAAGGTCTTGACCACGGCGCGCAACTGCAAGGGGCTGGAGGCCTCAGTGGTCACGGCCACAGGGATGCTCGGGCAACGATTCCGGCCGATTGTCCACGAGGGGAATCTGTACCGTCACGGGCATCCCAAGACGCAGGCGATGATCGGGATTACAGGCATACACCCGCACCCGGTAGACCAGTTCCGTGCGCAGCTCCGTCGTCTGCACCGTCTTTGGCGTAAACTCCGCCGTCGGCGAAATGAATCCTACCCAGCCGGGAAAGCGCTGGCCAGGAAAGGAATCGCTCTCGATCTCGGCGCGCATACCCAAGCGCACCTTGCCCAGGGCCTTTTCCGGCAGGTAGGCCCGCACCCAGACGGGATTGTCCAGCGCCAGACTGAACACCGGTGTGCTGGGCGAGACCATATCCCCCACCTCGACAATACGATCCTGCACCACGGCATCGGCGGGTGCGTAGAGCTTGGTGTCCTGCAGTTGCCGCTGGGCCAGGGCCAAAGCCGCGCGATCGGCCGCCAACTGCGCCCGGGCGGCGGCGATGTCCTCCTTGCGCGGACCGCGGATGGCCAGAGCCAAAGCCTGTCGGCTCCGCTCGACCTTGGCGCGGGCGCCCTTCAGGGCCGCCGCGGCGTCGTCGAGACTCTGCTTGGGCACGTAGCGGTCCGCGGCCAGCGCCTTCTGCCGTCGCCAGACGAGCTCGGCGTTGTGCAAAGTGGCCGTTGCCGCCGCTAGATCGGCACGGGCCTCCGCAATCTCCTCCGGTCGGGTACCGGCCAGCAGCTTGGCGAGCACCTGCTCCTGCGCCGCCACCGCTGCTTGGTCCCGAGCCACGGCATCCTGGAAACGCACCGGATCGATCTCGGCCAAGAGCTGCCCCGCCCGCACCCGATCTCCTTCCTGCACCAGCAGATGCTGGACCCGGCCATTATCGTCAAAGGCCGCCTGAACCTGGCGGATATCGACATTGCCGTAGATGGTCAGGCGGTTGCCGGACGCGGACGAGCGGTGTGTGAGCCAGAACACCAGAGCGCCTGCCAGCACAGCGATGAGCAACAGTCCCGCAAGGGTTCTTTTCCGACTGGCCATATTCCCATGCTCCTTTTATGCACACCTGGCCCGCACTGTCACCCCAAATCCAACGGGGTGAAAACACGCTGACCCGCAGACCTTGGCATATCCGGGTATTGTAGTCCCCGGCCCTGGATCAAGACTACCCCGAGCTAGCATGGCTCTCTGGCCTTGTCGCCAACATCAGGACAGACGACCCTTTTCTGGATTCGGCTCTTTGCCGGGCATGAACAGGACGATGACCAGCACCACCAGGAAGCTCGCCAACAAAAACCAGAAGGCATCGAGAATACCGCGCATGGCCGCGTGACGCTCCAGTTCCATGCCCAGGACCTGCCAAGCCAAAGGTCCTTGGGCCAGGCCCACGGCGTGCAGATAATGGTGGACTGCAGGGGCAAAGAGGGAAATGTGGCCACCCATCTGATTCCAAGCCACCTGAGCCTGTTCGGTAAGGATGGTGGAGACGATGGCGATGCCAACGGAGCCTCCCAGATTGCGCATCAGATTGAAGATACCCGATCCCGCCGGTGTATCCGCCTTGCTCAGGGTAGTGAAGGCCAAGGTGAAGAGCGGGATAGAGATCAAGCCGAGACCCAGACCACGAATGACTCCGGGCCAGATGATCCAGGCAGGGCTGATATCGAGGTCATAGCTCAGGCTGAGCCATGTGCCCAGGCTGCCCAGGAACACTCCCGCAATGATCATCAGACGTGGACTCGCGCCGCGGTTCAGCAAGCGCCCCGCGGCCCACATGGAGATCCACGAACCGATACCTTGGGGCGCCATCACCAGCCCGGCGGTCTGCGGCTCATAACCCATATAGTTCTGCAGGTAGATGGGCAGCACCACCATGGTACCGTAGAGTGCAAGTCCGAAGAGTCCTATACCGATACTGCCCAGGGTGAGCGAGCGATCGGCCAGGAGGCGTAGGTTGACCACCGGGCTGCACACGGACAGGCTATGCACAACGAAAAGCAGGGAGGCCAGAGCTGCGACCACCGTTGTTGCGACGATGAAGCGGGAGCTGAACCAGTCATCCTGATCGCCAAGGCTCAGGATCAGCTGCAAACCACCCAGACCCAGGGTCATCCACAGCAGTCCCTGCCAGTCCAGGGGGCTTGGGTGCTCACTCCGACCGAAATCCGGCGCATAAAAGAACAGCAGGATCAGAGCGATGACGCCGATGGGGAGGTTGACATAGAAGCACCACCGCCAGGATAGATCTTCTGTGAGATAACCGCCCAGCACCGGACCGAGAATGGGCCCGAGCATGGTCCCCATGCCCAGGGTCGCCATGGCGATGCCCCGCTGGGAGCGAGGATAGCTCTCTACCAGGATCGCCTGTCCCACAGGCACCAGCGAGGCGCCAAAAACTCCCTGGAAGAAGCGCCACAGGACAATCTCCGGGAGGCTGTGGGATTGCCCGCTCAAGGCCGAACACAGCAGGAAACCGGCGACGCTGGCGAGGATCAGCCGCCGCTGTCCGAAATGCTCTACCAACAGTCCTGTCAGGGGCGTAACGATGACCATAGCCAGCATATAGGTGGTCAAGGCCCAAGTGATCTGATTGCTGTTGGCACGCAGGGAGCCCTCCATGTGCGGCAGGGCCACATTGACGATGGTAATGTCCAAGACATTCATCACGATGGCGGTCATGACCGCCACCGTGATGGCCCAGCGGTGCGGAACTGCCGTCTCGCTCTCTGAATTGCTCGAGTCAATGTCCGTCCCAGCCGCGCTCATTGGCGGGCAATCAGTACGGAACAATGAGCCGCTTGGCAAACGGTCTGCGCGACACTACCAATGAGCAGTTTGCGCATTCCACGCCAGCCATGGCTTCCCAGGATAATCAGCTGCGCGTGCATGCGCTCGGCTTCGGCCAGGATGAGGTCGCTGATATGCTTGCCGCCGGTATCGGTTTCCAACAGACGCGTCACCACCGAGATGCCCTCCGACTGAGCACGGTGCTGCAAGCTTTGTAGGAGTTTGTGACCTTCGTTTTGCAGGAAGACTATGGATTCGGGTGTGGCATAATAGGCGCCGAAGACATCGACCACGGTAACGACATGCAAAGGCTCCGACGAGGTCTGCGCAAGGGCAAAGGCCTGGCGTACAGCAGCCTCCGAGGCGGCGCTACCGTCCGCCGCCAGAAGGATTCTATGGTACATGGCTGAACCTGCAATGGACTGAACACCTGAAAAACAGCATAGCAGACTCTTTTTATGCCCGCCGCGCCGAGTGTTCTCGCATCCACCATCGATGACCGCGGCCTCGATCCGTCCCAGTGACGGGCAACACCGCCACCCAGGAGTTATTTTGGTCACGGAAACAAGGAAAACTCCCACCGTCAGCAGCCGCGAAGTCTGGGGACATGCCGTCGCCAACATCACCCCCTCGGCCATGGCAGCCGTTACCGTCGCTCTGGTGGCCATTCACGGCGGCGCCTTCACCTGGCTTGCCTATCTGGTGACGGGCCTGCTGATGCTTGGAGTCGCCTGGCAGATGGGCATCCTGGCCCGCCATTTTCCGTCCGGGGCTTCTCTGTTCTCCTATCTTGCCCGCGGTCTGCACCCCGTGGCCGGGCTGGTCGCAGGCTTCAGCATGGTACTCGGCTACGGTGGTGCCCTGCTGGCGGCACCCTTGCTGGGCGGACTCTTCCTGGCCGAGGCCTTGAGAATTCTCGTCCCCCTACCCTTTTTTCCCACGGAGATACTGATCGCGCTGGTCTTTACGGGGGTGTCCTGGTACCTGGCGCGCCGAGGCGCAGAACTCTCCACCCGCTGGGGCTTGTGGATCGAGCTCTTTTCCTTGGCCTGTATTCTGCTGCTTGCCTTCTGGGTGCTGTGGCACTTTGGTTTTCGCGACCCCGCGCAGGTGGATTGGGGACAGTGGCGGCTGCGGCCTTTCCTGCAGGCGCTGGTCCTCTCCCTGCTGGCCTACGGTGGCTTCGAGACGGCCGGCAATCTGGTGGGCGAAGCGCGGCGACCGCAGAGCATTCCCCGGATCATGCTCAGCAGTGTGCTGCTGGTGGGCGGTTTCTTCGTCTTCATGGCCTATGTGGAGACTCTGGCCTTCGCCCGTCTCGGGCAGACCCTGGCCGACAGCAACGCGCCGCTGTCGCACATCGCCCGCGCGCTGGGACTACCGGAGCTCGCCATCGCCAGCGACCTGGCCATGGCCGCTGCCGCCTTCTCCGCCACCATCGCCACCTTCAACAGCATCTCTCGTATCTTTGCCGGCATGGCGGAGCGCGGCGTCCTGCCGGCGGCGCTGGCGCGCCGACATCCGCGCCACGCCACACCCAGCTTCGCTCTCGCCTTGCTCGCTGCCGTGGTACTCGCAGGCATTGCGACGGTGGCGCTGGGCCACTTTCGGGTGCTGAAGCTCGTCGATATCTTCGGCACCTTTACAGGCCTCAGCTTCGTGCTGCTCTACAGTCTCGCCAACCTGGCGGCGGCGCGCTGTCTCTTTCGCGCCGGTAACCCGTGGAGCTGGATGAGTCTGGGTCTTGCGGTGCTGACCATTCCCTTCCTGCTCGCCGTCCTCTGGGGGACCGTCTCACCCTGGCCCGGTGGCGGTGTCGGCCTGGCGGTGCTGGCATTCGCCGCCACCCTCACGGGCAGTCTGATCCTGGGTTGGTTCTGGGCGCGCAAGGCCCCAAAGCGTCTGCTCCAGGTGCTGGCAGTGGATCGTTCCTGAAACCCGGGGCGCGCACGCCGCCGGCCATCCGGTCGCCGTGCAAGACTCCGCGGCGCTATCCTGCTAGGCCAGAACCCGATAGGCGTTGTGGAAGAGCTCCATCCAGGGGGTCTCTTCGGGCCAGTCGTCCGGGCACCAGCTCATGTTGAGGCGGCGCTGGGTGCGCTCCGGGTGGGGCATGAGGATGGTCACCCGACCATCGGCATTGCACAGACCCGTGACGGCGCCGTCCGAGCCGTTGGGATTGGCAGGATAGTGCTGGGCGGGACGGCCATGGGCATCGACATAGCGCAGCACGATCAGGTCTTCGGGATGCGACCCGGAGGCGAATTCGGCCCGGCCCTCACCGTGGGAAACGACGATGGGTGCCTGCATACCGGCCAGCCCGGCAAAGAAAGGTGAGGCAGAATCCAAGACCTCCACCATGGCCAGACGGGCCTCAAACTGCTCCGAACGATTGCGCCGGAACTGCGGCCAATGCTCGGTACCCGGAATGATGTCGCGCAGTTGCGCCAGCATCTGGCAGCCGTTGCAAACGCCCAGGGCAAGACGCCCGGAGTCGGCAAAGAAATCGGCGAACTGCTGGCGCAGCTCGGGGTGGAAACGAATGGACTTGGCCCAGCCCGCACCGGCCCCCAGCACGTCTCCATAGGAGAAACCACCGCAAGCGGCAAAGAGGGGGAAATCCGTGATGCGTAGCCGCCCGGCGAGCAGATCGCTCATGTGCACGTCGACGGCCTCGAAGCCGGCCCGGTGGAAGGCCGCCGCCATTTCCAGCTGACCGTTCACGCCCTCTTCCCGCAGGATGGCCGCTCGCGGCCGCCCACCCACACGGACCCGAGGCGCCGAGTGACCAGAGCGCACTCCCGCGGAAAAGAGCGGCGGTCGGGTCGCCGCCACTTCGGCGTAGGCCTCGGCAGCACAGACGGGATCATCGCGCAGGGCCTGCAGGCGATAGCTGGGCTCGGCCCAAAGGCGCAGGAGATCGGCTGCGGACTCGCAAAGGATGGCCTGATCACCGTCCTGGACCTGCAGCTCCCAGAGCTCGCACATCACCTCGCCGATGGCCTGGAGCTCGGCCGCAAGGCCCAATTCCCCGGCGATGGCACGCAGACGCTCGCCATCGCGGCGGCGCACCTGCACCACAAACCCCGGCTCTTCGGCAAAGAGCCAGGCCCAGGCATCGGCTGCCGCGGGTAGATCCGCCCGGATGCCGAGACGACTGGCAAAGGACATCTCGCACAAAGTCGCCCAGAGACCACCGTCGCTGCGGTCGTGATAGGCCAGGACCAGCCCCTCGGCGCGCCAGCGGCGCAGGCACTCCAGAGCTGCCCGTAGCTGCTGAGGATGATCGAGGTCTGCCGGCGTACATCCCACTTCGCCCCGGATCTCGGCGAGTATGCTCGCTCCCAAGCGTCCGCGTCCCAGTTCCATGAGCCACAGCTGCGTGTCCTCTTCCGCCCGGAGCTGTGGAGTCCAGGTCGCCCGCACATCGCCCACAGGTGCGAAGGCGCTGATGACGAGACTCAAGGGGGCCACTACCTGCTTGGCTTGCCCCCGTTCGGTCCAGCGCGTCTGCATGGACAGCGAGTCCTTGCCCACCGGGATACTGAGATCCAGCTGCGGGCAGAGCTCCAGAGCCACGGCACGCACCGTGTCGAAAAGCTTGGCATCCTCTCCCGACTCGTCCACGGCCGCCATCCAGTTGGCCGAAAGCTTCACATCGCCAAGGTCGCGGACATCGGCGGCGAAGAGGTTGGTCAGGGCCTCGGCCACGGCCAGACGACCGCTGGCCGGACCGTCCAGGAGGGCTACGGGCGCCCGCTCGCCCAGGGCCATGGCCTCGCCGAAATGGGAACGAAAATCGGCGACGGACACCGCGCAGTCCGCTACGGGCACCTGCCAGGGCCCGACCATAGGGTCACGGGCGATGAGTCCGCCAACACTGCGATCGCCGATGGTGATGAGGAATTCCTTGCTGGCCACCGTCGGATGCTGGAGCACGGCGCGCGCCGCCGCTGTCAGGGTCCACTCGCCGAGGTGTAGGTCGGCCCCCTGGCGCCTGCGCCGTGTCGTCTCCCGACGCATGCGCGGCGGGCAGGCCAGCAAGGCACCGAGGTCCATACGGATGGGAGTGTTGGCAAAAAGGTTATCGTCTACCCGCAGTTCCTGGGCCTTGGTGGCCTCCCCCAGCACCGCCACCGGACATCGCTCCCGCGCGCAGAGGTCGAGAAAGTCTTGCAGACGCTTGGGCGACACGGCCAGGACATAGCGCTCCTGGGCTTCATTGCACCAGATCTCCATGGGCGACATGGCCGGATCCTCGTTGGGCACCAGCCGCAACTGCAGATGGCCGCCGCGCCCGCCATCGTGGAGAAGCTCAGGAATGGCATTGGCGAGCCCACCGGCACCTACGTCGTGGATGGACAGGATGGGGGAATCCTGGCCCATGGCGATGCAGCGCTCGATGACCTCTTGGGCGCGCCGCTGCATCTCCGGATTGCCCCGCTGCACCGAGGCAAAATCCAGAGCCTCTGAGCTGCTGCCGCTGGCCTGACTGGAGGCGGCACCGCCACCCAGGCCGATGAGCATGGCCGGACCACCCAGCACGAGAATCTTGGCGCCGATGGGCAAAGATTCCTTATGGATCAGGCTGGGGCGAATCTGACCCAGGCCTCCGGCCAGCATGATGGGTTTGTGATAGCCCCAGTGCACCTGGTCGAAATCCGCCTCGAACACGCGCAGGTAGCCCGCTGTGGCGGCGCGCCCGAACTCGTTGTTGAAAGCGGCCGCACCGATGGGTGCTTCCAGCAGGATGTCCAGACTGGAGCGGATCCGCGCCGGGCGCCCGTAATCCTTTTCCCAGTGCTGTACGAAGCCCGGGATGCGCAGATGCGACACGGAAAACCCCGAAAGCCCCATCTTGGGTTTGCCACCACGACCGGTGGCGCCTTCATCGCGGATCTCGCCACCACTGCCCGTGGCAGCGCCCGGGAAAGGCGATATGGCCGTGGGATGGTTGTGGGTTTCCACCTTCATCAGGATGGCGCCCGCTTCGCGCACTTCGCCGTAGACCCCGTCGACGCCCGCGTGGAAGTAGGAGCCAGGCGCTGCCGCTGCCATGACCGCCGCATTGTCCTTGTAAGCCGACAGCGTTCCCCGAGGGTGCAAGCGATGGGTCTCGCGGATCATGGCAAAGAGGCTCTGCTCCCGGGCCACCCCGTCGATGACGAACTCGGCATTGAAGACCTTGTGGCGGCAGTGCTCGGAGTTGGCCTGGGCAAACATCATGATTTCGGCGTCGCTGGGGTCTTCAGCGCGCCCGGCAAAGATCTGCGCCAGGTACTCCATCTCCGCCTCGTTGAGAGCCAGGCCGAGGCGCGCGTTGGCCGCTTGCAGCGCCCCCATACCATCGCGGTGCAGGGGAATACGTTGCAGCGGTCGCGGTGCCGGGTGCTGAAAGAGCCGATGAGACTCGCTCCAATCGGGCAGGATCGACTCCGTCATGGGGTCGTGCAGCAGGTCAAGCGCGTCATCCAGGGGCAGCGTCACGCCGGCCTCAGCCTCCATCTGCAGAAACCAGGCGCGACCGCGCTCGACGCGGGTGACACTGGACAAACTGCAGGAGTGGGCGATTTCCGTCGCCTTGGTGGACCAGGGAGAAATCGTACCGAGACGCGGTACGACGCAGACCTCGGCAAGACGACCTTCTGGCGGGGCTGAAAAGGCCTCATCGTAGGTCAACAGCGCCTGGAGTCTTGCCTGTTCCTCGGCACTCAGGGGCCCCAGACTCTGTACGAGGTGGACGAACTGGGCGGAGACCGCCACGATGGGCAGTCCCGCATCGCGCAGACGGCGCAGGACCGTGTTGCAGCGAAACGCCGATAGGGCACGCGGCCCCCGCAGGACCTGGTAGCAGTGCAAGGATCCGGGAGTCATCGGCGGCTAGGCGTCCGTGGCAATACCAAGCCGGTGCGCCACCTCGATGTAGGCCTCGACCACACCGCCAAGGCCTCGCCGAAAGCGATCCTTGTCCATTTTTTCCTGACTCTGTGCATCCCAGAGCCGGCAGCCATCGGGACTGAATTCATCTCCCAGGAGGATCTCACCGCCCGCGCGGCCGAATTCCAGTTTGAAATCCACGAGAACGAGTCCGGCATCGGCAAAACGGGCGCTGAGCAGGGTGTTGACCCGCTGTGTCCAGTGCTCCATGAGCTCTACTTCCGTAGTGCTGGCGTAGCCGAAGGTGCGCATGTGCGAACGATTGATCATGGGATCGTGCAGCGCATCGTTCTTCAGAAAGAACTCCAGTACCGGCGGCTCCAGCAATCGGCCCTCTTCAATACCCAGACGGCGACAGAGGGAGCCAGCGGCGCGATTGCGCAGCACCGACTCCACCGGGATCATGTCCAGACGGCGCACCAGGCTGCGCCGCGCATCCAGACGCCGCACGAAGTGGGTAGGCACCCCGTGCTCCTGCAGATAGGTCTGAATGTAGGCATTGAAGGCATTGTTGATCTCGCCCTTGCGCGCCAGCTGCTCGCGCTTTTCGCCGTCGAAGGCCGAGGTGTCGTCCTTGAAGAAGAGCACCAGGGTATCGGCATCGTCCCCCGGATAGAGGATCTTGGCCTTGCCTTCGTAGATCGCCGCGGGTGCTTCGCTCATTGCGGACGCCCCTCCGGGAATACCCGAGCGAATATGGTATCGATGGCCTTGCGGTGGTAATCGAGGTCAAAAAGCGCTGCCAGCGCTTCCCGACTGAGGTAGCGCCCGATCTCTTGATCCTCGGCCAGCAGATCCTGGAACTCGCCACCGGACTCCCAGACCCGCATGGCATGCTTTTGCACCAGCCGGTAGGCATCTTCGCGCAGCATGCCTTTTTCCGTCAGCGCCAGGAGCACCCGCTGGGAAAAGATCAGACCGTGGGTGCGGCCCAGATTTTCCAGCATCCGCTGCGGATAGACCACCAGGCCCTCCAGCAGGCCACTGGCACGGTGCAGCATGAAATCCAGAACGATGCAGGCATCGGGACCGATGACACGTTCGACGCTGGAGTGGGAGATATCGCGCTCGTGCCACAGGGCGATATCCTCCAGGGCCATGCCGGCATAGCCACGCATGAGCCGCGCCAGCCCCGTGAGATTTTCCGAGAGGATGGGATTGCGTTTGTGCGGCATGGCCGAGCTGCCTTTCTGGCCGATGGTGAAAGGCTCTTCTGCCTCGAGGACCTCGGTGCGCTGCAGATGCCGAATCTCGACAGCGATCTTTTCCAGGGATCCGGCGATCACCGCCAGCGTCGAGAAGAATTGTGCGTGCCGGTCGCGCGAGATCACCTGGGTGCTGGCGGGCTCCACCTGCAGACCCAGCTCGGCACAAACCTGGGCCTCGATGGCCGGATCGATGTGGGCGAAGGTACCCACGGCACCCGACAGCATGCCGACGGAGACCGTGGCGATGGCATCGCGCAGACGCTGCAGATTGCGCTGCGCCTCGGCCCGCCACACCGCCACCTTCAGACCGAAGGTAATGGGCTCGGCGTGGATGCCGTGGGAGCGGCCGATCATGACGCTGTCCTTGTACTCCCAAGCCAGACGCACCAAAGCCCGATCCAGGCGTTGCAGGCCGGTCTCCAGCAGCTGCCCAGCCCGGCGCAGCTGCAGGGCAAAGCCCGTATCCACCACATCGGAAGAGGTCAGGCCCTTGTGGATGAAGCGGCTGGCTGGCCCCACGTGCTCCGCCACCGAGGTGAGGAAGGCGATCACGTCGTGTTTGACCTCCGCCTCGATCTCGGCGATGCGCTGGGCGTCGAAGTCGGCCTTGGCTTCGATCTCCGCCAGCGCCTCCGCTGGAATCTCGCCGCGCGCGGCCATGGCCCGACAAGCCGCCAACTCCACCTCCAGCCAGGCCCGATACTTGGCGTTCTGGTCCCAGAGAACCCCCATTTCGGGGCGGGTGTAGCGCTCGATCATGCCTTGCCCTGATCTTTCGGGCTCAGGGCGCTCTGCAGGCGGTCGAGAATGTCGATAGCCGCCTTCTGGCCGTCCTTACCCTCGTCGCTGGGAGCTTCGGTTTCCAACACACTGCCCTCGTTGTCCTTCATGCGCAGCAGCTTGACGGTGACATCCAGCGGCTTGGTCTTTTTCGACCCACCGAAAATATGGGTGATCTTGTACCAGGCTTGGCTGAACATATTGCCCACCATGCCGCCGGAATGCTGCGACTCGCCACTGCCCGCGCGCACTTGCACCGACCAGACGCCGACGCCCTCTTGGGTGACCGGATGGTCCAGACCACGCAGCGCCATGGCCACGGCCGGCTCCGCCTTCTCCGGCACTTGGTCCAGCACCAGATAGGGTCCGAGATCGTCGCGATAGCGAGTGACCTTGATCACCGGCATCTCAGCCAGGATCACCGAGCGTTCCAGCTGCTGCCGCACGGCCTCGAGCAGGTCCCGGTTGCGGCTGGCTTCCGGGGTCTGCTTGCGCCAGTTGATGGTGCTGCCCTCGGGATTGTTGAGGTAGCGCTCCTGCTCCAGGTGCAGCTCTTTTTGCCCATCCGCGGCGGCGACCAGTCGGAAGCGATAGCGCATCTTGTGGCTGGGCGCCAGGGCCGTGCCGAAAATGCGGCTGATACCGGAACGCGTATACTGCCATCCCGTATCCAGGGTGCCCGCTTCCGCGGAGAATTTTTCTACCGGGATCTTGTCCTTGGCGAGCACTGCGCGCACCGCCTTCCATATCTGGTCGTCGCTGGCCGAGGTCACGAGATAGAGGTCTGCACCCTGGCCCGCCACCTGCGCCGACACGCCCGGTAGCGTCTTTTCCTCGATAGGCTTCTCACCCGGCGCCACCCTGGGCACGAACAGGCCGTAGCCGCCGGAACTGCGCGCTCCCGATACCTCGCTAGCCACTTCACCGGCCGTCACCGGTCCGCCGGGGACCGTCACCCCCGGCGCCGGCGCCTGGGCCAGCAGGTCGGGCGGAACCTCCAGAGGCTTCATCAGCTTGGCATCCTGATAATTCGGACCCGTGTTGCTCTTGAAGAAGGGTAGATAGGAACAGCCGCTCAAAGCGACCGTGGCGAGGGTGGCTACGGCAATGCTACGGCCCAGCTTACGGCCCATGATCAATGCGCTCCTTGAGGGGCGGAGGGAGAAACCAGGCACTGTGCCTGCACCAGACTCTGGCGCAGGCGCTCGTGCAGTGTTTCGGACAGAGGCAGCAGGGGCAGACGGATACCGCCGGGAATCCGCCCCATCTCCTGCAATGCCCACTTCACAGGGATCGGATTGGATTCCAAGAACAGGTCGCGATGCAGCGGCACCAGCCGGGCATTGATCGCGCGCGCCTCGGCGAAATCCCCGGCCAGAGCCGCCGTCATGAGATTCGCCATGGCCTTGGGCGCAACGTTGGCCGTCACCGAGATCACCCCGTGGGCGCCGAGAGCCACCGCAGCCAGGGCCTCACCATCGTTACCACTGTAGACGCGGATGGTTGCCGAGTGCTCCTCACACCGTGCCAGAATCTCCGCTACGCGATCCACGTGGCCGCTGGCTTCCTTGATACCGACGATGCACGGGCGTACCGCCAGCCTCGCCACCGTCTCCGGAAGGATATCCCCGGCGGTCCGCCCGGGCACGTTGTACAGAATCATGGGGAAGTGGCAGGCATCGGCGACGGCAAGATAGTGCCGATAGAGTCCTTCCTGGGTCGGTTTGTTGTAGTAGGGGCTGACCAGCAGAGCGGCATCGGCCTGCACGTCCATGGCCGCCTTGGTCAATTCGATGGCCTCTGCCGTCGAATTGGCGCCGGTGCCGGCGATGACGGGAATCCGGCCCCGGCTTTGCTGGACGATGGTGCGGATGACCTCCACGTGTTCCCGAACATCCAGGGTAGCCGACTCACCCGTGGTACCCACCGCCACGATGGCGTGCGTGCCCTCGGCCACATGCCATTCCACCAGATCTCTCAAGGCCTTGAAATCTATGGATCCGGACGAATCCATAGGGGTGACGAGCGCCACCATACTGCCGTGAAACATTCGAGCTCCTGCGCATGCCTGCTCTGCAGTGTAAAGGCAGATGGTACTTGTCGCGCCCCAACCTTGGCAAGGTCGCGGGCCGACTCGGACCGATCCTGGCGGCGCTGCCGCGGGTGCGGCGCCCTTGCCGTCAGGCGCTGTCGCGACACGCGAGTGCCGAAGGAACCGAGCTCGGGCCAGCGAACCCCACCGCAACGTAAGGCAGCGCCGATTTACCGGTCCCTGTACCGGGGTGGAGAGATATCCATCTTCGCAGGGACGACCGGTCAACATGCCATGTATTGCGGCCACGATCCAATAGCCATGACGTCGTCCAATGCCTCTGGAAAATGACAGACTACAGGATAAGGTTCGCCCAGAATAACTCTATAAAAAGATATATAATTCTACAATTAATTGTAATTTATAACAATAATTTGACCGTCCTTCCATCGTATGTTTTCCTGAAATAGGTCTTCGTTGTCAACGTCTATCATCATCAAATGCAACGAATCCTACCTTCTATCGCTAGGGAGATACATCATGAACGACCAAAATCCACGTCGATCCCGACGCTCGGAGCGAGTCGCGGCGGTGTTGCGACGCATCAATGAACTCGTGCGCATTCCTCGCCTGCGTCTGCGCCACATCACCATCGTGGAACCCAAGACCTTCCGCACGGCCATGACCGGCATGATCGTCGGCAATTTCATGGAGTGGTTCGACGTCGGCGTCTACGGTTATCTGGCCGTCATCATGGGCCAGCTGTTCCTCTCCGGGGCCAGCCCCTCGCTGCAGATATTGTTCAGCCTCGGCGTCTTCGCGGTCACCTTCGTGGCTCGGCCCTTCGGCGGTATGTTCTTTGGCTGGTTGGGCGACAAGGTCGGACGCAAGAAGGTTCTGGCGACGACTCTGCTGATGATGGCCGGATCCACTTTTCTCATCGGCCTGCTCCCGACCTACGACCGCATCGGCGTGCTGGCACCCGCGGCGCTGGTCCTACTGAAGCTGCTGCAGGGCTTCTCTACCGGCGGTGAATATGCCGGAGCCACGACCTTTATCAGTGAATACGCTCCGGATAAACGTCGCGGCTTCCTCGCCAGCTTTCTCGACCTCGGCAGCTACATGGGTTTTGCGGTCGGCGCGGCTTTGGTCTCGCTCTTGCAGATCTTTTTGGATCCCCGGGACATGCTGGCCTACGGCTGGCGGATTCCCTTCCTCGTCGCCGGACCTCTCAGTCTCTTTGCCATCTACTTCCGGATGCGCGTCGAGGAATCTCCGGCCTTTCGGGAGCTGCTGCACGAGGGCGACCAGGAGGCCAGCACCTCCCCCGAGAGCACGAACCCCGTGGCCGTGATCCGCGGCTACTGGCGGCCCATTCTCGTGGCCATGGGCCTGGTGGCCGCGACCCAGACCGTGGGTTACGCCCTGACCTCCTACATGCCCACCTATTTCACCAAGGTACTGAACTACGATGCGGCGCACGGCACCTTGTTGACGGTGCCGGTGATCGCCTTCATGGCGCTGAGCCTGCCCTTCGTCGGCCGTCTCTCCGATCGTACCGGCCGTCGCCCCATGCTCTGGACCGGCTCTGCCATCACCATCCTTTTGTCGGTACCGGCTTTCGCGCTCATGGGTCTGGGACACACCTGGTCGTCCCTGGCCGGGCTCTTCGTCATGGCCGTGGCCGCCACCTTCTATACGGCCAACCTCGCTTCCTCCCTGCCGTCACTCTTTCCCACCTCCCACCGCTATGGTGGCATGGGTATCGCCTTCAATATCTCCGTGGCGCTTTTCGGTGGAACGACACCGTTCATCATCGAATCCCTCGTACAGGCCACGGGCAACCATTTTGCGCCGGCTTACTACCTGATGTTCATGTCCGTCATCGGCGCCATATCCATCTACTTCATGCCCGAGTCGGCACGGCGTCCCCTGCCGGGCTCCATGCCCATTGTCGGCAGTGTCGATGATGCGAAGGAACTGGTGGCAACGCAGCGGGAGAACCCGGATCTCGTGGTGCACGAGCTCCCCTTTCCCGACGAGGACGGCACCGTAGGATCCGGACCGCACTGAGCCTGGGAGCGTGTCTCTGGCGATAGCGTCCTGCCCCCCTACAAGCTGCCCACCAGGCATGGGGTCCGCCTGGTGGGCGTATCCGCAGAGGCTCAGCAAGCTATCCACCCTTCGGGGGAACTTTATCGCGACCCCATGCTCTAACTTCCTGCAAGCAGCTGTGATGGTTGCGAGCGCATGTTTCTTCCTCCTTTGGTGGTTTTGGGCGAGACTCCGGTCTCGCCCTTCTTTTATCTTCCGACCGGTCAGCATGTAGTTGCATGCTTCCTGGACCTTTGCTAATATTGTCCTGCAGCCAAGTGCTGGTTGCGAGCGCATGTTTCTTTCCTCCTTTGTGGTTTTAGGGGCGTCCTTGACGCCCCTTTTTTACGGTCTCAAGCTGGTGTCATGCAGCTGGAAGAAGATTCCTTGATACTCCGCCACGTTCGTGGCGAGCGCATCCGTGGCCGCTGGCGGGACGCTGGCTCCAGCCCCGTGGGCATATTCCTGCCGGGCTTTGCATCGCACATGGGCGGCAGCAAGTCTCTGCTGCTCGCGCGCTTCGCCCAACAGCAGGGCTGGTCCTGGCTGCGTTTCGACTATCGCGGAGTGGGCGAGTCCGACGGCGCCTTCGCCGAACTCACCCTCTCCCGCTACCTGGAAGATCTGGCGCTGGTGCTGGAGTTCCTCCAGGATCGACCGGTGCTCCTGGTGGGCTCCAGCCTGGGGGGCTGGGTGGCCGCACTGGCCGGGGTGCGCTGGCCGCAACGCATCCGTGCCCTGCTGCTCATAGCTCCCGCCTTCAACTTCATCCCCCTGCTCTTCGCCGCACTCCCCGCCGCCGAGCAGGAGCAGTGGCGAGAAACAGGTCTGCGCCGCTGGCGCGACCCCTACGGTCTGGGAGAACTGGAAATGCGTTATGACCTGGTGGCCGACAGCACCCAGTACGACCTTTTCCGGGAGCCGCCCAGCTATCCCTTCCCCGTTCACATCCTGCACGGCAGCGCCGACGAGGCCGTGCCTTTGCAGCGCAGCTTCGACTTTGCCGCACGGGCCCAGGCCAGGCCCTTGTGCGTTGAACACCTGCCCGGGATCGACCACCGTTTGCAGGGAGCCGATACCGCACTGCTGCGCGCCAGCCTCCACCTCTACCGTAGCGTCGTTCCACATCGGCCTTGACAGGCCATACACAATCTTTATCATTAGCACTCGATGGCAGCGGCTGCTAACACGCTGTCAGTGAGGATCTGTCCCAACAATCCAGTCACACGAGGAAATGCTTTATGAAACTGCGTCCTTTGCACGATCGCGTCGTCATTCGCCGTCTGGAAGAAGAACAGAAAACCGCCGGTGGCATCATCATCCCCGATACGGCCAAAGAGAAGCCCGTCCAGGGTGAGGTGGTGGCCGTGGGTAACGGCAAGATCCTGGAAGACGGCAAGGTCCGCGCTCTGGATCTGAAGCCCGGCGATCGGGTGCTCTTTGCCAAGTATGCCGGCACCGAGATCAAGGTCGAGGGTGAGGAGCTGCTGGTCATGCGCGAAGACGACGTCATGGCCGTGGTCGACAAGTAATCCCCAACGCCATTTCCATTCTTCCAAACCATTGATGAGGTGAGTATATGCCAGCCAAACAAGTAGCTTTTGCCGAACACGCCCGCGAGAAGATGCTGCGCGGTGTCAACGTTCTTGCCGATGCCGTCAAGGTCACCTTGGGCCCCAAGGGCCGCAACGTGGTTCTGGACAAGTCCTTCGGCGCCCCGACCATCACCAAGGATGGCGTGTCCGTAGCCAAGGAGATCGAACTGGCGGACAAGTTCGAGAACATGGGCGCACAGATGGTCAAGGAAGTCGCCTCCCAGGCCTCCGATGAGGCCGGTGACGGCACCACCACCGCCACGGTTCTGGCGCAGGCCATCATCCGCGAGGGCATCAAGGGTGTCATCGCCGGCATGAATCCCATGGACCTCAAGCGCGGTATCGACAAGGCCGTCCACGTCGTGGTCGAGGACCTCAAGAAGCAGTCCAAGCCCTGCAAGACCCAGAAGGAAGTGGCCCAGGTAGGCACCATCTCCGCCAACTCCGATGAGTCCATCGGCAAGATCATCGCCGAGGCCATGGAAAAGGTAGGCAACGAAGGCGTCATCACCGTCGAGGAAGGCTCCGGCTTCGAGAACGAGCTGGATGTGGTGGAAGGCATGCAGTTCGACCGCGGCTACATCTCGCCCTACTTCGTCAACAATCAGGACAAGATGACCGCCGAGCTGGAGAACCCCTATATCCTCCTGCACGACAAGAAGATCTCCAACATCCGCGACATGCTGCCGGTGCTGGAGCAGGTAGCCAAGGGCGGTCGTCCGCTCCTGATCATCGCCGAGGACGTCGAGGGTGAGGCCCTGGCAACCCTGGTGGTCAACAGCATGCGCGGCATCATCAAGGTAGCGGCGGTCAAGGCGCCAGGCTTCGGCGATCGGCGCAAGGCCATGCTGGAAGACATGGCCATCCTCACCGGTGGTCGGGTGATTTCCGAGGAAGTGGGCATGAAGCTGGAAAGCGCCAGCCTCAATGACCTGGGTCAGGCCAAGAAGGTGACCATCAGCAAGGAGAACACCACCATCATCGACGGCCACGGCCAGCAGAGCGAGATCAAGGCGCGCGTGGAGCAGATCCGTCGGCAGATGGAAGAAGCGACCTCCGACTACGACAAGGAGAAGCTCCAGGAGCGGGTGGCCAAGCTCGCTGGCGGTGTCGCGGTCATCAAGGTGGGCGCCGGCTCCGAGATCGAGATGAAGGAAAAGAAGGCCCGGGTGGAAGACGCCCTGCACGCCACCCGTGCGGCGGTGGAGGAAGGTATCGTCGCCGGTGGCGGTGTCGCCCTGATCCACGCCCGCCACGCGCTGGAGAAAGTCAAGGTGGACAACCACGATCAGGAGATGGGTGTAGCCATCATCCGTCGTGCCATCGAGGAGCCTCTGCGCCAGATCGTTGCCAACGCCGGTGGCGAGGGCAGCGTAGTCCTCAACAAGGTCTTGGAAGGCAAGGCTGGGCACGGCTTCAACGCGGCGACGGGCGAATACGGTGACATGTTCGAGATGGGCGTCATCGACCCCACCAAGGTCACCCGTACGGCGCTGCAGAAGGCCGCGAGCGTTGCCGGCCTGATGATCACCACCGAGGCCATGATCACCGAACTGCCCAAGAAGGAAGACAAGGGCGGTGCCGGCGGCGACATGGGTGGTATGGGCGGCATGGGTGGTATGGGCGACTTCTAAGTCCCCCACTACCTGGCTACCGGAAAGGCCCCTTCGGGGGCCTTTGCTTTTGCATCCCTCAACCATTTGAACGGTGCGCCCCCGTCACGGCTGTGGCAAAATGGAAGCCAGAAAGGAGAACCATAGATGGTCCAGACCCAACACCGCGGCGCCACCCACCGATTGGACATTCAGGGTGTGGTGCGCGATCTTCCCCTCTTTCCCGTAGCACCCGACCTCGCCATCGCCGTGCTCAATATTCTGGGCGATGTCGAGCTGTGCGAGGCGGCCGCCCGAGGCCTGACCGAGGCGCTGCAGGGTCTCGACTACGATTGCCTGGTCACGGCCGAAGCCAAGAGTATCCCGCTGGCTTATGCCATGGCCCGTCAGACCGGCAAGACCCATGCCGTGCTGCGCAAACAGTACAAGAGCTACATGGGCGAGGCCTTGCAGAGCACCAGCCACTCCATCACCACCGGTCACCCGCAGAAGCTCTACCTGGACGCCAAGGATCGTCCCCGGATTGCGGGGCGTCGGGTCGTTCTGGTGGATGACGTCATCAGCACGGGCTCTACCCTCAGCGCCATGGAGACCCTCATGACCGAGGCGGGCGCCCTCGTCGTCGCCCGCGCTGCCATCTGCACCGAAGGGGACGCGGATCGCTGGCGGGATGTCGTGGCCTTGGCCCACCTACCGCTCTTCCCATGGCCGGCAGCAGCGTCCACCGGGGACGACCATGACGCGCCCTAGTGCGGGCCCTAATGCGGGCCCTGGTCCGAGCCTACCCGGGTCTATCACGGCCGATGCCGTGCACGTGCTGAGCGAACGGCAGCGCTGCGATCTGGAACTCCTGCTCAGCGGCGCCTTTGCCCCTCTGACGGAATTCATGGACGAGCAGACCTGGCAGTCCGTCTGTGAACGCCAGCGTTTGCCCGACGGCCGACTCTGGCCCATGCCCGTGACCCTGGAAGTGGAGGAGACGACGGCAGCGCGTCTTGGCCCCGGCGCCATCCTGCGCCTGGAGCGCAACGACGGCACACCCCTGGCACGCATGACCGTAGCCAGCCTCTACCGCCCCGATCGCCACTGGGAAGTGCAGCAGATCTACGGCAGCAAAGACCGTCGCCATCCCGGTGTGGCGGAGACCCTGGACCGCCTGCCCGTCAACATCGCCGGAAGCGTGGAGCCCTGGGACGACGGCGCCCTGGAACGGGCCGCCGCCGTCGACTTCCCACCGGAGTATCGCGGCCCGGCACAAGTCCGCGCCGAACTGGCCGACGCCCCTGCCCTCGCCTTTCAGACCCGCAATCCGCTCCACCACGCCCACATCGCCATCACCCGGACAGCCCTGGAAGGACTGGGGCCACGGGCGCGGCTCCTCCTGCACCCGGCCATCGGCCCGACGCGCCCGGGAGATGTAGAGGCCTCCTGGCGGATGCGTGCCTATCGAGCGGTGCTGAACCACTATCCCCGTGCCCGGGTACTGCTATCGCCACTGCCTTTGGCCATGCGCATGGCCGGGCCCCGGGAAGCGCTGTGGCATGCCCTTATCCGGCGCAATTTTGGCGCCAGTCATTTTCTCATCGGTCGCGGCCACGCGGATCCGGGGCATTGGCAGGGCGGGCTGTTCTATCCGCCCTTTGCGGCCCAGGAGTGGGTCGCCGCGCATCGCGATGAACTGGGCATCGAGCCGGTCTTCATGCCCGAGTACGCCTACTCTCGGGCGCGGCAAAGCTATGTGCCCGCCGCCGAGGCCAACGGCGAGCGTCTCGAAGGCATTTCCGGTTCGGAGCTGCGCCGGCGTCTTGCCGCCAACGAAGAGATACCCCCCTGGTTCTCACCGCCGGAGGTCATCCGTATCCTCCGCCAGGCCTACCGGGGTGCCGATCGACGCGGGCTCGTGCTGTGGTTCACGGGACTGTCCGCCAGTGGCAAAAGCACCCTGGCCGGGATGCTGGCGCGGCAACTGGAAATCCATGACGAGCGCGCGGTGACCTTGCTGGACGGTGATGTGGTTCGTCGCTTTCTCTCCAAAGGTCTGGGGTTTGGCCGCGAGGACCGCGACGAAAACATCCGTCGCATCGGTTTTGTCGCAAGCCTCGTGGCGCGGCACGGCGGTATCGCCATCGTCGCCGCCATTTCCCCCTATCGCGATGCACGTGCCGAGGCCCGCCGACTGGTGGAAGAGGCCGGCGGCGCCTTCGTGGAGATCCACGTGGCCACTCCCCTCTCGGTTTGCGCTGCCCGTGATCCCAAGGGCCTTTACGCCCGTGCCCTGGCGGGAGAGATTCGCTCCTTCACCGGCGTCGACGACCCTTATGAAGCACCGGAGCATCCGGACATCCGCATCGATACCAGCCACCTGGAGGGCCAGGCAGCTCTGCGCCTGCTGCTGGATAAACTGACCGGGCTCGGTATCCTGGGCCCTGGCGACAGCCATCGTGAACCCGGCTCGTGATCCCACTCTGTCCATGGATACCCTGCAGTTATGGACAGCCGCCCGTTACATCGCGCCGCTGGCCACTGGGGCCACCCTGCGCGAGGCAGAACTTGGCTCCGGCTGGCTACGCCTGTGCCTCGGCACGCAGGTCAACCTGGTCATCGCCCAGCACCGGGCACCTCTCGGGCTCTGGCTTGCCGGTCCCTGTCCGCGCCTGCGAAATGCGCATCCGAACGTCCCAGGGCAGCTCCTGCGCGGTTTTCAACTGCAACAGATCGATGTGCCCTGGGCCGACCGGATCCTGCAGCTGACGTGGCAGCGAGTAAGCATTACCAAAGAAACGCAGCGTCGCCGGCTCATTGCCGAGTGTTTTGGCGGACGCGGCAACCTGGCCGTCACCGATGAGGACGGGGCCATCCTCTGGGCCTGGCGCTGGGACCGACTCGATAGCACGGGATTACGCTTCCTGCCGGGGCACGGCTACGTCCCGCCCACGAGATCTGCGGTTCCCGCCCCGTCGTTCGTCGATGCCTTGCGGGAGCCGCTGCAGCTCATCGCCCCCCGCATCCGCGCCCAGGCAGAGGCGGCATTCCTGGATTCCGCCCGTCTGGCGGAAACGTTGCGGGCGCGTTATTCAGATCCGGACAGCGACTGGTTTGAGTGGCGCTCCGCCGATGCTGGGGTCCTGCGCTACCCTCTTCGGCTGCATACGCAGGACTCCGCCATCCCGACTGAAGCAGCGCTGCGCCTCGCCGCAGCCCCCTGGGACGAGGAGGCCGCCGGCGCCGCGGACTCTCTAGCGCCGCATCGACAAGCGCTGCAGCACCTGGAGCGGCGTTTAGAGAAGGTCCGGGGTGATCTGCTTCGCTGGCAGAATATACCCGATTCCTGGCAGCGCGACGCCGAGGCGCTCTTCCGCCTCCCCGACGCCACACACCCCGGTGGCGAGGTGGAGGTGACCGACTATCGCAGCGACGGTATCGGCCGCAGAACCATTTCGGTACCTGCCGGATACCGCCTGCACGACTATGCTCGCCATATGTTACGACAACGCCAGCGGGCGCAACGCGGTCGCGCGGCCTGCGCCGAGCAGCTAGCGAAGTTGGAACAAGAACGCGCCCGTCTGCTTCACACACCGTCCGAGGACGCGCCGGGCCCCACAGAAAAACCCAGGGATCCGCGCCGTCTACCACAAAACAGCAGCCCTGCCATCGAGTCCAAGGAAGTCGACGGCTTCGAGATCCTCTGGGGTCGTAACGCCAAGGCCAACGACCATCTCACCTTTCGTCTGGCCCAGCCCTGGGATCTCTGGTTTCACGTGCAGGATCATCCGGGTAGCCACGTCCTCCTGCGCCGCCCTCGAGATCGCGCCGTCCCCGACGCGGTGCTGGAAGCGGCCGCCCAGACCGCACTACAGTTTAGTAACATTCAGGCAAAAAGTGCCGACGTCGACTGGACCGAAGTGCGTCACCTCAAGCGTCACCCCAGCGGTTCGCCGGGCCGCGTCCTGTACCGGCGTTTTCAGACGCGCCACGTGCGGCGCAGCAGCTCCTGACAGGGCGGGATACCCTATATCGGGATGCTTCGGCCATCAGAGTTTGGCATAGGAGTGTAGACCGCCCAGGAACAGGTCGACACCAATGAAGCAGAAGGTAACCGTCACCAGGCTGATCACCGACCACCACGCCAGGGTATGTCCCGTCGGCCGCGCCGAGCTCTTCCGCGAACGGAGGTGCAGAAAGGCAGCATAGTTGAGCCAGACGATGAGGGCCCAGGTCTCCTTGGGGTCCCAGGACCAGAATCCGCCCCAAGCCTTGGCTGCCCAAATGGCGCCGAGAATGGTACCCGCCGTGAAAAATAGGAAGCCGAACATGATCATGGAGCTCATGATACGCTCCAGGCGTTTCAAGTCGGGCAAGCGTTCCGCCAAGACCGTACCCAGCCGCCCCGCCCGTTCGCGCAAGAGATAGGCCAGTCCGACCATGGCCGCGAGATAGAAATTTGCATACGCGATGAACTCACAGGGTACGTGAATCTTGATCCAAAAACTTTGCAATGCCGGTATGACGGGTTGGATCTGATTCTGATGATAGGCGATGCCCACCCACACCAGAAAAATATCGGCCAACAGAATCATCGGCATGGCAAAGGCACCCAGCCCGCGCTTTTTTTCCTGGGATTCATAGTAGAGGTAGAACAATGCCGTGGTCGTACACAAGAGCACCATGGCATCGTACATATTGGTAACCGGGATGTGCCCCCAGCCAGGGTGCCCCACATAGGTCTGCTTCCAACGAATTGCCAGCCCCGCATAGCCCAGGACCACTGCAACCCAGGCAAAACGATGCCCCCAGTCGCCACTAAGCTGATGTCCGGCATAGAGATAGCGGTAATAACCCACCGCGCTTAACGCAATGGCCAGACTCATCCAGTAGAACATGGAAGTACTTTGAAAAATCCAGTACAGCAGGGCACTGGTCCTTGCCGTATAGCCTAGATCGTACAGTGCCACGCCCGGCGCTGCCACCGCCAGCACCACCAGAAACAGCCGGCGAAATGCAGGCCAGCGTAAACCGAACCACATCAGGCCGGCATACCATATTCCCAAAATGATATATTGCCAAAGCCAGAAATCGGCACGGAACCACCACCACACCGACACGGACCCGAGGGTGAGAAAAGCTACCCAGATACGTCTCTGCCATTTTTCCTGCGCTACGTAACCGCTGAAGCTTTCTCTCAGTTGCCCTATGTCCGCCGTATCCAAAGCCATAAATACCTCCTCTCACGGTCACGAGTTCACCGCGGCTTGCGCCCAGGACCCCGTGACCCACAGGCGTACCATCAGGGCCGATAGCCCGGCACGTTGATCTTGATACCGTTACTGATATAACTCATGAAATAATCGAGATTACGGTAGTCCACACTCTGCAGCTTCTCAGGCTTGGCACCTACCTTCTTATCGCAACCGATGAAGCGCTTCTGGAACGTGTTCACCGCACCCCAAGCCGCTCTATAGGTCGGATAATGTGCACTCTGCCCCAACAGCGGCGAGATGATCTGCGCCCGCAGATACTTGCCAGCGTAAGCCACGTGGCAGGTAGCACAGCTGAAATTGAGCTGCCCACGCCGCATGAAATAATAGGCTTTGCCCTCTTCAAAGGCCTTGATTGCACCCGGCCCCTGTACCTTCACATCCACGGGCATCCCATTGGATAGACTGGTAAAATACGTCTGTAAGGCAATCAGACTGGAGCTGCCGTAGCGCAGGGGCTTGAGGTGATTCTGGACGCGGCACGCATTGATGCTCATGGCCGCTGTGGTTACCTCATGGGTTTTGGCATCGTAATAGGGATAACTCGCGGCTACACCTTTACCGCCATTGGGAAAACACGACGCATAACTCTTGCCGTCGGGAAACTTCGTATCCCAAAGTTTCTTGCCCTGACTCAAGGTGAGATCGCCCGGATTGAACTGAATAGCCTCCTGATACTGCTGATAGAGACCCTTGTTGAAGGCATAGCTACCGAGGGCGTACTGCTGCAGACTCATCTTTGGAAACTGCTCCTTGAAGTACTCGTGAAACTCCTTCAAGGTACGTTGCGGACCCACTTTGGTGTTGCCAAGATCCCACCAATTGATGGTCTGCGCCTGCACCCCAAAGGCCACCGTCCCAAGTGTCAATATCGCAATGACTGTAGTCTTTTTCATGATAACTCCTCCTGGTTACCCCGCCTTATGGTCACTTGAGGGACCATAAATAATCCGTCACCAAGCCGATCTGATGGTTCGTCAACACCTTGTCCTTGCCAAAGCGCGGCATGTTGATGTGGGGAATGACTTTTTCCGGGTCGTAAATAAACTTCGCGAGTTTCTCCCGGTTCTTGAATATCACATGGATGGGCAGCTCACTGAGATTAGGTCCGACATTGCCCGCCTGCACTCCGCCGGGCAAGACGTGGCATGCCAGACAGTTTCCCTGGGCCTTGTTGAAGGCGATAGTCCTGCCTGCCGCGATATTGGCGGCGTTGATGGGTGGGATACCAGCAGCAACCGCCAACCCGGTACCCATTACCGTTAAGCAACCTAGGGCCAACACCTGGCCCCATCCTAGAGCTCTGAACTTTATCATGACCTTCTCCTTTTTTCCGTCCGATCCTGCTCCCCTCCAGCCAGTTTCTCGAGGAACTCAGCAAACTGTTCTGAGAAATCTTCTATATCGCGTGATGCGTCGCCGCCAGCAATAATGCGCGTCTTACCAGCGCTTCCGTCGTCAAGGGCCAGCCACATCCGCTTTCTCGGTACATAAAACAAAACAAAGATGCCAACCACCAACAATATGCAGGCAAGGTATACGATGGACATACCGGGGTACTTGGTCATTTCCAATCCGGCCGCCCAATGCAGTGACAGACCGTGTATGAGCACCAGAAAAGGCAGCGGATACGTATGCAGAGACTGTAGCGCCACGAGGCTTGCGCGAAGGAAAGAATGGTTTTGAATCGGCGACAGCTCCACACCCTGGCGCTGCTCTACTTGCGCCAGCGTGCGTTGGAACACTGCGGAGCTTGCGACGGCGCCATGGCGCGCTGCGTTTTCCAGAGCTCCCAGGTAATGCACGAAGAGAGAGACGCCTTCTTTTGGTCCCATCGGCAATGCGAGAAAATGGAAGCCCTGTCCATGCCCAGAACGATAGGCCACCAATTTATAGTCCAAGGCGCCGTGAGGCATCGGACGCAGAAAGGTCTTCACCAGGATGGGGGGCTGTCCGTGCCGCAGGACCGTATAACGCGCCACCGGCCCCATGTTGACCATCCCATGCCCGGGACGCGCCGGCAGCCCCACCGAGCTGCGCGGCAAGACATTTTCTACCTTCAGGTCGTCCACCTTGAGGGTATATGCGCCAGCACCCGTGACCAGGCTCTGGCCGACGCGCGCTCTGAGGAGGGTGGCGGACGCATCGGGTGCCAGCAGCGAGTAACTCACCAGATGCAGCGTAGAGGGATCGGCGTTGTAGCTGGACTGGTAGATGTTGACCCCATCTACCGTCAGCGGATGATTGACACGAACGTCGTGTGTCTTCAAGACTCTGCCGTCGGGCTTGAGCACCGTCACCTTGGACACATAATCCTTCGCAAGACCGTCGCGATAATGCGTTACCCGAAAGCTGTCCAAGCGGACGATGAAAGGCAGCTGCTGCACCAGAAATCCATCTCCCACCAACTCAAACATGGCGTTGACGCTTTGTCCCACGGGAATGGTAATGATGCCGCGAAAGGACGACTGCTGCGGTGACAGCCAACGATCCTTGGGCACCTTGGACAAGGGCAAGGCGAAATCCTGCTCCGGCTTTACGGCGCCAGTCCATTGCGCTATTTTCAGGGGAATATTGGCGTTGTACAGCGCTCCCGCGCAAAACAGAATGATGGCAACGTGGGTAAAGATGTAACCAAAACGATAATAGCGTCCTTTTTTTGCCGACAACAGCAGCCTGCTATCCTGTGCGGCCAGGCGGCGGACGACATAGCCCTCTTCCTTCAATAGATCCACGGCCTTATCAAAAACGGCGCCAACCGGCTGCGAGACCGTCGCTTCGTAATGGAGGGGTTTGGCGGCGATGGCGCGCGTGCTGATGCCAGACTCATGCCGAAACATATCGCGCAGCATGTGGGGGGTATTGCGCGCCACACAGGACGTCGTCGACAGCACCAGGAAGGCAACGATACCCATATACCAGCCACAACGGTAGACGTCATAAAGGTCGAGATTACCGAAGATCTGATACCAAAAAGGACCGAACTGTTGCAGGTAATGCGCTGTGGATTCCTGCTGCGGAAGGATGGTACCGATGACGGATGCTATGGCCACAAAGAGCAGCAGATGCACCGCCAAGCGCATGGATATGAGAACCTCCCACAAAACCCGAGCACGCGGTCGCTGGAATGGACCCACATAGACCGCGTCACGGCTGCTAGCCATTTTGGACAAGCTCCCCAGGTGCTGCGTGGTTATCTTTCTCCATGGGCTTTAGGAACCACATCTGTAACAGACTCAGAGCCATCCCCAGCAGAGCCACCGGACAGGATAAAATACCCCCTACCAGTACCAGCCAAACGAAGTCCGGATTCTGCTTCGTCAGAAACCAACCGGCGAAATCCAGAAAAAATGCCAGGAATGGCAGACCGACCACCAGGATCTTCAGCCAGACCGGAGTCCGCGTACGGACAAATATCCAGCCCGCCAAGAAGTAAATCACGCCCAGGGTGCTCAGGTGGATCATCCCGTTCATCAGCATCGCAGAATACGGCATCCCCATATCCACGTGTGCCTGGCTTTTGAGAAGCGTGAACGTACCGATGTTCGGCATGCCTATGGCGTGGCACTTCAGGCAGTTGCCATTGATCAAGGGTCGCACCTGCTGCTGGTAATAGCTTTTGCTCTCACCTCCTTTCACCCACCGGTTGACCACCGATTCCATTTTGCCACGTTCGTCGACGGGAACATGCGCCATGACCATCATGCTGGGCAACATGGTCTGCAGCTTACTGGCGCTGCGGTTGCCGTAATAATGAATGACCAGGTCCTGCATCTGGACGCCGGGCTTACCGTTAAGCCCGGCTATTGAGATATAGGTATACGCCTCGGCGCACAGCAATCCCAGACCCACCAGAAAGATAAAGCCTGAGAACAGTATCTTTTCCACCAAACTCAGGTCGGGCAGACTTTTCATGACAGTGGGCTCACAGATCGTATTCTTGCGGATAGGCTATTCCCGGGTTGCCTTTCATGTTCTTGGTTAGAACCGGATTGTCGCGATGATCGACACGGACGGTTTTCTTGTCCTTCAGCCATTTGGAGAAGATGTCCCAGACCGGCGTACCCTCCACCTTCTGCATGGCAGCCCAGCCGGCGACCTTGTATTTCTTGCTCGGATGCACCATCTTTCCGCCCACCCGTAGATCGGTGATACGCTTGTTGATAGTCTCTGCAGGGTTGAAGGTATACTGAATATTCCCCACGCGAATCATATCGCCACCCTGAATGTAATAGGGGTCTGGATTGAAAAGATTGTCCGCCACCTGTTCCATGACGTTCTTCAATTCGGCACCGGTGTACTCCGTAACGGTAACCTCCGGATAGGTGATAGCCGTCTGGCCCATGACGTCTTCCATGGTGATGGTTTCTCCCGGAAGCTTGGTATAGCCCCAGCGGAAGCCCGGTGAGAAGGCCGCCTCACAATCCAATTCTTCACGCAGAGCATTACAGATGAGCTGATCGAATGTACCGTTGAAATTATCCCGGCGGTATAGCAGACTCTCCGTTACCGCGAGGGGTTCCGCCAGCTTCTCAGCGTAGGGCGCACGTACCTTCTCGATATACGCAGACATCTCCGGATCAGCCGGTATCATGTTGGACAGAATGGGAAGGTAGTAAAAGCGGAATCCCTTCAGACGCCCTTTACCCACGTCCAGATCGAAACGCGCCAGAAATTTACCGTTGGTACTGGTGTTGATGATGAGCGTCTTGTTCACCATCACGGGCTTGGGCCCCATGATTTCGTGGGTGTGACCACCGAGGATGATGTCGATCCCGTTTACCTGGGAAGCCATCTTCTTGTCCACATCGGCACCATTGTGGGACAGCACTACCACGACATCGGCGTGATGTTTTTCGCGGCATTCGTCCACCATCTTCTGCATGTGTTGGGGATGGATGCCAAAAGACCACTTGGGAATGAAGTAGGCCGGATTTGCTATGGGGGTAAAGGGAAAGGACTGGCCTATGATGGCCACCTTGCGGCCATTGATCTCACGAATATCGTAGGGATCGAAGACCGGCTCGTCCCAGGGGATGGTAAAGACATTCTGCGACAGGAATTTTGCCTGGAGTTTGTGCTTGAGCAGATATTCCACCCGATCGGCGCCGTAAGTGAACTCCCAATGACCGACAAAATAATCTTCCTTGAGAAGATTCTGCGCCCCAACCATATCTTCGGCCTTGGTCCACAGACTCGTCGCCGAGCCCTGCCAAGCATCGCCGCCGTCTAGAAGGATCGCGCGGCTTCCCAGCTGCTCGCGGTAACGTTTGACCAGAGTCGCGATATGCGCGTAGCCCCCGATTTTGCCGTACTTGTGCGCCATGGCGTCGAAGTCGAGACAGGAAAGCGCGTAGCCTTCCGGAGTGTCCGCCTTGATGCCGTAATAATCCAGCTTCCACTTACCCACGATGTGCGGCGTCACTCCCCACTCGTGCTGCTGGTGGGTGCCAATATTGGTACCCGGCTCACGCCACCAGACTGGCAAAAGCTGCGCGTGGGTATCCGTAATATGCAACAGGGTCACGTTGCCGTAGGGCTGAATTTCGTAGGGATCTTTACCCGATCCCCAGGATGCGGCCACCGCGCCGGGCGCCAGAAATCCGCTGGCACCGGCGACGCCCAGAATGGCCATGAAATCTCTTCTCGATAGGTTCATGCGGCTATACTCCTGTTATGAAAACGCGCGATTCAGGCGACGGTGATCTTGGCCTCCGCCGTCCAGGAACCACCCTGGTTATCTTTCCAGGTCATCGCCAGGGTGCCACTGCGTTCTGCCCGCATCTTGAAGGCAAGGTAAGGATTGGCACTGATGGCCGTACTCCAGTCCAGATGGCAGAGCGGTTTACCGTCGAAAGTCGCCGTCACCGTCTGAATGAAGTGGGCCGGAATCAGCTTACCCTCCTTGTTCTTCTGCAAGCCCGTCGTCATCGGATTCATGATCAACGAACGGACCTCCACCACCTCCCCCTTTTTTGCGTGGGCAGGCATACGGATCATCGGATTACCTAAATCAGCCATGGGTCAGTCTCCCGTAGAATAAAATGCTAGAATCCAATCACCGGCACAATCAGCCGCCGCAACCGCCAATGGTCACTTTGACTTCCTGCGGTTTTGAGCCCATCAGTTCACCCTTGTTGGTGCGCGCCACGGCCCGAACCATATCGGTCTTGGCCATCTTGATACGCTGCTGGAAATAAGCGCGACCATTTTCTGGACTGAAGAAAAATGCACTCGCCAAAGGCGTTGGATTGTGATCTACATAGAGAAATACGGCGTCTATGTAATTATCTGCTGTCATCGGATGATCCACATCCACGGTGACGGGCACGGCCGCACCATTTTCGGCAATGGTAGGCGCTGTCAGGTGGACCGCGGCAGACTCAGGGACCGTAGTCGTGCCGATGCTGTCGTGCATGGCTTGGTCCAGGACTTTGGCATCGAACTCCTTGGCCGGCCACCCTGGAACGTTGGCGGCGCGGGCCAGGCTTGGCAACAAGGCACTACCAGTGGATACCAGCGCCGAAACCAACACAGATTGCTTCAAGAATTTCCTTCTTTCCATGACTTTTCCTTCCATATCCATAGGGAACCATTCACTCCGGGCACTCGTACTACTTTTTGCCAATATCCGGGATACCCTTCTCCACCCGCGACATGGGTATGCCTTGCAGTACCTTGATGACGGACGTATCCAGAGCTTCGGCGATCTTTCGACTCTGGGGCGTCAGCGCATAATCCGCGCGCAATCCGTACACCACATAGCTGGTTTGACCTTTGGAGAAAATATCCAGAGTCAAGGGGCAGCCTGCGGCCACTGGCCATGAACTGTTGATGAGCTTGCTGAAATCGAAGGGATTACAGAATACGATGGCGCGAATGTCGCTGAAGTGGCGCTCATTGAAGTGCGGAATCTTCAGCGTTTTCTGCTGCGCCCCGATGAGCTTCAGTATGTTGAGTTTCAACACGATCTTGTAGCCGCCATCGTGCAGCACGCTTTCCACTTCGTGTGCCGCAGCGGCCATGGGCATATCGATCTTCTCGATATAGACCGGATTGGCTTGGGCAAAGGCCAAGCCCGGCATCAGGCACATTCCGGCAGCTAGCAGGACAGATTTTGCGGTCATTATCATCTCCTTGGGTAAGGCATAGACTCTAAAGCAAACTGTATGCCAAAAGGCTACGATCCAGTCTGTCCTCCGGATCAGTCTCATTTGTGAACTGTAATATTTATACTTTTTGGATCTCGGCCCAGGCCAACGGGCGGCGTCGGCGATCATCACTTCGGTGAGCCCGTGCGCCGCTTCGGACGAAAGGGATGTGCCAGATGGCACAGCACACCGCGAGGAGTCTCAGCCGAGCGCACGAGAAAGGGGCTCAAGGAGGCTCAACCCTCCTCTTGCCCCCAGGCACGTGTCCTGCGAGAGAGCCCCTGGACTGTCAATGCATCCCTGGCATCCCAGGAATCATCGGCATGGTGCGTAGATAGAGTTGCGAGAACATCCACCAGGTAAGCCCAATGGTGATGACGAATAGGGGGATGAAAGCCACCAGGGCCACGGTATTCCAGATATTGTGCTCAGAAATATCGATATGCAGCAGAAAATACACCTGAGCAATGACTGCAAAGCCAGCGCAGGCCATGATGGCCAAGAGCAGGGCAAAGGGTGGGAGGGCGTGGCTGGACACCAGGAAGGTCGCCAGAGCCATCAAGACCGAGGCCAGAATGAAGCCAGTCATATAACCTCGGCGACTGGCCATCTGCACCTCCGGATGATCTATGGGATTGACGTGACCATGACTCATGACATATACCCCCACAAATAGACGAAGACATAGATGAAGACCCACATCACTGCCTGAAACTGCCAGAACATGCGCAAGCTGATCAGGCGCCCCACTACATCCTCCGTGAATCCCTTGCGTGCCACCTGCCAGAGCATCACGATAATCCAGATCAGACCGGCAAATATGTGGGCAGCATGCACCTGGGTCAGGCAGTAGAACGCCGACAGACCGCCGCTGACCTCCGGCGTGATTCCGGCGGCCACCAGACGCATCACATCGTGTATATCGAGGGCCAGGAACAA
The DNA here is from genome assembly GCF_023256195.1 of Acidithiobacillus sp. Taxonomy (GTDB): domain Bacteria; phylum Pseudomonadota; class Gammaproteobacteria; order Acidithiobacillales; family Acidithiobacillaceae; genus Acidithiobacillus_A. Next base: position 92,392 of record NZ_JAGDWX010000010.1, read on the forward strand.
TATGCCCAGCACCAAAGCGCCCAAAAGCCCATTGATCACACCGGATTTATTGCCATCCTTGAGACTTGCCATGGCCCAGCCGTAAACCAGCACGCTCAGAAAAAGAGCCATGGTCTGCACGAAGGTATACCAAGGCGCGACAAACTGTGCCGGCGTCGGGCCGGTGTAATAGCTGTGTGGGTAACTGAGCACGCCGTAGGCCGCAAACAGTGTCGCGAAAAGCATGGCATCGCTGAGCACGTACATCCAGAAGCCGAAGGTGCGCGTGGATATGACATCGTGACCCTCATAATCTTCCGACCACAGGCGGACCTTATCCGGATCCACTACGGTTTCCGAACTACTCATCGCTCTCTCTCCTCAATGCAGCGGTACCGCGGCGACGAGGTGCCATAAGCGCTGCCGCCGCCGTTCACACAAATCACCAAGATTTCGGTCCCCGATGGCTTCGGTCTTGGTCGGATACCTCACGGGAATAGGCCATGATCTGGCCTCCGGCAAAACCGCCTACCGGCACCGTATCGCCACCGTCGACGGGCATCTTTTGCCGAGCCTCGCGATCCAATCGTGCGATTTCCTCAGCAGAGATGACATAGCCCGGGTCGCCTTTGGCAGAGCGCCAGATCATCAGGGCTACGGTTGCCAGTAGCGCAATACCACTCAGCCACCAGATGCGCCAAGTCAGAGCAAAGCCCAGGAGAAAAAGGGTCGCACCGATGTAGAGCGCAACGGGGGTATTATTGGGCATGTGGATGGCCTTGTAGTGGTCGGGACGAATATCCAGAAACCCATGCTCCCGACGCCAGGCCACCTCATCACGGGCATTGATTTCCGGCACCATGGCGAAGTTATAAAAGGGCACGGGAGAGTCCGTCAGCCACTCCAATGAGCGAGAGGTGCCCCAGGCATCGGCACCAACGCGTTCCTTGGCGCGATCGCGGATACTGACGAAAAGCAGCACTACGAAGGACACTACCGACAGCACGTAGATGGCAATTCCAAATTCCTGGACATCGAACAAGCCCGCCCAGTGCGGATCGAAGGGCCAGTCCAGACGCCGCGTCTCGCCCATGAAGCCCAGCATGAACATAGGGATGAAGACCAGCGCGGTGCCCGCGCTGAAGAGCCAGAACATGATCTTTCCCCAGGCCTCATTGAGACGGAAACCAAAGACCTTGGGCCACCAGTAGATGACCGCCCCAAACACCGCATAGACGATGCACAGCAGCATCATGTGAAAATGGGCGACGACAAAGACGCTGTTGTGGACCATGTAATTGATGGCAGGTATGGATAGCATCATCCCCGTCAAGCCACCAATGAGCAGCAGAAAGAGCGCACCGAGAGCCCAATGCATGGCCGCCGTGTAGCTGATACGCCCGCGGTACATGGTAAACGCCCAGTTGAAGACCTTGACGCCCGTAGGTATGCCCACCAGCATGGTGGCCACACTGAACTCGGTACTGACATAAGGCCCCATGCCCATGGTGAAGAAATGGTGGAGCCAGACGATCCACGACACACCGGCAATGGCAAAAGTCGCCAGCACCATCGCCACGTAGCCGAACAGCGGCTTTTCAGAAAACGTGGGGATAATCTCTCCCAACATACCGAAGGCCGGGAGAATGACGAAGTACACCTCGGGATGGCCCCAGAGCCAGAATAGGTTGGTGTACAGCATCAAGTTACCGCCAAAACCGGCCGTAAAAAAATGTGTGCCGAGATAGCGGTCCGCTCCTACCAACGCCAAGGCCACCTGCAGGCAAGGGAAAGAGGTCAGCGCGATGATATTGGCGGACACCGCGGACCAGGTGAACACCGGCAGCCTGCCCCAGGTCATGCCTGGTGCCCGCATCTTCACCACCGTCGCCAGAAAATTGATGCTGCCCAGGGTAGTGCCAAGTGCTATGAGTTCCAAGGTCCAGATCCAGTAGTCTACACCGACACCCGGGCTGTAGGACATCTCAAATATAGGAGCATAGCCAAACCAACCGTTATGGGAGAAATCACCCACGAAAAGGGAAATCATGATCAGCGCCGCGCCGGCCGCCGTAATCCAGAATCCCAAGGCGTTGAGATAAGGAAAGGCCATGTCTCTGGCACCGATCTGCAAGGGTACGATGATGTTCATCAGTCCCACCAGCAGGGGTGTCGCCGCCAACAGGATCATGATCAAACCGTGCGCACTGTAGATCTGACCAAAATGGAAGGGAGTCAGATAACCGTGGATGGCCCCCATGGCCTTGATCCCATTATCGCCTGGGCCGACTGCAAGCATCTGCTGAGTGCGAATCATGAGACCGTCTATGAACCCGCGGAACAGCATGACCAGGCCGAGAAAAATATACATGATCCCGAGCTTTTTGTGATCTACCGTGGTAAACCACTCCCTCCAGAGATAACCCCACAGACCTCGCTTGGTGATCCAGCCGACCAGAGCCAGACCCACCAGGACGATCAACACAAAAAGGGGCGCAAGAATCAGATTCTTATAGGGAATCTCCGACAGGGCAAGTCGCCCGAGTAATGGACTCCAGGGTCCGGGAACGTGAACCAGCATCAGATATCTCCTTCCGAATAGCGTCAGGCGCGGTGCTCTTTTGCCTGTTTCTGCAAATAGGCGTACATATTCTCGGTCATGAACATGGGCAGCGGCCATTTCTTGCCATTCATCACCTCCAGTATGACGTGATTGAAGAGACCTGGCTCCACATGCCCGTATATCGGCGTCTTATAATGCACGTTGATATAAGGACGAGCGAATTCATTGAACTGGTGGTAGTTCATGGTCTCCGGCTGCGCCTCCGCCGTCTTCACCCATCGGTGAAAGTCGCGCATACTCACGACTTTCGTCTTGAAGAGCATCCAGGACGTTCCGGCACCGCAGTAGTCGGCAGCTATTCCCTGATAGCTGCCGCGGTGATCGACCTCCAGGGCATCTTTGGTACGCATACCCGGCATGACATCAATCATGCCGACCAGCTGGGGGACAAAGAAATCGGTCGTGACCGCAGTGGACGTCAGCTTGAAAAAGACCGGGGTATGGGCCGGCACCACCAACTCATTGGCGACGGCAATATGGTGGAACTGCGGATAGATAAACAACCATTGCCAATCCGTCGCAATGACGTCGACATCTACAGGATCGCCCTTTGGCTTCATGGTATGGGTGATGACCGTGGGGTTGTAAGGATTCAGGGCAAAGCTACCGTTGATGGCCACTGCCCAGGAAAGAAATGCAACGGCGGCAATGGGAATACCCCAGGTAAAGAACTCGATGGTCATGGAGTGGCTCCATTTACCATCGTATTTACCGCCTCCCCCACCCTTGCGGTAACGGATCATAAACCATACGATCATGATTGCCGTCAAACCCACGATGCTCAACATCACAGCAATGTCGATCATCATGTAATCATAGCTGGCACGAGCCCCTACTCCCTTGGGATCAAAAATCCACCAGGGGGAATGGCGCGCGCACCCACCCAGCAACATCGTGGTCAGCAGTATTGCGGCATATTGCCCCATCTGGAGCCATTTTTTTGTGGTCATACCAATAAACTCCGGATCATAGTGAGCCTCCCAAGCATCTTCACCCTCGATTCTATTAGGGCGGACTGTGCGGAATCGTCAGGGTCACGAACTTTCGAACCTGCCAGATCACGCCACCCATAAAAAGTCGAAGCGGCAGCCGTACCAGGCCAAGAACAGGCGTCATCGTGACTCTTTATCCTCAACCAATACGAGCCGTCCCAATGTCGCAGCAGCCGGAACTCCGTGTCGCAACCGAAGGTTCACAAGGAACTCCGGTAATGTATAGCTTACTAGAATTAGTAATCACAGATGAATTTTCTTATTGCTCCTGCCCCATCAATAAAATGTTTGATTAAAATTAGATGTATATATAATTATTTTGATATGTAATGGAACATGGATATTTGGCGCGAGATGCCATAGATCGACGAGTTTGACTTGGAGACCAGATAAGAGCGACGCGAATCCAATCTAACCGTTCTCGACCCGAACAGGATTCGGAATGTGGTTTTTGGACTCCAGTTATCCGAGCACCCCCCATCCCTTGCAGCTGGAGCTGGGGGATGGACCGCGCAAATCACCCCCGCGCGGCGCAGCGACAGGAGTGCGAAACATCGCTTTGCATCGGACACACCCCGTGTAACCTCTTTGCTGCCGTAGCCAGGAGGCAAGGGCAGCGGCACACAGGAAACGAGGCTTTCCCTGCTATCCCTGGGAACCCTGGTCTCGCCGGTTTTTCAATAGACGTCTTCTGGCGCCCGCGGCGCGCATGGCCGCGATGATCCACCGCCATAGAACCCATGAGGCTTTGCCTTTGTCAGAGATTTTCTGCTATTATCAGCGTTGAGTTATGTAGGCTTTGGGTGTCTGTCCATCACTCTGGAGTGCATCCAAGGCTTTGGTCAGAGATTCGGGTAGATGCCTTGGTAGGATTTCCCCGGTCTGGCATTGTCAGGGAGCGTTATGCCCATCGTCGCACCGCAGTATGGAATCACCCCGGAGCGTAAAAGGAATCGGGAACACACGGACGGCATGTCCCACCAGGAACATCCCTCCACCTCGCCGACCGCTGCGCCAGCGGGCAAGCCGCAGTTTTGGTACCCCAAGGATCTCGACATACCTGAGGATAGCCCCACCAACTCCACTCCTCAGCGCCCGACATCTGCAGAAGGCAAAAAGGTCACCGTCGAAGTGCGCAAGCGCCGCAGCATTCCGCGCTGAAGTACTGCGCTCGGTGCGCCAAATCTAAAACGGCAAGACGGATCGATGTGCATGCCGCGCAGGATGTCCTCGAAAGCCTGCCTGCATGGAGCGAAAGCTTGGTCCTCCTTCTCATCTGAAAAGTCCACACGGTTCCGCAAGCCGCAGCCAAGCAGAGCTAAAGATTCATATAGAGTAGGCAAAGGCACAAGCCTTTCACACCGCTCGACGGGCTCGAATCGAGAGTTCGGATTATCGGATTAACTGTGTGGCGGAGGCGGTGAGATTCGAACTCACGAGGGGCGTGAACCCCTGCCGGTTTTCCGTACCCGCTATGGCTTTCGCCACGACCCTAGGGCCTTTGGGGTCTGGATCATGCCTTCACCCTAGCCGCTTCCGGGCCTTAGGTGGGAACCGTCTGATCTCTACACCTTCCAGATCGCTCCGGCTTGGCTCGGCATTACCTCGGACAGCATCCAGGGGCTTCGCCGAATTTGATTCCCTTCACCACCACCGTTTCCCGTGATGGGCTCGATGTTTCAAGACCGGTGCATTCAACCACTCTGCCACGCCTCCGTGACGCCTTTAGTCTAATGCAAAGGTCCCTGAAACCAAAGCACCAAGCCAGAAAAAGCCCGGCAAGGGGATCCGAAGCGCAGTACGAGCGGTACTATTTCACTCGCTTGCTCGGGCACACACGCACAACATTCTATATCTGCTTATATTATAATGTCTTACTTCCCTGGATTTTATTCCCGGATCAAAAGGCCTTGCTAGGAGATCTGCCCTCGGATCAATATACTGAGGTGGGCTTTGTGTAGAAGCCCGCAATTTTGCGGGATAGAGAAAGGAGAGAACCGATGATCAAAAAAACCCTATGCTTGGCACTGTTGGGAATGGGGATGGCAGCGTCTACAGCGGCCTGGGCCAGCGACGCGCCGGAATTCATGTCCGCAGGCTGGGCCAAGGATCTGTGCGCTGCCTGGAACAACAACGCCACTCTTACCGAGAAGTTGGCCGGCTCCTGGATCAAGAACGACGGCAAGCAAGGCTACAAAGTCATGGAGATTTCGGACTCTAGCCTCAAGGGTGTAGCACCCGTCCAGCTGGAGATTGCGCCCAAAGATGGCAAAGCCATGTGCATCTACGGTGGCGCCGTCAAGGTGCAGAAGCTGAACTACAATTACGACTACAAAATGTGGGCCACCACCCACGACTGGCACCACATGGGTTCACCCATGATGGCCATGATGATGGGTCGCCTCAATTTCAAGGGACCAAAGATGGAAGCCATGGAAAACATGGGGCCCTTTGCGGAATTCCTGAAGCTGGTTGCGGAAACGCCAGCAACTGTCCCTCCGGCATCCTAAGGCGCAAGCCGTCTTCCTCAGGGGCGTCATTGGCCCCTGAGGGGGCGCTCTCAAGAAGGCTGGTCCAGCCGCTCTCGTAGTATGCGGTTGAGCTGCTCCGGGTTGGCCTTGCCCTGAGACGCTTTCATCGCCTGCCCGACGAAGAAACCAAACAGTTTGTCCTTGCCAGCCCGGTAATCGGCCACCTGCCCAGGGTTCTTGGCCAGGACCTCATCGATCAGACGGGCAATCGCTGCGGGATCCGTGATCTGGCGCAAGCCCTTGCGCTCGATGATATCGTCCACATCTGCGCCCTGTTCAAAGAGCACATCGAAGACTTCCTTGGCAATCTTACCGGAGATGGTCTCGTCCTGAATGCGCTGTAGGAGTTTGCGCATCTGACCCGCCGGTACCGGGCAGGATTCGATCTCTGCACCACTGCGGTTCAGGGCGCCTAGCAGGTCGCCCATCAGCCAATTGGCCGCGAGCTTTGCATCCAGACCTTCCGCAACGACCTCGTAATAATCGGCCAGGGCCCGGCTGCTGGTGAGCACACCGGCATCATAGGCCGGCAGCCCATACGCTTCCATGAAGCGCTGTTTTTTGGCGTCCGGTAGTTCCGGCAGACTTGCCCGCACGGTCTCGATGTGGCTCTCCTCGAGAACCAGGGGCAGAAGATCCGGATCGGGAAAGTAGCGGTAATCGTTGGCCTCTTCTTTGCTGCGCATGGAGCGAGTCTCGCCCTTGTTGGCATCGAACAGGCGCGTTTCCTGCACAACCTTGCCGCCCGACTCGAGAATATCCTGCTGCCGCTCCATCTCATACTCGATAGCCTTTTCCAGGAAGCGGAAGGAATTCAGATTCTTGATCTCGGCGCGGGTCCCGAAGGGCTCGCCTGCACGCCGCAGGGAGACGTTGGCATCGCAGCGAAAAGAACCCTCCTGCATATTGCCATCGGATATATCCAGATAGCGCACGAGGGCGTGCAGTTTCTTGAGGTAGGCCACCGCCTCCGAGGGCGAGCGCATGTCGGGTTCCGACACGATCTCCAGCAGCGGCGTACCGGCCCGGTTAAGATCGATGCCCGTTTCCGCCGAAAAGGCTTCGTGCAGCGATTTTCCAGCATCTTCTTCCAGGTGCGCACGCGTGATGCCTACGACCTTTTCCGTACCATCGGCCAAGGTCAGCAACAATTGGCCGCGACCGACAATGGGAATCTCATACTGACTGATCTGATAGCCCTTGGGCAGATCGGGGTAGAAATAATTCTTCCGCGCAAAGATACTGCGCCGATTTATCTCGGCTCCAACGGCCAAGCCAAAGGCAATGGCCTTGTCCACCGCCGCGGCGTTGAGCACCGGCAGCGCCCCGGGCAAGGCGAGGCAGACGGGACAGGTGTGCAGATTCGGCTCGGCGCCATAGCGGGTGGGACAGCTGCAGAATATCTTGCTCTGCGTATTGAGCTGTACGTGTACCTCAAGACCAATGACGACCTCCCAACTCACCCTTGTACCTCCGCCAGATCCGGACGCTGAAGATGCCACGACGTGGCCTGCTGATAAGCGTGGCCGACGGCCAGCAGCAGTTCATCGGCAAAGTAATTTCCCATGAGCTGCATCCCTATGGGCAGGCCTTCTCGGGTAAAACCGCAGGGCAGATTGAGCGCCGGGATACCCGCCAGATTGACGGCGATGGTATAGATATCCGCTAGATACATGGACACCGGATCTTCCGTTTTGGCGTCCAGGGCAAAGGCCGGCGTAGGCGTCGTCGGCCCGACGATGAGATCGACCTCAGCGAAGGCCCGACGGAAATCCTCGCGGATGAGACTTCGCACTTTTTGAGCCTTGAGATAATAGGCGTCGTAGTAACCGGCCGAAAGTACGTAGCTGCCGATGAGAATACGCCGCCGCACCTCGGCACCGAATCCCTCGAAACGCGATTGCTGGTAAAGTTCCTGAAGGTTATCCGCATGCTGACTGCGATGGCCGTAGCGCACGCCGTCGAAACGCGCCAGGTTACTGGAGGCCTCCGCCGGCGCTAGCACGTAGTAAGCGCTCACCGCCACCGCATTATGCGGGAGGTGCACCGGGACGATCCGGGCGCCGAGGCTCTCCAACTGCGCGATGGCCGCGCGTACCTGTTCGGCTATCTGTGAGTCCAGACCGTCGGCGAAGAACTCTTCCGCCACGCCGATGCGCAGGCCCCGTACCGGGCGGTCCAGAGCGGCGGAAAACTGGCCGGCCGCTTGCGGATGGCTGGTGGAGTCGCGCGGATCGTGCCCCGCCATGGCATCCATGAGCAGAGCGCAGTCCTCGGCGCTACGGGCCATGGGGCCTGCCTGATCCAGACTGGAGGCGAAGGCGATCATGCCGTAGCGAGATACCCGGCCGTAGGTGGGCTTGAGGCCCGTGATACCGCAGAATGCAGCCGGCTGGCGGATGGAGCCGCCGGTATCGGTACCCGTTGCCGCCGGCACCAGACGAGCTGCTACCGCGGCCGCCGAACCACCGGAGGAACCGCCGGGCACCATCCGAGTATCCCAGGGATTGCGCACGGCACCGTAATGGCTGGTCTCATTGGAGGAGCCCATGGCGAACTCGTCCATGTTGAGCTTGCCCAGTAATACCGTACCCGCCTGCTCCAGACGCTCCACCACGGTGGCATCGAAGGGCGGAATATAATTCTCCAGCATGCGTGAACCGCAGGTGGTACGCAGTCCGCGGGTAGAGAAGATATCCTTGTGGGCAATGGGCAGACCCAGCAGCGCTTGTGTAGAGCCATCCGCCCGCTGCCGGTCGGCCCGATGGGCCTGCACGAGGGCATTTTCACCATTCAGGGTGATGAAGCTCCGTAGCTGGGGATCCACCGAACGGATGCGTTGCAGAAAGTGCGTGGTCAACTCGACGGCGGATATTTCTTTTTTCTGCAACAGGCGGCGCAGGTCGGCAAGACCATGATCGTGGAGTTCCACGCTGACTCCTATTCAATGACTTTGGGGACCAGAAACAGGCCATCGGCGCTGACCGGCGCATTCTTCAAATAGATATCCCGACCCGCGAGGTCGCGCCCATCGGCACGGTCTTCGCGCAGCGGCTGCTGCAACTCCAGGGGATGGGCCATGATCTCCACACCCTCGGTGGGCACGGCGCTCAGTTTTTCGATGAGGACAAGAATCCCTTCCAGTTGCTGGGCGACATGGGCAAGATCGGCTTCTGGCAGGGCCAGGCGCGCCAGACTGGCTGTGCGTTTTACCGTATCGGTGGTGAAAGACATGGCTTATCCCGGATGGTGTGATGCTTAGGGCAGACTACCCGCCGATTCCGTAGCAGCAGACGGACCCGAAGCGGGCGGCAACTCGAGTCCCTGCAGGAGCTGAGACGAACTGACCTTACCGCCATCGATAAGGTACTGCTCGTGTTGCTCCCAGGCGTTACGCATGAAAATATAGGGATTGACCGCTTCCTGGACCATCCGGATCTTCGGTCCGTCGACGTAACCGGTGTTGATGATGCCCATACCCGTCAGCGCGTACTGGGCGTTGCTACTGGAGATATAGTAGGTCGGTCCGGTGAAGATGGCCAGAGCGAGGCCCGGCAGACTGCGCAGGGAGCTCGGTCCGTAGAATGGCAGGACCAGATACGGCCCCTGCGGCACCCCCCAGACACCCAGGGTCACGCCCAGACTGTTCTCGTGCTTGGGCAGATCCAAGTGATTGGCCACATCGAAAAGACCACCGAGACCAAAGATCGTGTTGACGAGGAAGCGGCTCAGATCCTCCATGCCCATCTGCACACGGCCCTGGAGAAAATCGTTGACGAATATGTAGGGGGTGTCGGCGTTGGCAAAGACATTGCTCACACCCTGCCGGAAAAAGGCAGGAGTCACCGCCTTGTAGCCGCGATCCACCGGCTCCAACACGTAATCGTAAAGCCCCATGTTGAAGTGAAAGATAGGCCGGTTCACGGCCTGCAGGGGGTCGCCCGATGCCTGATCGGCAACGCTCTTCGGTCCCTGGGTGGTCGCGCAACCACTCAGTGCGCCCAGCACGATGATGCTACCCAACCATATGCGCCAAGGTCTCATTGCTTGGCCCCGTCGCGATAGGCCGCAATCTGTTTCTTCAGATGCTGGATGAGCGCCTCGAAACCCTTCTTGCGGAGGGTCTCGGTATATTCGGCCCTTTTCAGGGCGAGATCGCTGACACCATCGGCCACGACATTGACGATGCGCCAATCGTCACCGTCTTTCTGCAACAGATAATCGAAACGGTGAACCTTGCCGTTGCGTTCCGTCAGAGTGGCATAGACACCTACGGTTCCCGGCTGGAAGGCCTGCGTCTGCACGATGGCGAAACGTTCACCGTCGTAACTATCGAAGCGACCGGCATAGGTTGCGAGGGTGTATTCCCGCAGGACCTCGACAAAGGTCTTCTGCTGCGCCGCGCTGAGCTTCTGCCAGTCCGGGCCCAGGGTAAGCTCGGCAATGCGCTCGAAATTGAAAACCTTGGAAAGCACCGGTGCGAGGGCTTGATAGCGTCCGGAGTAACCGGCGGACTTGCCCATCTGCATGGATTTCAGCAGCGCCGCATCCAGGCTCTGGATGGCAGCATCCGGCGATCTCTGGGCAGGGCCTGCCGACTCCGATTTGGGCGCTGCCGCGCTGGATCCGCTGTCGGCGGCCATCCCGGAGATCGGGACGACGATCAGGGCCAGCAGCACCACACCGATATGGGTACCGAATCCGTTTCTCTGCATCGCATTCCTCCTGCACCCTCCAGCGAGCGGGTGCCAAAGAAAACCTCGCGCCACTTTTATCGCTCCACGCGCAAAGGGAATACCGGATGATTGGCCGACGCACTGGGCGGACTGATGGGCATGTCCGGCGCCATGGGGCCCGAAGTGCGTGGGCCGAACAGAGCGACCCGCAGCGCTTTCAAGGGATGAGCAAAGGTGTCATTGACCGCCGTCGGCTCGAAACCCGAGTGCACCTGACACTGATCGCATTTGCTGTTACGTCCCAGACCGTACTTGTCCCAGGGTGTGGTCTCCATGAGCTCACGGAAACTCTGAGCATAACCCTCGGACACCAGCAGGTAGCAGGGCTTCTGCCAACCAAAGATATTACGGGTAGGATTGCCCCAAGGCGTGCACTGGTAATCCTGATTGCCCGCCAGGAAATCCAGGAACAGGCTGGACTGGTTGAACTTCCAGCCCGCCTTGCGCTCCTTGCCGATGCGGAAGAGATCGCGGAAGAGCTGCCGGGAGGCTTGGCGCTTCATGAATACTTCCTGCTGCGGCGCCCGTTCGTAGTTGAAGCCGGGCGAGATGGTCACACCCTCGACCCCCAGAGCCTTGCAGTCGTCCAGAAAGGCCGCAATCTCGTCCGCCTGCTCTCCCTGAAACAGAGTACAGTTCACGGTCACGCGAAAGCCCCGCGCCACCGCCTCGCGAATGGCGTCCGTGGCACGCTGGTAGGTTCCGGGCTGACAGACGGAGCTGTCGTGACGATGCTCGTTGCCGTCCAGATGCACCGAGAAGGTCAGGTAGGGCGAGGGCTGATAGTCGTCCATCCGCTTTTTCAGTAGGAGGGCGTTGGTGCACAGATAGACGAAGCGCTTGCGCTGGATGAGCCCCTGGACGATGGCCGGCATCTCCTTGTGAATGAGCGGCTCTCCGCCAGCGATGGAGACGATGGGCGCACCGCACTCCTCGGCGGCGCCGATGCATTCGTCTACGGACAGGCGCTTGTCCAGGATATCGTCCGGATAGTCGATCTTCCCACACCCGGCACAGGCCAGGTTACAGCGAAAAAGGGGCTCGAGCATGAGCACCAAGGGATAGCGACGGCGCCGGCGCAGCTTCTGCGCGAGAATGTATCGACCGACCCGATAGCTTTGCACCAAGGGAACACCCATTCTTGCCTCTCCTTTCCGAAGCACTACGACTCAATTGCCGAAACTATAACATACCAAACCGTATGTCGACCATGCGGTCAGCCTCTCAGGCCGCTCTACGCCGCGCCAGAAAGAAGAAGAGAAAATTCGCGATCCGAGGAGCAAGCTTTGGCCGCAGCAGGCGCTCATCGTAGTAGCTGAAGCGCCGCTCGTTCTCCTGTCGACACAGAGCCAGAAGCTCCGTCAGGCTCATGTCCCGGCTGACCTCTTCGTGGCCGGTGAGGGTAAAATTTTCCGACTCACGCCCACCCAATCCCCGCGCCGTCTGGATTCGCCCCCATGCCTGCAGCAGGATCACCTGAATGCGCTGGAACTCCAGGACGATGCGCCGATACCAGGGCAATTGCCGGCGATACCAGGCCAGCCAATTGACGAAGAAGATGATGTGGCGCGCCTCTTCCTGCATGATGGGGTCGAAGATCTTGACCAGCTCCTCCGGGAAGAAACCGGACTTCTTGGCAGCTGCGAAAAGGCCGAATGCGAAATAGGAGTCCAGACATTCTCCATAGCCCGTGTAGAGGAATTCCCAGTATGGATCGCGGATGGCTGGCGGAGTGGGCAAGGGCGGGATGGCAATGCCGTAATGCTCCACCAGGGCGCTCAGCAGCTCGGCGTGGCGCCGCTCCTCAAAGCCGTCCAAGGCGACCGCGGCTTTGACCACCGGATCCTTCTCGCAGTCCGCCATGTGCTGCACCATGCGCGCGGTGACACTCTCCGTGGCCACTGCCTCACCCCAAAAGGGCAGCGACTTGAGACGCCGTTCCGCTGCAGGATCCAGCTCCGGCCAAACAATGCGTCGCGGGTCGAATTCGATGTGCGTGTCGTGAAAAAATCGGCAAAAAAGATCCCTGTGACTCGATGGAGTCATCTCGGCCGATGCTGCCGTCATATCACACCCTCCCTGGAAGCGTCCTGTCCTTGCCATCTCTGCTGCCACCGCTGGCTCTCGTAAATATACCAAGAACCCAACAGTGGCACACCCAAAACGAGCTCGCGCAGGCGGCGAGCGAGGGAAAAAGCCAAGGCCAGATCCGGGCCGATGCCTACGGCTGCACCCAACAGCAGAAAGCCGCCCTCCTGAACACCCAGCCCTCCCGGCACAAAGAAGGCCGCACTGCGCAAAGCCTGCCCGAGACTCTCTAGAAGTACCGCCGACCACAACGGAATGGGGTTTCCGAGCAGCCAGAATGTCAGCCACACTTCCAGGGCGCCTGCAAAAAGGCCCGATAGCTGCCAGAAATTGGCCCACAGCAATGCCCAACGCCGGCTGTAGATACGCTGGATCTCCGCATCCAGATGCTCGAGGTCGACCACGCGCATCAACCATTGGTCGGCGTCGAGAAAGCGACGTAGGACCGACTGAAAGCGCGCGAAGAGCCGGCCACGGCTCTGCAACCAAAAGACGGTCCCGACCGCTGGTATGGCCGCGACCAGAAACCAGAGTGTGTAGTGGAGGATCTGACGATCGGCGACGGTCGCCAGCAGAATGACGAGACCCACCAGAGTGAATAACAGTTGGCTGGCGAGAGTCAGGCTGACCTCCACCAGCACGCTGGCCGCAGCGGTATAGATGGGCACACCGGACTTGCCCAACAAGCGTACCCCCAGCACCTCCCCACCGATGCGAGCTACAGGCAACAGCGCATTGACGGCCTCCCGCAACAAGGCGAGCCAGGTCAGGAAGAGCCGGGAGGTCCGCCCCGGACTGTCGAGGAGCCAGCGCCAACTGAGGGCGTCCAGAAAGATGGGCACGACGTGTACCAGCGGCAGCAGAAGCAACAGCCATCCAGCACGATGCAGCAGGGCAAAGATCTGGTGCCAACCCTCCGCCCGCAAGAGGTAGACGGTAAATCCGAGCCCGACCAGGAAGCTCAGCAGGGTCAGGATTTTCCCCCGCTGCATGGGCTCAACTCCCCTCGTCCGCGGCCATCCCCTCTTCCTGCGGCGAATGGGTAAAGATCAGCAGCAGGGCCGGTAGAACCACCAGGATGGAGAGCAGCACCATGGCCAGAGCAAGGCTCAGGGCCTTTCCCAGACTGGCCATTCCGGGATCGCTGGAGAGGGCGAGGCTGCCAAAGGCGCTCAAGGTGGTCAGGCCGCTGAAGAATACCGCCATGGGAGTAGAGGTCTGCAGCAGATGGGCGACGTCCACCCCGCTGCGCCAGCGCAGTACCAGGTAGATGGCAAAGGCAACACCAAGGCCGATGAGCAGTGGCAGAACGATGATATTTCCCAGATTGAAGCTGAGCCCGAACAGGGACATGGCAGCGACGGTAAAGAGTGCCGCCAGCATCAACGGTCCCATGATCAGCAGCATGTCGCGATAACGGCGCAGGGCAAGCAGGAGCAGCAGGCTTATACTGATCAACGCCGTGAAGGTAGCTTGACGAAAGGCCGAGAGCACCGCCTCACCACCCTCGATGAGCATCACCGGTGTTCCCACGGCATCCGGCACGACCCGCTGAACCGAACGCACGAATTCCAGCATCTTGCGATTGCTGTCCAGATTTTCCTTGGGGAACACCTCGACCCGAGCCTGCCCGCGAGCGTTCAGGTAACGTTCCCGTAGATCCTTGGGCAAGGTATCCACGGTCACCGGAGATGCCATGAGCGCCTCTCCCAGTTTCTTCAGCTCACCGGGCAGGGTCCCCAGCACACTCTCCTGCAGCGCCTGGATGCGTGCAGGATCCTGGCGCGCTGCGGGCAGGAAGCGGGCGAGACTTGCGGACAGCTGCCGAGCGGCGATCAGCTCGGCAGAGGGTTTGGATCCTTTCGACGCGTCCGTATCGCGATGGATGAGTTCCTGCAGCTTCGTCTGCAGCTTTTCCAGATCCGCTAGGCTTTTCTGATCGTCGGGGCGGGTCAAGGTAGCGGGCATGAGCAAGGAAAAGGGCGGTACGAGAATCTGCAGATTCTGCAGAATCGCCAACTTGGCCGGCTGATCCTTGGGAATGTAGCTATCGATGGTGAGGGTACGCGCCACGGTGGGCACGCTGTCCAGACGCCGGGCGGTGGCCAGGGCGCCGGCAAGGTTGGGGCGCAGCACTTCAATGCGGTAGGGAGCGGTGTCGGGGTCAGCCAGTAGGGACTCGAACACCCGCACCCCCTCCGCCTTCTTGTCGATCATGTGCAAGGGATTGAAATCGAAGGATACCCGTAGGGCCGCCGGGATGGCGGCAAGGGCCAGCAGGACCACGGCCCCCAGGACCCAGTAGGCGTAACGGTGGATGGGGTGCCGGGCCAGGGTCGGCACCTTGCGGAAGTGCGGATAGGTGACCCGCCGCAACGAACTTGCCGATATGGGCCAGGCGGTCAGGATGGCCGGCACCATGGTGATGGTCAAGAACAGGGCAATGAGCATGCTGCCCCCGGAGACGAGTCCGAGATCGACGATACCGGCGTAGGTCGTGGGCACGAAGGCAAAAAAACTCAAGGCCGCAGCCACCGCCGCCAGGGTCAGGGCAGCGCCGATGCCACGGGTCACCAAGCTTATGGCCTCGCGATGCGGCGCCCCGTTGAAGAGCTCCTCGCGGTAGCGCATGCAGAACTGGATGCCGAAATCCACGCCCAGACCGACGAAGAGTATGGCGAAAGCGATGGATATCAGATTGAAGGGACCGATGAAGAAGAGCGCCCATGCGGTCGTGAACGCAATCCCACTGATCAGGCTGACGAATACCGCAGTCACCAGCCGCACCGAGCGCAGGGCGATGCTGACCAGCAGTATCTCCAGAATGAAGGTCAGGATCAGCGAGAAGGCGGCACCGTGACTCACCGTCTGCAGCTGCTCTGCGTCCAGCACGGCGGAGCCCGTGATACCCACCTGCACGCCATGGGCCGGGTCCAGCTGCAGCGAGTGCAGGCCGGCCCGCAGGCTATGGATGGCGGCTGCGGCAGGCTCCAGAGCCTGGTAGTTCATTGCCGGCTGGATGATGACGAAGCGTTTGCTCGGCCCAAGATCGCCGAGCTTGCCACCCATGAGCTCGGCCCAGGACACGGTATAGGGCTTGCCTTGCAGGTTGGCGAGGATGGCACCGTTCAGTGCGCCGTAGACCTTGGTCAGGCCGCTGAGAGAGCTACCACCGGAGAGCTCGTGGTCAATGGCCTGGGAGAGCAAGGTGCTGAGACCACCGATGCTGGGGTCTGCGGAAAGGCGGGCGATGAGGGGCTGTGCGTCGGTGATCCGTTTGGCGAATTCCTCTACCTGCGCCGTCGGCAGATACAGCAGACCATTGCGCCGAAAGAAGGATCCACCCCCCGGCACGTAGACCTGGGGGAATGTCTCGCGATGGGCTCGCAGCCAGCCCTCCAGACGGTCCACCGCATCGTCCGTAGCGCTGCGACTCTGCCCCTGAATGACCACGACGATGCTGTCGTGATCCTGGGGGAAGGCCTTTTTGTAGGCGGCTTCACGCTGTTGGAAAGGGAGATCGCGCGACAAGGCGTTGCTGGTATCGGTATTGATGGCAAAATGGCCGACCACGAAGTACACCGACGCCGCCAGTGCCACGAGAAAAAACAACAGGACGGCGCCGGAGAAACGCACACAGCCATCCACTATGGTCACGAGCAAGCGACCGTAGGCCTTGCCCAGGCGCTCGAGAAATCTATCGGCAGCCGGAAAAATCACGGAAGCTCCCGCGGACGAAGTGGGCCTCGTCCAGATAGCTGGCAAGGTCCGGATTCAACAGGGATTGCCACTCGGCCACCGGCCGATAGTGGGGCATGAGTTGCTGCAGCAGAGGTGTCTGACGACTGGCCGGGTGGAAGTAGACCTCCGCCAGCACGCCATCGGGCAGACACTGCAAGGCACGCGACAGGGCCATGCTATCCATACGTCCGGTGGCCTGCAGGCCCACCAGAACCTCGTTGCAGGCCATGCCCGCGGCGTGAATCTGGCGCCGCATGCGACGCACCCAGGGGCTCAGCAACAGCGCTCCCAGGCTGTCCTGCCAGGAGAGCTTTTCCATGCAACGTTTGAGCGGGAGCGGCTCCCAGGGCAGCCGCACCCAGCCGAGACCGTAGTCCTTGCCGATGTCCAGCAGCAGGCGCAGCACCGTCGGATGCACGTGCAGGTGCTTGTGGGCATTGGCGTGGTCCAGGGGCAGACCCGTGGCCGCGAAAGCCTCGAACTGGGCGCGGATCTCCGCTGCGAGCTGCCGGCGCACGCGCGGCAGAAAAAAATAACGAACCCCACGGCGCCATAGGTCGGCGGCAAAACGGCCCTGTGCGTCCACCAGATCCGGTACGGCCTTGGCCGGAAGCGTCGGCACTCCGTCCACCAGGGTCAGATGCAGCCCAACCCCAAGGCCCGGGAGCCGCCGCGCCCGCGCTACGGCATCGGCGGCCGCCGGCGCCGACACCATCAGGCTGGTACTGGTGAGCAGACCATCCCGAAATGCCGACTCCACGGCCTCATTGACGGCCACATCCAGACCGAAGTCATCGGCATTGAAGACGATACGCCGAGGGGCGAGGCTGGCGGCACTCAACCGTGGCGCTGACGCAGGAAACGGACGAATTCCACACCTTCCCGCAGACGCCGTTTCATCATCTGCGAGCTGCGGAGCATCTCACCGGTGATCTCGGCAATCTTGCCGGCACGGAAGTAGAAGCGCTTGTACATCACCTCGACCGAATCGAAAATCTCGGTGTGGTTGAGATGGGGGTAGCTCATGGGGCTGATCTGCACCCCCCGATCATTGACCAGGTGCGCCTCGTCCTCGTCCGTGAGCCAGCCTTCCTGCTTGGCCTGATTGTAGAGATAGGTTCCGGGATAGGGCGCCGCCAGCGACACCTGGATGGTGTGCGGATTGATCTCTTTGGCAAAATCGATGGTCTTCTGGATGGTTTCCCGCGTCTCTCCGGGCAGGCCGAGGATGAAGGTGCCGTGGATGGTGATGCCCAGTTCGTGGCAATCCTTGGTGAACTTGCGCGCCGCTTCGACCTTCAGCCCCTTCTTGATGTTGTTGAGGATCTGCTGGTCTCCGGACTCATAGCCGACCAGCAGCAGGCGCAACCCGTTGTCGCGCAGGACCTTGAGGGTCTCGTAAGGCACATTGGCCTTGGCATTGCAGGACCAGGTCACCCCCAGCTTGCCCAGGCCGCGCGCGATTTCCTCCGCCCGCGGACGATCGTCGGTGAAGGTGTCGTCGTCGAAGAAGATCTCCTGGACCTGTGGAAAATGCTTCTGGATGTAGCGCACTTCCTCGATCACGTTGGCGGCACTGCGGGTGCGATAGCGGTGCCCGCCCACGGTCTGCGGCCAGAGGCAGAAGGTGCACTGGGACCGACAACCGCGCCCGGTGTAAAAAGAGATATAGGGGTGCTTGAGATAACCGATGAAGTAATCCTCGATCCGCAGATCCCGCTTGTAGACCTCGGACACAAAAGGCAAGGCGTCCATATCCTCGATCATGGCGCGGTCGGGATTACCGATAATGCGTCCGTCGGCATCGCGGTAGTGGATGCCGTCCACCTCCGCCAGAGGACGCCCTTCGGCAATCTCCTTGAGCGTGTAGTCGAACTCTTCGCGGGCGACGAAATCGATGGCCGGCGATGCCTGCAGGGACTCTTCGGGCTCTACCGCCACCTTGGCGCCCACGAGGCCGATGCGCATGTGTGGATAGTGCGCCTTGAGGGTCTCGGCCATTCGCAGGTCCGAGGGAAAAGAAGGGGTACTGGTGTGGATGATGCAGAGTTCGTAGTCTTTGGCCACCCGCAGGGTTTCTTCGACGCTGACGTCGGCAGGCGGAGCGTCCAGCAAGCGGCTCCCGGGAATCATAGCCGCCGGCTGCGCCAGCCAAGTGGGGAACCAGAAAGAACGGATCTCCCGCTTGGCTTGGTAACGCGAGCCCGCACCGCCATCGAAGCCTTCAAAGGATGGCGCCTGCAAAAATAGGGTCTTCATGGTCATCGTTCCACTCCGTCTCCGCCACGCATGCGACCGTGGCTGTCGTAGGCAAAGTCACCGCCCCGCCAGTATACCCGGCGAGAGATCCAAGCCTCGGCCCAGATCACCAGGGCAAGCATGTCGCCGAGCCATACCGCCGCGGGCGGCAAGGGATTTTTGAGCTGCTTCGCAATCGCCCTATGGTACACGAGCCTCAGCGTGAGAACCACAGGAATGAGGCTCCAGCCCGGCCAGCCGAGCCAGGGCGCGAGCAGCACCGTCAACGGCCCGGGATAGCTGAGAAAGGAAAAGGCGTGCCCCAGCGGCTGTACCGAACGGGTGGTGCGCGCCCAGCGCAGGGCGTGGCGGTGAAAATCCCGAAAGCTGGCCTCCGCCACCTGCGTATCCACCACATAATCCGACAGCGCTATGCGCTTGCCCTGGGCGCGAACACAGGCGCCCAGGGCGTAGTCGTCGGCGAGACTATCGGCAATGGCCCGCCAACCCCCGCAGCGCTCCAAGGTGTCGCGGCCAAGGGCCATGGTGGCACCGGCGCAATAAATGGTCGGACCGAGGCGGGTAGCGGTCAACACCGAAGGCAGGAAAAGCTCCTGAATCTGTACCGCCAGTACCCTGGACCAGAAACGCTGGTCCGGCCGCGGGCGGTAGAGGCAGGTCACGAGACCCACTTCGGGATCCTGCAAAGGAGCGACGACGTGACGCAGATAGTCCGGCCCGACGACGATGTCGGCATCCTGGATCACCAGACATTCGGCAAGACCGAGCGTGCTTATCCCGGCCAGATTGTTCACCTTGGGATTGCTGCCCAGCCGACAGTCGTGCAGGTGCCAGTACAGCGGCAGCTCCGGATGCTGCTGCCGCAGCGCTTCCAGCACGGAGATGGCAGGGTCCGCAGGGCGCTGTACACCGCAGAGCAGCGTATAGCGGGGATAGTTCTGGCGCGCCGCCGCCAGGATCGAGGTGCCGAGACCGGGCTCGGCATCGTGCAGGGGTTTCAGCAGGCTCACCCTCGGCCAGGACGACACCTCGGGAGCTCTGCCATCGTCCATCTCCTTCAGATGCGGCCGCCAGCGCCACAGCGAAATCCAGGCCAGACCCCAGTAGACGAAGCTTGCGACCAGCAGGAATGCGCACAGCAGCTGCCAGATACCCCACCAGCCGGACATGCTCAGCGGGGCGGCGCCTGCAAGAACCAGCGCACGGCATCGCGCAGTGCCTCTTCCGCCGGCCGATGGCGATAGCCCAACTCGGCCTCTGCCTTGGCGGAACTGAAATACATGCGATGGGCGGCCATGCGCAGCTCGTCCACCGTCACTATCGGCGTACCCCGACCGCGGGCGCGTACCCAGCCTTGCGCCGCCCAGGCGATGGGGTATAGAGCCTTACGGGGTAGGCGCAGACGCGGCGAAGGGCGACCCGTGAGCCCGGCGATGCGGGTGAGGATCGACGCCAGGGAGAGGTTATCGCCACCCAGGATGTAGCGCTCTCCCGGCCGACCGTGTTGGAAGGCTTGCCAGTGCCCCTCCGCCACATCGTCCACGTGGACGATGTTGAGCCCGGTATCGACATAGGCGGGCACGCGTCCCAGGGCCGCATCGCGCACCATGCGCCCCGTGGGCGTGGGTTTGACATCGCCGGGACCGACAGGGGTCGAGGGATTGACGATGACGATGGATGCCTGATGCTGCCGTTGGATGCGTCGCACCGCCTCCTCGGCCAGGAATTTGGAGCGCTTGTAACTGCCGATCATGTCGTCGACGCTGGCCCAGGCCTCCTCATCGCTGGGACGGCCGTCGGGGTAAAAACCGAGGACGGCGACACTGCTGGTGTAGACGATGCGCTCGACGCCGGCAGCCAGGGCCGCTTCCAGAAGTGCTATGGTACCGTCGACGTTGGCCCGCATCATGGCCGCCGGATCCGGTACCCAGAGCCGGTAATCGGCGGCGACGTGAAAGAGCGCCTGACAGCCTTGCACCGCTGCCTCGAGGCTCGCGGGATCGGCCAGATCGCCGTAGCAGAGCTCCACATCGTCGGCCTCAAGAGCGGCGGAGGGTGTCCGCAGGAGCAGGCGGATGTCCAGATTTTCCGCGCGCAGGCGGCGCAGGACGGCACTGCCGACGAAGCCGGAGGCTCCCGTCAACAGGACCTTCATAGGCTCCATTCCTGCCGCAGTGCCTCCCCCGCCAGGCGCAGACTGGTACTGGCGGTATCCAGATCTCGGCCCAGCAGCATCAGTACCGGCAGATCCTGCGGGCGTCGCGAGAGCAGGCCGAGAAAGACGCGGGGTTGCAGGCGACCAAAGGCATCCACACCGCCCAGGGCGGCCCTAGGCAGGCGGCGCTGCAATGGGTCGATGATGGCGCGCACCGCGAGCCAGGGCACCTGCGCGCCGGCCGCCGCCGCCGCCACGGCACCGCTTTCCATGTCCAGGGCTGCGGCACCGAAACGTCGGCCCAGCGCCTCCTTGGCCTGGGGGTCGACGCAGGCCTCCGCCACCGTGAGCAGCGGCCGGCTACAGACCGTCCAACGCCGCCGCGCCGGCAGCTTTGCCATGAGCCTGCCGCGCAGGGACTCGTCCGTCGGCCAACGCTGCTCCTGCCACAGCACTTCCTGGGGCAGACAGAGCGTGCCGGGGCGAAGCTCCGGCTGCAGGGCAGCGGCCGTGCCGAAGGACACCAGGGCCTGCGCGCCATCTTCCAGCAACTGCTGCGCCGCCAGACTTGCCCGCTCGGGCCCCATACCCGACAACCGCACCAGGAGATGGTCACCGAGGCACTGGGTTTGTCCCGGGCGCGGCCTTCTCAGGCCCAGACTGCGAGCCTCCGCGAGCAGCGCCGTGACAATGCCTAGACGCAATGCCGCTCCGTCAGATTGCGGTAGCGCGCCAAGGCCCAGAGCGGGAAGTAGATCTTGTAGCCGTGATAGGTGAGATAGAACACCCGAGGGAAGCCCGGTGCATTGAAATACGGATCCCGCCAGTCACCAGGCTGCTCCTGGTGACGCTGGAGCCAGTCGATTCCGCGGCGCAGGGACTCGCTGTCGCGATCGCCCGCAGCCATCAGACCCAGGCAGGCCCAGGCGGTCTGTGCCGCATTGCTCTCTTGACCCAGGCCCGCCAGACCGGGATCGGCGTAGCTGTCGTTGCTCTCACCCCAGCCACCATCGTCCTGCTGCACCGAGCGCAACCAGTGCGCCGCCCGCGACATGGCATCGCGGACCTCGGCGCTGGGATTGCGAACCTCGGCCAGGCCCATGAGCACCGACCAGGTGCCATAGATGTAGTTGGTCCCCCAGCGACCGAACCAGGCTCCCGAGGCCTCCTGCTCCCGCAGGAGATACTGGATGAGACGCGCGCGCACCGGCGCGTCCACCTCGCGGTCGAGGATGGCCAGGAAAGCCAGCACCCTTCCGGAGACATCGGCCGTGGGCGGATCCAGCAAGGCCTTGTGATCGGCAAAGGGGATCTCGTTGAGGTAATAGTAGGTATTGTCGACGTCGTAGGCGCCGAAGCCACCATTGCGGGACTGCATGCCCGCGAGCCAGTTCGCTGCCCGCTCGATGGCGGGACGATCCTCCGGGCGACGGGCGCGGGCCAGTGCCCAGGCCACAGCGGCGGTATCGTCCAGATCGGGATAGTAAGGGTTGGCATATTGGAAGGCCCAGCCTCCTCCAGCCAGCTCCGGCCGCCGCTCACGCCAGTCGCCCGGCGCGTCCGTGATCTGCCGATCCAGCAACCACTGCATACTGCGCTTGGCCGGTTCAGCTACATCGCCCTCCGCTTCCAGGAGTGCGTGCAGAGCCAGGCAAGTATCCCAAACCGGCGACACGCAGGGCTGGCAGTAGGCTTCGCCGGCACGTTCCACCACCAACTTCTTCAGGGCCGCGCGGGTCTGCTGGCGGTAGGGGTGTTCGGCTTCGTAGCCCAGCAACGCCAGGGCCTCGTGGGCGTTGACCATGGCCGGGAAAATGCCGTTGAGCCCGTCCTCGCCGTTGAGGCGTTCGATGAACCAGGCCTCGGCCCGGGCGATGGCTCGACGCCGCAGCGCCCCAGGGATCCAGGGCTCCATGGTCCGGCCCAGCCGGTCGAACCAGAGGAAGATCCGCGACACCCAGCCCTGCAGAGCGTGGGCGAAATAATCGTCGATATCCTCCGGTGGCCGCGTGAAGAGTTCGCGGATCTGCACGCCCGTCGGATTCTTGGCCTGCGGCTTCAGGCTGCAGAGGATGAACAGGGGCACCATCACGGTCCGCGACCAGGACGCCACCTTGTAGATGTGCATGGGAAACCAGCGCGGAAAGAGCAGGATCTCCACGGGGATGAAGGGCACGGCGCGCCAGGGTACCTGACCAAAGAGCGCCAGGGTGATGCGCGTAAAGACGTTGGCGCGCTCGGCGCCGCCATGGGCCAGAATGGCGCTGCGCGCACGGCGCATGTGCGCCGCTTCGGGATCGTCGCCGGCGAGCTTCAGGGCAAAATAGGCCTTGACCGAGGCGCTCATGTCGAAATGACCGCCGTGATAAAGGGACCAGCCGCCGTGATTCTCCTGCTTGCGCCGCAGGTACACGGCCATCTTGGCCTCGAGATCGGCATCCCGCTCGTCCATGTAGTGCATCATCAGGATGTATTCTGCGGGGATGGTGCAGTCCGCCTCGAACTCGAAACACCAATGGCCATCGACGGCCTGGTGCCGGAGCAGAGCGGCCTCAGCCGCCGCAATGGCCCGCTGCAGGGGCTCGTGGCACCCCTCCGCAGGGCGATGGGCACGCGAAAGACTGTGCACGGTGGGATTCATGCCGATACCCCGAGGGGCACTTGCGGCAGGGGCCGAATACCTACACGGAACGCCAGGCGCAGGAGATCATCGGAACGGTGCAGCAACTGCGACATCCACACCACCCGGCGCACGCTGTCGCGGCTGATCTTGACCTGATCGGCGCGCTGGAAGGCCGGCTGGGCGGCGATGCGGCGCAAGGTCAGCACGGCCATGGCGATGGCCCAGAGACA
This sequence comes from Acidithiobacillus sp., assembly GCF_023256195.1. GTDB lineage: Bacteria > Pseudomonadota > Gammaproteobacteria > Acidithiobacillales > Acidithiobacillaceae > Acidithiobacillus_A. The sequence continues at coordinate 116,349 of NZ_JAGDWX010000010.1, forward strand.
GAAATCCCGCATGCCGGTCTGCTCCTTGGGGATCATCAGGGTATAGCGCAGGGCCTGGTCCAGATGCCCGCCGGCAATGGCGACGAGCTCGAGCAATGCATTCTGGAAGGCGGGATTGTCCTGACCCGGCTCCAGCGCTTCCACATCGACGCCGTGGCGCTGCAGCAGATCCCGGGGCAGCCAGTTCACGCCGCGTTCCCAGTCGGTCCAGAAATCCTTGAGGATATTGGTCATCTGCAGGCCCTGACCGAAGCGCACGGCGAGGCGCTGCATTTCGGCCTCGTGAGGGGCCAGGCGCTGCTCATGGTGGACGAAGAGACTGGTGAGCATCTCGCCAACCACGCCGGCGACGACATAGCAGTAGGCATCCAGAGCGGCGAGGTCTGCAAGGCCCGCGCGCGAGGCCTGCTCCTGAAATTTGGCCATGCCCGAGCCCATGATGGCCACGCAGCGGGCCAGGGCTTCCTGCTGAACCCTATCGAAGCTGCGGGTCAGGCGGATGACCAGCGGGGTGCTGCGGATGAGCTCCTGCTCGCCCGCCGGCATCTGTCGCGACATGACGGCGGCGAAATCCGCCGCAAAGGCCTCTGGCGCTGCCTCACCCTGCACTACCGCCACAAAGGCTTCCTGCCAGCGCGCCTTTTCGGTCCACGACAACTCCGGATCGTCCTCGATGGTATCGGCGATACGGCACAGGAGGTAGCCGTTGCCCACGGCCTCCCGCAAACCTGCGGGAAGGCGGGGAATGGTCAGGGCAAAGGTGCGCGAGACGGCCTGAAGACTGTGTTCCTGAAAAGCCAGCGCCGGGGCGAGATCCGCGTTCAGCATGGACGTAGCAATGGTGGCAAGACGGCTCCTCGTATTGTGGTGATGCCGGATTCGCGTGAAAACCACACTTTAAGTGCGAAAATGTAACCATGTGCCCGCTCCGATGCAAGTCTTTGCACGATTTTTTGCAAGCACTTGGGGCGTCGATTCGGCTACTTTCCAAACCGCGGCGAGGCTGGCAGTGGGGTCCAAAATCCATTAATGTGAACCTATGTTTTGGCAAGATTCCCGTGGCTGACGTGGCGGAGCTCCTGACCCTCGAAGGCGTCAGCAAGCGCGTCCCGGACGCTGTGGATCGGTGGCTCTTCGAGGAGGTCGCGCTGCGGCTGGACCGCGGCGAATTCGTGGCCATCCTGGGGGAAAGCGGGGTCGGCAAGAGCACCCTCATGCACATCGTCGCCGGCCTGGATCGCAAGGACGGCGGACGCCTGTGCTTCGCCGGTCAGGATCTGGACGATCTCGACGACGACGCCCGGACCCTGTTGCGGCGACGGCAGATGGGCTTCATCTTTCAGGCCTTTCACCTCATTCCGCAGCTGACGGTGGCCGAGAACATCGCCCTGCCCTGGCGCCTGAATGCCCTGCCGCGCAAGGGTCTGCCGGAGCGCGTGCGCAAACTGGCCCGTTTCCTGGGGATTGAGCACCGTCTGGAGGCCTGGCCCCGAGAGCTGTCCGGGGGCGAGATGCAGCGCGTGGCGGTGGCCCGCGCCACCCTCCACGACCCGGCTCTGATCCTGGCCGACGAACCCACGGGCAGCCTCGATCCCGATTCCGCGGCACAGGTTCTGGACCTCCTGCGCGATGCAGGCCTACGGGCCGGCTCGGCCATTCTCATGGTGACCCACTCCGAGGTGGCAGCGGCCTGCGCTCATCGTCGTTTCCTTCTGGAAAGGCGGGGCCTGCGGCAGCTATGAGTCTCCACATTCCCTGGCGGGCTGCGGTGTGGCGGCCACTGCGCCAGCGCCCGGGAGCAGCCGCACTGGCCGTTCTTGGAGTGGCCCTGGGTGTGGCGCTGGGACTCGCCGTCGCCCTCATCAATCTGCAGGCGGTACAGGACTTCGCCGGGGGCCTGCGGCGTCTGGCCGGGCAGGCGGATCTGGTCCTGCAGGCGCCGGGCAAAGGGTTTCCGCAAGACTGGTATCGCCGCCTGGCGACGGCCCCTGGGGTCCGCGCGGCAGCACCGCAGCTGCGGGTCTATGGCGAGATTCGCGCGGGCGGAGCCTGGCAGAGTTTCCCCGTCTGGGGCATCGACCCCTTTGCGACCGCCCGTCTCGGACAACCCCTGCTACCCACACAGCTTGCCCGTCCCGAGTTGCTCTTCGACCCGCACAGCATCGTCCTCAGTCCGGCCGCGGCGGAGCAGTTTCACCTGCGGGTCGGAGAATCCATGACCCTGCGGGTGGCAGGCGTGACCCGAAACTTTCGGATCATCGGCCTGCTTCCCATCAATCCGCCCGAGGGGGCGCTGGGAGTGGTCGACATCGCCTCAGCGCAGTGGCTCTGGGGGCGCATCGGCTGGCTCAATCGAGTCGACCTGCGTCTCGCCGCGGGTGTCGATCCCGCCAGCTTCCAGCGCCATTGGCAAGACCAGTTGCCCCCCGGGGCGAGCCTGGAGACACCGCGGCAGCAGGGAGCGGTAGCCGCCCGGGCATCCCGAGCCTACCGGGCCAACCTTCTGGTGCTGTCCCTGGTGGCCCTCTTCACCGGCGCCTTCCTGATCTACGCCACCCTGGCCCTGGGAGTGGTTCGACAGCGCCGAAGTCTGGCCGTTCTGCGCGTCCTGGGTCTGAGGCGACGTGAGATCCTGGCGAGCGTGCTGGCACAGGGACTCGCCCTGGGACTGCCGGGCATCGCCTTGGGTATCCCGCTGGGCAATCTGGCCGCTGCTCTCGCCTTGGCGCGCCTGGGCGGCGATCTGGGCGCGGGCTATTTCCGTGCCAGCCATCAGGTGCTTCACGGACACCTGGGCTTGTGGCTCGCTTTCTCTGGCGCCGGCCTTTCAGCGGCGCTTGCGGGCGCCGGTCTGCCGGCGTGGCAGGCCAGCCGAAGCACCGTGGTGAGGGCGCTGGGTCAGGGTAGTGAGGAGGACGAAGCCGGACAGAAGCTCGGACCCGGATTGATCCTGCTGATCCTGGCTGCCCTCAGTGCCGCCATCCCGCCCGTGGGTGGGATTCCTTACGGCGCCTATCTGGCCATCGCCATTCTGCTTTTTGCCACCCTCTTCCTCATCGGGCCATTGGCGCGGCTGCTGGGCGTGGTCCTGCCGGTGCCCGAGGCTCCCCTCGCGCGTCTGGCCTTTCTTCAGATGCGGGGGACACCGGGGCGGGTAGCCCACAGTCTGTCGGCCATCGTCGTAGCTTTCAGTCTGGTGGTGGCAATGGCCATCATGGTGGGCTCCTTTCGCGACTCCGTTGCCGACTGGCTACTGGACATTCTGCGGGCGGACCTCTATCTGCAGGCGGGATCGGGGCCGGCGGCGCGCATCTCGGGAGACCGCATCCACGCCATTTGCGACGATCCTGTGGTACGGCAATGCTCGCCCATGCGGCGCCTGCAGATCGCGCTGCTACCAGGACGGCCGCCGGTGGAGTTGCTGGCGCGCGGCATGGACCTGGCCGATCCGAATCGGGAGCTGCAGATCCTGCGCGCCATTCCCCTGCCGAAAAGCGGTCCACCGCCAGCCTGGATCTCGGAGATACTCGCGGGAATCAGCCATTGGCGGCCCGGCCAGATCGTCCAGATCCCGGTGGACGGCCGTACCCATGCGGTGCGCATCGTCGGTATCTATCGCGACTACGCCTACCAGCAGGGCGCCGTATCCATCCCCATCGAGGTCTATCGCCGCTGGACCGGTGACGACAGCGCCAACGGTCTTGCCCTGTGGTTGCGTCCCGGCACCTCCGTAGCGGCGGCACGGGCGCAGCTCACCCGGCGCTTCCCGGAACTGCGCCAGTGGCAGGTGGAAACGCCGCGCCAGATCCGCGCCGAGAGCCTACGGATATTCGACCGCAGTTTTGCAGCCACCTACGCCCTGGAGGCGGTGGCCATCGTCATCGGTCTACTGGGTGTCGCCAACGGCTTCGGTGCCCAGATACTGCTGCGCCGGCAGGAGTTTGCCCTGTTGCGGACCATTGGTCTGCGGCGGCGCGACGTCGTCGGTCTTCTGCTGCGGGAGTCGCTTCTGCTGTCCCTCTTCGGGGTGGCGCTAGGGGGAGGTCTGGGCTTCGCCATCAGCCTCCTGCTCATCGATCTCGTCAATCCCCAATCCTTCCACTGGCAGATGGGCTTCCACCCGCCTTGGGACAATTTACTTCTGGTGGCGGCGGCGCTGATCGTCGCGAGTGTGACCACCATGCTCCTGAGCGCGCGCAAGGCCCTGTCCCAGCCCCTGACCATGGTGCGCGATGAATAGGCCACTCGGTATCCTCGGCGTCTGTCTGACGCTGCTGACTGGGTTCCTGCTGGTAGCCCCGAGCGTCGCTTCGCCCCTACCGCCCGAGCCACTGCCGCTGGCGAAAACGCCGCAGGTAGAGGTCAGCCCCACGCAACCCATGCGTTTTCCCAATGCCTACGGCAGTCACCCGGAGTTTCCGCTGGAGTGGTGGTACGTCACCGGACACCTGCGGGACGATTCCGGTCAGACCTACGGCTTTCAGGTGACCTTTTTCCGGGTGCGTCCTACCAAGGTCTGGGACAACCCCAGTGCCTTCAATCCGCGTCAGCTGATTTTCGCCCAGGCAGCCATCGCCGATCCGCGCATTGGGCATCTGCTGACTGCCCAGAGCAGTGCGACCACGGCCCTGGGTCTCGCCGGCGCGGCCCGGGATCGCACCCAGGTCTGGATCGACTCCTGGCGCCTGCAGCAGGACGGTGATGGGTACCGGACGCAGGTGGACAGCCGCCATTTCCGCCTGAATCTGCAGCTGCAGACCACTGGGAAACCTTTGCTGGAGGGGCCCGATGGGATCAGCCAGAAGGGTCCCGATCCCCAGAATGCCAGTTACTATTACAGCCTGCCGCAACTGCGCGTACACGGTCAGCTGCGCCTGCAAGGCCAGGAGCATCGGGTAGAGGGACGCGCCTGGCTGGACCACGAGTGGTCCGACGCCTATCTGCCCAAAGGCGCGGTAGGCTGGGACTGGTTGGGCCTCAATCTCGACGACGGGGGCGCCTTGATGCTGTTCCGCATGCGCGCGGGAAATGGCAAAGCGCTGTGGCTGGCCGGCACCTGGCGACACGCCGACGGACGCGTGGAATATCTGCCTGCCAGCGCCATCCACATGCAGCCCACGCAGTTCTGGACCTCCGCCAGCACCGGCGCGCGCTACCCCATTGCCTGGAAGATCCGCGCCGGTTCCCTGGAATTTGCTCTCCGCCCCCTGATGGCGGACCAGCAATTCCGCGCCCTGGCCAGCACCGGTACCACCTACTGGGAGGGTGCGGTGACGGCCTGGCAGAAGAACCGGCAGGTGGGCTCGGGATATCTGGAACTGACGGGCTACGCCAAGGCCCTGCAGCTGCCGGAAGCGCCCGTGACCGGCAAGACCGGCGTGCCGCAACGCAGCCCCTCCCCCTGAGACAGACGGATCGGTCAAGGCACTCTTGGCAGTCAGGGCAGGACGGCGCTACCATGAGGCATGCCTCATTCCGCATCGCCTCTGACCTTGCAGGAGCGCTTCTTCCAGCGCTTCCAAGGGCGCACCATCATCCTGCACCGCGGTTTTCCCCCGGGGTATCTGGCAGAGCTTCTGAAGCAGCCTGGCGGTGGTGGCCATTTCCGGGTCGACCTGCGCCAGCTGGGCACGGAAGTCGACTCGCCCATGGACTGGCTCCTGCAGCGCCACGTGCTGCCTCTGGACCTACCCACGCCCCTGCTCATCAAAGTAGAGGATGAGGCCATCTACCTCCGCCATCTGCTGCAGGGGAGCAGTCCCGGCCATCCCAGCGAGATCCTGTGGATGCTCGATGCCATCCACGAACGTCACCACGCCCTGCTGCGTCGGCTGCAGACCGAACTGCAGCCACAGCGCGGCATGGCCCTCGACGACAATGCCATCGACTACGACCTCTACAACGATGCATGACCTCGGTAGCGACCGCGATCTGCTGCGCTATGCCCGTCAACTCGTCCTCCCCCAATGGTCTCTGGCTGCCCAGGAAAATCTCCTGGAATGTCGCGTCCTCATCATTGGCCTGGGCGGTCTCGGTTGCCCGGCGGCGCAGTACCTGCTGGCCGCGGGGGTTCTGCACATCACCCTCTGCGATGGCGACCGGGTGGACCTCAGCAATCTGCCGCGGCAGATCCTCTACGGCGATGGCGATCTCGGTGAGCTGAAGGTGGAGGCGGCGCGGCGCGCCCTGGAGCGTCTCGATCCCGCGGCACGCATAGAGACGGTGGCCGCCACCGTCGATGCCGAACTCCTGGACACCCTGATACCGCAGCACGACATCGTACTCGACTGCACGGACAACTTTGCCGCGCGACACAGCATCAATCGCGCAGCCTGGCGTGCCCGCAGGCCACTGGTCTCGGCCGCCGCACTGCGCTGGGAGGGTCAGCTGACCGTCTTCGACTTTCGCCGGGAGGATACCGCCTGCTACGCCTGCCTCTATCCGGAACTGGACGCAGACAGCGGCGACAGCTGTGCCAGCTCGGGTGTGCTCGGACCGGTACCTGGCATCCTCGGGTCCATGCAGGCCCTGGAGACCCTGCGTCTCCTGCTCGGGCAGGAGTCTCCTCTGGGCGGACGGCTTCTGCTCCTGGACCTGCTCCGCTGGGAATGGCGCACGCTGGGTCTGCGCCGCGATCCGCACTGTCCGGTCTGCGCATGCCCCGCCTGACCCTCTCCCGACAAGTGGCCAATACCCTGATGGAGCATCTCCTGAAGGGCGAAGGGAGTGGCTGGCTGGCCCAGCGCGACGGTCGGCTCAGTGGTATCTATCCAGGTACGGCCGAGCACTGGCCCCAGGTTGCCGAGCAGTTGCAGGCCCGGGGTGAGCGGCTCTTCGCCACTTACGGCGAAGTCCTGACGCCAGCCGAGGAAGGTGTCCTGCACTTCGATCTTGCGGAGACCGAGCGGGGGGTCCTGAGCCTCGGTCTGCGCGACCCTGCCACGGACGAGATCTGGGAAATCACCCTTGAGCAGCACGACTGAGGGCGCTTGCCAGGAGTTCACGGTCCTCAGCCACAATATTCAGGTGGGCATCGGCTCCCGGCGCAGCCGTCACTTGGTCCTGCACGGATGGCGCTACCTGCTGCCGCACCAGCAGAGCCTCGGCAATCTGGAGCGTATCGGCCAGGCCCTGCGGGATGCCGACATCGTCGGACTCAACGAGGTGGACGCCGGCTCCTACCGCAGCCAGTACGTCAATCAAACCGCCTATCTTGCGGACAAGGCGGGCTTTCCCTACTGGACTCAGAGCCGTACCCGGAATTGGGGCGAGATCGCCCAACACAGCAACGGCCTGCTCAGTCGCTGGCCCATCCTCGAAGTACGCAGGCGCGCGCTGCCCGGTTGGCTGCGTGGACGTGGCCTGCTGGAGGCCAGCATCGACCTCGCCGGGCATCCCCTTAGCGTCGTGGTGACCCATCTGGCTTTGAGTCGCCACGGACGTTTTCGCCAGTTCGAGGAGCTCGCGGAATACCTCGCCGGACGGCAGAGCCTGGTGGTCCTGGGGGACCTCAACTGCGGTGCACGCTCACCGGAATTGCGCCTGCTCCTGCGGGCCAGCGGACTGCAGCAAGCGGAACCGCCTCTGGCGACCTTCCCCAGTTGGGCCCCGCGTTTTTCCTTCGACCACATCCTTTGCAGCCCGGACCTGGAGTTCGTCGACTGGCGCCGTGGCGCCGAACCGCTCTCGGACCACCTGTCGGTCATGGCCCGCCTGCGTTGGTGTCACGGCGACGCGCATGCGCCGTCGGGCCCCGGGCAGTCTGGGAAGCGCGCCAGCGACGTGCCACAATAAGGCGCCATCGGCAGCCAGGAGAAGCGAGCAAGCGATGACCTCCCAGCATCCCGCATCCTCGACGGGGGAGCCGCAGGAAGATCCCCACTGGGAAATCGAGGGCGAGTTCCTTGCGCTGCGCGGGCGCTGGACCCTGCGTCGGTTGACAGGAGCCATCGACACGGTGCGTGAAGGGCTCCGCCAGGCGGGCCGCGATCGCCCCTGGGACCTGCGCGGCATCGAGCGCCTGGATAGCGTCGGTGCTCTGGTCATCTGGCACGCCTGGGGTGGCGCACTACCCAAGGACGCGCGCCTCGGCGCGGAGCAGCAGGCCATCTTCCAGCGCTTTGCCACGCTGGAGACGCCGTCTCCGCCGCGCCAGCCTTGGGGGCTCTGGGCGCGGCTCGAGGCCCTGGGTGCACACATCCTCGGCGTCGGCGGCGATCTCTGGGGCCTGCTGCTCCTGCTCGGCGCCCTGCTCACGGAATTCTGGCGTGCTTTGCGCCACCCCCGGCATTTTCCCTGGCGGGAGATTTCCGCCACCATCGTGCGCACGGGACCGGACTCCCTGCCCATCCTCTCTCTCATCGGATTTCTCATCGGCATCGTCATCAGCTTTCAGTCAGCGCCCACCCTGGCGAGCTACGGCGCCAACATCTACATCGTCAGTATTGCCGGACTCAGCATCCTGCGGGAATTCGGGCCACTCATCACCGCGGTGATCCTGGCTGGACGCACGGGCTCTGCCTTCACTGCGCAGATCGGCGCCATGCGAGTGACGGAAGAGCTGGACGCACTGCGTACCTTTGGCATCTCTCCGGTGCAGCGCCTGATCCTGCCCAAGGTCATCGCGCTGGCCATCACCCTGCCCCTGCTGGTGGTGTGGACCGATGCCGTCGCCATCCTCGGTGCCGTCATCGTCGCCAAGCTGGACCTCGGCATCAGCGTCGGCTTTTTTCTGCGAGAGATGCCCGTCATGGTGCCCAACTTCAATTTTTGGCTGGGTATCTGCAAAGGGGTCCTCTTTGGCATCCTCATCGCCTGGGTGAGCGGCTATCACGGCCTCAAGGTGCAGCCCAATACGGACAGCCTGAGCCGCGAGACCACCGATTCCGTGGTCCTCACCCTGACTCTGGTCATCGTCATCGATGCCGTGCTCGCCATGATCTTCGCCAATACCGGGATCTCCGTGGGATGAGCGAAACCTGCGCCATCGTCTGCCGCGATGTGGCCACCCGTTTTGGCCCCCACTGGGTGCATCGGCACCTGGATCTCGAAGTCCGTGCCGGGGAGATCCTGAGCATCGTCGGCGGCAGCGGCAGCGGCAAGACCACCCTGTTGCGAGCCATGGTCGGCCTCGTCCCCCACGTCGAGGGCGACATCCGTATCCTCGGATCCTCCCTGGCGGAGCTGCAGGGGCGGGCCGCCGTAGCCCTGCGCCGACGCTGGGGGATGCTCTTTCAGCAGGGGGCTCTGTTCAGTGCGCTCACGGTATTCGAGAACATCGCCTTCCCGATGCGCGAATGGGGCGGTCTCAGCGAAGGGGATATCCGTGAGCTGGTCGGTCTCAAACTGCAGATGGTGGGTTTGCGCCCTGCCGATGCCTACAAGCTGCCAGCGGAGCTCTCGGGTGGCATGGTCAAGCGGGCGGCACTGGCACGCGCCCTGGCTCTGGAGGCGGAGATCCTCTTTCTCGACGAGCCCACATCGGGTCTCGACCCCATCACTGCTGCCGACTTCGACGATCTGCTACGAGAGGTCCATCGGGATATCGGTCTGACGGTGGTCATGGTGAGCCACGACCTGGACAGCATCGCTGCCACCTCCGACCGCATCGCCGTGCTCTCCCAAGGCAAGGTCCTGACCGTCGGCCCCTTGTCGGAAGTGGCCGAGGTGGACGACCCTTACGTGCGGGAATTCTTCCACGGCGAGCGTGGTGAACGCGTGCTCAAAGCCCTGCGCTGCTGATCACGCCGGGTCCAAGAAAGCGGTCCTGCTCAGCCCCCCATGGTGGCGCTTTTCCGGTCGGCAGCCGCGGTACCGTGGGCACCTTCCTGTGTGTCGGTACTGTCGGCACTGCCGCGCAGAAGGCCGTTGACGGCGCGCAGATCGGCGAGGTCCAGTTGGCCCGCCGCTGCCTTCAGCTGTACTCGGGCGAGCACCTGATTGTAGAGGGCGACGTTGTAGTCCTGTTCCGCCCGAATATAGTCCGTGGCGGTCTGCAGCAGGTCGATGATGGAGCGCGTGCCCACCTCGTAGCCCTTGCGCGTACCTTCCAGGGAGATCTTGGCCGAGGCCACCGTCGCCTTGGCCGAGGACAACTGAGCGACACTGTCCTTGAGGTTGAGGAAGGCCGTCTGAGTGTCCAGCCGCACCCGATCGCGTACGCTGCCGACGTGGTCCACCTGCGCCACGCTCAGCGCCTCGGCCTTCTGCACCCCACTGGAGATACTGCCACCCTCGTAGATGGGCATGGACAGATTCAAGCTCACCCCCGCCTGATTCTGATTGAAGCCCGGAAAGGGATTGCCGTGCACATGCTGGGCAATGCCCTGCAAGTCGACCTTGGGCCAGCGCGCACGCTGCTGGTACTGCACCTCTTCCTGGGCGGTATGCAGCTGCGCCTCGGCCTCGTGCATCAGTGGCTGATCGTGGATGGCGGCCTGGACCCAGGCGTCCATGTTATCGGGCTGGGGACCTTCCGCAGTAAAGGGGCGCAGGTCTTCCAACTCGCCTACGGGCGCGTGGGTCAGGCGCTCCAGACCACGCTTGGCGACGGATACCGCGTTGCGGGCACGGATCAGGTCCGACTGCGCCGCATCCAGCCGCGCCCCCGCCTCGCGCACGGCAATGATATCGCCGGTGCCTACCTTGAGCGCCGCTTCGGTCTGCTTGTAGATACTCTCGAGCAGCCGCCGCTGGCGCTCGGCTATGCGTTCCTGAGACTGCGCTTCCAGCACCTTGAAGTAAGCCGTCGCCACCCGCAGGGCCAGTTGCTGCTCGGTATAGAGCAGTGCTGCCATCTGCGCCTGGACCCGACTGTCGGCTTGGCGCAGCGCGACGTAGCTCTGACCATCGAAGACCGACTGGGTCAGAGTGACACTGTAGCTGTCCGATAGGTAGGCCTTGCTGAGATTGAGCCCGGCAAAACCCGAAAAGCTGCCGGTGTTGTAACCCACGCTGGCCCCAAGCCCGAGGTGTGGCAGGAGCGCTGCCCGCGCCGCCGGCTTATCCTGAAGCGTCGCCTGCAACTGCGCGCGGGCCTCGGCCAAGGCCGGATCGGTACGATAGGCCTGCTCATAAGCCGACAGCAGATCCTCACCATAGACGCTGGAGCTTCCTAGACACAGGGCTGCTGCGCAGAGCAACGCGAACCGCAGATTGGACATGGCACACCTGCTTGGTCACACAATGTGGTCATAGGGTACCGACCGAACGGTCAGTATTCAAGGGATATTGTACTCTGGTGTTTTCGACTTGGGCAAATGCCTGGACTTGGCTATGCTTGGAGGCCTCATTTGTCCTTGATCGAAGCGCCATGGCCCGACGCTGGCACCGCCTGCCCTACCCGTCTACGCACAGCCTAGGGCTTGGCGCGTCCGTGGCAGCGGAGCCCTGGACCCTATTCCTGGATAGCTGCGGCCGTGGTGGCCTGCGCGGTCGCTTCGATATCCTGCTACACCGTCCGCGTTGGCGGGTTTGGCAGGAGGGGGAGCACGTCTACCTCGCCGAGGGTGACGGCACTGCCCAGATCTCTGCCGAGCCCCTGATCCCTACCCTGCGCGCCATCGCCCGCGAGGAGCAGCAAAGGACCTCGGACCTCGGCGACTTTCCCACGCCGTATCCCTTCGCCGGCGGCTTCGCCGGCTTTTTCAGCTACGACTGGGGTCGCCGGATGCTGGGGATCCCGGGTCCCGATGACCCCACCCTTCCCACGGCAGCCCTCGCCTGGTACGACAGTGCCCTCATGGTCGATCACGTAAGCCGCGAGGCAGGGTTCTGGGGACGATCGCAGGATCTACCGGACTGGCTGGAGGAGCCACCGGCGTCCCCGCTCGAACCACATTGCCCTGGCCGCGGCAGCGCATGGCGTCCCCGGTGGTCGGCAGCGGCCTATCGCCGTGCCTTTGCCGATGTGAAAGCCTACCTGCGCGCCGGCGATGTCTATCAACTGAACCTCGCCCAGGCCTTTTCCGGCCGCTGGTCAGCGAGCCCCTGGCAACTCTACTCAGCCCTACGCCAACGCAATCCGGCGCCTTTCGCCGCCTTTTTCTCTCTGCCCGAGGCAAGCCTTCTGAGTCTGTCTCCGGAGCGGCTGGTGAGCCTTCGGGACGGGCGCCTGCAGGCCCGGCCCATCAAGGGTACCCGTCGCCGGGATCCCGACCCCGAGCGCGACCGCGCCCTGGCGGCGGAACTCTGCGCAAGCCCCAAGGATCGAGCGGAAAACGTCATGATCGTCGATCTGCTGCGCAACGATCTGGGACGGGTGGCGGAACTCGGCTCGGTGCGCGTGCCGGAGTTGTGCGCCTTGGAGAGCTTTCCCGCCGTCCACCACCTGGTCAGCAGCATCGAGGCCCGCCTGCGCCGTGATTGTGACCCCTGGGACGTGCTGCTGTCCTGCCTGCCCGGCGGCTCCGTCACGGGCGCGCCCAAACGCCACGCCGTCGAACTCCTGCAGGCGCTGGAAGGACAGCCCCGCGGCTTCTACTGCGGAAGCCTGGGCTATGTGGACGCGCGCGGGCGCATGGACTGGAACATCCTCATCCGTAGCCTCAGCTACCGTGCCGGACGGGTCCAGTACTGGGGTGGCGGCGGCATCGTGATGGATTCCGAGGTCGAGGCCGAATATCGGGAGAGCCTGGACAAGGTGGCCTTCATTGCGGCCACCTTGGACGGGGTCGAGGACCTTGTGGCACCGGCTACTGCGGGTGCAGAACGAAGAGCAGCAGAGATCGCCCGGTAACGAGGTAGGTGGCGCCAAGCGCAAAGTGCTCCGCCTCGGCCTGCGGGACATTGGTATCCACCAGGCGCTCCCAGGACTTCCCCTCACTGACTTCAGGCAAACGGAACTCGACAGCTTGCTCCGCCGCGTTGAAGACCAGCAGGAGCGTATCGTCCTGGCCGCGCCGCACGATACCCGTAGCCTGGGCCCGCCCATCCAGGAGCATGCCCAGACAACGGGCATTATCGTCTTGCCATTCCGACTCCGTCATCTCCTCGCCATTGGCGTTGATCCAGCTGACGTCCTTCACCTTCAGGGTCTCGTGATAGCGCCCTAGCAGAAAACGGCCGTGGCGAAGCATGGGGTAGCGGCGGCGCAGTTCCAGCAGCCGCTGTACAAAGCGGATCTGGTCCTGTGCTGCGGCATCGTGATCCCAGTGCAGCCAGCCTAGATCGTTATCCTGACAATAGACGTTATTATTGCCTTGGCGCGTAGCCCCAAACTCATCCCCCGCGCAGAGAAGCGGTACCCCCTGGGAAAAGCACAGACTCGCCAGGAAATTACGCATCTGCCGCTGGCGCAGGTCGACGATGTCCTGCTGATCGGTGGGACCCTCCGCGCCACAGTTCCAGGAACGGTTGTCGTCGGTACCGTCGCGATTGTCGTCCCCATTGGCCTCGTTGTGCTTATCGTTGTAGGCCGTCAGATCGTAGAGACTGAAGCCATCGTGCACCGTCACGAAATTGACCGAAGCAAAGGGGCTGCGTCCCTGATGGTCGTAGATATCACCGGAGGCCGTCAGACGCCGGGCCAGTTCCGGCAGCTGGCCGGGATCGCCACGCCAGAAGGCGCGCAGCGTATCGCGGAACTTGCCGTTCCACTCGGCCCATCCCGGCGGGAAATTTCCAAGCTGATAACCGCCCGGGCCGCTATCCCAGGGCTCTGCCACCAGTTTCACCCGCGCCAGCGTCGGGTCTTGCCCGACCGCGACAAAAAAGCCATTGCGCTGGCTGAAGCCCTCGGGCTCACGCCCCAGAATGGTGGCCAGATCGAAACGGAAGCCATCCACGTGCATGACCTCGGCCCAGTAGCGCAAGGAATCCGTCACCATCTGCACCACTCGGGGATGGCCGGTATCCAGAGTGTTCCCGGTACCGGTGTCGTTGATGTAGTAGCGTGCCTGATCGGGCAGGAGCTTGTAGTACACGGCATTATCGATACCACGGAAGGACAGGGTCGGACCCAGCTCACTGCCTTCGGCCGTGTGGTTGTAGACCACGTCGAGAATGATCTCGAGGCCACGTTCGTGCGCCGCCGCCACCAAGCGCTTGAACTCGTCGATACCGCCGTCGCTGAGATACTCCGGGTGAGGGGCAAAAAAGGCGATGCTGTTGTAGCCCCAGAAATTGCGCAGACCCTTGTCCAGCAGATACTGATCGTGCACAAAGGCGTGGATGGGCATGAGCTCGATGGCCGACACGCCAAGATCGCGGATGTAGTCGAGCAGATCCGCACAGGCGAGACCGGCGAAGGTCCCGCGCAGATCATCCGGAACCTTGGGATGACGCATGGTCATGCCGCGCACGTGGAGCTCGTAGAAGGTGGTCTCATTCCAGGGCTTTTGCAGACGCCGATCCTCGCCCCAGTCGTAGCGCTCGTCGATGACCCGGCATTTGGGCAGGAAGGGCGCACTGTCGCGTTCGTCGAAACTGAGGTCCTTGTCCTTGTGACCGATCTCATAACCGAACAAGGCCGGATCCCAGCGCAGCTCGCCGGACAGCTGCCGCGCATAGGGATCGATCAACAGCTTGTTGGGATTGAAGCGGTGACCCGCTTCGGGGGCATACGCACCGTGTACGCGGTAGCCATAGAGCTGACCGGGGGCGAGTCCCTCGATGTAGCCGTGCCAGATCTCGTTGCTGTACTCCGGGAGTGCAATACGGGCCAGCTCACGCTCACCATCGTCGTCGAAGAGGCAGAGCTCTACCTTGCTGGCATTTCTGGAGAAAAGGGCGAAATTGACGCCTTTGCCATCCCAATGTGCGCCGAGAGGAAAAGGTAAACCTTCCTGTATACGATATTCCATGGTCACTCCTGCATCCAGAGGTGGGCAGACAGAGTATAGTCAGCCCTCGCTGCCACAGGATTTGCTCCAACACCCACGACGGGTTAGAGTCGGGTCCTCGCAACCACGGGGAACACGCTTTTCGGTGACCACTGCCACAGAAAATCCGCGTCCGCCGCTCCAGCGCCGAAAGCGCGTGCCATGGCAATTGATGGCGCAAGTCGCCTTCACCGTGGCGGTGCTCGCTTGGCTGTTTCAAAAGACCGACTGGCCCAACCTCCTGCAGCGCTTTCAAGAGATGGATCCCTGGTGGTTTGCCGCGGCGGCGGCGAGCTATGGCTGCAACATCAGCATCTCATCGGGCCGCTGGTGGATCATCCTGCGCGCGCTTTCCCGCCCCGCCCCCCTGCCCTGGCTGTGGCGGCTCAACTGGGTGGGCGCCTACTTCAATCAGGTGCTGCCGGGCTCCGTATCCGGAGACTTTCTGCGCGCCTGGTACACGCGCCATCAGGCGCACGGCATGCCCTTCGCCTTGGCTGCCGTCTTCAGCGACCGCTTCATCGGGATGGGCGCCCTCGTGGGCATCGCCCTGACGGCCTTTCTTTTGGGAGGGCGCGATGTTGCCCTCCTGCCAGGCATGGACAAGACCATGGCCGTGGTTGTGCTCGGTTACCTGGTCATCGTGGTGCTGATCCTGACCCCGTGGCTCAACTTCCTGGCGACCCGGCTCGGCAAAATCGGCAACGCCCTGCACGACATCCGTCTGGGCATGGCGGCCCTCCTGCGTCACCCCCAGGCACTGGCTGCGACCATCGGTCTATCCCTGATTGTCCAGGGTTTTTCCATCCTCACCTTCTGGTGTCTGGCAAAGTCTCTGGGGCTCGCCCTAGACCCCGCCGCCGTGTGGCTGGTGTGGCCCCTAGTGAGTCTCTTTCTCGCCCTTCCCATCTCCTTTGCTGGTTGGGGCCTACGCGAGGGACTGGTCGTGCTCTATCTGGGTGCCCTGCACATCGGCCACGATGCCGCCCTCGCCCTATCCCTGCTCACCGGCGCGACCGTACTGTTGATGAGCCTTCCGGGTGTGCTGCTCTGGTTCGGTATCGGTCGCCACCCACTGTCCCAGCTTCAAGCGATTGAAGCCGGCGAGAACCCCGGCTAAACTCGGACCGAGCGCGCCGGCATAGCTCAGCAGGTAGAGCAACCGATTTGTAATCGGTAGGTCACGGGTTCGATTCCTGTTGCCGGCACCAAGTAAAACAGGCACTTAGGAAGTTATCCTAGGTGCTTTTTCATTTTGGTCAGAGTGTTATGGGTACATGACGCAACATGAGCGAACATGATGCAACTGTTAATCAGCGTCATCCGTTGAAAAGCCGTGTGCGTCCGGGCTTGAACACAATCCAGAACGTCGATGGACGCCGTAGCATTCCGATAAAAAAAGAAAACGCTCTAGAGCAACCACGAAGCAAGGTGTTCGATCGGATTGCTGATTTTGCCCGTAACCTGTTCAATTTTCAGTGCTGATTGATACCCGGTTACCCTGGATCACCAGATCTGTAAAGCGTTCCCAATGGATTGCATCCGACTGGTGCGGATACGCGCTGCGAGGACATCAAGCACAGGCCCAGCTTTGGAGAGCAGCGAAATCGAGAATATGCAGATCTCGACCGGTGATAGCGATGATCTGCGCTTCACGCAGGCGCCGTAGCACCCGAGACAGCGTTTCCGGGGTGATGCCGATACGGGCGGCAATAGCGGCCTTTTTGGCCGGCAGGGAGACCCATCCCTCTCCAGTCTCGGCCGTTTGTCCCAGTTCCAGCAGGTAGGCAGCAACGCGCGCATCCGCCGACTGCACGCTGCGCTGGCGCAACTCTTTCACCAGAAAATGCAGACGCATACTGAGTTGAGCGAGGATGCGGCGCATGAGTTGGGGATGGGCATCCAGGGTAGCCATCACGGGAGCAAACGGGATCCGCAACACGCGCACAGGCCCGCTGCACCGTGCCGTGACCGGATAGCGGCCACCCATGAAAGCCACGCCTTCGGCAAAGAGATCCCCCGCCTGCATGATCTCGACAATTTTTTCCTTACCCTCGGCATTGCTGCTGACGAGTTCCACCACTCCCGACTCGAGCCAGAAGAAATCCGCGGCAGCGCTCTGCTCGACAAAGAGGATGGCCCCATCTTCCCAGTCTTCCAGGTGTGTGGACGCCAGCAGTGCGTCGAGCAAAACGGGTGGCCAGGCGTTGAAGATCGGCTGTTGACGCAGCCGCTCGGTGACATCGGGGGACGCCATATAGGGGGATGCCATGTCGATTCCAACTGGGTCGCTTTGAGGAAGCCCGGGATTATTACCCCCCTCGGGATCCGATTCAACTTCTTGACACAGATCAAGGACGGGAGCGGGGCGGTGGCGCAAACTTCCCCCTGTCCATCGGCCAAGGCTTTGTGGACATTCCAGGCACTACCTCAGGAGAAACCCATGACCATCGATATCAACCTGATCAAGAGCAGTGGCAAGGCCGTGCAAGATTTGGGCGTACAGGTCGCTCAGCATTTCTACGACACCATGTTCAGCCACTATCCCGAAGTGCGCAAGATGTTTCCCGGAGACATGAGTGAGCAGCGGGTGCGCCTCTTCAATTCGGTCATCCTCATTGCCAGCAACATCGACAGCACCGAAATGCTGGTACCGTACCTGAAAGATTTGGGGGTGGGGCACATCCGTTACGACACCCGACCCGAGCACTATCCCATCGTCGGCAAGAGCCTGCTCCTGACCCTCAAGCACTTCCTGGGACCGGCATGGACACCCGCCATGGCAGAATCCTGGATAGAGGCTTACAACTTGGCCGCTACCGTCTGCATCCAGGCGGCTGCCGAGGCCATGGCCCCGGAGCGTTATGTGCCCCTCGTGCTGGACGACGTTCCTCCCGTAAACCAATGACCGAGGAGGCTGGGGCCAGTGCCGTGGCCTCGGCCGGATGTGATAAGGAGCTTCACATGCAACACGAGATCGTTCTGGAGCCATCCGGACAGCGACTGTGGGTGCGCGAAGATCAGACCATCGTCGCCGCTGCCCTGGAACAGGGGGTGGCCATCCACCACGGCTGCGGCAACGGGTCCTGTGGCGACTGCAAGGGTCAGATACTGTCCGGCGAAGGCATACAGCTCCCTTTCATGCCGCTGCTCCTGACGCCAGAGGAACGTGCTGCCAATCAGGCCATCCTCTGCAAGCTGCAGCCGCGCAGCGCCATGCGTATCGCCGCTCAGGTGGATACCAGCGCCGATGCCTGGACTGCCACCGTGCTATCCCTCCATCCCTTGTCGGCCACCGTGATGGAACTCTGTCTACAATGCGACCGCCCCTACCCCTTTCGGGCCGGTCAGTATGCCCGGATAGCCGTTCCCGGCGCAGCGGGACAGTGGCGCTCTTATTCCATGGCGAGCCTACCCGACGAAGCGCTCCTGCGGTTCCACATCCGTGCCGTGCCGGGTGGCGTCTTTTCAAGCTGGCTGTTTGAGCGTGCGCGGCCGGGGGACCAGCTCCAACTCGGTCCTGCTCAGGGCACATTCACCCTCCAGCAGGACGTCGAACGTCCCATGCTTCTGGTGGCCGCCGGAACCGGCCTGGCTCCCATCGAAGCCCTGATCCATGAACGACTGCGCTTGCCTTGGACCGCACCCATGCATCTCTTTTTCGGCAGCCGACGAGCCGCGGATCTCTACCATTTGGACTACCTTCAGGAGCTAACCCGCAACAGGCCCGAGTTGCATTTGGAGATCTGCTGCTCCGACCCCGCTGCCACCGGCCTCGGCGGGCCTCGACGACTCCTGCCCACCGTTGCCGACCATGGTCCCTGGTCCGATCACGAGGTCTATCTCTGCGGCAGCCCCGGCATGATCGAGGCGGCCGTGGACCTCCTTCTGTCCCATGGGCTGCCCCATGCTCGCATCCACTTCGACAGCTTCACCCCCAGTGCCGGCTGAGTGCTCTCCCAGCTCACCGGATTACCTTTGCTCAGCTGTCCAGCAATTGAAGGACTTGAGAGAGAGGCTGGACGCCTACGGCTTTAAGGACACCGTCGATGACCACCGCAGGTACGGTTTTGATCCGCAAACGGCTGACTACTTCCCGTCCGACCTTATCGGCGACGTCGAGGATTTCCAGGTCCATGGGCCGTTTCTCGGCAGCTTCCTTCCAGACGATCTCTGCCTGGGGGCAGGTTGGGCACCATTTGGACACCAGCAGCTGTACTTTCATCCGATGTGACCCCCCTTTTGAACACGTTCTGCAGGGTAATCTATATTGTTGGAGGAACATAATCCATGAACCAGACAGGCCGTAAAAAGAGTGCCACCGTGTCCCACGATATCGCTGAGATCTTACGACGAGATCACGAACGTCTCGATCGTATTTTGGAAAGCAGCGCCGACGCCGTGAGGGCTGGGCGTTGGGGAGACGCTGCCGAAATCTTCGAGAAATTCCGGCAAGGTATCGTGGAGGGGCATATGGCGGTGGAGGAGAGCCTGCTTTTTCCCGCTTTCGAGGCTTGGGAAGGCGATGAAGACCACGCCCTGACGGCCTTACTGCGTAAGGGGCATCGCGATCTGCAGGTATTCTTCAGTGAGATGGCCGAAGCAATAGCGGCCAAGGATGCCGAGGAGTTCGGCGACCTGCTCAGCACCGTCCAGACCATCCTCAAACAACACGATGCCAAGGAAGAGCAAGAGGTTTATCCCCATTTGGCCGCAGCCGTTCCCGATCACGGCGAGGCCGCAGCTTTGCGTATCCTCGCCGAACAGGAGCCACGCCCATGAGCGAATTTCGCGGCTGTGAACTACCAGAGGAACTCTTCTACGATCTGGATTATGTATGGGTTCGACCCGAGGGTGAGGGAGTTTTTTCCATCGGCGTGACCGATCCCGCGCAAACCATGTCCGGACGCCTCCAAAAGGCGCGTATCAAGAAACTCAGCACGAGGATCGAGGCAGGCCGGCACGTCGCCACCTTGGAAAGCGGCAAATGGGCAGGTGGCGTGCCTGTGCCTTTCGCTGGCGTGGTGGTGGATCGTAACGAAGCAGTCATGAGTGATCCTCACCTCGTCAATATCGACCCCTACGGCGATGCCTGGATTGCCCGCATTCGAGCCGATGATCCGGAGCATGCCCTCGACAACCTACACACGGGACCCGAAGCCATCAAGGCCCTCCAAGCCTGGATCAAGCGCTACGATGTGCAGTGCATGCGTTGCTCCGACTGAAGCGCCGAAAAAGCCGATATGGACCGTCGGGCACGGTAAACGGCCCCTGGCGGATTTCATCGCGACCCTGAAACCGGAAGGGATAGAGATGGTCGTCGATGTCCGAAAGATGCCGCGCTCGAGCCATAATCCGCAGTTCAATCGTGATGTTCTATCCACGGCGCTCGCGCTCCACGGCATCACGTATGCCCATTGGCCAACCCTGGGTGGATTGCGTAAGCAGTCACCGGATTCCATCAATGGGGCCTGGCGCAATTCGAGTTTTCGGGCATACGCCGATTACATGCAGACGTCCGCCTTCCAATCGGCACTCGAAATGCTCGAGGAAGTCGCCGGACAGAAATCTCTGGCCCTCATGTGCGCAGAAACCCTTCCATGGCGCTGTCATCGCGCGCTTATTGCCGACGCCTTGGTGGCGCATGGAAAGATCGTCATTGATCTGCTGGCGATGGGACAGAAGTCCTATCATAAACTGCCA
The DNA here is from genome assembly GCF_023256195.1 of Acidithiobacillus sp. Lineage (GTDB taxonomy): Bacteria > Pseudomonadota > Gammaproteobacteria > Acidithiobacillales > Acidithiobacillaceae > Acidithiobacillus_A. Next base: position 136,871 of record NZ_JAGDWX010000010.1, read on the forward strand.
GCCTGGGCGAGGGTTCGGGAAAATGGTACGGTTTATTACCCCTCTGCGGGTAGCCAGGAGGCTTAGTGAGTTGACGCGCCCGGTTTGTATTCGAACAGAATCGTCAGGATTCTGCAGGCTCTGGGTGAGTTCAGGCAGGGTTAGTTGCTCTCCAACGGGGAAATACTGCCCAAACCTGAGGGGATAGGCATGGCGTACTTTGAGCTCCACCCCATCGATCCTTTCCGTCTGGATCTTACGGTGTGGGTCCTGCGTCGTCAGGCCCACAATGCCATGGATGTCTGGAATCGTGGGACCTACCTCCGCACCTGGCATTACCGGGGTGGGCTGCTGACACTGCGACTCTGGCAGAGCCACGGTCCATCGGATCCCGTACTCGAAGGAGAAATCTACGAAGGCCCGGACGATGCCGATGCCATTGCCTGGGCGGGCGCACGCCTGAACTGGATCCTCGGCCTGGACCGCGACCGAAGCTCCTTATACAACGCACTCATCGTCAAGGACGCAGGCTTGGCGCCTTTGATGGACCGCTATCACGGATTTTCCCCCCCGCGCTTCGATTCCCTCTACGAGGGGCTTATCAACGCCGTCGCCTGCCAGCAGCTGAGTCTTTCGGTCGGGATCACTTTACTTAACCGGCTGTGCCGGCTCTGCGCAGGGGACACCGGCAGCACCCGATCCATTCTTCCGTTTCCGACACCCCAGCGGTTGCTGGAACAGGATCCCGCCCTGCTGCGCGACATCGGCTTCAGTCACCCGAAAATTCGCAGTTTGCGCGCAGTAGCACAGGCGGCTCTGGACGGCGAATTGAACGAGCGGGTATGGCACACACAAGCGCGGGATCTGATCGAAACAAGACTGGTGCAATTACCCGGGATTGGACGCTGGTCCGCAGAATATGTGCTTCTGCGCGCTCTGGGACACCTGGATGTCTTTCCGGGAGACGACGTCGGTGGCCGCAAAGGCCTGCTCCATTGGTTGGGCGCCCATGCGACCGCCGTGGGTTATGAGGACACGCTGGCCCATCTGAAGCCCTGGGCGCCGTATGGCGGCATGATCTACTTCTTCATGCTCTTGCGCCGCCTCGAACAGGAAGGCCATATCGCCATCGATAAAGAAAAACACCCTTCCGATAACACAGCCACGGATGACGTCGGAGCGCGTCCGTGAACGTCATTCCGTTACTCTAGCACGATCCGGGAGAAGGGCGGGGATTCCTGGCACAGCGCCTGCGAGAATGCGGGCATATGCTTGCCACCCGTCGGCTGGATCTTGGTGCTCCGTTGCCGAAAACCCTTGATGACTACGCAGGTCTCGTGACCGTGAGCGGTCCCATGAGCGTGAACGACGAAAAGCGCCTCATCGGACACACCGTATAGACGGGGTGTCCCACTCTGGGTCATTGTCTGGGAACACAGCTCATCGCCCGGGCGATGGGTGCCTCCGTATTCGCCCATCCCTCGGGTCCCGAGACAAGACGCTCCCGGCGTGCAATCTGCGCCAGAAGTTCAGCAGCGTCTTAAGTTGCGCTGCCTAGAACGAGAAGCTGTAACCCAGCTGCTGTATTACCATTGGCTTGCACAGCTATCGCGATAGTGGCCGATCTTTCCACACCTTGCAGTCGCTTGCAGCCTCAGCACGACACCCCATAAAAAGAGCAAAGCCCAGAACGATCGGTGACCGTTTTCTGTGATGCGACTCACACGGCGACCTCCATTTCCCGGCGCCGTTGGACCATGGTCATACCCAGTATCTTTGCAGTATCCGCGTCCAGAAGCTCTCGCGCCACGGGGAACATTTCTGCGTTCTCCAAGGCGATATGGGCACGATTCATGGAGACGAAGGGCTCCAGACGCAATGGCATTGGCTTCTCCAAGGCGATCAGGGAGTGCAGGTCCCCAGCCAGATCCTGCCAAGCGGCCTCCAGCAGACGATGCTGCTCCGCAAGATTTCGTAGCGGAGCACGCAACGCGCTTGGGAATCCTGGTTGCTGAAGCAGCCATGAAAAAAGAACCAACTCCTCATCCGCATGGTGCGCAGGCCCTGCCAGATCGAAATAGCGAAGTATCCGGGTGACCGCTGCCCGCAGCTCTTCATCCACGCCTTTCTGATCCACATAGCTCGGAATCCGCTCCAAGATATCGCAGTGCTGCTGGATCCGTTGGTGGCAGGCTAGGAGCAGGCCCACTGGATCATCGAAAGAGGGTGCAGGCTCACCAAGTAGATCCATGATCGACCTCCGTTAAAAATTTTCTACAGCGACCTTATGGCCAATTGCGCGATTTGCGTCCTCTGGGAAGGATAGACCCTCAGAGCACACACTGCGGCAGGCACCTCTCCTCGCAGGGCGACCATCGACACTCCGCACCCCGGCGTATTCCTCCAGCAATAAGGGCTGCCATCGCGATTCCCGATCCCATCGATGGCGGTCCGAAGGCCCGCCGCGACACCATGGTATCCCCCACATCCGCGCTTCAAGGCACGGTCAGGGCTCGCAGAAACTCGGCCAGGACCATGGCACCGTTGTGCTGCTCATCATGGGCAGCGTAGAGCAGCAGCAAGGTGTCGCCTTTGGCCTGCGTCAGCAGTGCCATGGCCGCTTCCCGGTGGCCGCGCAATTCTTCCAGGTACCGCTTCCGGAACTCTAGCCAACGGGCCGGATCGTGTTTGAACCATTGCCGCAGCTCGGTCGTTGGAGCGAGATCCTTGGCCCAATGATCGAGGGCAAGATCGACCTTGCGCAGTCCCCTGGGCCACAGGCGCTCTGCCAGCACGCGATATCCCTCGGGAAAAGGACGGTCGTAGACTCGCCAAGCGCGAATTTCTTTTATAGCCATGTTTTCCTCCCCGCCTCAACCGGGCTTCCTCCAGACACACGATGACGGCGGCCCGCGGTCCCTCGGATCAGGCTACACCAAGCGTCCGTGAGTTTCTTCCCCTGGGGTGTGACCGTGAGGGCGCGCGCAGGATGCCATGCTTGGGCATCGATCCGCGCGCCTGGCAAGACGCTGGGGTAGAGAGGGTCCCCATCAGGGCTCCACCAACTCCGCGATGGCGGTCTGCTCTGCCACACTCTCGGGATTCGTTGTCAAAGGTGTGCGGGCCCAAAGGCTCCACAGAGCCAATGCGAAAAAAATCCAGGCAGCGAGGTAGAACACCTCGTTGAAGGCCAGCATGGCCGCGTGTTGCCGTATGGACGCCGCTAGAAGTCCAGAAGCATCTACGGAGTACCGTGCGGCAAGGTGCCGCTGGGCAGCCTCCCAGGATGCCAGATCATTGCCCTGGAGTTCCACCAGAAAATGGCGATGGAGATCCAGACGCCGCTCCCAGAACGCTGCTACCAGCGGAATCCCCAGGGCCTGACCGCTGCTGCGCAGCAGATTCAGGAAACCCGCCGCGCGCTGTTCCGCGGGGCCGGAGAGTCCCCAGAGCCCGATACGGGCCCAGGCCGCAAAGGCGCCACCAAGCCCAAGGCCCACCAGCATGGGCGGCTCGGTGATACTTTCAGGAGAGACGGGCAAATCGTAGCCGGACAGCCAGTAAGCACCGCCGGCCAACAAAAGCATGGAGGCGACCGCCAGCGGCCGGGGATCGTGCCGCCCCAGGTACCAGTGGCTGAAGCCGGCGCTCAGCGGCGCCAGGATCGCCATACTGAGGAGAATCTTACCAATGGCACGGGCGCTGTAGCCAAAGCTCAACTGATACTGAACGATGAGCAAGGCCAATGTACCCTGGAACACCACCGCGGTGAGAAAAATCCCCACGGCCGCCACGCGAAAATTCCCGTGGCGAAAACACCCCAGATCCAACGCCGGCAGGGATTGCCGACGCAACCACCAGACGGTGGTCACGCCGAGGATCAGCGCGAGCGTGAAGAGCAGACGAATCTCCCCGGAGCGCCACCAGTCGTCTATGCTCCCCAGATTGCAGAGCATTTCCAGACTCAGCAGACTCAGGGCCAGAAGCACATAGCCCGGCCAGTCCATCGACACTCGCTCCCGCCGGGGTTCGGCCGGCTCCCATAGCCATACCCCCAGAAAACTCAACAGTAGGATCGGCAGGTTGAGGATGAAGAGGTAACGCCAGCCCCAGGCATCCTCTATCCATCCCCCAAGGAAAGGCCCCAAGGCAAAAGGGGTGATGGCCGCAAGCCCCCAGAGAAACAGGCCGTGATCGCGCCGGTCGGCGTGGTAATGGCGCAAGAGGATATTGAGGGAAAGTGGGATACTGAGACCACCCGCCGCCCCTGCGACGATGCGGGCCAGCAAAAACGGAATGTAGTCCCCGGTCGTCGTGTTGACGAGTGAGGCAAGGAAGATGGCTGTTAAGCAGAACAGCAGGCCATTGCGGTCGCCAAAACGTTGACTGACCCACCTTCCCGGAAGCAAGCCCAATCCCAGGGCCAGAAAATACAGATCCTGCGTCCAGGAGCCGTAGAGCGGATTTCGCCCCAAGGCCGCAATGACCCGTGGGATCATGGGCAGATAGGCGCCGCCGTTGAAGAGCACCAGAAAATGTCCGAGACCAATGGCCAGATTGACGGCCAGAAAACGTCCGGGGGCGGCATGCGCACTGACGGCCTGCAGTTGTCGACGAAGAAAGCGCAGCATGATGACTCACCAAAAACACTGCGCGGAGCCTAGCAGCCATAAAAGCGGGGGACCAATAGGATATGGTTATGGAAACAAAAAATCCCGCGTCACCTATGACTAGAACGGGCAGGCCGTTCAGCCGGACGAGAATGGCAGGACGATGGCGCGCTCCAGCGTTACCGACCTGCCTTGTGTTTCTGTCATATTTTGCGGCCTTCCACCTCGACCTTGATGGCAATGGCATTGGACAGGCCCTCAGGAAGATAGGCGTCGATGCCAAAATCCGAGCGGTGGATGGTGGTCCTTGCCACAAAGCCGGTGAGATAGCCACCCCAGGGCTTGGGCAGGTAGGGCACATTCCCGGCGCCCAATTCGCGGACCGCGAATACCACCGGCTTGGTAACGCCATGCAGCGTCAAATTGCCGTAGAGATCCCCCGTCTTCTTCCCGGTGGGAACATACTTGCTGCTGACAAAGCTGATGTCGGGGTATTTCTGCACATCAAAGAATTCCTTGCTGCGCAGATGCTGGTCGCGCAGGGGGTAGTCGGTATTGATGCTGGCGGCAGGGATGGTGATGTGCACCCGGTCTTTGGCCGGATCCTGGGCATTGAAGGTATAGGTGCCGGAGATTTTGTCGAAGCGGCCGGTGAACTGGGTGATGCCCACGTGGCCGATGGTAAAGAGCACGGTGCTGTGCTGCGGGTCGATGCGATAGGTACCGTCGGGATTGCCGTTGAGCAGGGTATAGTGCTGTGCCGGCGCCGCCAGTGCGGTGCCCGCCAACAGCAGGGTCGACAGTGTCAGGGCCGTAGCCAGTGGTCTTGCGGACATAGAGATTCTCCTTTTTAGGCAAAGAGCTTACGGGCGATTTCGGCAAGGTGCCGTCCTTGAAAACGGGCAATGGCAAGCTCATTGGCCGATGGCATGCGACTGCCGTCGCCCTTGGCCAGGGTACTCGCTCCGTAGGGGGTACCACCGCTGATCTCGTCCATGTTGAGCAGCTCCGAGCAAGTGTAGGGCACCCCGACCACGATCATGCCCTGATGCAGCAGAAAGGTGTGGAAGGAGGTGATGGTCGTCTCCTGGCCGCCGTGTTGGGTGGCGGTGCTGACGAAAACACTGCCCAGCTTGCCCACCAATGCCCCCTGTTGCCAGAGATTGCCGGTACGATCGAGAAAATTGCGCATCTGCCCACTCATGTTGCCAAAGCGCGTCGGGGTGCCGAAAAGGATGGCATCGTACTCGGCGAGTTCGTCGGGCTGGGCTTCCGCTACCGCCTGTGTCGTCTTCGCGTGCAGGGTGGCCAGAACTTCCGGCGGCAGGGTCTCAGGCACACGCCTGATCTCCACCTGCGTACCCGCAACCGAACGAGCCCCCTCGGCTTCCGCCTCGGCCATGGCTTCCACATGCCCCCAGAGGCTGTGATACAACACCAGAATCTTGACCATGGTATCTCCTTTTTGTCTGCAACCTTCTTGAAGTTTAGCGTCGATGCGGTGCTCGTGCTGCACAGCCCCCGAGGACCCCTCCGGACTGGAGGTGATCACGGCTCTGTGGTAGGTTCTGTCCGTCCAGTGCGGCAGCCGCAGCCCACCGGGTGCTGCCGCGGTAGATCCTCCCTGGTGTTCTGGAATCCGCCCCTGCGCTATGGTTGTTTGCGTCCGCCAAGGATGTTCCATCCCCTATGTCATGGGAGCCTATTGGTCACACTCACAATCGTGCCATCCAGACTGCTCTGCCGCTTAGCCCACATCCCGCTCTTGCTTCTGCTGGTTACGGCCGGGGCTGATGCCGCTACGCTCACGTTGCCCGCGGCCATTGCTGCGGCGCTGCGGACACAACCGCAAATCTGCCAATCCGCACACGATGCGTCGGCCAGCCGAGATCTTTCCCGCGCCGCGCATGCCGCGACCCTGCCCCAGATTTCCCTGGCCGCCGGCAGCATCTGGTCCGAGAGTCGCGCCGGGCAGCCTCTGTTCGTCTCGGCCAACGGCCCGCGTGAGGTCATCGGTCAGCTGCGCGTATCCTTTCCGCTCTACGATCCCCAGCTCAGCGCCCTCGCCCAAGTCGCCAGGGATCAGTCGGTAGTAGCCCAGTGGCAATATCAGGCGACGCGACTGAAGGTGGTGGCCACCGTGGTCAACGACTACTATCGGCTTGCTACCCTGCTGACCCAGGAGCGCATCTGGAATAGCACCTTCAGCACCGCCGAGAAACTCTTTCGGGATACGCAAAGAGCCTACCGCGCGGGGGCAGTGTCGAGACTCGACCTCGTGCAGACCGAACTTTTGCGCAACAAGGCGCGCACAGGCTTGCAGCAGTCGGCAGCAGAAGTCAGGGCGGCGATGCAGGTGATGAATCTGCAGATGGGTCTTCCGCGCAGAAGTGTCTGGGAACTGCCAAAGGTATCGGACTCCATCCAGCCACTCCCGGCATTCCACGCTCTGGCGGCACAGGCCGAAACCGCGCAGCCTCTCCTCCAGGTCGTCAAACGGCAGATCGATGTTGCGCAGGCGCAGGTCGACGTGCAACGCGGCGCGACCCTGCCCACGGTCCGTGCATACGGCGCCTATGGTGTGGACACGGCGACTGCCCCCCGTGGCAATGACCTGGGCTGGCAGGGCGCCCTCAACCTGAGCATACCCATCTTTGGGTTCGGCGCTCACGGGCAGCAGATCGCAGCCGCGCAGGAACGGGTAGCCGCGTTGCGGTCGGCGCGGGAGGCACTCATCCTGCAGATAAGAAGCCGGATTGCCCAGGACTATGGTGCCGCTCGAGCGGCGCGGAAAACTCTGGCCAACACCCGACGGGCCGCACAGGAAGCAGAACGGGTATATGTGATGACACGCGAAGGCTATTTTGCAGGGGCGATCAATGCCTTGAATCTGGCGCAGGCGGAGAGCAGCTGGGTCCGTGCACGACTGGAGCTTGCGAGCGCCGCAGTAGCCGTACGGCTGACCCGGATACAGCTGGATCTCGACACCGGACGCTACCCCACAGGCCCTACAGGAATCTCACCCATATCATGTCCATGACCGACGCAAGCACTGTCCTGCGAAAACTTTGCCTGTTTCTCCTCATCACCCTCTGGGGGGTCCCCGCCTGGGCCGTTCCCGTTACCGTAGCGACCGTTCACAACTCCACCTGGACCCAGACGGCGTCTGTGATGGGGCAGGTGGAAAGCGTGGGCAGGGCGACGCTGACCGCGCCCATGACCGGACGCGTCGTAGGGCCTTTTGCACCGACCGGCACCATTGCGGCCGGTACGGTCGTTGCGCACGTCGACGCCCCCGGACTGCGGGCCCGCCTGCAAGCGGCACGGGCGCAGGTCGATTACACCCGGACGGCACTGCAACGCAACGAGCAACTACTGCGAGACGGGGTCGTGGCCCGGGCCACGGTGGAGGCATCCCAAGCCAGCTACGAGCAGGCTCTGGGTGATGCGCGGGCACTTCAGGCCGAGGCAAAGGACCAGGCGCTCACCGCCCCCTTTACCGGGAGCATCCGCTATCTGGTGGCGCCCGGCACGGTAGTCGCGGCAGGAACCCCTATCGCCAGGCTCAGCGGTCGGGCGCGTCCCTGGGTCGAGGCCCTGGTTCCTCCGGAACTCGCGTTTCGTCTGCACGTGGGCGCCAGGGCTTCGGTACAGACGGATCGTTGGCGTGGCAGGGCTCGGATCCACAGTGTCGGCAACAGTGCACGCCAATCGGGCCTGGTTTCGGTCATCCTTCACCTCCCAGCTCATGCCCCTGTGCTACCGGGCCAATGGCTGTCCGTAACGCTGCCGACCGCGACCAGGCAGGCTCTTACGGTACCAGTGGCAGCCATCGTCATGCACGGCGCGCAGTCTCTGGTGTACCGCGATGAAGCGGGACGTGCACAGCCGGTTCCGGTTCGGGTACTGGGTGTGGAAGACGGATACGCCCGCATCGCTGGCGCCCTCCGATCCGGCGATACCGTCGTGCTGTCCGGAAATACCCGTTTGCGTGCCGGGACGCCTCTGGAGGTTCGCGAGTGATTCGGGCCTATCTGCGTTTTCTCTGGGATACCCGCTTCACCGTGTTGCTCTTGGTCGGCCTACTGCTTGCCGCCGGCTGGATTGCCTTCCGTGAGATGCCCGAGAGTATTTTTCCGGCGGTGGATTTCCCCAAAGTATCGGTATTGGTGCACACCCAAGATTTACCAGTAAAATTCATGCTGCTGGAAGTCACACGCCCGCTGGAGGAGGCTGCGAAAGGAGAACCCGGAGTCACCGTAGTCCGCTCCCAGACCGGCAATGGACTGACCAAGCTCCACGTTTTTTTCGGCCCCCACGTAAATCCCGAATTGGCGTATCTGATGCTGCAGGCGCGCCTGTCGCACATTGCCCTGCCCGTCGGCGCAAAAATGAGCGTGCGCCTCATGACACCCAATATCTATGCCTTGTCGGAATACGCGCTGGTATCGAACCGTGTCGACAGCTCGACGATGATGCCGGATTTTGCCTTTACCATTCGTCCGGCAATTCTCTCCATCCCCGGGGTCTACCACGTCAACGATACCGGGCGGGGTTGGCCGGAAGTGCAGGTACAGCTGAATCCTCGACGTCTGGCTCAGTACCACGTGACCGCCGATCAGGTGGTCTCGGCCTTGCGTAGTCAACAGGGACCCTTTTTCTCGGGCGTTCTCCATGCCTTTCACGAGCAGTTCATTCTGGCCACGGCACCGCGTCCCATCGACACCAGCCGGTTGGCCAGGCTCACCTTGCCGCTGGGGACCGCCAACGCCGCGGGCGTACACGCGCCCCTGCCCCTTGGGGCCCTCGGCAAGATCCAGATCGGTCCGCCACCGCTCATCCGGCAGGCGGCTGTAGCGGGATATCGCCATGCTTTGCTGATCGATGTCTCTGCCCAGCAGGGTGCAAACCAGGTCGCTGTGGCACAGGCGGTGCAGGCGCGCATGCAGTCTCTGAAAGCCGATCTGCCACCGGGAGTGCACCTGGTCCCCATATACGACCTCAGCCACCTCATCCATTCCAGTCTGACCGACGTCTGGACGGCCCTGGGTCTCGGTACGATGATCGCCTTTGGCATCGTCTATTTCTTCCTGGGCCGATGGGATGGCGCCTTGGCGACCCTGGCCGTCGTACCCCTGGCGGTCGCGGCGACCATGCTGGTACTGCACGGCCTGGGTCTTGGCATCAACATCATGACCCTGGGCGGTATCACCGCCGCCATCGGTGCGCTCGTTGACCACGCGATCGTCATCGTCGAACGAGGTATCCATGGTCTGGAGGGAAATGCCGAAAAGCGGCGTCAGATGGCCCTGCGCCGAATCAGCGACATCATCCCCCTGATGACGGTGGCAACCTTGACCGCCTGTGTCATATTCCTACCGTTGATATTTCTTTCGGGTACGGTCGGCCTGCTGTTCAGGCACATGGCCCTGGCCATCGTCATCGCTTTGATCACCTCCCAGCTCATCGCCGTTACCGTCAGCCCCGTCTTTGCTTTATGGATGGCCACCCGCGCGAGGCACGTGCACCGCCCCATGGGCGAGCGCTGGTTGCGGCGTCACTACGGGCGATGGCTGATCCTGGGTATGCGCCGGCCGTGGCTGGCGCTCCCCATGGTGCTGCTTCTGATCCTGGTGACCGGGGTCGCCGGCACCCGATTGCCGACGGCCTTCCTACCCCATTGGGACGAGGGGATATTCGTGGTCCCTTTTCGAACGCCCGTGGGAAGCGGGATCACGGAGACCATGCGCGTCGGTCGCGACCTGATGCGTATCGCCAAAAGCGACCCCAACGTAGAACGGGTGTCTCTGGTGGCGGGGCGGGGATTGGGCAATGCCTACGCCACCCCCAACAAGGGAGCCTTGACCATCCTGCTCAAAAACGAGCGGGCGCAAAGCACGGAAGCGGTGATGCGCCATTTGCGGCATGCATTTCGCCGGGCCGCACCGGATCTCACAACCTTGGAGACGATGCAGGTGATGATCAACCGTCTGGGCAACCTGTCCGGCTCCCACGCACCCCTGGAAATCAAGCTGTTCGGCCGCAGCTCCATCGCGTTGCACGATGCCGGGCTGCGCTTGACCCAGGCCCTGCAGGCCAGCCACGCATTCCAGTCCATCGTCTTCAAGTCGCCATCGGCGGGTCCTGAAATCGCCATCCACCCCAGTGCTCTGGCGGACATGCAGAATTTTTCCCCGATAGCCATCGCCGAAGCCCTGAAGACCCGATTCTGGGGCCGACAAGCGGGGTTTCTCCTGCACGGAGAGCAGGTCCTGCCCATCCGGGTGCAGGTTGCCGGTGGCGGGCACGAGACACCCGACAGTTTTGCCCAGACCCCGGTTCGCTTACCCAATGGTACCCTGAGTCCGCTCTCACAGATTGCCGGCGTGCAGCTTCGAGGCGTGGTGCCGTACATCACACACCAGAATCTCGTTCCCTACGCGGCGATCAAGCTGAGCCCCCGGGCCGGTGAGGGACTCTCTCAGGCAGCGGCCAAAGCAAACGCCATCATCGCCAAACTCCAGCTCCCCAAGGACATAAGCAGCACGATCGGGGGATATTATCGTGAGCAACGGCAGAGCTTTCACCAGATGCTGCTGATTTTGTTTGCAGCCTTACTGATCCTCCTGATTCTGCTGGGCTTTCAGTTCGGCAGTCAGAAAGCGGCCTCTGTGGCGATCTTCGCCATTGCCCTCGCTGCACCGGGTGCTTTAGTGGCGTTGCTGATCACCGGGACGAATCTGGATAGTACCGCTTTCCTAGGGATACTTCTGGTATTCGCCATCGCCGTGAACAATGTGATATTGATCTTTGCCAGGGCGCGGCAACTGGATGGTAATCATCCGAAACCATCCAGCGTAGCTTTTGCCGCCCGACAGCGCCTGCGGCCCATAATGATGACCATGCTCGCGGATGTGTTCGGATTTCTACCTCTGGCCATCGGCATCGGACGCGGGACCGATCTGCTGCAACCCTTGGCCATCGCGGTGATGGGTGCGCTCACCCTGGGCATCATCATGACCCTGTGGTTGGCACCCGTTCTTTACACGGCATGGTTCACCGCAGAAAAACGGTCGATACCAAGCCAATGAACCTGAGATCACGATAAAGAATAGTGGAGTAGCCGGTGCTTAGGGAATCTCGAACTGGACGGGACGCTGGGTCTTGCGTTGCGGGACGATCGCGCGGCGCAACAGAATTACCCAATGGGCCACATCGCTGACGCGTAGGACCACCAGATCGCAGCCACGCAGCTTGCTGTCGATAGCGAGATCCAAAAGGGCGAGGTCTCGGATCCTGGATGCCAACTGCGAACGAATTCAGATGGCCCAGACCTCCTGCAGCTTGAAGGGGCGTTTTTTTGGGCCGACGATCTTGCCCTGGTTCCTGGGTGTGGAGGAGGAATAGGTTGAATAGTCCTTGGCTTGCATGACAGAATCTTCCATGTGCGGCGAGGTGGAGGGTCATTCTCTCACCGCTGCCGGAAAGGGCGGTATCAGACTGAAAGCGGACGTTGGGGCAGGACTGGAGTTGGCCACGGTGGCCATGAGTTTTTTTCCCGTGACTCTTAAGGTCTAATGATAGCACCGTGTCTTGGTTGCCTGCCTCTGGGGGATTCAGTACATTGCGCTCAGGGAGTCTGGCTGCCATCAGACACAATGATGCAAAAGGTCTTTTTATGGAACCCCATGGATCCATTCTACTACCATCAGCTTTTGAAAAATGAAAAACCAATATGTTGGCGATATAAATGATTATCACAAATATGGCTTGTTGAGGTCTCTAAAACAAGCGACGGGACTTGACATTCTGATTTCTTGGATGCTGACATCAGATGACACAAGTAAAGACGGAGGAAAAACAGAATATCTAAAAAACCAGATAAATGGAGAAAATTCGACCCAATATTATATGACGAGCTTGAATCTGTTATAAAAATTGGAAAACGCTCGGTGAAAGAGATAGAGAAAACGTCATCAATGAGCGCCTTCGGATTTCATTCTGAATATATATATCCAGATCTAATAGCTAGAGAATCATGGTTCAGAAGCCTTTTAAAGGTTGTAAAAAATTACGATCTTGTATTTCTTGATCCAGATAATAGAATAGAGGTTCCTTCGGTAAAAAAAGGAACAAAAAAATCAAATAAATATGTTTACTTATGCGAACTTGAGAGAATATGGGAAAACAATAAATCATTTCTATTTTTTCAACATTTTTCAAGAGTAAATAGAGATAAATTCATTGCGGATTTAACCTCAAAAGTAAAAGTGGTTAGTTACAATTCAGTGATACCGTCATTCAAAGCTACTAATATAGTTTTATTTTTGGCTCTTCAGCCACCTCACCAAAAATATAAAGAAAAAATCATACGAATCATTAAAGAAAAATGGCAAGATGAATTTGCTATTAGGGATGACTAAACCAACCTTTCCTGAACACCTGGTTTCTGGACATTTCCGGGCCTCTATCGGGCCCGGAGTCCGCCTAGGAACCCGTCCACCTTTCAGCATCCCAGCAAACCTTCGGCGGTTCGTCTCTTCCAACCGGCCGTTTTTGAGAGGCACCAAATGGTGACAATCGCTATGGGAAGAATCAACGGGTTGCGATTCTCGAAAACCTTTATCGGAATGATATCGACGGGTTAGTCCCTAGTGACGAGTTTCGAGAACATGATGGTCAGCTTCCTGCTGGACGACTGCTTCCGCTGCATTGCCGTCCTTTCTGGGTCCAGATCCTCCACGGTCTGGCACACCATAGGCTACAGAGCGATGATCCCAGGCAGCAACGGTATTATAAGCCATGTAGAGTGACCTGACATGCCGGGAAAAGATCGTATCTATCCACGAAGAGCAATGCTGGCCCGACTCGGATAACTCATTGAACTTGGCCTTCAAGTCTCGGATCTCGCATCCTTTGCTGCGGCACACCGCTGGAGTTGGTTGAGGAGCTGGGCTTCCGCGAGTGAATCGATCTGGGCCTGGAGGATGGCAATCTCGGCATCCTCGTGGCTACGGATCGCTCGTATTTTTGCTCGAACCATGCCCGAGCCAGTTCTAGGGCCGTTTCCTTGTCGCGTTCCGCCAGGGCCAAAGGTTCCGTAGCCTGCGCCTTGAACTCTTTGTCGCAGGCCTAGCACAGGATATGGGCGTAGCCGGATTCATCGACCTAAAGGGCCGTGTGGTGATGGGGACAGACGATCTCGAGCATGACGCGACGCCGCCGCCGCGCAAGCGGGCGTGATACTAGAGGGCTGGCTGGAAACTTTTAACCGTTAGGTCACAGGCTCGATTCCTGTTGCCGGCAGCAAGGAAATCTTGACCACAGGAT
>NZ_JAGDWX010000027.1 GCF_023256195.1 Acidithiobacillus sp.
CAGGCGGGCGAGGTGGACGATGCGATCGAGGTCGCCGTTGCGCACCAGACTGACCAGGGCTTCCTGGGCCTGCTGCAGCTCCGTTTCGTACTGCGTATCCAAGACTGCGGCCATGGGGCACCTCCTTTAGAGCAGACCCCGGGCCGTCGCCCAATAGAGCTTGTTGTAGGCCATCTTGAAGGCGTGTACCGCGCCGGTGGGTGCCTTGGGCTGGGGCGGGTTCTGGTAGTTGAACATGGCATAGGTAGCGCGGTCCTTGCCGGCCTCGATGAAGCAGAAGACCTTGCCGTCGTAGCTCTTGACGGGGTGCCCCATCTTGACCACCGCCGCCACATTCTCCGCCGCTGTCTCCGCCTCGAAGTGGGCGGTGGAGCCTGCCTTGGAGATGGGCAGATTGGTGGTGTCGCCGAGGACGATCACGTTCTTGCCGTGCTCCCCTTCCATGTGCAGGCTGTGGCGATTGGTGGGAATCCAGCCATTCTCGCCGAGGCCGTTCTTCTCGATGACCTCCTGACCCTTGTGGGGCGGTACCCCGACCAAAAGATCGAACTTCACCTCGCCCCCTTCCTCACTGCGCACGCAGGCGTTCTTGCCGTCCACCTCCTTCATGTTGAAGAGGGTTTCGTACTTGATGCCCTTGGCGTCGAACTCCGGTGCCGCCCACTTGGCCACGTTCTCGAGGCTGTGCACCCGGCCGATGGGGTAGGTGTAGTAGAACTCGGTCTTGTCCAAAAGGCCCCGATCCTTGATGAAGTCGTACATGGCAAAGGTGACTTCCAGCGGGATCATCGGACACTTGTGGGGCAGACCCACGGTGATGACGATGCGACCGCCCTTGAACTGCGACAGGCGATCGTAGAACTGCACGGCCCGCTCTGCGGAGTAGCAATCCACCGAGTTCTCCTTGAGACCCGGGATGTTCTCCGGCAGGGGCCGGGAGCCCGTGGAGATGACGATGAGATCGTACTCGTGGACCTTGCCACTCTTGCACTTGACGTGGTTCTCCGCGAGGTGGAACTCCTCCACCGGGTCGACGTGGAAATCGATGCCCGGCTCCAGCAGGCTCTGCTGCTCCCGCACCAGCTCGTCGGGGGTCGCTCGGCCCATGGCCACGTACAGCCAGCCCGGCTGATAGACGTGTTCGTGGGTGGCCGAGAGCATGGTGATGCGGGCCTTGCCCGTCTTCAGTTCTCCGTGAATCCGCCGCGCCAGATGATTGGCAAAAATGGTACCGCCCATACCGCCGCCTACGACCAGAATTCTCATGACTGCGCTCCTTGCTGTGTCTGCGGGAATCCGTCCGGATTCCCTGCCGTATCCTGTCCGCTGCACCCAGTCCAAAGCGCTACCACGGGGAAAAACGCTTCCTGGGGACGGGGTCTTGCGGACCCTTTACTTCGCCTTGCGTACCTTGATGTGCCAGGTCCCCTCGCTGTCCTGCTGGGTATCCACCATCTCGTGCCCGACCTTCTTGACCCATTCCGGGACGTCGGCTGCCGAGCCGGCATCGGTGGAGAGCAATTCCAGGGTGTCCCCCACCTGCATGCTTTTCATGTTGGCAATGAGTTCCATCAATGGACCCGGGCAGAAACTGCCGCGGGCATCCACCGTCCGTTCCGCCATGTTTGTCTCCTTTTGCTCTCGTCTCGCTCCGATCGGGAGTGCCCCGATCCCCTGTGCGCTGCTCAGAAGGTCAGGATCGTGCTGCCTTCGGCATCGCTGAAAAATTTGGTCAGACCCATGGGCCCGGCGACGATGGATTCCAGTTCGCCCTCTTTGATGCCCATCACGTCCATGGCCATGGAGCAGGCCCAGATCTTGGCGTCCCCGAGTTCCACCGCCTGCTCGAAGATCTGATAGAAGGGCGGTACCTGATGGCGTTCCATGGCCTTGCCTACGGCTCCTTCGGCCGGTGCTTCCTTGGACTGGCCCTTGATGAAATAGGGGAAGGCATTCATGGACAGAAAGACCTGCACTTCCGTCCCCGACACCGCTGCCACCGAAGCCGCCATGGCCGCAAACTGCAAACGCTCCCGATCACCGCTCAGGCAAATGATGAATAGACCCGCCATGAATCCTCCGCTGTCCAAGCCAACTGTCTAAGTAATAGCAGATGCTGTGCCACTTTTCTGCTGGCCGATCAGAATAATCCTTAAGCAATGATTGTTAAGGAAAATATAAAAAAATTAATATTATATTATGCTGATAATTTGGATATTTATTTGCTATTTTCGGGATTTTTCGGCAGATTGGACTAAGACCTGTCATGACCTGTCATGACCATGCCTGACAGGTCTGCAGGCACGATACGAAAGCTACCTGTGCGGGATTCGGATCATAAAAAAATTCAGTGCATCCATGCGAAAAAAGCTTTCGTATGATACCCGAGTAAGCTGGTCAGGTTACGGATTTCAGACAGGGATACATACCACCAGGTGCCTTATGGAAAAATTGCGCAGCAGCATGGACCCAGCACAATTGCATTGCGAGAGTGCTTCTTCCGAGACCGCTCTGGAGCTCGAGTCGGCTCTGAACATTCAGCAGAATCCCATGGTGCTGATCGATCGGGACTACCGCATCATTGCCGCCAATCGCGCCTATCGCGAGGCCTATGGCGTGCGCCGCGAGGAAATCGTCGGCAGACACTGCCACGAGATTTCGCATCACTCCCCCATTCCCTGTCACATGCGCGGTGAGGATTGTCCGCATCAGGCGGTATTTCGTACCGGCCAGGCGCACGAGGTGCGGCACATCCACTACGACCAGAACAATCACGCCGAACACGTACGCATTCGCGGACACGTGCTGCGCGATCAGCGCGGTCGCAGCTACCTTGGAGAAGAAATCATCCGTTTGCCCCCCCAAGACGATGCCATCACCTGCAACGATCTACGCATGGTGGGGAAATCTCCTGCCTTTCTGCGCTGCTTGCACCACATCGAAATGGCGGCACGAACGGACGCGAGTATTCTCTTGTTCGGTGAGAGCGGGGTGGGGAAGGAACTGGCGGCCCAGGCGATCCACCACTTCTCCTCTCGCGCCGCCGGCCCACTGATTACCGTGGATTGCGCGACCCTGCCCGAAAATCTCTTCGAAAGTGAGATTTTCGGGCACGAGCGGGGTGCCTTCACCGGTTGTGTCGGGCGCAAGCTTGGGCTCTACGAACAGGCACACCAAGGGACACTTTTTCTGGACGAGGTGGGAGAGCTGCCCCTGGTCATGCAGGCCAAACTGCTTCGGGTTTTGGAGACGGGCAGTTTCCGTCGCCTGGGGGGCAACGAAAATCTCAGCGCCGATGTGCGGGTGGTGGCTGCCACCAATCGCGACCTGCGCGCCATGGCCGCACAGCGCCATTTTCGGGAGGACCTCTACTACCGTCTCGCCGCCATCACCATCGACCTGCCGCCCTTGCGCGATCGTCGCGAGGACATCCCGGGCATCGCGCAGGTGTTGCTGGAGCGTATCGGTCGTGATTGGGGCGGACGCTGGAGCCTCTCGCGGGAAGCCGAGCGGCGGCTTTGTGCCTACAATTTCCCTGGAAACGTCCGGGAACTGCGCAATATACTCCAGAAGGCGGCGGCCCTGGCCGATGGCCCGATCATCGAAGCCAAGCATCTGGAGTTCTTCCGCGCCGTGGTGCCAGAGGGCATGGCGACCCCCGCGCCGCAGAGTGCGCGCCCACGGCCAGCGCCCGGACGTGGACAGTGCCCCCCGGACCTTTTGGAGATCCTCGAAAAATATCAGGGAAATCGCCGCCAGGTGGCGGAACACCTGGGGGTGAGCGAGCGCAGTGTCTACCGCTGGCTGAGGCGCCTCGACAAGCACTGAAGCGCGCCCGGAAAGCCCGCGCGCTTGACAGGATTCCGAAGTTTGGCTATCGTGCGCGAACGCTGTGGGGCCATAGCTCAGCTGGGAGAGCGCTTGAATGGCATTCAAGAGGTCAGCGGTTCGATCCCGCTTGGCTCCACCAAATTCTCACCTTTTACCGATGTGCTGATCGGTCAACGGTTCTCCTAGGGTGCTTTGATCGAGATTCGTTGCTTTGTCGATTTGAGATGAGCATCGGTCCCAGGGTCATGGCTACCACAAAAATAAGGCATCCAGCGCCGCGACTCCTTCTGCCGTACACCTGAGGAGACCGGTCCTATGCAACACCTGCGCGCCATCGCAGCCCATGCCAATTATCTCAAGCGCGTTCGCGCCTGCCTTGCGGAAGAAGTGGCTTGCGCCTGCCACAAGCCCTACACCGATTGCGATTTTGGCAAGTGGTGGTATGCCGAAGTTTTTCCGCACAAGGCAAATTTTTCGGTCGAGGCCCAGGCACTCATCAACACCATCGACCGGACACACAAGGAGTTTCACGAGGCCTCACAAAAGATCACGGAGCTGTCGGCGCTGGGCAAAAACGCCGAGGCAAAACTCTTTGAGACCGAACTGATGCAGCATTCCAACCGGCTCATTCAGGCAATCCTCCAACTGGATGGTTCGGATTTTTCGTCCTGAGCTCGGAGGAGTCCCGATGTGGTCGACTGAGCCTGCGCCGCCGCTCCCGCAGGCGCCGTTTTGACGCTATTCTTCTAGAATGGTGGCACGGGCGTTGCGCTGGCTAAGGCCGCGCTCTGACTAGAGGATCTCGACGGGAGAGGGAATTGCGCATACTGATCGCGCCGGACCACTTCAAAGGCAGCATGCGGGCCGATGAAGTGGCCGAGATCATCCGCAAGGCCCTGAACTGGCATGTGCCCGGCATCCACTGTGAACTGCTGCCGCTGGCCGACGGCGGTGAAGGGACCATGGCGGTCCTCGCCACTGCGCTGGGCGGGAGCTTTCGGGAGGTGAGCGTCCGCGATCCCTTGGGTCGTCTCGTGCTGGCCAGGCTAGCCTTGGTGGATGCTGGACGGACCGCCGTCGTGGAAATGGCCGCGGCCAGCGGTCTGCTGCGCCTTCCGGCCACGGAAAGAAACCCCCTGGAGACCCACACCCTGGGCACCGGCGACCTGCTGCGCGCGGCGCTGGATCTGGGGGTAGAGCGTATCATCCTCGGGATTGGCGGCAGTGCCACCAACGATGGAGGGATGGGTATGCTCTGTGCCCTTGGAGCCCGCTTTCTCGACGCGCGTGGCCACGATCTGGCGCCCGCCGGCAGAAACCTGGCGTTGGTGCGGGGAGTGGACTTCAGCGGTCTCGATCCGCGCCTCGTCCACACTCACATCGAGGTGATCTGCGATGTCGACAACCCCCTGCTGGGGCCGCAGGGGGCGACCAGGGTCTATGGACCGCAGAAAGGTGCCTCGGAGGCCGAACTCTCCGCCCTGGAAGAAGGGATGCGCCATTATGCCGCGCAGCTGCAGCGCTGCTGCCCCCGAGATATAGTCCACAGCGCGGGCGCCGGAGCGGCCGGCGGCTTGGGGGCCGCCTGCATCTTCCTCGGTGCCAGTCTGCGGCCCGGGATGGAGGTCATTGCCGAATTGGTGGATCTGGAGGGCCGTATTGCTGCCTCCGACCTGGTGATCACCGGCGAGGGTTGCGTCGACGAGCAGACGCTGCGTGGGAAGACCGTCGCCGGAGTCCTGCGGCTGGCGCGGAAAGAGAGCAAACCGGTCATCGTCATCGCCGGCAGAGTGCGTGACAAAGACAAAGTGGCCCAGAAACTGGGGGCAACGGCCCTCTTCACGACGCTTTCGGATGCTTTGCCGGATGCGGAGATTGGCGCCCACGCGGCGGCGGATCTGGCTCGGACGGCGGCCAGCGTTGCCGCCGTCCTGCAGCTTGGCCGGCAGGTCCGCTCCGGCCGCGACTAAGCCCCGGCGCCGTCGACCGGCGCACTCAGCCCAATGCTGCTCCCATGCCGCCATGGGACTGGGCAGTCTCCCGCTCGGCCTCGACCTCGATGGGTAAGGCCGTGTGCATGGCTATACGGTTGACCAGGAGTCCGAGGGCAGCGAGGATCGCCATGACCCAGAAGACTCCGGACCAGCCCACGGTCCCGATCAGGACCGACGATGCCACCGGTCCTACGGCGCTGACGGAATTGGAGATGACTCCGATGGCAAAGGCGCCGGCACCCATGGTGGCTACGGGGAAACAGTTGCAGGGAGATGCCCAGTAATTAGGGGGTGTCGCCATGGTACAGGCCACTATGAGCGCCGATATCAGGAACCAGGTGTAGGAGATGGGCGCAAGGTAGAGAATCATCAGCGCCCCCAAGATCACCGAGGTGTTGGCGAGGCTGATGACGCGCAGGCGCGCATTGACGAAGTTGCGATGAGAATTGTCTTTTTTGGCCCAATGATCGCCGAGAAGAGCCCCAAGGATTGCCGCGATAAAACCTACGAGTCCCCAGATGAACATCACGTTGCCGGTCTGCTGCGGCTGGTAGCCCAAGTGATAGGCATACACGGGCAAAAATCCACCGATGGTAAACAGTGTCCAGTTATTGGGTATCTGAACGATTCCCATAATCCAGGTCATAGGATAGGACCACACGCTCTTGTGGTGGGAATTCTGCTTCGACAGTTTGATGTCCGCGGCGTGGCCGGCGGCATCGCGGGCAAAAATGAAATACACCAGCGCACCCAGGATCATGATTCCAGCAGTGATGTAGTAGACGTTCTGCCAACCCAGGGCGCTAAGACTGCCCGTCACGATGCCGCCCACCGCACCACCCAGGGTGATGGCTCCCAGCATGGCCGCCAGCGATATTCCTCGTTGACTGGAGCGAAACCAGCCAGCCAACTGCAGGGAGAAGAGAGCGATCATCATGATCATCAGGCCTTGGCAAAAGCGCAGAACTATCAGTAGGGTCAGCGATTTGGTCAAAGGCATGAGGAGCGGCAGAAGGATCTGCGGCACAATCAGAAACACTTGCGCGAGCAACACGCCGAGCTTGATGCGGGTGTCAAAAATACCGCCGTGACCGAGAAAAAAGGCGATGAACAATCCTACGGAAAAAGCGTCGATACCCGCCGTCGACAGTGTTCCCGGTGAAATGTCCATGGCCTTTGCCATGGCCGGTGCGGCCACGCCGAAAGCGGTCAGTGACATGAAACTCGTAGTCATGATGACACCTGCCACCGCCGCCATGACCCAACGGTAGGGTGAGGAATATTCAGCTTGTTCCTTAATTTCCATGGTGCAGCCTCCGGGTGCGAGAAGGAATGCTCAGAACGATGATTTCATCGCTACGGCTTCGCTTCCGTCATCGCAAGAGACCGTGTCGGTATAAAAACGGTAATTTAGAAGGCACGGATATTCTCACGATATGTATGGATCAGCGAATATCATGAGGCTAGGTCAGGGCAGGGCAGGCCGCAATGTGGTGTTGTTCCGCCATGTGGAATCAGGGCGCCTCTCACGCGTTGCGCGAAGGTCTGAATCGCCCACTTTGGCGCTAGAGATGCGTTGCCGTAGGCGACTCTGGATAGTGGACGTTCAAAGTGACCTTGCGCCCGCGCAGGGACCGCAGGATCCGCCGTGCCGCTTCGTGCAGAGATTTCACCCAGGAGAGTTCTCGGCGTTCCATGGGTGCCGATATGCTGAGGCCTACGATCCAGGGGAGATCGGCTTCGATGAGCACGCCGATACAGCCCACTCCTTCCTCCGTCTCTTCATTGTCCAGGGCATAACCTTGACTGCGGATCCTCGCTAGTTCCTGCTGCAGCGATTCCAAGGAGACAATGCTGTGGCGCGTAAGGGCGCGCAGACCGCTGCGCTGCGCATAGGCGGCGACGGCGGCCGGATCCTGGCGTGCCAGCATGAGCTTGCCCACTGCCGTGCAGTGGAGGGGGGCGCGGCTGCCGATGATCTGCTCGACCCGCATCATGCGCGAGGGTGTGGCGCGGTCCACATAGAGAACCTCGTCCTGCTCCTGGATGCTCAGGTTGACCGTCTCGCGAATCTGATCCCGCAGCCAGATCATGCTCGGCCGCGCCAGGGTACACAGATCGTTGCGACCGGCGATGAGTTCGGCCCAGTCCGCGAGGCGTGGCGCAAAGGCATAGCGGCCCTGAGGGTCGCGCAGGATCATACCGTTGGCTTCGGCGGCCGCTAGAATGCGAAAGGCGGTGGAGGTGGCAAGACCGGTGTCGGCAGTCAGGGTCTTGAGATTGGCCTCGCCGCCAGCTGCGGCCAAGGCTTCCAGGAGCGCGCGGAGACGGTCGATGACTTGGATACCCGACTGCGCCTGCTTTCTGAACCCGGTCATTTTCCACCATGTGAAAAACACTTCTCATTGCGAAATCTTAGTTTTCTTTCTACAGTGAAGGCAAGTACCGTCGACAAGGATCCCTTCATGAGCAACGTGCAGCAGCCGACCGCCACCTCGCCCGTCCCCTTCACTCGGGGTATGCAGTATTTTGGCCAGATCTGGCCAGAGCACGCCAACTACGGAAAGCATCCGGCGGTACGGCAGGAACTGGGGCGCATCGACGATCCCAGCGACCCCGCGGCCATCTACCAGTGCCTGCTGCTGGCCGATGCTCTGCGCTACTGTACCTTGCAGGTCTGTGCCGCCAAGGCCTCCGGCCATCCTGGCGGTTTTGCCTCCAGCGCCGATGCCTATGCGGCACTGGTAATGCTGGGCCACACCAACATCGTGACGGAAGTCGGCCACCACGCCCCCGGGTTCTACAGCGCCATGTTCCTGGATCGCTCCCTAGAGGCCATGGGCATCTACACCATGGAGGAGTTCGCCCAGCGTTACCGCGAACGCCACGGTCTGCTGGGACATCTATCGGGTGCCATCCCGGGGCTGCTGGCACCGGCCGGCCCTTTGGGTCAGGGCCAGCACTTTGCCATGGCGGGGGCCTTGCTTCACCCCGGGGTGCTCTTTCCCGTGACCATCGGTGATGGTGGGCTTGGCGAGCCCTACGTGCTCAGTGCCATGAAGCATTTCCACTTTGCCTATCCGAAGGTGACCAACTACCTGCCGGTGCTGGTGTGGAATGGCTTCAGTCAGGAGCATCACTCCATGGTGGCGCGGATGAGCAACGCGCAGATGCGGGAGTACTGGCACGCCCACGATTTTGACGAGGTGATCCTGGTGGATGCCAAGGACTACGACGACAGCGGCCAGGAAGGCGCCTTCGTCGACGCCACGCGTTTTTCACCGAAGGCGCGCTTGGCTTTCACCGGCGCCGTTCTGGCGGGCGTGGCCCAGGCGGCGGCCAGCGCCTTGGCCGGGGTCCACACCGCCTTCGTCCTGAAGCAGCTCAAGGGCGCTGGTGTCCACACCACCGGAGCCAAGGCGCATAACCTGCACCCGGCCGACACCCTGGAAGCGCCCATCATCCGCAGCGCCTTGGAGCGCCACGCCCTGGCGCCCGAAGCCTGGGATCTGGTGCGCGAAAATTGTGTCCGCGCCGGTGGTGGCCCGGCGGCACAGACCGTGGTCACCGAGCGGGTCCTCGAGCTTGCTTCTCTCGGCGAGTTCCCCATGCAGGAATTTTCGGTGGGTGAGAAGGCGGTACCGGCCACGGCCATGGGTGCCCTGGTCGCATGGCTCGGTCAGCAGGATCGCCGCTTTGTGGTGAGCAATGCCGATGGCAATGAAGCGTCCAACATGAAGAACATCAACGACGCCCTGAAGATCCGGCATCCCACTGAGGACCCTCTGTACAATCAGGATCCCCACGGTCAGGTCTATGAGCCCTTGAGCGAGGATGCCTGTGCGGGACTCGCAGCAGCCCTGGCGCTTTTTGGCAGCCGCTCCCTGTGGCTTTCCTACGAGTCCTTCGCCATCAACGGCTGGCCTATCGTGCAGACGGTGGGTCAGGCCATGGCAGAGCTGCGTCGTCGCACTCCGTCGGTGGTCTGCATGTTCACCGCCGGTGCCCTGGAGCAGGGGCGGAACGGCTGGACCCACCAACGCCCGGAAATTGAGGCCTATATTGCTGCTCAGATGCGCAATGGCAACGTCTACCTGCTCTATCCCTGCGACGCCAATACCATTCAGGTAGCCTACGAATACGCCACCACCAGCCACAATAAGGTGATGGCCATCGTCGCCTCCAAGAGCCCGCTGCCGGTCCGGCTGACCCTGGAAGCGGGGCGGCGAGCTCTGCACGACGGTGCCATCGCCCTGGCGCAGGCCGGGGATGGTCGCAAGGGCCGCATCGTTTTTGCCGTACTGGGCGACATGATCCTGGATGCCGTGTTCGCGCTGCAGGAACCTTTGGTCCGTGCCGGCTATGGCGTGCGCATCATCTCCGTCGTCAATCCCCGGGCGCTTTATCGCGTGGGCGACCTGCCCGTGGATACGGTGGCGGAGCCGGATCGCCATTTCCTGGACGATGCCAGCTTCCACGAGCTTTTCGATGCGGACCTGCTGGTGGCCGTGAGTGGCGGACCGGCCACAGCGCTGGAGCCCGTGTTTCAACGGGCTCGTTATGGCGGGCTCGAGATCCTGGCCTGGCAGCGCGGCGAGACCACGGCCTCTGCCGGCGAGCTCCTGCAGCTCAATGGCCTGGATGCCGCGGGTATGATGCAGCGCCTGCGCGCTCGGGGTATCGAGGTCCATTAGCATGACCCGGAGGCGGATCATCGTCATCGATGACGACCCCACGGGGTCCCAGACGGTACACGGTTGTCTGCTGCTGACCCGTTGGGATGGCGACACCCTCGATGCTGCCCTGCGCGATGACGCTCCGCTTTTTTTCATCCTGAGCAATACCCGGGCAATGACGGCGGCGGAGGCTGCGCGTGTCACCCGCGCGATCGCCGTTGCGCTGCAGCAGGCCTTGGCGCGGGCAAAGGCCTCCGGAGAGGCGCTGACGAGCTTGGTGGTGAGTCGATCCGACTCCACCCTGCGCGGTCACTATCCCATCGAGACGGACGTCATCAGCGAGGTTCTCGGTCCCTTCGATGCCCTTTTTCTGGTTCCCGCGTTCTTCGAGGGCGGCCGCATCACCCGGGCCGGGACCCACTACCTGCGCCAGGATGGTGAGCTCGTACCGGTGCACCTCACGGAGTTTGCCCGCGACTCGGTTTTTGCCTTCCACCACAGCTACCTCCCGGATTATGTCGAGGAGAAGACCGACGGTCGGATTCCCGCGGCAGCCGTACAGCGGCTCAGCCGTGAGAATCTGCGTGCCGAAGATCTGCCGGCGCGTTTGCGCACACTGGCGGGCAATGTCTGTGTCGTGGTGGATGCGGAAGAGCCGGAGGATCTGGCCATGTTCGCCAGAGCCGTGCGCACCGCTGCAGATGCCGGCAAGCGTTTCCTGTTCCGCAGTGCGGCAAGCCTGCTGACGGCACTGGCGGATCTCCCGCCGCAACCCGTGGCTGCCGAGGCCATGGGACGATACCGGCGCGGCGACGGCCCGGGGGTGATTCTGGTGGGGTCCCACGTGCGCAAGAGCAGTGAGCAGTTGGAGTGGCTCCTGCAGGAGCCGGGCGTCGTCGGCATAGAAATCGCAGTGGATCGTACCCAGGGGGGTGAGCGCGCGGACTATCTCGAGGCCTGCCGCGGGAGGATTCATGCGGTCGTCGCGCAGGGAATGGATCCGGTGATCTTCACCAGTCGAGAGGAAAGACGCTTTGCCGACCGGCACGAGCGTCTCGCCTTCGGTGCCGGAGTTTCCGCCTTTTTGATGGAGCTGGTGCAGACCCTGCCGGAAAATATTGGCTTTCTCATCAGCAAGGGCGGCATCACCTCCAACGACACCCTGAGCTGTGGCCTAGGTCTGGCAACGGCACGGGTCGTAGGACAGATCCTGCCCGGCTGCTCGGTGCTGCTGTGTCCTGACGATCACCCCCGCTACCCGCGTCTGCCGGTGGTGATCTTTCCGGGCAATGTTGGTGATGCCCAGTCTCTGGTCCAGGCGCGTCGTCGCCTCCGAGGAGGGAGCTCGTGAATCTCGCTGCCAAGGCGCGTGAAGATCTTCTGACGGCACTGGCAGCCGTCCTCCCCGCCGATGCTTTGCTGACGGACCCCGAGTCCTTGCGACCCTACGAGTGCGATGGTCTGTCCGCCCTGCGCGGCATGCCGCTCTGCGTTGCGCTGCCGGACACCGCCGACGCCGTGGCTGCGGTTTTGGCTACCTGCCATCGCTTCGGGGTTGCGGTGGTACCGCGAGGCGCTGGCACGGGTCTTTCCGGCGGCGCTCGCCCAACAGCCGGAGCCGTGCTTCTGTCCATGGCGCGCCTGCGGGACATGGGCGAGATCGATCTTGCCAACCGCACTATTCGGGTGGGTCCTGGCGTGCGCAATCTGGCCATCAGCGAGAAGACCCGTCCGCACGGCTTCTATTATGCCCCCGACCCCTCCTCTCAGATTGCCTGCAGCATCGGCGGCAATCTGGCGGAAAACTCCGGTGGCGTCCACTGCCTGAAATACGGCCTCACTACCCACAATGTCCTGGCCGCAGAGATGCTGGATGCTCACGGGCAAAGGCTCGAGATCGGCAGTCTCGCCCCCGACAGCCCCGGCTACAATCTGCTCTCGCTGCTCATCGGTTCCGAGGGGCTGTTGGGCGTGGTGACTTCCTGCCAGTTGCGCCTTTTGCCGGTGCCGGAGCAGACCGTCTTGCTGATGGCCGCCTTTGCGGAAGTGGCGCGCGCGGCCGATGCGGTCAGTGCGATCATTGCCGCCGGCATCATACCCGCGGGCCTGGAGATGATGGACCGTCTGGCCATTGCTGCCGCCGAGGATTTCGTGCATGTGGGCTATCCCCGCGCGGCGGCAGCCATCCTCCTCTGCGAGCTGGACGGAGACGCGCAGGAGATTGCGGGCGATCAAGAGCGCGTCGAGACCATCCTGCGGGAGCACGGCGTGACGGATCTGCGCCTCGCCCGCGATGAGGCCACCCGGCTCGCGTTGTGGAAAGGGCGCAAAGCCGCCTTCCCTGCCGTCGGTCGCCTGGCCCCGGATTACTACTGTATGGACGGTACCATTCCTCGGGCGCGACTGGCCGAGGTGTTGGAACGCATCGCCGAGCTTTCGCGCGAATACGGCCTGCAGGTGGCCAATGTCTTCCACGCCGGTGACGGGAATCTCCATCCTCTCATCCTTTACGATGCCAACCAGGAAGGACAGCAGGAGCGGGCAGAGCGCCTGGGGGCCGAGATCCTGGCGCTCTGCGTCCAGGTTGGGGGGACCATTACGGGAGAGCACGGCGTCGGTGTAGAGAAATTGGACAGCATGTGCGTGCAGTTCACCTCCGAGGAACTGGCGCAGCTGCATCGCATCAAGGCGGCCTTCGACCCCGAAGGACGGCTCAATCCGGGCAAGGCCGTCCCCAGTCTGCACCGCTGTGCCGAACTTGGGGCTATGCACGTTCACGGCGGTGCTCTGCCTTTTCCGGAGCTGGAGCGGTTTTGACATGGACTGCAGCGCAGCGCTCCGGGAGCAATTGCGCGAGGCCTGCGCCAAGGGGCAAAAGCTGGAGATCCGCGGCAGCGGCAGCAAGACCTTCTATGGTCGGCCCGTCCGCGCGGATGGGATCGTGGACGTGCACGAGCACATCGGTATTCTGGCTTATGAGCCCAGCGAGCTCTTCCTCACCGCCCGCGCCGGCACGCCTCTGCGAGAGATCGATGCGGCCTTGGCCGAGCGTGGCCAGATGCTCCCCTTCGAGCCGCCCCGGTTTGGCGCTCAGGCTAGTATCGGCGGTACCGTTGCCTGCGGTTTTTCGGGTCCTCGCCGTCCCTATGCCGGTGCCGTCAAGGATCACATCCTGGGCGTGCGCATCCTCAACGGTCTGGGCGAAGACCTCCATTTCGGCGGTACGGTGCTGAAGAATGTCGCGGGTTATGATGTCGCGCGCCTCATGGCCGGGTCCTTGGGCAGTCTCGCCCTGATTCTCGAAGTCACGGTGAAAGTACTGCCACGCCCGACATTGGAACGCACGCTGGTGCAGGAGTGTTCGGCCGATCAGGCCCTGCAAAAACTGCGTCGGTGGATGATGCGCAGTACGCCCATCAGCGCCAGCGCCCATTATCAGGACACCCTGTACCTACGTCTGTCCGGCCAGGAGCACCGTGTGCGGAACTTTGCGGAGCAGTCCGGTGGAGAGATCCTGGATGACGACCGGGGCGCGCGTTTCTGGGAGGATCTGCGCGAGCAAGGTCTGGATTTCTTCTGTGGCGATGCTCCTCTGTGGCGCTTGTCTCTGCCCGCCGCCGCGCCCCAGCAGCCGGCGGATTTCGGGGCCAGTCTCTGGGAGTGGGGCGGGCAGCAACGCTGGCTGCGCGCGGTGCCCGATCCGCTTGCTCTGCGGCACTGGGCGCAGAGTCAAGGCGGGCACGCAACGCTTTTTCGCGCCACCCCAGGTGCGGCTGTCGAGATCTTCCAGGAACTGCCTCCGCCCTTGTTTGCGTTGCATCAGCGGCTGAAGGCCGCCTTTGATCCCAAGGGCATTCTCAATCCCGGGCGACTCTATGCCGGACTATGAGTCCCCATTGCTGAGAGCCGAATAGAGAGAAGGAGGGTCATGCAAACCCGGATTGCTCCCCAGTACCGCACCGATCCATCGGTTCATGAAGCCGAAACCATCCTCCGGGATTGTGTGCACTGTGGCTTCTGCAATGCCACCTGTCCCACCTACCGTCTTCTCGGTGACGAGCAGGACGGTCCGCGTGGCCGCATCTACCTCATCAAGGCGCTGTTGGCGGGGGAGAGGGCGACGGAGCGCACGCGCCTGCATCTGGATCGCTGCCTTGGCTGTCGCGCCTGTGAAACCACTTGTCCGTCGGGAGTGCGTTATGGTCGGCTGCTGGAGATTGGACGCCACCTGCAGAACGCGCGGTTGCCGCGGCCGCCGCGGGCGGCTCTGGAGCGCCGTCTGCTCCGCTACGTGGTCACCGAACCCCGTCGTTTTCGCGCCGCGCTTGGTCTGGGGCAGGCCTTCAGGCCCCTGCTGAGGGGTTCCCTGGCTCGCAGTTTCCCACCGCTTCCGGCCAAGTCGTCCTATGCGGCATCTTCCGTTTCTACGACGCACGCACGGCGTGTGCTCCACTTGGATGGCTGCGTTCAGAGCGTAGCCACACCGGCAACCCGTGCCGCGCTCGCGCGGGTGCTGGATCGCCTGGAGGTCGCGTTGGTCTCTGCGCCTGCAGCGGGCTGCTGCGGGGCGCTCAGCGCGCATTTGGATGCCTTGGACGAGGCCAAGGCTCTGATGCGCCGCAATATCGACGCCTGGTGGCCCTACCTGGAGGAGGGTGCCGAAGCCGTTCTCGTCAGCGCCAGCGGTTGCGGCAGTATCGTCAAGGACTATGGGTACTATCTGCAGGACGACCCTACCTACGCCAACAAGGCCAAGCGGGTGGCCGAGCTCACCTACGATCCGTCGGAGTGGCTGGCTCGTGAGCTGGCCGCGCGACCTACGATAGGGAACGCGCAGGGGCGCATCGCCTTTCACGCACCTTGCTCCCTGCAGCATGGACAGAAGCTTGGCGGGGTGGTGGAAGGGATCCTGGCCCGTTTGGGATACCAGCTCAGCGTAATTCGTGATGCCGAGCTCTGCTGCGGTTCTGCGGGCAGCTATTCGCTCTTGCAGCCACAGCTTGCCACGCAACTGCGGCGGCAGAAGCTCGCCAGTTTGCAGGCGGATCGGCCGCAATGCATAGCTACCGCCAATGTCGGCTGTCAGCTCTACCTGGCTCAGGAGGCCGTCGTACCGGTGCTGCACTGGCTGGAACTGGTCGACGAGGCGCTGGCGAAGACAAGTGTCCCGAGAAATCCGGATGAGACCAGGATCGAACTCCGTGATCGCGCGAAATAGGATGGTTTCGGACGGCCTCTCCGCGATGGAGTTGATGGGAAGTCAATGAGACGATCCAGCGCGAATGCCGGCCCTTTTTACGATCTATCGGAAGTTCTGTCGGTCAGGCTAGTCGTGTTGTTCGACCCGGCGAGCGAGCCACGGCTCGCTTGTAGGGATATTCTTTTTGGCCTTGCGTGATTGGGGCTGTGCCACCGAACAACGGTGGCACAAGACTCTGTAAAACGGATCAGCTGAGGGTGCTAGAATCGAGCGGTTATGCTGCCGAAGACGTATCGCGGCATACCATTGAGTACCGATAGATAGGTGTTTCCAAAATAATCGGTGTTCTGGAAACCGCGTGGGTAGTAGTGCCGATTTAGTAGATTGTCGATATCCAGAGTCAATTTTACATTCTTGATGTAGTAATTGCCCACTGGGATCGTATCCTGCAAGCCGAGATTGAGAATGAAGTAGGGTGGGATCTGCAGGCTTGATGGGGTACCCGCATACTGTTGATTCACATACTGAGCAGAAACGTACTTGCCCTCGAGTTGCGCTCCAAAATTTCCCTTGGAAAAATCCACTCCGACATTAAACATATTCTTCGGCACATTCGCCAGCGGCTGGCCGCTCTGTACATTGCCTGCGTAGGCCGAGTTGAACGACGACTCAAAGACGGCCTGATTGTATGAGTAGTTAGCAAATGCCTTCCAATCGCCGAACAAAATGTGCCCGAAGTCGTTTTCCACGGACAGCTCTCCGCCCTCATATCGCGAGGAGCCGCCATTGAAGGTCGCGCTAAGGCCCTGGGCATTGGTAACATTGATGAACGTGTTCTTGAAATCCTCTCGGTACAGATCCGCCGATGCGTGCAGGCCTGCGTTGACATAGCGTAGCCCAAGCTCGTAATCCGAGACATATTCCGGCTGCACCTTCTCAGGAACTATAACATAGTTGCCGGCGTTGTCCTGCTCGGCAATGTTGCTGTAATAGGCGCCGATGTTCGGGAATTTGATGTTCCTTCCGTACGCTGCATAAATGCTGACGTGCTTGATCGGAGAATAGTTGATGCCGATGGTTGGTGAGGTATACGCCGACGATCCGGATACGCTGCCGCCGATGGGATAATAGAAACCTATGTCGTCTGAAGATACTGTGTATCCGTATAGATATTTGATTCCCGGAGTTATATGCAAGGTGCCGTCGAGCAAGCTGATGTTATCCTGTATATAGACTGACGACAGCAATCGCTCGTCGTGCTCGTCCCAGGCATTATTGTAACCGCCTATCTTTGGCATATTATAAGAACCGTACCAGAATTCAGCAGAATGCTCCATGCTGTAATTAACGTTACCACCAACGGTGACGGTGTTGTGGGGCAGCGCGAATCGCAGGTAGGGCTGGAAGCCGAGGGTATTTCTTATCTCCTCGTACAGATGGTAGTCGGTACCGTAATGAGTGGATCCGAAAATGTTCGCCGGAACATAGGTGGGTGGCACCGGGTAGCTCAACCAGAAGGGATATCCCGTACTCTGATTGGGTAGGTGATAGGGTTGGTTTGGGTTCTGGTCAAATGCTGGATTCGTATACGATATACGGTGGTAGTTGTTATTCTGGGCATAAACCTTGGCATTGAGCATCGTGTAAGAATTGAGCAGGGTCTTATCGCCCAATATTGCCGTCAGTTCTGTGTCGGTCTGGGTCGAATAGGTATAGTTCAGCGGCCAATTATAGTTGTAGCCAAATTGGTTGATGAGTGCCAGCGGTACGCTGTGGGGAGTGTAGCCGACGTTGCGATTCACTATAACGTAGGCGTATATTTTTGATTGGTGATCGTTATAGGGCATTATTCCGGCATAGTAATAGTTGGTGTTCTGATCACCATCATTGGCCAACCAACCATTGGATGTCTGCCGGTTGTAGGCGAACAAGGATCGGAAACCGTCGATGGAGCCCGTGTTCAGCAGGGCATCCCAATGAAAGGTGCCAAAACTTCCGTAGCCAAGACCGACGGATGCTCCAAAGTTATGCGAGGGTTGGCGAGGTACGTAGTTGATGGTTCCGCCCAAAGAGTTGTAGGAATTCACGCTGGGATTATTGATACCATTGTATATTCCTACAGAGCTGATATCGTTGAGTGTAAGAGGAACGGCATTTCTCTCGGAGGCTTGATTGGTCGCGCCGCCATTAAAGGCTCCATTCAACGGTATTCCATCAAATGTCTCAGAAAATTGTCCACTGTTGAAGGCTCGAAAAGTCACGGTGCTACGAACGCCGTTGGGGCCGGCAGAGGTCGCGTTGATGGACGGCTCGCGCGCCAGTATCGTCTGCGCGTTGGCCATGCTCGAGGCGTTGCGAATAGTCTTTTCGGGTATGACGTGCTCACTGTAGGCTGCTTTCAGGGGGGCATGTTTCCGGGCAGTGCTGGAACTTTTAGCCTTCTTTGAGACCGTTCCTACTTGGACAGCACCGTCGTTGCTTGGCGCGTTCGCGGCCGTCGCAGTCGCAATATCCAGAACGCCGGCGGTCGTGAGGGCAATGATAAGAGCGGTACGCTTCATTGAATGGACTCCATGACGATGAGGAAGTTGGCTGCACCTGAGTCGAAAGGACATCAACATGGATGCGGTTCCAGGTGCCCTAGTTACGGATGAAAAATAAGTGCACGCAAGGTGCTTGATCGGATCGGATCGTCTGTGTCATGCAGTTTGGTGCCCTTCGTGTCAGACACCGATCGTGCGGGTAATGGACTACCTCAGTTTGCGTTGGCATTGCGGCGCACCTATTCGTGTATTCCTGCTGCAGGTAGAAGCTTATCAAAGTAATGTGACATTTTTGTGAACATTTTATGACAAGATCATGACATTTTGTTGTTGGCGCCATGCCGGTGTGTTATTCATGTCCGTAGGGTCTGCGATTTACCCCGAGTCGAAGCGCAGGCGGTTCGTTTATGTAGGGGTCGTCCCCGAGCTATCTATCTGCGCTAAGCTTTGCCCATGGGGAGGTGGCCCCCCAGGGGGTGATAGGAGAGCAAGGCATGGAGGCAGCAAAGGAGCAACGGCAGGTGTTTTTTGTTTCCGACCGTACCGGTCTTACGGCCTCGTCCTACG
>NZ_JAGDWX010000036.1:0-128076 GCF_023256195.1 Acidithiobacillus sp.
CCTGAAAGGGTCGAAATATAGGGGGATATCAGCCAAAAATCGCCTTCTCAGGGGTGATCTGAACCTTTACGTGCCGTTCTGCCCAAAAAACCGGGGTTGTTCGAGGTGCCCTGTAGTATCAAGACTGGCTGCGACGGCACCGATGGCGAAGCCGAGGTCGAAGAATTCGCCGGCCTGACGCCGCTTGCCGTAGTTGAGGCGCAGGGCGCAACCGTAGTGGGAGTGCTGCTCCCCGAGGCGCAGGGGGGCAGATTCCAGACCGCTGGCCGCCGGGCTGAGCTCCAGATCGCCAAATCCGCAATAGCGGTAGCGAATCTCCGCAGCAGCCAGGCGCTCGGCGGGTGTCCAGTGCGGATGTTGCTGGAACAGGCTGTGCAACTGCCGGTAGGCAATCTCCGCGGCGGAGTCCCGCAGGATCGGTTCGTGCTGGATGTAGTGGCAATCCTCTACCACAAGCTGCAGGAAGCGATTGTAGTGATTGCAGTGGAAAACCATCGCCTCACCATCGAGGCGGACGATGCCGGTGCGGGGATCGCGTTGGGCTTGGCAGGAATTCATGAGCGCTCCACGGCTAGGTAAATACTCCATAGATAGCACGCTTCTGGGAAAAGGCCAGGCGCTCGCCGACCTTTTCCCGCATTGGGCGCGTCAGGCCTTCTTGATGAGTTTGATGATGAAAAGCAGTACCGCAGCGCCGATGAAGGCGACGACGATGGCGCCGATGATGCCGGCCCCGAAAAGACCCGCGAGCCCTAGGGCTGTGAGCAGAAAGCCGCCGATGAAAGCACCGATGATACCGACCACTATGTCACCGATGAGGCCAAAGCCCCGTCCACGGACGAGAAGACCAGCAAGCCAACCGGCGACGGCACCGATCAGCAGAAAAACGATCAAGCTTGCGATGCTCATGTAGTTATCCTCCAAGAGTGCCTGTGGAAAACCGAGTCTACGGGAGTCCTCGCTATAAAACAACGTATTATCGCTACGGTTGCGCTATCGTGCAGGGTCATGCCGATGCCGGTGCCAGCACGACAGCGGTGCCGTAGGCGGTGATTTCATTCATGGCCTGGCCTTGTCCGGAGTCGAATTCACCCGAGTCAAAGCGCATCCCCAAGACGGCGTTGGCGCCTAGACTCTGGGCATGCTCGGCGAGGGCGGCAAGGGCATCGTCGCGATTTTCGTTGATGAGTTGGGTGAAACCGCTTTGTTTGCCGCCAAAAATGGCGCGCACGCCGCCGAGAAAATTACCGACGATGGTGCGTGAACGCACACTGGTGCCGTAGACCGGACCGATGACGCGGACAACGGCACGACCGGGACAGTCGTTGAGGGTGAGGATGAGGACAGCATCGTTCACGGGAGACTCCTTTGGCCTGGGATTCCCCCATATTGTAGTTGGATTCCCGTGTGGAAGCCCATACCGGCTCTTGTCTCGCATGTCCGAAATGGCCTACCGTAACGGTAGCTTCGTTACCATGGAACCCGATCTTCACGGCCCCGCACACACCATGACAGAATCCAGGCATCCCCATCATCCTAAACGCCTGAGATGGTTCGATATCTTGTTACTGGCCATCCCCTGCGTAGCCGTTTTAATCGTTCCTTTTTACAACCGGGTTGAACCAAAGCTCTGGGGAATTCCTTTCTTTTACTGGTGGCAACTGATGTGGGTACCCCTGTGCAGCGTTTTCCTGGGACTGGTCTATCTGCGTCTGCGTCGTCGGCGAGCCGGATCCTGACATGCACTTCTGGACGATCGCGGTCTTTCTGGTCTGTTTTGTTCTGGTCGGTTGGATCGGTCTGCGTGCTGCTCGCTGGCAAAGCGGCGATCTGCGGGAACTGCACGAATGGGGTCTGGGTGGTCGCCGTTTCGGCAGGTGGGTGACCTGGTTTCTCATCGGCGGGGATCTCTATACCGCCTATACCTTCATCGCGGTACCGGCTTTGGTTTTTGGCGCTGGCGCCCTGGGTTTCTTTGCCCTGCCGTACACGGTGCTGGTCTATCCCCTGGTATTCGCCATACTGCCGCGCCTGTGGTCCGTGGCGCACCGGCACGGTTACGTGACCGCCGCCGACTTTGTCGCCGGCCGCTATGGCAGTCCGCTGCTGGCGCTGGCTGTGGCCGCCACCGGCTTCGTCGCGACCATGCCCTACATTGCCCTGCAGCTGGTGGGCATCCAGGTGGTCATTGCGGCTCTGGGCCTTCCCACCGGGCCCGGCTGGGTGGGAGAGATCCCGCTTTTCGTTGCTTTTGCCGTCCTTGCGGCCTTCACCTACGTCAGTGGGCTGCGTGCGCCCGCCATGATCGCTATCGTCAAGGATGCTCTGGTATACATCACCATCCTCGCGCTGATCCTCGTGCTTCCCATCAAGCTGGGTGGTTTTGCGGCCATATTCGCTCAAGTCCCCCGCGATCACCTGCTGCTGCCCGCGGTACACGGGGGGCAGCTGGGCCTGCAGAGTTTTTACGTGACCCTGGCTCTGGGATCGGCCATGGCGCTGATGTTCTACCCCCACGCTACCACCGCCGTGCTGTCGGCCCGCGGCACGGATACGCTGCGCTGGAACTGGGTGTTCTTGCCTGCCTACTCCCTCGTCCTCGGTCTCATCGCTCTGCTGGGCTTCATGGCGCAGGCCGCAGATCTGTCCCGAATGCCGGATCTTGCCCCATATTTTCAGACCTTCGGGCCGCAATTCGCCATGCCGGGTCTGCTCTTGCACTTTTTCCCGCAGTGGTTTGCTGGCTTGGGACTGGCAGCAGTCGCTATCGGTGCTCTCGTGCCCGCCTCCATCATGTCCATAGCGGCGGCCAACCTCTTTACCCGCAACCTCTACAAGGCCTATCTTCGACCCCAGTGCTCGCCCCACGACGAGACCCAGATGGCCAAGTGGATGTCGCTGGTGGTGAAGTTGGGCGCCTTGCTGTTCATCCTCTTCCTGCCCTTGCAGTTTGCCATCCAGCTGCAACTGATGGGCGGTATCCTCATCTTGCAGACCCTGCCGGCCATCGCCGGTGGACTCTACACCCGCTGGTTCGATCCCCGCGCCTTGCTGATGGGGTGGCTGGCCGGTATGGGCTGGGGGATCTGGGCCCTGTCTCTGACGAGTTTTCAGAAATCCGTCTATGCCCTGTCCCTGGGTAGCTGGACGATTCCAGGCTACGTCGGGATCTACGCCCTGCTGCTGAATCTGCTGGTGGCGGTGCTGGCGACCCTGGTGCTTCGCCTTGTCGGGCTCGCCCATCGGCGCGATATCACACAGACCGCGGACTATCTGGGCTAGGGTCGTAGGTGCTGGCAGGGTACACTATGGGCATCGCCATCATCGGAGTGCCTCACCATGACCCATGACCTGAATGTGCTGCCCAAGCGCCGTCTGGAGCCTCTGTGCGACAAGATCGGCTTGCCCACCATCCGCGCCGTGGTCGACGACTTCTACGAGCGTATTCAACGCCACCCGACCCTGGCGGGGCCTTTTTCCGTGGTCGGCGACTGGGATCTGCACAAGGAGCGCCTCACCCACTACTGGTGGACGGTCATGGGTGGACTGCCCTACAAGGACTTTCGCTATGCCCTGGGGGACAAGCATGCACCTCTCGGGCTCAGCAACGCCCTGGTGGACGATTGGCTGGCCCTCTTTCAGGAGACCATGGCCGACCACCTCGAGCCAGAGCTTGCGCGCCGCTGGCACGGGATGGCCCAAGGCATCGGTGAATCCCTACGACTGATGTTCGCCCGCGACCACTAGGGGCGCCACGCGCGGTATCTCGGCTGCTTTCTCCGAGTCGTCTCGGTCGCCTTGATCGAGAAAGAGGCGATAGGCGAGGTTGTCCGTCTCTTCGGCGTAGGGGAGTTCCAAGGAGGCGAGCATCCGGGCAAAGTCCTGGGCGTCGGCGGGATCCACCTCGAAACCCGCCAGTACCCGGCCGAAGTCCACGCCGTTGTTGCGATAGTGAAAAAGACTGATGTTCCAGCGTCCACCCGTCTTCTCGAGAAAATCCATGAGGGCACCGGGACGCTCCGGAAATTCAAAGCGAAATACGCGCTCGTGTCGTGCCGCGCGGGCGTGTCCCCCCACCATGTGGCGGATATGCAGCTTGGCCAGCTCATCGTCCGAGAGATCCGCGGCGCGATGTCCCAGGGCTTGCAGCCCTTGCAGGAGTTTGCGGGCGTCGGCGCGATCGCGGACGGCGACTCCCACGAAAATCTGCGCCTCGTCGCGCCGGTGCAGCCGGTAATTGAACTCGGTGATCACGCGCTCCCGACCGATGGCGGCACAGAAGGCGCGGAAGGCGCCGGGCTGTTCCGGGATGGTCACGGCAAAGAGGGCTTCGCGATTTTCGCCGATTTCGGTACGTTCGGCGATGAAGCGCAGGCGGTCGAAGTTCATGTTGGCGCCGGAAAGAATGGCGACCCAGGCGCCGCTGGAGGGTCCCGCTTCTGCTGCCTTGCGTTTGAGGCCGGCAACCGCCAGGGCGCCAGCCGGCTCCATGATGCTCCGAGTCTCTTCGAAGACGTCCTTGATGGCAGCGCATATTTCGTCGTTGCTGACCCGCACGATCTCATCCACATATTGACGGCAGAGGGCGAAGGTGTGCTTGCCCACCTGACGCACGGCCACGCCATCGGCGAAGATGCCCACCTGTTCCAGGGCGATGCGGGAATCTGCCTGCAAGGAACGGTACATGGCATCGGCTTCGAAGGGCTCGACACCGATGATGCGCAGCTCCGGTACGATGGCCTTCAGATAGGCAGCGACGCCAGCGATGAGACCGCCACCTCCCACGGGCACGAAGATGGCCTCCAGTCCCTCGCCGTGCTGGCGCAGGATCTCGGCGCCCACCGTCCCCTGGCCGGCAATGACCAGCGGGTCGTCAAAGGGGTGGATGAAGACCATGCCCGTTTCTTCGATCAGACGGTTGCAGTGCAATTGGGCGTCGGAATAGCTGTCGCCGTGCAGGATCACCTCGGCGCCGGCGCTGCGCACCGCCTGGATCTTGATGTCGGGCGTGGTACGGGGCATGACGATGACGGCGTCGATGCCGAGATGGCGGGCGCCCCAGGCCACCCCTTGGGCGTGGTTGCCGGCACTGGCGGCAATGACCCCGCGCGCCCGCTCCTCGGTGCTGAGGTGGGCCATGCGGTTGTAGGCACCGCGGATCTTGAAGCTGAAGATGGGCTGGAGATCCTCGCGCTTGAAGAGTACCGCACGTTGCAAGCGCGCCGACAATTTGGGAGCGGCCTCCAATGGGGTCTCCCGGGCGACATCGTAGACACGACTGCAGAGGATTTCACGGAGCAGATTCTTCACG
This sequence comes from Acidithiobacillus sp., assembly GCF_023256195.1. Lineage (GTDB taxonomy): Bacteria > Pseudomonadota > Gammaproteobacteria > Acidithiobacillales > Acidithiobacillaceae > Acidithiobacillus_A. The sequence goes on from NZ_JAGDWX010000036.1 coordinate 5,312, forward strand.
AGGGGGCGTCCTCACCGCTGGCTGGAAGCGGGCCGTCTGGCCGTAGCCACCGCCGGAAATCGTCCATGTCCGCCTGCAGGACGCTCTCGGCCTTGCTCTCCATGGCTTCGTAACGGCGTAGGACTTCCGTACCCAGGGGTGTGAGGCGGGCGCCGCCACCGCGACTGCCGCCCGTTGCCGTGCCCACCAGCGGTTCGACGAAGGAGCGATTCATGGTATCCACCAGCAGCCAGGCGCGGCGATAGCTCATGCCCATGGCCCGCGCCGCCGCCGATATGGACCCGTGCTGCTGGATGGCGCGCAGCAGCTCTGCCTTGCCCGGCCCCATGGCGATGGCCTCGGCGAGGAGGATGCGCAGCCTCGGTGCGGTACTGTGACTGTGTTTACCCTTGCTCATGGCGCCATTGTCCTTCAAAGAATGCGATGAGGCTCTCGGCGAGCCAATACAGGTGACCTGGAAGCTTGCCGCTGACGAAGCCCACGTGTCCGCCGCCGTCGGTGACGCAGGGAATGACCTGGGAGCTGATGGCCCAGGCACGGACGCTATCGATGGGTACGATAGGATCATTGGCGCTGTGGAGCAACCAGGTGGGCACGGAAATGTTCTTGAGCAAGGGGCCGGCGGAGGACTCACGCCAGAAGCTGGCGGCATCGGCAAAGCCGTGGACCGGTGCCGTGAAGGCGTCGTCAAAGGCGCGCAGACTGCGAGCCCGGCGCACGGCCTGCCAGTCCGCCATCTGCGGAAAGCGGCGGCGATAGCGGCCCATGCTGGCTTTCAGGGTGCGTAGAAAAAAAGCCGCGTAGACCCGGTTCTGGGGCGCATCCAGATAGGTGGCGGTGGCGGTGAGATCGATGGGGGCGCAGATGGCGGCAGCGGCGCGCAGCGGTGTTGCCCTGCCTTCCTCACCCAGATACTTGAGGAGCACGTTGCCGCCCAGGGAAACGCCGGCAGCGAACAGGGGGCGTTCCGGAAAACGCTCGGCCAGGGCTGCCAGGATCCAGCGCAGCTCGGCGCTGTCACCGGCGTGGTAGGCGCGTGGGCGAAGGTTATCGAGGCCGCCGCAGCCGCGGAAATTCACCAGGGCTCCGGTCCAGCCCTGGCGCTGCAGACGGTCGGCAAAGGCGCGGGCATAGTGACCTCGGCTGCTGCTGGCAAGGCCGTGGAAGAGTGCGACCACCGGCCGATCGTCGCGACCATCGACCCAGTCCACGGCCAGGCGGTCGGCGTCGGGCGTGGTCCAGATTTCCCGCCGATAGCGAGGTCGCGGCGCCCGCGCCAGAAAAGGCGCCCACAGGGTCTCCCAGTGGCCATCGGGCAGCCACCGAGGAGGGCGAAAGGCGCAGGGAGGAGGGTTCAATCCTCGAGATAGGCGTCGTGATCGCGCAAGAAGGCTTCCAGCTCTTCGATGCAGCTGCCGCAGCCACTGCCGCAACCGGCGTGAACCATCAGCAGTTCCATGAAGGGCAGGGGATTGGCCCGCTGTTTTTCGAGAATCTCATTGAAAGTGGCCGCCGAGCAGCAGCAATAGGGACTATCGTCCTGCTCCAGAGCCTGGGAATTGGCTGGCATGGGATTAAGAATACCTCATCGATCGCTTCCTGGGCGCGACCGCGCCGTTTGCGCGGGTCACTCCTGACGTAAACATCCGCATATTCTGCTTGTCTGTGTTCACATCTGCAAGGGCGCAAGGGAAAACCGCTCCGGATTTGGGGGAGGCGATGTTGTCCCGTACCGCGCTCTGCCCAGCCTGCCAAGGTCCGCCAGGCCAGGTATCTTTGCCGATTTTGCCGCCTTGACGTCGACAGGTCTGGCCGCTAGTCTGAGAACAAAATCATGAGGGAGCGAAGACGTGCGTGCCTTGTCTACGAGGTTTGCCGCGGTATGTCTTGATGTAGATTCTGTGATTCCGGCAAGCCCGGTCCTCCAGATCAGCTGTCCGCACGGCGCAAGGGTGCCCGGCGGGTATCCGTCTCGCGATTTGCACTCTTCCTGCTTCGCCTCCTCTGCCCCCCTTCCGGGGAGGTCGCGCCTCGACTATCGGGTCACCTCCCTCGCGATATCGAAGATACCGACTGACCAGGGACGCGCTTGGAACCGGCCGTCCGTGGCTTGCTCACGCCTAGGCTGACGGATCAGGAAGGGGAGGACCGGGTTTTATGGACGAAGCCAACGAAGGGTCCCCGGATTCCACGCCTCCCCCGGGACAGGGTGCAGCCACAGGGCTGAGCCGTTTGCAAGTGCGACTCGCGAAGCTGTGGGTCGCCCTCTTCGGCACGATCTACTGGGTGGGGCCACAGTGGCTCAAGAGGCTCGGGCGTGGGCTGCGCAGCCGACCGTTCACCGCCATGATCGTGATGCTGCTGCTCGTAGGCACCGGCCTTGGCCTCGAGCGCGGCTACCGCTGGTACAGTCATCGACCGCAACCCAGCGGGATCGCGCTGGAGCTGCAGGCGCCCGCGGTGGCGGATTACAACAAGACCCCGGTGGCGATTCATCCCCTCATTCTGAAATTTTCCGACCCTGCAGCCCCCTTGGCCCTGGTAGACAAGCTGGCCGGGGCCGGTCTGGAACTGCGGCCGCACATCGCGGGTCAATGGCGCTGGGAAGGCGATGACCGACTGCTCTTCACGCCGCAGACGGACTGGCCCGTGGGTCAAAACTTTCGCCTGCGTATCGACCCTAAAAAGGCGCTGCGTACCGGCGCAGGTCTGCAGAAGACTCGCTACGAGTTCCACACGGCGCCTTTCACCTATGCCATAGAGCGGGCGGAGTTCTATCAGGATCCGGAAAATCCACTCCAGAAATCGGCCATTTTCACGCTAAAATTCAATTACCCCGTAGCCCCGGAGACCCTGACCAAGGCGGTGAGTCTGCGTGAGCAGTTGCCCGACCCCGACCTGCAAGGTCTGTTCCGTCCCGGCCGCGCGGTCCGCGCGACCATCACCTACGATCCCCGCGGGCTCCAGGCCTTCGTGCGCTCCGAGCGGTTGTCGACCTCGGTAGACAGTAGACAGATGCTGCTGACGGTGGCCAAGGGGGTGCGCAGTCAGCGCGGTGGACCGGCCACGACGGAGCCGCAGCAGGGTCGTGTCACCATCCCTGGACTGTACAGCCTGAGCCTCAGTGAGGTGAAGCTTGCGCTGGTGAACGACGAGCAGGGCATCCCCCATCAGACTTTGTTGGTTGAGTCCAGCTCGCCAGTGTCGGGCAAGGACCTGCAAAGGCAGATACGGGTTTGGTTGCTACCGGAGACGGACGATTCCGGAGCGCGGCGGGACGACTGGCCAGTTTCCGCGGTATCCGCCCAGGTTCTGCAACGTGCGAGCCCGGTGGCTTTGGATCTGCAGCCTACGGAGCGGGACGCGGCCACGCTGCAGTCCTTCCGGCTGCAGGCACCGCCACGGCGCAGCATCTACGTAGAAATCCGAGCGGGCCTGACGGCGGTGGGAGGCTACCAGCTGGGCCGTTCGGCCAGCTGGACCATGCGCGTTCCGGACTACCCTAAGCTATTGAAGTTCATGGGCTCTGGCTCTTTGTTGACGCTTAATGGCGATCGCCAGGTATCGGTGGTGGCCCGTAATCTTCCGGGGATCGAGATGCGGATCGGGCGTTTGCAACCGGAGCAGCTGCAGCATCTCGTGGCACTCAACCGTGGCGATTTCCGGAATCCTCGATTGCAGATCGGCAGCGAGCACCTGGTGGCCCGCTTTCAACAGAAAGTGGTCCTGCCCGCCGGCGATCCCAGTCGTCTTCACTATCGCGGTTTCGATCTGGGTCCCTACCTGGCACAGAACAGCCGCGAGCGCGGCGTTTTCCTGCTGCAGCTGGCTCCCTGGAACCCGCAGCAGCCAAAGCGCTGGCAAGGCGATCCCGATGCCTTCGACGACGACCGCTACCACAGTGACAGCGCGGACCAGGACAGTCGCCTCATCGTCATCACGGATCTCGGACTGCTTGCCAAGCGCAACGGTGACGGCAGCTGGGAGGTCTTCGTTCAGTCCTTGAGCCGAGGACGGCCTGTAGCGGGTACCGTGGTCCGAGTCCTGGCGGTGAATGGTCAGATCCTGCAGACAGCGACCACGGATGCGGAGGGCCATGTCCACTTCCCGACACTGAAGGAGTTCCAGCATGAGCGGCGTCCCGTCGCCTTTACCGCGACCGGCGGCGATGGTCTGGATTTTTCTTTCCTGCCCATCGATCGCGGTGATCGCGAACTGAACTACTCGCGTTTTGACGTGGGCGGTGCGCCCAATGCGCGCGATGCCGGAGACCTCAGTGCCTTCCTCTTTTCCGATCGGGGGCTCTATCGCCCCGGCGAGCGCATGCATCTGGGCATCATTCTGCGTACCGCCAACTGGAAAGGTGACCTGAGCGGCTTGCCGCTGGAGATCCAGCTCAACGACGCTCGCGGGCGCGTCATCGCTCGAGAGAAGCTGCGCGCCGATAGCGATGGCTTCCTGGACTGGAGTTACCGCAGCGTCGACAGCGCACCCACCGGTACCTGGACCGCCGAACTCTATCTGGCGAAGGATGAGGGTCGCGAGCGCCTCGGCTCGACGACGGTGCAGGTGAAAGCCTTCGAGCCCGATCAGACGCGTTCGCGCCTGGCTTTTCTGCCGGCGGTGACTCGCGGCTGGGTCAAGCCCGCCGGACTCAAGGCCGAGCTGCAGGCCGATACCCTTTATGGTACGCCGGCCGCGCAGCGGCGGGTGAGCGCCAGCCTGCAGCTGCGGCCCACGGTACCGGCCTTTGCCGAGTGGGCCGACTATCGCTTCTCGGATCCGAATGCGGCCAAGGAGGGGTATTCCGAATCCCTCCAGGACATGCAGACGGACGACAGCGGTCGGCTGGTCTTTCCGGTGGATCTGTCCGGCTTTGCCCCCGCTACCTATACCCTGAACCTCTACACCCAGGTCTTTGAGCCAGGCAGTGGCCGCAGTGTGGCGGCGCAGGCCAGCACCCTGGTGTCCAGTGCCGATTATCTGGTGGGCGTGAAAAGTGAGGATGACCTCGATTTCATACCCCGCGATGCATCGCGCAAGGTCCGCATCGTCGCCGTGAATCCCACACTGCAGGCGGTGGCCGTCGATGGCCTGCGGGCAAAGATCGTCGAATCCCGCTACGTTTCCGTACTCACCAAACAGGATTCCGGGGTATACAAGTACGAGTCCCGGCGCAAGGAGACGGAGCTGAGTAGCACAGCGCTTAGGCTTGGGGCGGGGCCACTGGAATATGCGCTGCCGACCCAGAGACCGGGAAACTTTGCCCTGATCCTGGTGGATCGCGATGGACGTCGCCTCAATCGCATCGACTACACGGTGGCGGGCAATGCCGATCTCAGCCGATCCCTGGAGCGCAATGCCGAACTGGAGCTGCGACTGGATCGCAAGGACTACGCGCCGGGCGATACCATCACCGTGGCCGTCCGGGCCCCCTACGCCGGCAATGGACTGATCACCATCGAGCGCGACAAGGTCTACTCCTGGGCCTGGTTCCATGCCGATTCCTCGGCCTCGGTGCAGCACATTCGGGTACCGCAGGGGCTGGAGGGCAATGCCTACGTCAACGTCCAGTTCGTCCGGGATCCCTCGGCTGCGGATATTTTCACCAGTCCTCTGAGCTATGGCGTCGTGCCGTTTTCGGTGGATCGTTCCGCACGTACTCAAGCCCTGCAGATCGAGGCGCCGCAGCACATCAAGCCGGGGCAGACCCTGGATCTCACGGTGAAGACCGCTGGCAAGTCCCGAGTGGCGGTGTTTGCCGTGGATGCGGGTATCCTCCAGGTAGCCCACTATCGTCTGCAGAACCCCCTGGATTACTTCCTGCGCAAGCGTATGCTGGAGGTTCAGTCGGCGCAGATCCTGGATCTCATCCTCCCGAGTTTCCGCCAGTTCCTGGATGCCAGCCACGTCGGAGGTGACGAGGATGCCAGTCGCCGCCAGCTCCTGAATCCTTTCAAGTCCAAGCACGAGGCCCCCGTGGCCTGGTGGTCGGGGATCGTTTCCGTCGATGGCAGCCGCCAGTTCCACTATACCGTGCCGGAGTCCTTCAACGGCGAGCTGAAACTCATGGCTGTGGCCGTGACGCCGGAGCGCATGGGGATCGCGGAAGGGAAAACCACCGTCCGCGGGGACTTTGTGCTGAGCCCCAACGTCCCCTCTGCCGTGGCACCGGGTGACCGCTTCGATGCCAGTGTACAGGTCGTGAACAATCTTCCGGCCGGTACCCCGGGTGGGGGCAGTCTGCGGGTGGAGCTGCAGGTCGAGCCGGGGCTGGCCTTGGATGGTCCGAAGCTGCAGGAGCTGCGGCTTGCACCGGGCCAATCCGGGCTCGCGCATTTTCCGGTAAGGGCCTTGACGCGACTGGGACCGAGCGTGCTGCGTTATCGGGTTTCGGCGGGCGATCACGCGGCGCTGCGACGGATGTCGGTGTCGGTCCGGCCGGCAACCCCGCGGGTCACAGAGCTCGCCTCCGGTCGGCTCAAAGCGGGCCAGACCCTGACCATCGCCCCTTTGCAGGACTTCTTTCCGGAGCGCTCCCAGCGTCTTGCGGCTCTGTCCTATTCTCCCCTGGTTCTGGCCGGAGCTTTGACCACCTATCTACAGAACTATGCCCACTATTGCACGGAGCAGCTCATCTCCATCGCGACCCCGGCCCTCATCTCGGTACAGCGGCCCGAGTTTGCCGAGAGTCCGGATGCGGCGAAACGCGCGCCGCAGCAGCTGGCCCGCATGCTCGACACCCTGAGCAATCGGCAGAACGGCGAGGGTGGTTTTGGGGTGTGGACGGCTACCCCGGTGGCCGATCCCTTCGTTTCGGCCTATGCCGTGGATTTCCTGCTCCAGGCCCGGCAGGGTGGCCTCACCATTCCCGGAGGGATGCTGGATCGGGGCTTGGCCTATCTGAGGCACATGGCTGCCGACGACGGTCTGGGGTCCTTGCCGGAGCTGCGGGCGCGCGCCTATGCCATCTACGTCTTGACGGCATCGGGTCAGGTCACCAGCAATCTCATCGCCGGGGTTCAGCAGCGGCTCCAGAAAGGCTATCCGGCTGTCTGGAAACAGGATCTGGCCGCCGTCTATCTGGCCGCCTCCTATCAAATGCTGAAGCAGCAGGATGCCGCGAAGGAGCTCATCCGCGGCCCCTGGCAGCGCTTCCTGAAAGATCCTGACGAGGATTGGCACTATGGCTACTATGACGATCCCCTCATTCGCCGCGCTCAGACCTTGGCGCTGGTGGAGCGACATTTCCCCAGGCTCGCAGCGGATCTCAGCACGGAGCGTCTGGACGGGATGCTCAGGCTGGTGAGCGAGGATCGCTACAACTCTCTGTCTTCTGCTCTGACCCTCCTGGCGCTGGCCAATCTACCCCAAGGTGCACTGCCGCCCGACGGCCTCTCCATGGCGCAGAGCTCCCGCGCTGGCAAGGATGACGGCTTCAGCACTTTCGGCGCGGTACGCGGAGCGCTGTTGCAAGGCATGCTGGATCCCGCCAGCCGCGCCTTGCGCCTCTCCCGGTCCAAGGGCGGCGACCCGCAACGCCCCGCCTGGTACAGCCTCAGTCAGACCGGCTATCTGCGCGAAATGCCCACCAAGGCAGTTCAGGACGGCATAGAGATCCTCCGTGAATACCGGGACAGTCGAGGCAAGCGGGTGCACAGCCTGGAACTGGGGCAGGAGATAACGGTCCGCATCCGTCTGCGTAGTCTCAAGAATCCTGTAGACGATGTGGCTATCGTCGACGTCCTCCCGGGCGGCTTCGAGGTGGTGAGCGCGTCCAGGGAGGCGGCTCCAGTCCAAGCCCAATTGCAGACGAGCGAGGAGGAAGACGCCGATGCGGCCGATACCGGCGATGCGCAGAGGGATGCGGATGTCCCGGATGCGGACCCATTGGCGCAACCCGGGACGACCCTGTCGCCAGCGTTCGTCGAAGTTCGCGAGGACCGCGTGCTGCTTTACGCCCGTGCCGAGGAGAAGGCCCAGGAGTACGTCTATCGCATCCGACCGACCAGCGTGGGGAGCTTTACAACGGCACCTATCTACGCGGAGAGTCTGTACGATCGTCGCAAGCGGGCCTATGCGCCGGCCGAGGGCGTACTGAAGGTCACGGAAGCGCCCGCGCCGAAGAGCTCGAAGACGGCGGCGCAGGCGAAGCCCTGAGGCCAGCGTTGATCGGTTGGCAAGATGCCAAGACGCGTGGCTGAGGCGGAGGGGCGCGCAAGGGCTGGCCACCGCTGGCATCGTCCGGCCGTCGTGCTGCTGGTCGCGTTGCTTGTGGGGGCCTGGTACCTCGAGCGCCACGACCCCCTGCGGGGCAGCCCGACCCTGGAGAACTGGCGGGCGCAATCCACGCTGGTGACGGATCGTCACGGTCAGTGGCTGCGCCTCACCTTGGCCCAGGACGAACAGTACCGGCTCTGGACCCCGCTGGCAGGCATCGACCCACGTCTGCGCGAAGCCATGCTCCTGAAGGAAGATCGCTATTTCTATTGGGAGCCTGGCTTCAACCCCTGGAGTCTGCTGCGCGGTGCTTACCGCAGCTATCTGCGCCATCAGCATCCCCAAGGCGGCTCTACCATCACCATGCAATTGGCCCGCCTCTTGTGGAATCTGGATACGCGCCATCCCCTCGGAAAGCTGCGACAGATTCTTTATGCGCTGGACCTCGAGTTCCATTATTCCAAGGCGCAGATCCTGGAGGCGTACCTCAACTATGCACCTTTCGGTCGGAACATTCAGGGCGTCGGCGCGGCGAGCCGAATCTATTTCGGTCATTCCGCCGCCGCCCTCAGCCTACCGGAAGTGCTGACACTGGCCGTTTTGCCGCAGGATCCCGGGCAACGTGGCCGTATCCAGGAGGGAGGCAATAGGGCTCTGGCGGTGGCACGTCAGCGGCTCTACGCACAGTGGCGCATCCATCATCGGGTGACACTCGCCGAGGACGCAGCGCTGCGCCTTCCCTTGGATCTGTCCGGCGTGCCGCAGCTGCCCTTCCGTGCTCCCTGGTTTGTGGAGCAGGTGCTTTTGGAACAGCAGACCCGTACGCTGCTGAAGCAGGAGCAGATGCCGGCGGAGCTGCGCACCAGTCTCGACCTCGGCATGCAGCGGATCGTGGCCGGGCAGTTGCGCAGCTTTGTTCGGGAGCAGCGTCTGAAAGGCATCCGCAACGCCGCTGCCCTGCTGGTGGACACTCGGGACATGGGCGTGCGTGCGCTGGTGGGCTCGGCCGATTATTTCGACAGCGAGATTTCCGGTCAGGTGAACGGCACCCTGGCAAAACGATCCCCCGGCTCCACCCTGAAGCCCTTCATTTACGCGCTGGCCTTCGATCAGGGTTTGGTGACCCCGGCCACGGTACTGCGCGATGTGCCCAGTGCCTTTGGTCCCTACACGCCGGAGAATTTCGACAGCCGCTTCGAGGGGCCCATCACGGTCACCGAGGCCCTCATCCGCAGCCGCAATATCCCCGCCGTAGATGTCGCAGCCCATCTGCATCACCCGAGTTTCTACGACTTTCTGCGCATGGCCCATATCGCGGGGCTGGCGCCGGAATCCCACTATGGCCTGGCACTGGTGCTGGGCGGGGGCGAGATCAGCATGCAGGAGCTGGCCAGCCTCTATGCCCTGTTGAACCATGGGGGAGTGTGGCGGCCTCTGTCTTTGCTCGCGAGCAGTACCCCGGCAGCGACGCAGGGGGCAACGCGTTTGCTCAGTCCGGAGGCCAGCTACCTGACCTTGGATATACTGCGCCAGAATCCAGCGCCCCTGGTGGCCCGGACGGGGCAGCCACAGGATCTGCCCGTCGCCTGGAAAACGGGAACCTCGTCCGGTTTTCGCGATGCCTGGAGCGTGGCGGTGTTCGGTCCGTACGTGCTGGTGGTCTGGGTCGGCAATTTCGACGGTACTGCCAATCCAGCGCTGATCGGTGCCGAGGTGGCGGCACCTCTGCTGTTTCGCACTCTGGACGCTCTGCGAGCCAATGGCATAGCGATGGAGGGAGTTCGTAGCCTGCCGCCACCGCGCTTACGCCGCGTGGAGGTCTGTCTCTCCAGTGGCGCTCTGCCGACAGTCTGGTGTCCGCGCAAGGGCTGGAGCTGGTTCATTCCCGGCGTGTCGCCCATTGCCGTGGACACGGTGTATCGGCCGGTGTGGATCGATCGGCTGAGCGGTCGGGCGGTCTGTCCGCCCTACGACCCGGCGCGCCACGAACGGCGCGTCTATGCCTTTTGGCCCAGCGAGCTGCGCCAGGTTTTTGCCAACGCCGGCATTCCCCGTGCGCGACCGCCCACGCCATCGGCTTGCGGCAATGCGGCCGAGACTTCGGTAGAGGGTTCCGCGCCTCGGATCCGCAGTCCCCTGCGCGGCTTGACCTATCTGGTCGCTGCCAGCGGCAATACCTGGGCGCCCTTGCACTTGAGCGCCGATGCCGACGGCGATGTGGCCCGCCTATACTGGTTTGCCGACAAAACCTATCTGGGTCAGACCGTGAGCGGACAGAGCCTGGATTGGCGCCCCGGGCGACCGGGCGTCTATCGCCTGCGGGTCGTGGACGATCACGGTCGAGCCGACCTGCGTACCGTGCGCGTGGCCCTTCGGCCTTGAGTCTATATCGCCCATCTCATGGCGGCCCGCCTCGCTTACTCTGGCGGTCTACGGCGGCTTCCATCCGGACCAGGACCCGGGCGACCTGGACTAGGCCAGGCTAGCGATGCGCTGAGTGTGTCGGGCTATGGTGAGGTCCTCGTTGGTGGGGATCACCAGTACCTCTATGGGACTGTCTTCCCGGGAGATGCAGCGGCGTGCGTCGGTATTGGCTACGGGATCGAGACGGATGCCAAGGCCTTCCAGAGGCCGGCAGATGGACCAGCGCAACGGGGCGGCATGCTCGCCGATGCCGCCGGTGAAGACCAGGCGATCGAGTCCGCCGAGGACGGCCATGTAGGCGCCGATGGTCTTGCGCACGCTGTAGGCGAAGATGTCCAAGGCTTGAGCCACATGCGGCTCCTTGTCCCGCTGTGCCAGCAGGGTCTGGACGTCACCGCTCACGCCGGAGATGGCCAGCATCCCCGCCAGGCGGTTCAGGAGCCGCTCCAGCTGCGGGCCGTTGTAGCCCTTCTCCTCAATGAGGTAGAGCAGGACACCGGGATCCAGATCGCCGCTGCGGGTGCCCATGACCACACCGCCAGTAGGGGTCAGGCCCATGCTGGTGTCGAGACAGCGACCGTCGGCGATGGCGGCCAGACTCGCGCCGTTGCCCAGGTGGGCAACGATGCTGCGGCCGCGCCCCGCATCGGGTAACTGCGACACGATGTACTCATACGAGAGGCCGTGGAAACCATACTTGCGCACCCCTTCGTGCCAGAGATTGCGGGGCAGAGGAAAACGCGCGGCGACCTCGGGGATATCGCGATGGAAGGCGGTATCGAAACAGGCGACCTGGGGGATCTCCGGCCAGGAGGCGGCGACGGCTTCGATGGCGGCAATCTCGGCGGGGAGGTGGAGGGGGGCGAAGGCCAGAGCATTGCGTAGATCCTGGAGGACGTCGGTATCGATCCGAGTGTGCTCCAGCCGCCGCGGCCCGCCACTGACCACCCGGTGGCCGACCGCCGCCGGACGCGGACAGGACAGGGTGTCCAAGCTGCGGAAGAGGGCGGCCAGGGCCGTGCCGGGGTCGGCAAAGTGGCCGCGTTCTTCGTGCCGGTCCGTGTTTGCGGTCTGGATCCAGAGCCGACCCACACTCTGGCCGATGCGTTCTACCGCGCCCTCGGCCAGGCACTGGCCTTGATCGACGACGGGCAGGGCATAAACGGCAAACTTCAGCGAAGATGAGCCGCTGTTGATGCAGAGCAGCGTAGACGTTAGTCCTCCAGCCACTGGCAATGCTCCAGGCGTTCGGCCAAGCGACCGAGAAAACGCGCGGCGTCCGCTCCGAAGATCACCCGATGGTCGCAACTCAGAGTAAAATCCGTTCGGCCCTCGGCATCGCTGGCGGCGACCGCCAAGATGGCCGAAGCGCCCGTGGGCACGATGGCGTTGAAGTGGGTGACGTGGGGAAACACGCCGAGATTGGACAGATAGAAGGTGGCGCCTTCGTAGTCCTCGGGCGCGAGTCGTCCTTTACGGGTCTTGCCCAAGAGGATGCGCCAGTCCTCGGCCAGCTCCTTGAGGGGGCGGCGAGCAGCATCGCGCAGGACCGGAGTCACCAGACCGTCGCCGGTATCGACGGCGATGCCGATGTCCACCCGTTCCCGCCGGGCGAGACCGGCGCGGGTCCAGGCGTGGTTGAACCAAGGGTCTTCGGCGACGGTCAAGGCACAGGCCCGCGCCAGGGCCAGGGTCAGGCTCACCTTGCGGTCTTTGGCCTGCTGGTGCAGGGTCCCTAGCGGCAGGCGCGAGCCGATCTGAAAGGTGGGGGTGTCAAGGGTGGCGGCCATGTTGCGCGCCACTGCCGCGCGCATGGGTCGCAGCCTTTCCACGCGGTAGGGTGGTCCATAGCGCAGATCCGGTTCCGGACCCGCCATGGCCGCGGCCAGAACCTCGGCGGCGTGCACGCGACCGTCGGCGCCGGGTCGAAGGTTACGTACATCCACCCCCAGATCCGCAGCAAGAGCGCGCGCGTAGGGCGAGACCAACATCGCCTCGCCGGCGGGACCCTCGTCCTGTTGGCTCGGCTTGGGCGCGGCATCAGCCCCCGGAGGGGCTGCTTCGGAGGCGGCCTCGGTGTTTTGCCCCTGTGCTGCCGCCGTCCCGGTTTTTGGGATCGTGCCGTGCTCTGCTGGATGGCTGGTGGCGGTCTGCTTCGCCTCGCTGCTTTTCGTCTTCTGCGCGGCGCTGCTGACGGCATCCGTCTGGACCGGATCGACGGTATCGCTTGCTGTTGCAGCAGGACTGCTCTGCACGGCGGACTGTGCATCCTCTCCCGGCTGCGCCGCTGCTGGTGTATCGACAATGTAGGCGATGGTCTGGCGGACCGGGATATCCACATCCACGGGCGCCAAAGGTCCGGCTAGGTAACCGTCGGCAAAGGCTTCGACGTCGAGGATGGCTTTGTCCGTCTCCACCTCGGCAATGGCCTCCCCCTTTCGAACGGGGTCACCCACGGCCTTGTTCCAGCGCACCAGGCGGCCGGTTTCCATGGTGTCGGATAGCACGGGCATCGTGACGGGATCTTTCATGCTCAGCGCTCCTTATCCGGTGATAGCAGGGCCTTGGCGGCGGTGACGACATCGGCGACGCGCGGAATACTCGCGGCCTCCAGCGCACCGTTGAAGGGCGTTGGTATATCCAGCCCCGCCAAGCGCCCGATGGGTGCATCCAGCCAGTAGAAGCACCGTTCCTGGAGGGTGGCGGTCAGCTCGCCGGAGACGCCGCCGAAACGCGGGTCCTCGGCCAGGATCAAGGCCCGGTGCGTTTTTTCCACGGAATGCATGCAACGGTCCCAGTCCACCGGATTCAGACTGCGCAGATCGATGATTTCCATGGCAATACCGTCCTTGGCCAGTTGCTCGGCGGCGGCTTCGGCTACGGATACCATGCGCGAGTAGCTGATGCAGGTCAAATCCGTACCGGCCCGTCGGCAGATGGCCTGGTGCAACGGCGGCGCCGGCAGGTTTTCGTCCACCTCACCCTCGGTGAAGTAAAGCAGCTCGTGTTCCAGGACGAGGATGGGATCGTCGCTGCGGATGGCCTGACGCAGCTGCCAGTAAGCGTCTTGGGGTGTGGCCGGGACGACGATGCGCAGGCCGGGAACGCCCAGGAACATGGCCTCCAATCGTTGCGAGTGTTGGGCTCCGAGCTGGCGGGCGACACCGCCGGGCATACGCACGGTCAGGGGCATGGGAAACTGGCCGCCGGACATGAAGGGGATTTTGGCGGCCATGTTGACGATGGCGTCCATGGCCAGTAGGGCAAAATTGATGGTCATGATCTCCACCACCGGGCGCAGTCCCAGCATGGCGGCGCCTACCCCGAGGCCCGTAAAGCTGTTTTCGGAAATGGGGGTGTCGCGCACCCGCCACTCGCCGTACTTGGCGAGCAGTCCTTCGCTTACGCGATAGGTGCCGCCATAGAGGCCTACGTCTTCCCCAAGCAGCAGAACGGCGTCGTCCTCCGCCATTTCGGCATCCAGGGCGCGGTTCAGTGCCTGCCAGTAACGCATGGTCGTCATGGGGCTTGCTCCTCGAAGAGACGGTCGTACCGACGGTTGCGCAGCAAGGCTGCCCAGGCGTCGTCCATGGAGGGCGCAGGGCTTTGGCGAGCAAAGTCGCGGGCGGCGGCGATTTCGTCGGCGACCTCCTGCCGAAGTCGGGCGAGGGCGGCCTCGTCCAGGTGCCCCTCCTGACAGCAATGGTCGCAAAAGCCCTGGATGCAATCGTGGCCGCTACCCAGCTCATCCGCCGAAGGATAGTGAAACTCGACGCCGCGCAGAGTGGCGGCGATGGGATCGTTGGCCTCGTAGGCCTGGACTTCCACCGTCGGGCGGTAGCTCCCGGGATCGGCCATGGAGTGGCCGCGGAAGCGATAGGTTTCCATCTCCAGGAATTGCGGCCCCTCCCCCGCCCGAACCCGCGCCAAGGCGCGGCGGGTCGCCTCATGGACGGCCAGCACGTCCATACCGTCCACTTTCTCGGCGGGGATGCCGTAGCCGCAGGCCCGCTTGTAGATTTCCGTCACGGCGGAGTGGCGATGGATCTCGGTGCCGATCTGGTAGCGATTGTTTTCACAGACGAAAAGGATGGGGAGGCGCCAGAGGGCGGCCATATTCAGCGACTCGTGAAAGGTCCCCTGATTGACGGCGCCGTCGCCAAAGAAACAGAGCACGGCTTCGGGAAGCTGGCGGTAGGCCACGGCGTAGGCGGCGCCGAGGGCGATGGGGAAGGTTTCGCCGACGATGGCGTAACCGCCGAGAAAGCGCCGTTCCCGATCGAAGAGGTGCATGGATCCGCCCATGCCGCCGCTCACGCCCGTCTTTTTGCCCAGGAGTTCAGCAAAGATGGCTGCGGCCGGGATGCCGCGCACCAGGGCGTGCACGTGTTCCCGATAGGTGCTGACGACATAGTCACCGGGTTCCGCGGCGTGCAGCACGCCCACGGCGACGGCCTCCTCGCCCGGGTAGAGGTGCAGAAAACCGGCAATCTCGCCCTGGGCGTAGGCTTGGGCAGCTGCCTCCTCGAAGGCGCGGGCGCGCAGCATATCCCGCAACATGGTCCGTATGGTGTCGCGATCCATATCAGACCCCCTGGGTGGTGGCCGGGGCGAACTCGTCCACGGCGTGGGTGAGGGAGACCAGATACATGAGCGCCGGGCCACCGTGCATGAGCACCGCCTGGAAGCCGGCGCTCATGATTTCGTCACGGTTGGCCCCCGCCTTCACGGCTGCCTTGACGTGGATGGCGATACACCATTCACACTGGGCGGCCACAGCCAGGGCGACATTGATGAGTTCTTTCTGGGCGTGGGTCAGGGCCGGATTCCCCTCGGTCTTGCCCATGAACCCCAAAAAGGCGTTGATCTCCGCCGGATACTGCTCCTTGAGCCGCTCCGTGAGCTCGGCGACCTCGCGGATGCGATCGTTCATGCTGCCCATGATCTTCCTCCCATTGGCATGGCGGCCTAATCCCGTCGACGATTGAGGATGATGCTCTTGCCGCTCATGGCTTCCGGTACCGGCAGATCCAGGAGATCGAGGACCGTCGGGGCAAGGTCCGCCAGACCCCGGCCGATACCGAGGCTCGCGCCGGGTACGCCCAGCAGCAGGAAGGGCACCGGATAGACGGTGTGCTGGGTGTGCGGCTCGCCCGTCAACGGGTCCACCATTTCGTCGCAGTTGCCGTGATCGGCGGTGAGAATGATGCGAAACCCCCTGGCCAGCGCGGCCTGTGCCACGCGATGGAATTGTAGGTCGAGAGTCTCTACGGCACGGAGGATGGCAGGGATCTTGGCGGTATGCCCGACCATGTCGCCGTTGGCAAAATTCACCAGGACGAAGGCGTACTGCCCCGACTCGATGGCCTCGATGACGCGATCGGCTACGGCAGCAGCGCTCATCTCCGGTTGCAGGTCATAGGTGGCCACCTGAGGTGAAGGAACGATGGCGCGGTCTTCGCCGGGAAAAGCTTCCTCCCGACCGCCGTTGAAAAAGTAGGTGACGTGGGCGTACTTCTCCGTTTCGGCGCAGTGGAACTGGCGCAGTCCCGCGTCCGCGATCACTTCCGCCAGGACCTGATAGGGGAATTCCGTGGGGAAAAGTACCGGGAAAGGATAATCGTCGTTGTAAGGCGTCATGCACAGAAGCGGTCGCGGTCCTTCGCTGCCGCGGTCGAAATGGGAAAAATCCGGCATGCCCAAGGCGGCGCTCAGCTGGCGCATGCGATCGGAGCGGAAATTGAAAAGGAAGACGTGCTCGTCCTTGCCGATCCGCGCCGTTTCCGGGTCACCGACGAGGGTGGGCTGGATGAATTCGTCCCCTTCGCCTCGTTTCCAGGCGGCGCGGACGGCGCTTTCGGCGTCCGCGGCCCGCTCCCCCTCCCCCAGGAGGTAGGCGCGCCAAGCCTTTTGCGTCCGTTCCCAGTGCTCGGCGCGGTCCATGGCGTAGTAACGGCCGACGACGCTGGCGATACGCCCAGTGCCGAGTTGTTGCAGAACCTTCTCCACCTGGCGGACGTAACCGTCGGCACACTGGGGCGCGGTGTCGCGGCCGTCGCTGATCATGTGTACGACGGGTTCCATGCCCGCCGCCACCACGAGCGGGAGGATACCCAGGAGGTGGTCGATGTGGGAGTGCACGCCGCCGTCGGAGACCATGCCGATGAGGTGGAGGCGGCCTTGGCTTTGCAGGAATTTTTTCCAGGACGGAAGTTCGCCGAAACTGCCGTCCTCCAAAGCGTCGGAGATGCGGACGAGATCCTGCTTGAGAATGCGGCCGGAGCCCAAGGTCAGATGGCCGACCTCGGAATTACCGAACTGTCCGTCCGGCAGGCCCACGGCGCGACCGGAGGCCTGCAGGGCGCTGTGTGGGAAACTGCTGAAATAGTGGTCCAGGTGCGGGGTGCGAGCCAATGCCCAGCCGTTGTAGGCGCGGTTGGGGTTGAGGCCGAAGCCATCGAAAATCACTACCAAGACGGGCCTTGGACTGCTCACGTTCACTCCTTGTCGAGACGGGAAACTCGCTGAGCCCGTGCGACATCCGTGGGGGTGTCGCCGCCGGGCTCAGGACGCAGAATCGCGTCCGGAACGACCGAGCCTTTTCTCCACTTCCAGCACCTGCAGCGTGGTATTGAGCACGGTGTCGGGGTTGAGGCTCATGGATTCTATGCCGATCTGTACCAGATATTCGGCAATTTCCGGGTAATCCGAGGGCGCCTGTCCACACAGGCCCGAGTGGATGCCATTGCGCTGACAGCCTTCCACCGCCAGGCGGATCATGGCGCGCACCGCCGCGTCCCGCTCGTCGTAATCGAAGGCCACGATTTCCGAATCCCGATCCACGCCCAGGGTCAGCTGGGTGAGATCGTTGCTGCCGATGGAAAAACCGTCGAAGCGCTTTGCAAACTCATCCACCAGGATCACGTTGCTGGGCACCTCGCACATGGCGTAGACCTGCAGTCCGTGTGCACCGCGCTGCAGCCCGTATTCCGCCATTCGCGCCAGTACCGCATCGGCCTCCTCCAGGCGACGTACGAAGGGCAGCATGAGGACGACATTGATCAGGCCCATGTCCTCCCGCACCCGGCGCATGGCCAGGCACTCCAGACGGAAGCCCTCGGCATAGGCGGGGTGGGCGTAGCGAGAGGCACCGCGAAAACCGAGCATGGGGTTTTCCTCACGCGGCTCGAAGCTCCGCCCGCCCAGCAGCGCCGCATATTCGTTGGATTTGAAGTCGGACATGCGCACGACCACGGGCTTGGGGTAGAAGGCGGCGGCAATGGTGCCGATGCCCTCGGACAGCTTCTGGATGAAGAATGCTTCGCCACTGCGAAAACCGCGCTGCAGTCGCTGCAGGGCCTCCCGCTCATCGGCATCTTCGACCCGTTCGGGGTGCAGGAGGGCCATGGGGTGGGCCTTGATGTAGTTGCCGATGATGAACTCCATCCGCGCCAGACCCACGCCGTCGTTGGGGAGATTGCGGATCTGGAAGGCGAGATCGGGATCCCCCAGGTTGATCATGATGTGGGTTGCCGGCCGAGGTAGCTGGGCCAGATCGGTGCGCCGCACCTCGAAGGGCTGACGACCGGCATAGACCCGACCGACGTCGCCCTCGGCGCAGGAGATGGTCACCTCGTCGCCGTCGTGCAGCTGCTCGGTGGCGCCGGCGGCACCCACCACCGCCGGGATTCCCAGCTCCCGGGCGATGATGGCGGCGTGGCAGGTGCGTCCGCCACGGTTGGTAACGATGGCGGCGGCCTCCTTCATGATGGGTTCCCAGTCGGGCGTGGTATTGTCGGCGACCAGCACCTCGCCGCGCCGGAAGGTGTCGATCTGGCGAATATCGCGAAAGACCCGAACCTTACCGGTGGCGATCTTGCCGCCCACCGCCCGACCCTCCACCAGGACCTTTTCCGGTCGGGCCTGCAGACGATACTCTTCCAGAACCTGGCCTTTCTGCTGCGACGCCACGGTCTCCGGCCGCGCCTGCACCAGGTAGAGCAGACCGTCGATGCCGTCCTTGGCCCACTCCATGTCCATGGGCCGCGACTCACCGACGTGCTTGCTGTAGTGTTCCTCGATGATCATGGCGTATTCCGCCAGCTGCAGGACGTCGGCATCGTCGAGACAGAAGCGCTCCTGCTCCTCGGGGCTCGTGTCGACATTGCGGGTGGTCTGGTGTTCGCCGTCGTCGGCATAGACCATCTTCAGTTTCTTGCTCCCCAGCAGCCGTCGCAGGACGACGCGCTTGCCCTGGCGAAAGGTGGGCTTGAAGACATAGAACTCGTCGGGATTGACGGCTCCCTGGACGACGTTTTCCCCCAGACCCCAGGCGGCGGTGATGAAGACCACGTCGCGAAAACCCGTCTCGGTATCCAGAGAGAACATCACGCCGCTGCTGGCGAGATCCGAGCGCACCATTTTCATCACGCCGACAGACAAGGCCACGTGAAAGTGATCGAAGCCCTGCTCGGCGCGATAATGGATGGCGCGGTCTGTGAAAAGACTGGCAAAGCAGCGCCGGCAGGCGTCCATGAGCTCGGCGTCGCCACGGATATTGAGGTAGGTCTCCTGCTGGCCAGCGAAGCTCGCGGTGGGGAGATCTTCCGCCGTGGCCGAGGAGCGCACCGCCAGAGAGAGACCCTCGCCGTATTCCCTCTGCAGTTCGCGGTAGGCTTCCAGGATTTCCTGCTGCAGTTGGGCGGGTAGGGGAGCGGCGTAGACGATCTCGCGTGCACGCACGCCAGCGCGGGCGAGGGCATCCACGTCGTTGGGATCCAGATCGTCCAGGCAGGCGTGCAGGGCATCCCAGGCGCCTGCTGCGTCCAGCGTGGCCCGGTAGGCCTCGGCAGTGATGGCAAAGCCATTGGGGACCCGCACTCCCTGGCTACTCAGTTTCTGGTACATCTCCCCGAGGGAGGCGTTCTTGCCGCCTACCTGGGGCAGGTCATCGATGCCGATTTCCCTGAAAAAACGCAGATACCGGTAGGCCACAGGAGTCTCTCCTTAAATTCCGAGTCGTGTCTCCTATTCACCTTAGTCCAGGGAACCGCCCGCGGCAAGGCGCGTCTTCAGGGGCGGTCGGGTATTTCCAGACCTTCCGCCGGCTCTGGAACGGAAAGGGTGCTACGCTCATCCGGGCGCCACGACAAACGCAGCTCCGGCAGGGGCCGATCCAGAAGCTGCTCCAGTCCGCGAATCTCCGGCTCGTAGATGCCCTGCAGAAAAGCGCGCGCCCGCGGATCCATGGGCGGCTTTTTCCCTTCCGCCAGGAAAAAGTGCTGCCAGAGATATTCGCCCCAGCGCTGTGGAAAGAGGTGCTCGCCGATATAGCGACTCCAGGGCGCGGCAGCCAGACGCCGCGCCCACTCCCCCCGGGGACGACGGTGCGGATTGTGTGCTCGATGCAGATCGATGCCCTCGATGGGGCCAGGATCGATTTTCAGGAAGTCGGCAATCTCCAGCAATACGGCGCGCGCATCCCGTTTGAGTTCTTCCAGCAGAAAGACACGCACCTGTTCTACCCCGAACCATTCCCGGTAACGCCGAACCTGGTCGAGATAGAGACCCAGCTCGACATAGAGCTGCGATATCCCCCAGCCCTTGTCCGATCGCTGCCAATCCCGCATCAGCGCCGTATAGAAATCGTCATTGACGACACCCTCGCGAAAATCCATGAGGTACTGGGAGTAGGCACGCTGCACGGGATCGCGCAGAAGGATCAGGATCCGCGCCTCGGGTATCTCGGCGTGGATCTGCCTTGCCGCCTCCGCCGACCAAAGGTAGGAGGGACTGGCATCGCCCCGCCAGCGATAGTTACCGGAGTGGGCGTAGAGCTTGGCGTAGTGGTCGGCATCGGCCACATACTGGATGAGGTGGGCCTGCTCCGCCGAAGGCTGAGGGTGGGTGAAGAAATGCGGCTCCTTCATCTCCGGGAAGAAGATCTCCGGATGTTGGCGCAGATAGGCATAGAGAGAGGTCGTGCCGCACTTGACGGCGCCAACGATGAAGAGATTGGGCATGACGGCCGCTCCCTTGCGGGAAGCCGTGGGTCGCAAGGAGATCATGGCTGCCGAAGGTTCACTGTTGGACCACCAGGACTTCCGCTGTGCCCGCCTGCAGCAGTCGCGCGCGCAGGGTCTCGGCCACACTCCGATCGGTCCATGGGCCGATCTGCACCCGATAGAAGGTCGTGCCCCGCACCAGCCCCGGCACGATCAGCAGCGGGCCGACGCCCATGGCCTGCAGACGATGGCGTTCGCGGATGGCGAGATTGATCTGCTGAAAGGCGCCCGTCTGTAGATAGAACTCCGCCGGTCTGCCCGCACCTGGGTTGGGAGCCGCGGCCGAACTGGCCTGGGTCGTCGGTGCCAGGGCCTCGACGCGTACCACCGCCGTGCCGCTGCGGATCATGTCCAGGGCCCTGGCAGCACCGTAGGAGAGGTCGAGGATACGGCCGTCGACAAAGGGACCGCGATCGTTTACCAGCACCTCGATGCTGCGACCGTTGGCAAGATTGGTGACGCGCACGCAGGTGGGCAACGGTAGCTCGCGGCTGGCGGCACTGTAGGCCTGCGGCAGGAAGGGCGTCCCCATGGAGGTGACGGAACCGGACTCCCAGCCATACCAAGAGGCCGTCCCGCGTCGATCGTAGCCGAGCGCGGTGGTCAGTGGCTCATAGCGACGACCGTTGACCAGATAACTGCGATTGTAGGGCGCATCGAGCTTCGGCGCGCCGGCTTGACAGGCACCGGCCGAAGCCGGAGCGACGCTGCTCCCGGGCATGGGCGACATCCGCTGGGCACAGCCGCCCAGCAACAGACCTGCGAGGGTGAAAAACCATAAGGCGGCGTGGCGGCGGTTCACGCTTCGGTCCCGCTGCAGAGTTCTTCCAGCACTCCCCGATAGATCGCTGCCAACTCCTCGAGTTCGGTCAGGGCCACACACTCGTTCACCTTGTGGATGGTGGCGTTACATGGGCCCAGCTCCAGCACCTCCCCGCCCAGCTGGGCAATGAATCGCCCATCGGAAGTGCCCCCTCCCGTGGACAGTTGCGCCTCTTGACCCAGCTGGCGACGCAGTACCTTCTGGGTGGCGTCCACCAGCCTTCCGGGTGGCGTGTAGAAGGGCGGCCCGGAAAACTGCCAGTCCAGTTCGTAGCGCAGGCCGTGCTTCTCCAGCAACGCCACCACGGCCTGCTCCAGAGACTCGGGGCTCGAAGCGGGAGAGAAGCGGAAATTGAATTGTACCTCCAGTTGCCCTGGAATGACGTTGGTCACGCCAGTGCCGGCATGGATATTGGAGATCTGCAAGCGGGTGGGAGGAAAGTCGGGATAACCGGCATCCCACTGTCTCTCCGCCAGCTCCGCCAGAGCTCCCAGCGCGCGGTGGATGGGATTGTCGGCGAGCTCGGGGTAGGCCACGTGGCCCTGCTGCCCGATGATCCGCAGGCGGGCGTTGAGCGAGCCGCGCCGCCCATTCTTGACCACGTCTCCCAGGCGTTTCGAGGAGGAGGGCTCGCCCACCAGACAATAATCCGGCCGAATCTGCTGCGCCGCCAGATAGTCCACGACGTGGCGGGTCCCGTGGGTGGCCACGCCTTCCTCATCGGAGGTGATGAGGAAGGCGATACGGCCGGGGTGCTTTGGTTGTGCGGCGACGAAGTCTTCCACCGCCACCAGCATGGCGGCGAGACTGCCCTTCATGTCCGCGGCCCCGCGACCGTACAACACCTCGTCGCGCACGACGGGCACGAAGGGATCGCTCTGCCAGGCCTCACGCGGGCCCGGTGGAACCACGTCGGTGTGACCGGCAAAGCAGACGATGGGCCCGGACTCCCCCCGCAGCGCCCAGAAATTCTCGACGCCGCCCGCCGGCAAGCTGGTCACCGTAAAACCCAGATTTTCGAGACGCTCCCGCATCCAGGCCTGACAGCCCGCGTCTTCCGGCGTCACCGACGGACGCGCTATGAGTGTCTCGGCGTAGCGCAGCACGCGCTGGCGCGGATCCATGACTCAGAGCTCACGCAGCAACTGGTTGATACCCACCTTGCTCAGGGTCTTGGCGTCCACCTTCTTGACGATGACGGCACAATAGAGGCTGTGGCTGCCGTCCTTTGCCGGCAGACTGCCAGATACCACCACCGAACCCGCCGGCACGCGGCCGTAGAGGATCTCTCCCGTCTCGCGATCGTAGATGCGGGTGCTGGCGCCGATGAAGACCCCCATGGAGATCACGGAACCTTCCTCGACGATGACTCCTTCCACGACTTCGGAGCGGGCGCCGATGAAGCAGTGGTCTTCGATGATGGTGGGATTGGCCTGCAAGGGCTCCAGCACCCCGCCGATGCCGACGCCGCCGGATAGGTGCACGTTCTTGCCGATCTGGGCACAGGAACCCACCGTCGCCCAGGTATCCACCATGGTACCCTCGTCCACATAGGCACCGATGTTCACGAAGGAGGGCATGAGCACACAGTTACGGGCGATGAAGGCCCCCTTGCGCACCGTCGCTGGCGGCACCACGCGAAAGCCGCCGGTGCGAAAATCGTTGCTGTTGTAGTCGGCGAATTTCCCCGGCACCTTGTCAAAATATTGGGTCTCGCCGCCTGGGATACGGACATTGTCCTGCAAGCGGAAAGACAGCAGCACGGCCTTCTTGATCCACTGATGCGTATACCATTCGCCATCGCGCTTCTCGGCGACCCGCAGCACGCCTTTGTCGAGGCCTTCGATGACCTTTCCCACGGCGTCGCGCAGCTCGTTGGGCGCATTGCGCGGGCTGAACTGGTCCCGTTCCTCCCAGGCGCTGTCGATGATTTCCGCTAGCTGTGCCACGCTGACTCCTTTGATTGTGACGATTTTAAAGGGTGATTATCGAGAAAATCGCGGATGCGTTGCAAACCTTCGATGCATTCTTCCTCGCTCCCCACCAGGGCGATACGCACGCGCTCCTGCCCCGGGTGCAGACCGTGGGCATGCCGCGCCAGATAGGCACCGGGCAGGCAGCGGACGTGCTTGCTTGCAAAAAGCGCACGGGTGAAAGCCTCGCCGTCGCCCACTTCCGGCCAGAGGTAGAAGCCGCCATCGGGCAGGGCGATATCCAGGTGCCCACCGAGAATATCCTGCGCCGCCGCAAACTTGCGTGCGTAGGTACGGCGGCTCTGCGCCACGTGCTCCTCGTCCCCCCAGGCGGCAAGGGAAGCCGCCTGGATGAAGGGCGGCATGGCTGCTCCAAGGTAGGTGCGATAGCGCAGAAAACGCGCCAGGACGGCGGGATCCCCCGCGACGAAGCCGCTGCGCGCCCCCGGTATGCTCGAGCGCTTGGACAGGCTGTGAAAACTCAGTACACCTTCGAGGCTGCCGGTCGCGGCCGCCACCGCCAGCACACCCACCGGGGCGTCGCGGAAATAGATCTCGCTATAGCACTCGTCGACAGCCAGAACCACACCATGGCGCCGAGTCTGGGCGATGAGCCAGGCGAGTGTATCCTGGTCCAGCGCGGCGCCGGTGGGGTTGTGCGGCGAGTTTACATAGATCAGGGCGGCACGCTGCCAGATGGCTTCAGGGATGGCGTGGTAATCCGGCTGGCCCGATACCGGGTCGCAATTGAGGTAGTAGGGCTCCGCCCCCGCCAACAGTGCCGCACCCTCGTAGATCTGATAGAAAGGATTGGGCATGAGCACCAGGGCTTTAGGCTCCTGGCAGGGGTCCACCAGGGTCTGAGCGATGCTGAAGAGCGCCTCACGAGTGCCGTTGACAGGCAGGATGCAGCGGTCGGGATCGAGAAATCCGCTGGGCAGAGAGAAGCGGCGGCTCGCCCAGGCGGCCATCGCCCGTCGCAGCGTCAGCTCGCCCAGCACCTTGGGATATTCCGCCAGACCCTGCTGCAAGGATGCCGTCAGGGCCTGGGCCACCAGTTCGGGCGCCTGCTGACGCGGTTCACCGATGGAAAAGTCGATGAGCGGGAGTGCTGGCGGGTTCACATCCTGAAGCAACTGCCGCAGGCGCTCGAAAGGATAGGCCTGCAGTGACGCAAGGCCGGGATTCATGCCACACTTCCGTCAGCCGTGATCGACCGAAGCCAGCCAGTGGATTTCATCATGGATGCAAGTTTGGTGCAGAAAGGAGTCCCCTGACAAGTGTCTGTCGCGTCTTTTCGGGAGTCGCCGCGCCATCTGGCCATCGGTGCGCTGGTTTTGGGAGCCGCACTGTGGGGCGGGTTCTGGTGGCCGCTACGCTTTTTCTCCGGCCAAGGGTTGGCGGGCCCCTGGCTCATTGCCGGCATCTATCTACTGCTGGCGCTCCCCGCCTTGACGGTGGTGCGCTGGCAGCGCTTGCACTGGCGTCGCGACGGCAAGGTGCTGCTGGCTCTGGCGCTCCTGGGTGGCTGGACCAACGTGGCCTTCATGCTGGCCCTTTTCGATGGCAGCGTGGTGCGCGTGTTGCTGCTCTTCTATTTGTCGCCGGTATGGTCTTTGTTGCTGGCTTGGCTGGTGCTGAAGGAATCGCTGGGGTGGCGTGGCGTCTTGGCCGGTGCTCTGGCCATCGCCGGCAGCATCCTCGTCATCGGTCACGGCCAAGTGGGATCTTGGTCGGCCTTCGACCTGGACGATCTTCTGGCGGTCAGCGCCGGGCTTGCCTTTGCCGCCAGCAATGTCCTGTTGCGCGGCAACCAGAGTGTACCGGATCGCGAGCGGGCCGTGGCCATCTGGTGGGGTTGTGCGTCCCTTGGCCTGATGGTGGCGCTCTTTTCACCCTGGCCGCGCCCGCATGCCGAACTGTTTTGGCTGCTTCCGGCCTTTTCCTGGTTCTGGGTGGGCGGCGCGACGGCCGCCACCCTCTACGGCGTGGCTCGCCTCCCCGTGGGTCTATCGGCGGTGATCATGCCAGTGGAGATCCTCTTCGGCGCTGCCTCGGCATGGCTCCTCGCCGGCGAGGCCGTGACTTGGTCCGAATTCACGGGCGGCCTTGCCATCCTCGCTGCCGCCGGCTTGCAGATGCGCAGACCCACACTACCAGGGCCCGTCCCCACCGATAGCCTCGGCGAAGAGCCGCGCAGCTAGGTCCTCGCTGCGCGGGATGACAGCGTCGGCGCCCCAGGATGCCGCCGCCTCCCCACTGCAGTAACCCCAGCCTGCCGCCCAGGCCGCACAACTCGCCGCGTGGGCCGCCTCGATGTCGCGTCGATCGTCGCCCAGATAGAGACTGCGCTGCGGTGACACCGCCAATCGTTCCAAGGCGTAGAGCAAGGGGAGAGGATCGGGTTTGCAGCGTGCTGTGGTATCACCGCTGACCACCACCGCCGGTGCCACGGGCAGCGGCAGGGCCGCCAGCAGGGCATCCGTCAGATAGCCCGGCTTGTTGGTGACGATACCCCAGGGAATGTCGTGCTCGGCCAGCGTCGCAAGGCAGTCGGCCACCCCCGGGAAGAGGCGGGTACGCACCGCAATGTTCGCTGCGTAGTGGGCGAGGAATTCCTCGCGCAAGGCCTCGTATTCCGGCTGCTGCGGCTCGACACCGAAGGTCTCCCGCAGCAGACCGCGCGCCCCTTGCGAAGCGAAGGGGCGCAGACGTTCGAAAGGGGGTGCTGAACGCTGGTGGCGACGACAGAGCGCATGGACGGCAGCGACGAGATCGGGAGCGGTATCCAAGAGGGTGCCGTCCAGATCCCAGAGGACCGCATGCCAGCGACTCACGCGTCCTTCGCCTTGCGGCTTCGACAGAGATAATTGACGCTGACGTCGTCCACCAGGCGGGCACGTCCGCGAATGGGATCGTAGTGCATGCCCTTGAGTTCCTCCAGCTGCAGCCCGGCGTTTCGCGCCATGTCCAGGAGCTCGCTGGGACGGATGAGCTTCTCGTAGTCATGCGTCCCTCGTGGAATGAGGCCCAGCACATACTCGGCGCCGAGAATGGCCAGCAGATAACTCTTGGGGTTGCGGTTGATGGTGGCAAAGAAGGCCTGACCGCCGGGGCGCAAAAGCTCGGCACAGGCACGAACCACACTCTGGGGATCGGGCACGTGCTCCAGCATCTCCATGCAGGTGACGACATCGAAACTGCCCGCGGCCTCCTGCGCCAGATCCTCCACGGCTATAGCGCGGTACTCCAGGGTCCCGGAAAGATCCGGCCCCGTTTTTTGCGCATGGGCACGGGCCGCTGCCAGGGCCGACTCCGCCAGATCCACGCCGAGGACATGGGCCCCTGATCTTGCCATGGCCTCGCTGAGAATGCCCGCGCCGCAGCCCACATCCACAACCTTGCGCCCATCCAGGCGACCATCACAGCCGCGGCGAATGAACTCCAGTCGCACGGGATTGATCTGGTGCAGGGTACGCATGGGACCCTTGTCGTCCCACCAGTCCTCCGCCAGAGCCCCAAATTTTTCGATTTCTGCCGAATCCACGTTCACGTCTGCCGATCCTTCGCGGCAATTCGCCGCGCCCACTCCTGTGCCTGTGATCTCAGACGCGACCAGTCCAGCCGCGTCCAATCCGCGTTCTCTACCAGCAATTGACCGTTCACCCAGACGTGGCTCACCTGATCTCGCCCGGCGCAGTAGACCAGCTGCGAGATGGGGTCGTAGAGCGGTTGGGTGGCGGGATGGTCGAGGTCCACCGCGATGCAGTCCGCTGCCTTGCCGGGCTCCAGCGTACCGATGGTATCGTCCCAGCCGCAGGCCATGGCCCCACCCAGGGTGGCCGCCTCCAGCGCGGCGGCGGCGGCCAATGCCGTGGTGTCGCCGCCCCGTCCCTTGGCCAGGAGGGCGGCGCTGCGCATCTCGCTGAACATATCCAGGTCGTTGTTGCTGGCGGCGCCATCGGTACCGATGCCAAAGGGGATTCCAGCGGCCTGCCACCGATCCACGGCGGCGATACCGGAACCAAGCTTGAGGTTGGATTCCGGACAGTGGGCCAGGCGTAGACCGCGCTGACGAACGAGCTCCAGATCTTCAGCCGTCAACCGGGTCATGTGCACCGCCAGGAAGCGGTCGTCGAGCAGCCCCAGCTCGTCCAGTCTTTGCAGTGGTCGCCGTCCGTCCTGGGCGATGGCCTCCTCGACCTCGTGGGCGGTTTCGTGAACGTGCATGTGCAGAAACAGATCGAGCGATTCCGCCAGCTCCTTGGCCGCGCGCAGGGCCGGATCCTGGACCGTGTAGGGTGCGTGCGGGGCAACGCTCTGGCGGATCCGCGGCAGGGCCCGCAAGGATACCGCCTGAGTCTCGGCCCGTCGCAGCGCATCGTTGGCATCCCGACTCTGGGCCGTGGGAAAATCGATCACCACCTGACCTAGGCAGGCGCGGATGCCGCTTTCCACGACTGCCTGAGCCGCTGCCTCGGGGAAAAAATACATGTCGTTGAAACAGGTGGTACCGCCGCGCAGCATCTCGGCGATGGCCAGCTGCGTGCCCAGAGCGACGAATTCGGGTCCGACGAAGCGCGCCTCGGCGGGCCAGATGTGCTGCTTCAGCCAGGTCATGAGCGGCAGATCGTCCGCCAGTCCGCGCAGCAAGGTCATGGCCGCGTGGGTGTGGCTGTTGACGAGGCCCGGCAGGAGTGCGTGGTGGGGGAGCTCGATCCAGCGGGCAGCAGGATATCGGGAGCGGAGCTGCTGCTGCGGACCCAGGTCGCGAATCTGCCCACCGCCGATGGCCAGGCCGTGCTGTGCCAAGGCCCCACGAGGCCGGACGGGGATCAGCCATTGCGCCGCCAAAACGTATTCGACCACGGTCTCTTCGGACACGACCGACTCCCAGCAGAAGACTGCCTCTACTCTAGCACAGCGTGCGCCGGTTCTCAGCCGCCGGCCCGCTCCAGGGCCTTGGCGTAGGCCCAGACCGTTGCCGAATAGAAGACACTGGGGTTATAGCCCATGATCGCGTAGAAATTGGGATAGGCCAGGTAGTAGTGGGGACCCTCTCGGCCTTCCAGGCGCAGCAGGCCGACAGGGGTGTCTGCCGGGAGCAGGGCGTGGCCGCGTTCGGGATATACCCCAAGGCGTGCCAATTGGCCCAGGGTATATTCGGGGCGTGTTTTGGTTTCCGGTGCGCTGTCTTGGGTAAGCAGAGCCGGAACCAGCACCGGCTGGCCCGGCTGCCAGCCGTGCGCGCGGAGGAAGTTGGCGGTGGACGCCAGCACATCGGGTACGGATCGCCAGAGATTGGGTAGACCCTCGCCGGGAGGGTCATCCCAGGCGACGCCATACTTCAGATAGCTGCTCGCCAGAAACTGTGACATACCCATGGCGCCAGCCGGGGATCCGCGTAATTGCGTCACGGGTTGCCCCAAGGCTTGCGCCAGTTTCAGGGTCTCGGCCGTCTGGTAGAGAAAGAAGTCGCGCCGCGGCTTGAGCGCAAGGCTGAGGCTGAGATTGGCATCGAGCACCGGAAAGTTGCCCATGAAACTGCCAAAACCCGTCTCGATGTTCAGGATACCGAGCAGCAGGGGAGGCGGCACCCCGTATTTCTCTGCCACGGCGTCCAGGCTGCGGCGGTGCGCCTGCCAGAACTGCAAGCCATTGCGCACGCGATCCGGGCTCAGGAAGCGCTCGCTGTAACGCCACCAGGGCAAGGGCACCCGGGGGGCACTGCTGGGCGGTGGGGGCGCCATCAGAGCGACGGCCCGCGCGTCGAAACGGGCGCTCTGCAGGGCCGGGATGACCACCGAGGCCGGTAGGTCGTAACGCTGTTGCAGGGTGCAGGCAAACTGCCGCAGCTCTGTCTGATACCGCTGCGGGAATCCGGGGAAACGGAGATCGCTGGGGCAATACGCGGTTGCCGGTGCGGCTGCCGTGACGGCAGGACGATCCGGAAGAGCCGGTGGGACACTGACCGTGGCGGCGGGAGTCGTCCCGCGCGACGCCGGTGTGGGTGCGCTGGATGCGACCTGCGTGGCGCAGCCGGACAGCGCCAGAATCAGACCCAGGACGCTGCCGGACAGCAGAAGCTGCCGTGCCTGATAACGCCCGCGAGGGTTGCCGCAGGGGTGTTCAGCGGTTGAGCACATGGCTGTCTCGGGCGGTCATGGCCAAGAGCTCCGGTGGCATGGGGCGGCGAACACCGTCCAGACGACTGGACCAGTAAGGATTACGAAGGCTCTGGACGGTGATACCGGCGCGTCGATTCAGGGCGCTGACAAACTGGTCGCCACCGATGTAGATGCCCACGTGCGAGTAAGGGCGCCCGAGGGTATTGAAGAACAGGAGATCGCCCTTCTGTATGCGCGACATGGGCACCGCCGGCAGAGCAGCCGCCTGGGCCGCGGCGGTACGTGGCACCTCCACCCCCGCCTGGGACAGCACATACTGAATCAGACCGCTGCAATCGAAGCCTTCAGAGCGACTCTCGCCGCCCCAGACATAGGGTTTGCCGATCTGGGCGATGGCGTTGACAAGGACGGTGTCGAGAACGGTGGCCTCCCGGTGGCTCTCACGCAGCTCGGGGGCATAGGAATACTGCCTGCTGGATGTCGCATTGGCGTAGGCGCTGGGCGGCACCGCGCTGCCAGAGAGGTCCGTGGCGCAGCCCCCGAGCAGGAGCGTCACGCTGGTCAAGAAGGACAGGGGTACCAAGATACGAAAGTTCGACCGCTCCCGGCCGGGTCGTGCTTCGGTGTGCATGGACATGGGCACTTCGCTCCAGTTTCTCCCTCTTTCCGGGTTTTTAGAGCAAAAAGCCCAACAAGGCAAGTAGTTAACCGGATATAGTTCATCCACTGGCTTAAAATGACCAAGCGCGTGCCCGTGCCTCGGCGCTGGGGACCACGCTTACTCCGCCGGATATCCACCCAAGACGGCATCCTCCTGGGACTCTCATCTTCGGTTTTCCGCGCCGCAGCCGCCATCTTCCCGGCGGGCCCCGTCACTGGGATTCAGAAAAACCAGAGACGGATGCCCATGGCAAGGATCACCAGCGTGACCACGATCTTGATCCACAGCTCGCCATGCCGGCTCAGGGTCAACTTGCTGGAGAAATGCGCGCCGACAACGGCGCCCGCGCCGACGATACCACCCAATAGCCAATCTACCTGGTGCAGAAGGACGAATACCAGCAGCGCCGGCAGGGTGTAGAGGGCAATGATGAAAGTCTTGTGGGCGTTGATCCGCGCTAGAGGTATATCGAGGAAGGCGCGCAGAACAAAAATGAAGAGAAAACCGATCCCCGCCTGGATGAAACCCCCGTAGAAACCGAGCAGCAGCATGGCGGGGTAGATGGCGGCGGGATAGCGTTGCGGCAGACGGTGTAGACGGCGCGCGAGGTCGGCGGGCAGGTACAGGGTGACGGCACTGAAGAGCAGCACCAGAACCAGAATTCGCTGGAAGAGGGTGCTGCCCAGGTGAACGCTGGACCAGGCTCCGAGGATGGCCCCCGGCAGTGTCCACAGCGCAAGTCCGGCGGCAAAGCGCGGCGCCACCAGATCCTTCATGAGGAAGTGGCGACTGGCCAGTGCGTTTTCCGCGAGGATGCCGATGCGGTTGCTGGCATTGGCCACGGCCGGACTCAAGCCGGCAAAGATCAGGAGCGGCAGGGTGAGCGCCGAACCTGCGCCAGCCAGTACGTTGACGAAACCCGCGACCAAGCCGCCGCCAAAAAGGAGAGGGTATAGCCACCAGTCGTGCATCGCGCCGTACTCCGTGCCCGCGGAGCGGCCATTGTAGATGGACCCTCCAGCTTGTCCAAAATCGAGGGCCGTCATAGCATGCCAGAAAACTACGGGAAGGGATGGATGCCATGGTTCCAAAAGCAAACAACAATGGACAGCAAAAAATGGGCCGCCACATGGAATCCGTGCATCCCGGGCGGGTCACCAAGGACGGTGCCGGGGTCACCTTGACGCGGATCCTGGAGAGCGATCTGCAGCGTCGCCTGGATCCCTTTCTGATGCTCGATCTTTTTGGCAGCGACGCGCCCGAGGATTATCTGGCCGGCTTTCCCACCCATCCGCACCGAGGTTTCGAGACCATCACCTACATGCTGGCCGGACGCATGCGCCACGAAGACAGCGCCGGTCACCGCGGGGTCATCGACAGCGGCGGCATGCAGTGGATGACGGCCGGTCGCGGCATCCTGCATTCGGAGATGCCGGAACAGGAATGCGGGCGGATGGCGGGCCTGCAGATCTGGCTGAATCTGCCGGCCCGAGACAAGAGCACCGCGCCCTGGTATCGGGACTTTCGCCGAGAGGAGTTGCCCCGATGGCGTGAATCCGAGCTCTGGGAAGTCGTAGTGTTGGCCGGCCGTTACCGCGACCTGCACGGCCCTGTCACGCGTTCCGTCACGGACCCTTACCTTCTCGACCTGCGCTGGCAGGCGGCGGCCGAGATATTTGTAGATCTTCCCCCCACCCACACGGCCTTCGTGGTTCCCTATCAAGGGGCCGTGTCGGTGCAGGGGACGGTCCTACCCACAGCGCATCTCGGGATTCTCGCCGACGACTGCGCAGAGAGCGGCGTACTGCTGCAGGGGGAGGCTGGCAGTGGGGCCGTGCTGGTGGCAGGTCGCCCCCTGCGGGAGCCCATCGTTCAGTACGGACCCTTTGTCCTCAATACCCAGGAAGAGATACGCGAGACCCTCAGACTCTATCGCAGTGGCGCATTCCCGCCGGCAGAGATCTAACACCGGCTGTCACAAAACGGTCACATAACTTTGCTAGACTCAAGCTTTTCCATGGAGAGTCGTATGCGTCGGGATCGCCCCAAGGAAGCGGCAGGCAAGGTGAAAGGACAGCCGGGTACGGCGGCGCCATCGCCGACGCCGCAGCCCATGAGCGTTGGCGAACTGCCGGAAAACCTCGACGCCGAGGGGATCCGTGAGTTTCTCATTGCCGATGCGACGGAGATGGCGCAGGAGCATCAGACTGCGGTGCTGGCCGACCAGTTGCAGCGCCAAGGGGCGGCGCAGCTGGACGCCGATACCCTGGCTCAGGCCGCGCAGGCGGCTGCATCGGACCTCAGTGCCGATGATCTGGAATACGCTGCGCGGCGCCTGCGCGAGCCGGAGGATCCGGCCAACGATGCGCTGAATCCTGATTGGCGGCACGGTCAGTATCCCTATCTCTATCGCATGACGCGACGCCAGTACGAGCGTCAGAAATACGGCTTGCAGGTGGAGCTGCTCAAGCTTCAGGCCTGGGTAAAACAGACCGGGCAGCGTGTGGTCGTGGTATTCGAGGGCCGCGATGCGGCCGGCAAGGGCGGTACCATCAAGCGCTTCATGGAGCACCTCAATCCCCGCGGAGCTCGGGTCGTAGCCCTGGAAAAACCGTCGGAAAAAGAGCGTGGTCAGTGGTATTTTCAGCGCTATGTCGAGCAGTTACCTACCGCCGGCGAAATGGTGTTCTTCGACCGCTCCTGGTACAACCGGGCCGGTGTGGAAAAGGTCATGGGGTTCTGCACCGAGATGGAGTATCAGGAATTCATGCGCCAGGCTCCGGAATTCGAGAGGCACCTCGTATACAGCGGCATTTTTCTCATCAAATTCTGGTTCTCCGTCACTCGTGAGGAGCAACGGCGGCGCTTTCAGGAGCGCCAGCGACACCCATTGAAACAGTGGAAGCTATCGCCCATGGATCTGGCCTCCATGGACCGCTGGGAAGCCTACACTCAGGCCAAGGAAACCATGTTCTTCCACACCGATACCGCCTACGCGCCCTGGACGGTGGTCAAATCGGACGACAAGAAACGGGCGCGCCTCAACGCCATGCGGCACCTGCTCCAGACCCTGCCCTACGACGACAAGGACCTCGCCGCCATCGGTGAGGTCGACCCCTTGATCGTCAGTCGCGCTGCAGTTCGCTATGGACAGGTACATCCACAGGATCTGAATCCCTTTCAGGTGGACACGACGCCGCCTGTGGACGCCAGCGGGAACGCGCCGGAATCTTCCTGAGGTCGCAGCGGTGGCGGTAGCGGGCAGCGATCTCGGACACCTCCGCCAAGAGACCGGTAGACAAGGTGATGGGCGCTAGTCCCAGATTCTGCAGGCCCTGATTTTCGACCTTGAGTTCGTTTTCGTCCTGTTCCTTGCGTGGATTGTCGACGAAATCGATGGGCGCGCCCGTGAGCTCGTGGATGAGTTGGGCCAGGTCACGGATGCGATGCGTTTCCGTGGTCTGATTGAAGACCCGCACCCGCTCACCCGGCGCTGGCGGGTGGGCGATGGCCAGTTCGATGCAGCGGACGGTGTCACGGATATGGATGAAGGCACGGGTCTGGCCGCCCGTCCCATGCACGGTCAGGGGGTGCCCCACCGCCGCCTGCATGACGAAACGATTCAGGACGGTGCCAAAATCGCCGTCGTAATCGAAGCGGTTGATGAGCCGCTCGTCGCAGCAGGTTTCCGGGGTTTCCGTGCCCCAGACGATGCCCTGGTGCAGATCGGTGATGCGCAGGCCGTCGTTCTTGTTGTAGTAGTAAAAAAAGAGCTGATCCTGGGTCTTGGTCATGTGGTAAATAGACCCCGGGTCCGGCGGATAGAGGATCTCCGTTTCCACGCTGTCCTTGCCGTCGGGCGAGAGCAGGCGGATCTTCTGGTAGCCCTCGGGCAGTTTGAAGCGCGAGGTCTTGTAGCCGTAGACACCCATGGTACCCAGATGCACCAGGTGGCAGTCCGCTTCCAGACCCGCTTCCACCATGGCGCAGAGCACGTTGTGGGTGGCGTTCAGATTGTTGTCGACGGTGTAGAGCTTGTGCCGCGGCGATTTCATGGAATAGGGCGCCGAGCGCTGTTCCGCAAAGTGGACGATGGCCTCGGGGCGCCACTGGGCCAGCAGATCGCGCAGCTGCGCGTAGTCCCGAGCGATGTCCAGAGCAGTGAAGGCGATCTCGTGCCCGCTGCGCTCGTGCCAGGCCTTGAGGCGTTCGCTCAAGGGTCGGATGGGAGTGAGCGACTGCACGCCCAGCTCCTCGTCCTGACGCCGGCGGACCAGGTTGTCGACGATGTGGACATCGTAGCCCAAGGCTGAAAGATGCAGGCTGGTGGGCCAGCCACAGAAACCATCCCCACCCAGAATCAGGACACGTTTACTCAAGGTCACTCTCCTCAAACCCTTGGCCCTCCGTAGGTCGAGGGTCAAAGATAGAACGTTTTGGGGGGCAAGACCATGCGTACGAGCGTGGCGAGGGATGGTAAGGACGAAAGAGGAGGCCGCGAATGAAATCCTGGCGTCCGAAGGGAAGCGACGGATGGGCGCGGACAATCCAACCAGCCGTATCGCTGCGATCGTATCGCCTTGTGCGGCGCTGGTCTTCATTCTTGAGACCCCCGGATGGCCGCCATCGGGGGAAAATCTCTGGTGCCAGCGAATGGATTTCCGGGCCGCTGGTGTTCCGCCCGCGGCTATCCGTGCAATGGGAAAGAAGTCCGAGCATCCGTGGCCTTGGCAGGAGGGTAGAGCTTAGGCCGGTCTACAACCCCATGGGCCCATGAAAAAAATGAATGATGAGCAAAAATAATGTCAGAAATTCACAATAAGCATTGGCACCGATTTCTCGGCTGTCATAACGTTCTGCAGAGTTCAATGAACTGCAGGAGGAGGGCAGCAAAAGCTCCGGACTTCTGAGCATGACTCGTACTTAAAAAAATGGACCAGGCTTTCCGGGCTGCTGGAAATGCGTGGAAACAGGAGACCACGGTGATGAAAATACGCAGAACAATCCTACCGCTGCTGTGTGCTGTGTTACCCTTGGGATATCAGATGCCAGCGCTGGCGACAAATACCGCCAATGATGGTATAAAAGAGTTTCTCATGCATTCCAAGGTAACGGGCAACATCCGCAGTTACTACTTCAATCAAATATTTTCCGGATCGGATTTGCCTAACCGTTATGCTTACTCTTTGGGTGGCATGCTCAAGATCCAGACTGCCTCATTGGCTGGCGTGTCGGCAGGGGTGGCTTTTTACACGGCCAATGATCTCGGCGCCAACGACCTGAATGGTCCGCGTCTCGATCCGCTGCTCATGGGCAATCGCAATAGTCTCAATGTGTTGGGACAGGCCTATCTGCAATATCGCAATCGGTATCTATTGGTCCGGGCGGGTGATATCTTGCTCAACACGCCTTGGATGGGGCCGGCCGATGCCTTCATGATCCCTAACACTTACCAGGCGGCGCTG
Organism: Acidithiobacillus sp.; assembly: GCF_023256195.1. GTDB lineage: Bacteria > Pseudomonadota > Gammaproteobacteria > Acidithiobacillales > Acidithiobacillaceae > Acidithiobacillus_A. The sequence goes on from NZ_JAGDWX010000036.1 coordinate 41,070, forward strand.
GTGAGGGTAACACCTTTTGCCGGTCTGAGTGTATCCGCCTTCCGCGAATTTCGTTACAAAAATAGAGTTCAAGAAAACTATTTTCGGCAGACTCTACTCAATGAAAATCCGCTCTATCCTGGCATGCCAAAAAGTCTCAATGGTACTTTGGGTTTTGGGCTCCAAGAAAACTTTCAGCCTTTTAAATCCGCTTTTTGGTTCTACCACTTCTACGATCTTGCCAATCTGTTCTATGGCACCTTGCACTATACCTTGCCGAGTCTTGGGCTGGGCGTGAAACCCTTTGCCGATTTTCAGTATGTGCGGGAGTGGGGCGACGGTGCGCGTTACGCCGGTCCCGTGAATGCGACGATCTACGGCGGCATGTTGGGTATCAAGAGCAGTTACGGGGAGCTTTTTGCCGCTTACGATGAACTTCCGTCGCGCACCCCCTTTGTTCTGGCCGGCAAGACCTTCTATAACGGTGGTTTTATCTCTCCCTTCAGTCAGCAATACAATGCCGATCCACTCTATACGAGTATCATGAATTACGGCCTGGTCTCAGTATCCAAGCCGGGACATGCGTGGAAGGTCGGCTTTCTCATCTATCCGCTGGATCATCTGCGTATCAAGTACAGCTACAGCTGGTACCATACGGCGCCCTTTGCCAGCAATGTGAATGCCAATTATCTGGATGTCACATACACTCCGGGAGGCTTCTGGAAGGGGCTTTCTCTGCGTAACCGTCTGGCCGTGGATCACAGCAATCCCTTGGCGGGCTACAAAGGCACGCTCATAGACGATCGTCTGATGTTGCAGTACAGCTTTTGACAGGCGCAGCCCTGGCCGGGTAGCGCGGGAGTTCTTGGCGACCTGACTCTCCCCTGTGGCATTGGGATGAGGGTAGCCGTCGGTAACGGATACGAGGTATTTTGGGTAGCTTTAGGGCGGATGTTTTCGCCCTTTTTTTGTGGTGGCGATCACCACGTCAATGTCTGCCCTGAGCACCGAGGGCTGGGTCGGCCTTCACACTATTCACGTGTCTGCGGTGTACGCGTAGAATGCCGCGTCCGCACGTGGTACTCGGTCAGGTGGCAATGCGCAAATATCCTCTGGACGTGTGCCGGAGATGCATCGGGGGTGGTCGTCGGGGTAGCGGGTCGGGCGGCGTAGTGGGGCAGGGGCCACAAGTCTCGGGCTGGTGGGCTCGGACGGATAAATAGAAAGGATAGGGAATTCATGGAACGTCTGGATCCAGAGCTGCTGCGCACCTGGGCAAGGGTGGCGCAGGCCGGGAACCTCAAAACCGTCAGCCAGCAGCTCTTTATCTCACAGCCCGCGCTGTCGCACCAAATGCGTCGCTTGCAAGACTGGTTCGAGGAGCCGCTCTACCAGCGCACCCCCCATGGTATCGAGCCGACGATGCTCGGGCGAAGACTCCAGCGCATTGGCGAAGAGATCGAAATGCTGATGCTGGAGGCCCGCGGTCTGCGACAACACGCTCAGGAGCTGATTCTGGGTAATCTCAAGGTCTTTGCCAGCCACACGAGCGCAGAGTTCGTCCTGCCGCGACTCATCAGTGCTTTTCATCGGGACCATCCCGCGGTGGATGTGCAGCTCACCACCATGAACAGTCGCGAGGCTTGGGCGAGACACAACGATGCGGATCTGATCTTTATCGAAAACTCCCTGGAGGTCCTGAAACCACCGCCCCAGTGGCAGCAAGAGGATCTCATCGAGACGGAGCTCGTGCTGCTGACGCGATTAGACCATCCCTTGGCACAACGGAACCGGGTGAGTCTGCAAGAACTCCAGGAAGAAACCATCGTCTGGCGGGAAGAAGGTTCAGGTATTCGCGAGCATGCGCTGCAGGCTCTGCAGCGGGAGGGGATTCATCCCGAGATCCACTACGCCCTGAATGGGCTCGCGGCGGTTCGCGAAGCCGTGCGCTGCGGACTGGGGGTTGCCTTTGCCTCTGCCATGGCCTCACCGGATCAGCGGCCGGGTCTGGCTGTGATCCGCCTGTACCCAACGATCCCCCATACTTTGAGCGTCGTCTATCGTCGTAATGGCAGCTCTGCTCTGCAGGCCTTTGTACGCAAGACTCGGGAACTTACGATGGGCGATCGCGTGCGCTCGCTCTGACCAAATCGCTCCTGGAAGGTTCCGTCGCGCTCATTGCGCGCGTGTAAAATGTACTGCAGCGCCACAGTGGTCGCGATGATATTCGCTGAGAGAATATGCACTTTCATATTTAGCATTTGCTGTTGCAAGCAGGCAGGAATACATTCCTCATTGCTACATAAAACGTAGTTTGAGAAAAGCAAAGAGGAGCCTATCATGAAAACCATGTTCGTATTACTGAGTCTACTTACGGTGAGTGCTGCTGCGTCTGCGGATATCACGACTAGTCCAACACCGCCCTTCAGTTTCTGCGCACAGGAATATGCGGCAGGTTACGCATCCTGCGCGCAGTCCCAGAGTGCTGTGACTGCCAAGAAAGAAAGCGCTGCACAGTCATCCGCTCATCAGGATGGTGAGGCCATACAGCAGTAACATTCCATAGTCGGGTAATCGTCGGGCGTTCATCCAAACGAACCTTATCTGGCTATGCATCCTGAAGCTCTACGCCGGGCTGGCTTTTTTGCCAACTCGGCGTTCTATTTTGGGCCGGTTTATTCTCTAGGATCGGAATAATGCCGCTATTCTGTGGGTCTGTGTTAGCCATGGGCCAGGTTTCGGTGGCTACGCGGATGGCGCATGCCTCTTTCGGGGGGGCAAGTGTTGATCACGGGCGAGGCCACTCGGTATCTCCCCGAATCAAAATGTCATAAATTTGTCATGTAATCTTCATCATAATGTCACAATAAGCTGCTAGGCTTCCGCATCAGTCTCCCTCCAAGGAAGCCTGTCCATGAATCATCCGCACGCGCTACGTCCCCTTTCCTTGGCCATCCTGGCCGCTCTCTGTCTGATACCATCGTCTGCTTTTGCCGCATCGGCCAGCGGCGATGGTGGCATCGACATCGGTGAGGTAAGCTCCTCCACCGCTGCCACCAGCAGCTCCGCCCTCGAGGCCCAAGCCCTCGGCCAATCCCCCGAAAACCAGATCCGGATCACAAAGCAACAGATCCGTGACGTGGTCCAACCCGGCGGTAGTATCGTCACGGCGCTCAGCGAGGCGCCGGGGGTGCAGGTGAAGGGTTACGGTTCGGGCAACGGAGCTTCGCGCTATCAGATTCGCATCAACGGCATCCAGGTGGGTTTCGCGCTGGCTCCAGGTAACCCGGAGAAGAACGGTCTGTCGGTACTCTTCGATGGCGTGCCTATGAACAACCCGTTGGCGCAGTACGACGGTTGGGAAAGCTCAGAAACGCCCATTTCGTCTATTTTCGCCCATATCCACGTGACCCAGGGGCCGGGCAATCCGGAGCACCGTTGGTACGACAGCATGGGCGGTACCATCAACCTGATTCCGGTGGAACCCACGGCCAAGGCGGGCGCCAGCCTGGATCTCGGTGGAGGTAGTTTCGCTACCTATTCGGCCTCAACCATGTTGCAGTCGGGAGCCGTAGATGGCTGGCGCAGCGAGTTGGGTGGTGGCTATACCCGCAGCGCTGGCTTTCGCACGGGGCCTTATCACGCTCCCAATCAGGCCGAGGCCTTTTTTGCCAAGACCATCAAGGATTTCAGCAGCGGTCATTTCAGCGCCGGCTTTTTCTTTAGCCACACTCAGGAATTTCGCCCCCTGTACATTCCGGCGAACCCCATTCCGGGGGTGACCACGGGGGGGTACGGACAGCCTGGTGCATTGCTGAGTCAGCCAACGACGGGATATTACTACACCGTTCCCACCACGCAGTACTTCAAGAACGACACGGCGCACATGTATCTCGTGTATGCACGACTGCTGGTGCATCTGGACCGACAGCTCAGCGTCAACAACACCCTCTACTTCCGCAGCGGCTATCGCCACCACTACCGGGTGAACGATTATTTCTTTCACACCATCAATACGGAGAACTTTACCGGTACCACGCGGACCATCGGTGATCGGCTAGCCTTTCGCTGGAATTTGCCCATGAACGAGGTCCGGTTCGGTGGCTACTATCAGCACAGCCGTTATCAAAGTCTGTACTATGGATATAATCCAGCGATCTATGGGAGCAGCCGAAACAAACCCCTGTATGTTGGTGACTACTTCGATTACTGGGATGGCGCCACGGCCTTCCTGCAGGACGATTTTCATCCCATTTCGGCTCTGCACATTACCCCCGGTCTGCAACTCATCAATTATCACGTCCAATTCGTGAACAACTCGGTAGGCGCCATTCCCCCGGGTTCTGCTCCCCTGACCTTTCCGGCCGGCAACAACGACAACAACTACACCAAAATCGCGCCCAGTCTGGGTATCAATTACCGTCTCCTGCCGGGACTGCATGCCTTCGCTATCTGGGCAAAGAATTTTCAGACGGCGCCGGCCGCAGCTTACGGCAATTATCAAAGGGCCACGGTGGAAGTGCCAACATCACCGACGGACATCAACAGCTACATTGCCGGTCTCAAGTGGCATCAGGGTGCCTGGCAGGCGCAGTTGAGCGGCTTCCACCAGCATCTGGGCAACGCCGTCATCGCCACCTTCTTGCCTTCGGACCTCATCAGCAAACTGGATCGGGTGAGCGCCATCTACAACGGCGTCAATATACTTTTGCAGTACGGCGAGGGTCTGGGATTTTTTGCGGGCACACGAGATACCATCCAACACGCCTATTACCCGAGTTATCTGCCGGCGGGTGGGAGCCCTGTGATCGACGCGCGCATGCCTGGTACGCCCACGTTGATTCTGGGCTTTGATGCTGGGTACCGTTGGTTTGCGGCCAACACCCGTTTTGCTCTGCGCCTCAGCGATCAGTACGCGTCTTCCGTCACCACTTTCAACAATAACACCAATCTTCCGGATCCGACGCGTTTGCCGGGTTCCGCTTACAATATCGTCAACCTTGGCCTTTCCGCCGATACCCTGGCCTTCGATTCCATGATTCCGGGACTCAAGAAGCTCGGCGTGAGTCTGATGATCGACAATCTCTTCAACCGGAAATACAACAGTCAGGGCTACATCACCAGCGGTGGCGAATATGGGCCCAACAGTCAGGGCGCCATCCTGGTTATTCCGGGCGCGCCGCGCGCGGTCTACGCCTCTCTCTCCGCCAGTTTTTAAGGGTTGTACGGTAGTTCTCCTCCTCAAGAGCCTTGCGTCCCTCGGGACGCGTTTTTTCTGAGCTCAGGATGCACCTCAGTTCAGAAAAGTCGATGAAAAGGAAGCGAGTATGAAGCTTTGTACAGCAGAAACCCCCGGTTTTGAGCGGTCTTCGGCCAATCGGCGTCCTGCGATTTTGGCTTTGCTGCTCTGCGTGGGTGCAGTGTCTGTTCCGCTGGAGGCTAGCGCCGGCACGTCGGCGGCGCCCGCGCTCGTGGCTCAGCCGGTGCGGATATCCGCCGCCAATCGCGATGAGTACACGGGTATCCTTCCCACCTGGCGACGGGTCACTCCGGTTGGGTCCGTGGTGAGTACGCCCAATTTCCCCACCCAGGTCGCGGCGGCCGGCGGCCAGGTGGCGGTGCTCGCCAACGGCGCGACGCCTTTCCAGACCATCACTTGGTTCGATCCCGAGCTGCAACGCGAGAAACGCTTCGCGGCCCTGGGCAAGGCCGTGCCGCCCAAGCCCGTGGCTTTTGCCACACCGGGTGGTACGGCCATCGCTATCGATCCTGCCCACACCGGTGCGGCGGGAACCGCCTATGCGACGGCGCAAACGGCGTCGGTGTTGGAGGGGGAGGCCGAGGCCAGTCTCAAGGTCGAGTCCAATCCCACGACCTTGTCTACCACGACCCTGGGCAAGGCCGATCTCTTCCAAGGGCTCGTGGCCGGTCCCAATGGCGTTTGGTACGCGACGGGCGGTGTGGCCGATGTGGTCTATGCCCTGCAGGAGCGAGACGGCAAGGTCAGCGTCCTGCGCAGCTATCCGCTGCACTGGCAAAGCTTCCCCAAGGATCAGTATCCCTACGTCTATCAAGGCAACCACCGGCAGAAGCCCTGGTTGTTCTATCCCGATTCCGTCGTCCTCGGACCTCAGCAGCAACACCTTTACGTGACGGGTATGCTTGCCAACAGTCTGGCACGCATCGATCTGGCGAGCGGCAAGACCGACTACGTCAATGTCGGCCCCTATCCTTTTGCGGTGGTGCTGGCCGACGGAGGGCAGCGGCTCGTGGTCAGTGACTGGGCGGGCGATGGGGTGACGGTGGTGGATCGCCAGAGCTTTCGGGTGTTGGGTCGGGTGCGCACGGCACCGCCGCTGGGGCCGCACAGTCAGGCCGCCGGAGCCCACCCCACGGCCCTGGTGGCGGCGAGCGCCGGTCCCGATGTCTGGGTGGCCGATGCCAACAGCGATGCCATCGTCGAAATCGACAGCCAGACCCTAAAGCCCGTGCGCGTGATCGCCGACAGCCCCTATCCAGACGCGCCACCCGGCAGCTATCCCGACGCCTTGGCCCTGGCCGACGGCAAGCTCTTTGTCGCCAATGCCGGCAACGACGATGTGGCGGTCTTCGACGCCCAGTCGGGCAAGGCCGAGGGCCTGATTCCCACGGCCTGGTATCCCACGGCCTTGGCTGTGCAGGGGGGTGCCCTCTATATCACCGCCGGCAAGGGCTTTGGCACGGGCCCCAACCTGCAGTGGCAGTATATCGGCAATATGATGCACGGCCTCCTGCAGAAGGTGGATCTGCGCGAGCTTCCGCAGAAGCTACCCCACTGGACCACGATGGCTCTCGAGGACAATGGCTTCGACGCCAAAACGCGGCGTGAACTGGCGGTGCAGAACGAGAAAACCGCAGCCTTCCTGCGCCAGCATATCCAATATGTGGTCTTCATTTTGAGGGAAAATAAAACCTTCGATGAGGATTTCGGCGACTACCAGGCCGCGGGCTCCTGGGCCGATCCGAAGTTCGACCTGTACGGACCGAAGGAACTGCCCAACCTCTACCGCATGGCCGCGCACAACGTGCTCTTTGCCAATTTCATGGCCGATGGCGAGGTCACAGCCCAAGGTCACCAGTGGACCGACGGCGCCTCGGATTCCGACGTCGTCCAGCGCCTGTGGCCCGAATATTATTCCAGTCGGGGCCTCCTTTGGAATGCCGGCCCCGGCGGTACCTCCAGTCTGAGTCCTGGCGCACCCGGCAGCCACAATCCCTATCAATACAATCGCCGACAGTTGGGCCACGATACCAACCCTTGGATGAGCTATCCGGAACGGCTTTACCTTTTCAACGATCTCCTGACGCACAGGGTGTCCTTTGAGGATTTCGGTGAGAATCTGAGCCGCCGCCGCGACGGCGTTCTGCGTCAGGCGCTCCTCGCCCACGTCGATGCCAGCTATCCGGGATGGGATCGGATGCTGCTGGACGGCACCCGGGTCAAGGCGGCCATCCGTTGGCTGCGGGCGCACCCGGGATCGAAGTTTCCGCACTTCCTTTTCCTTTGGATCCCCGACGATCACACGGCGGGTCTTGCTCCCTGTTACTACAGTCCGGATACCTATGTGGCAGACAACGACCACGCCACGGCCGAGTTGCTCCATTATCTGGCCAGCACCCCGCAGTGGCAGCACATGGCGGTGTTCCTGACGGAGGACGATGCCCAGTCGGGCGCCGACCACATCAATGCCCACCGAACTTTCGCCCTGGCCATGGGGCCCTGGGTGAAAAGCGGGTATCTGGATACCACGCCCCTGTCTCAGGTGAACATCGTTCGCACCATCGAGGGCGTGTTCGACCTGCCGCCCATGTCCCAATGGGATGCCAACGCTCAGGTGATCTCCGGCATCTGGCGCCAGCGTCCGCGTCACGACCCCATGCCGGTCCTGAGCGTGCAGGTGCCGGTCCGGATCAATCCTGGTAAATGCAGTCGGCAGCTACTCCTGCGCCGCGAGGCCGGCGCCACGGGGCATATCCCCACGGCGGCCTGGTTGAAGACCCATACCAATCCCCATGGGGCCAAGGTGGCTTTGGATGCTGCCGACCTCTATACGCCCACGAGCCTGCTCAAGGTGTCGGGGCCAGAGCAACTGCGCCAAGAGTGGATTGCCAGTAAGGGACGGCAGAGCTACCAAAATTTCGAGGCCTACCTGCGACGCTACGCTGCTGCCCACGGCACCACCGTGGCCAGCTTCGAGGCGAATGAGGGGAAATTGCATTGAGCTCTTGGACCCGAGCCGGTTGTGACTGTCATCAAAGTGTCACATTCCAGCTTTATACTGGGTATCGAGTCGATGATCCGGCACTGCTGCCGGCGGGATCCCGCCGCGCGCGCCACCGCAGAGGAGCAAGCGTCCCATGAGCGCCGTCTTCACCACCCTCGATGAACAGTCCATCACGAATCGCCACCGCCGCATCCTGTGGGCGTCCGGTTTGGGGATCTTTCTCGATGGCTACGACCTCAGCATCATGGCTATTGCCCTGATCGTGCTCAAAGATCAGTGGCATCCGAGCTCTGCCGCCCTGGGTCTGCTGGGAACGGCGGCCTTGGTGGGTGCCCTGGTCGGGGGGCTGCTGGGCGGACCCATTGCCGATCGCTATGGCCGCAAGACCATCTACCTCATCGACATCGCCGCTTTTTTCTTTGCCGCCCTGCTCTCCGGTTCTGCCTGGAACATCGCCTCGCTGGTGGCGTTTCGCTTCCTGCTGGGCCTCGGCGTCGGTGCCGATTATCCGCTGAGCTCCACTTACATGGCGGAGTTCATGCCCAAGGATCAGCGAGGTGGAGTGATGACCTGGATCTTCGGGCTGTGGATGGGAGGTGCGGTGGTATCGAGCCTGGTGGGCCTCGCTCTACTGCACACCGGTCCCGATGCCTGGCGCTGGATGCTGGCCTCTGGCGCGTTGCCGGCGATCTTGGTCTTGTGGATGCGACGCAATCTGCCGGAGTCGCCGCGCTGGTATCTGCGCCGGGGTCGGGTGGCAGACGCCGAGCGGGTGGTTGCCTGGCTCGCCCCGCAGTTGACGGAGGCGCAGCGGCGAGCCGCCTTACAAGAGACGGCAGCCGCCATGGAGGGGGCCAAACGCCACAACTGGCTGGACCTTTTTGGCAAACGCTACCTCAAACTCACCCTCTACGCCTGTATTCCCTGGTTCATGATGGATGTCATGGGCTACGCTCTGGCTATCTTCCTTCCCCTCATGCTTCTGCACCTCGGTCTCAAGACCAACGAACAGGCAGTGATCGGCAATACCTTGTTCAGTCTCGCTTTTGTGATCGGCTGGATACCGCTGGCGCTGCTCATCGATCGTATCGGTCGGCGTCGCGCCCAGATCATCGGTTTTCTGGGGGATGCCGTGGGCCTTGGACTCGTCGGAGTGTTGTTGGTAGTTCTGGGTGAGCCACCATTCTGGGCCGTGGCGACCGGTCTGCTGCTCTTTCAGATCAGCAACAGTTTCGGCCCCGGGACCACCACCTGGATCATTCCCACGGAACTCTACCCCACGGAGCTTCGGGCTAGCGGCCACGGCTTTGCCACGGCCGTCAGCCGTCTGGGGGCTGCCACCAGCGTTTTCCTGCTGCCCACCGTGCAGGAAAAACTGGGTGAGGCGGGCCTGCTCTTTCTGCTGGCGGGGGCAGGAGTGGTGGGAGTCGTAACCACCCTCTGGCTCGGTAACGAAATGGCTCGCGAGAGCCTGCCCGAGAGCCTTGAGCGAAAGGCGGCCTGAGTCCTAGTGCCGGCCGCGCGCCGGCACGAGGTTGGCGATGAATTCGCGGGTACAGCTCGCCCAGTCGTAGACCATGGCGCGCTCGCGACAGGTCTCGCGCGAGAGATCGAGGGCCGCGCGCGCGGCTTTGCCGAGATCCTCATCGAGAATACCGTTGATACCGCTGCGCACCGTGGCCAGCGGGCCCACCACCGGGTAGGCAGCCACGGGCACGCCACAGGCGTTGGCCTCCAGAATCACGAGCCCCAAGGTGTCGGTGCGGCTCGGGAAAACCATGACGTCGGTGGCGGCAAGGTGGCGCGCAAGGTCTTCGCCCTGGCGCATGCCGAGCCAGTGTACCCTGGGATAGCGCGACCGGAGGTCCGCAGCCTGCGGCCCGTCGCCGATGACGACCTTGCTGCCGGGTAGCTCCAGCCTCAGGAAATCCTCGACATTCTTCTCTACGGCTACCCGCCCGAAGTAGGCAAAAATGGGTCGCGGCAAATCCAGGACGGAGCGCCGTTCCGACTCCGATAGGGGACGGAACAGGGAGGTATCCACGCCGCGACTCCACAAGGCGAGGCGGGTGATGCCGCGCGCGCGGATTTCGTCGGCCAGGGCCTGGTTGGATACCAGGGTCTGTACGGCGCCGCCGTGGAACCAGCGCAGAAAGGCATAACTCAGGTCCAGGGGTACGGGCGCACGAGCCGCCAAGTATTCGGGAAAGCGGGTATGGAAAGAGGTGGTGAAATCCCAGCGCCGCCGCTTGCAGTAGAAGCGTGCCGCAAGACCGAGCGGCCCTTCCGTGGCGATATGCACGGCGTCCGGCTGAAATTCGCCCAGCAGGCGTCGGACCAGAGCATAGGGACGTAGGGTCAGGCGGATTTCCTCGTAGGTGGGGCAGGGTACGGTACGCTGGCCGAGACTGTTGACGACCAGCACTTCGTGACCGATCTGCTGCGCTTGTCTTGCCGTCTCACTGAGGGCGCGCACGACGCCATTGATCTGCGGGTGCCAGGCGTCGGTGACCAGCGCGATCTTCATGCCAGGACGTCCTCATCCAGCACCACGCTTTTCGGATCCAGCAACGGCCGCTGGTCGGCAGGCAGACCATCGGGTCCCCAATGGACGAGGTGGAACCGACCATCGAAGTCCTCCACCAGGGCGGTGCAGCTCTCTACCCAGTCACCGTCGTTGAAGTACTGGACCCCGGCAAGATTCTTGATTTCGGCGTGGTGGATGTGACCGCAGACCACGCCATCGAAGCCCGCCTGGTGACAGCGCAAGGCGAGAAACTGCTCGTACTGGCTGATGAACTGCACGGCCTTTTTGATGCGATGCTTGACAAAGGCACTGAGGGACCAGCGACTGCGGATGCCAAGCAGGCGATTGATCCGCTGATGGTAGCGGTTGAGGGCGAGCAGGAGTCCGTAGCCGCGATCCCCCAGGCGGGTCAACCAGACGGCATAACGGGCGCTGACGTCGAACTGATCGCCGTGGGTGACCCAGATACGGCGGCCGTCGGCTGTCTCGTGCACGCAGTCGGTGACGATGCGGATGTCACCGAAATGCAGCCCACCGCCCTCGGCCTCCAGCAGGGAATGGAGAAAACCCAGGATGGGGTCGTGGTTGCCCTGCACATAGACCACCTGAATACCGTTGCGGGCCTGCCGCAGGATTTTTTGGATCACGGTGCTGTGGGCGCTAGGCCAGTACCAGCGGCGCCGCAGTGCCCACAGATCGATGATGTCGCCCACCAGATACAGGTGTGGCGCCCGATAGTGACGCAAAAAATCGAGCAGGGCCTCGGCCTGGCAACCCTTGGTTCCCAGGTGGATGTCGGAGATGAAGATGCTTCTGCAGTTGGCGGTTTCGAGCATGCGTAGGGCATTTCCAGGGTTGCCGACATCGGGGAGCGTTGAAAACCTTGTCCTAACAGATCGCGATTATAAGATGCCTGATGGTGGAAAGTCTCCTCTGCAGTCTGTAGGCGACCAGAATATGCCGTCACATGTCATCATTTTGTCATAAAAGGTTCATAAAGATGTCATATTAGTCGGGTATCCTTACAGCATGAGTCTAAGCTTCGCAACCTGGGCTTGGGCTGCGACTTTGGGAGGATCCCTACCATGCTGTACGCCCTGATTGCCGGAACCTTGCACCACGCTGTCCACCTCGGCGATGCCCTGGCGCTGTTGAGTGCCGTGCGCTGGGACGAGATGGACCCCCTTTATCGTGCCCGTACCCTGCTTTTTGGGCAAGCCCCCGAAATCGATGGGCTGACGCAGCGTCTGCGTCGTTCCGGCGCCTTTCCGCGCCGCGCCACGGACCGGGCGCTCGTAGCTGAGGTGCTGCGCGACTGGCGTCCGCAGCTGCTCATCCTGCTGTCCTGGGAGATCGAGCTGGCGGCGGATCTACGCCAATGGCTGGCAGGGCCTCAGGGCGAGAAGCTGCGGGTTCTGGCCCTTGGCCCGGAGGGCGACGACCAGGCCATGGCCGCCCTGGACGCCGGTGTGCATGCCTATCTCACCTATCCCCTCAGCGAGACCCTGCTGATCGCCCAGGCCAGCGCCTTGCTGCGCGGTGGTCAAGGCTGGGAGGGCACCGCCGTGGAGCTGCCGGGAATACTTCGGATCGATCCCATGGCCCACCGGATCTGGGTGCAGGAGCAGGAACTGCAGCTCAGCCGCCGTATTTTTCGCCTCTTTCATTACCTTGCTCTGCATCCCGGGCAGACTTTCTCGGCCGCAGAGATTGCGCACCACCTGAGCGATGGTCGTAAATTCGTGCAGGAGAACACCATCGCCGCGCAGATCCACCGCCTGCGCAAGGTGCTGGAGGGCGCGGGGGCGGACGTTTGGCTGGAAACGGTCCACGGCTTTGGTTACCGGCTGAATATACCGGCTCCTTGAGGTCTTTTGTCATAAAATTATCATAAAAATGTCACAAAAATGTCATACAAGCTTCATAATACTGTCATATTCCAGTGCTAGGATTTGCTCTCCACAGCGAGGGACCAATCCATGGACTTTTCCTACATCATTCACCTGGCCAACTATTCTGAAGGTGTGCTCTACGTTCTGGCAGCGCTGCTGCTGGTAGAGTTGGCGGTCATGGTCGACCGCTTCTGGTATCTGCGCCGCACCATCGTGCGCGGCGATGCCATTGTCCACGAGGTGGCAAATCAGGGCCGGCTCGACCGCGAACAGTTGCGAGAGCTTGCCGATCGTGCCGGGGATCTGCCGGAGGGCGTGCTCCTGCGCATGGCCGCTGCGCACGCCGGGCAGGTCAAGGGTGAGGCCCTGGCCAGCCGGCTGGAAGAGTCGGTCATCACCTTGGCACCCAATCTCGATCGCCGCCTCTGGCTGTTGGACACTATCATCACCCTGGCGCCGTTGCTGGGCCTCTTCGGCACCATCATCGGCATGTTTCACGCCTTCCACGTGCTGGCCGCGCCCGGACATGCGCCGACGGAGGTCACGGGGGGGGTCGCCGACGCGCTGGTGGCCACGGCCTCTGGACTGTTCATCGCCATCCTCGGTCTGCTGGCTTTCAACGGCTTCAATAACCAGGTGCGACAGATCCTGCTGCAATTGGATTCGGTCAAGACCATGCTCATCAACCGCATGGATGGCCAGCCCATGTTGAATCCCGAGGGCGACCAGAACATCGAAACCGCCGAGCTGCCGCGAATGGCGAGGGTCGGCTGATGGAGCGGCGTTATTTCGAACAACGCAAGGGGCGGGTGGAGATCATCCCGATGATCGACATCATGCTATTTTTGCTGGTGTTTTTCATCATGATCACCCTGCAGATGATCCCCGATCAGGGTCTCAACCTGCAGCTGCCTCAGTCCAGTCAGGCCAAGCAGCTGCCGCGACCGCACTACACCATCAACATCGAAAAGGATGGCAGCGTCGAAGTGAAAGGCAAACACTATGACCTGGCCGGACTGCAGAATATGTTGGCGCGTGACGGCGATCCGGCCAAGACCGAGATCACCATCGCCGCCGACAAGGCCGTGCCTTTCCAGAACTTCATCCACGTCATGGATGCCTGTCAGAAGGCCGGTGTCAGCAACATCGGTATCGCCGCCAAACCCAGCGCTTGATTCGCTTTAAAAACTAACCGCTACAAGGAGAACGATCGTGTATACCCATGCGTCCAACACGCATCCCGACGCCCATGCCGGGCAGCAGGGTGCCGCAATCCTGTTACCTTCGCCGCTTGTCCTTGCCGTGATCGGCGCCCTGTTCGCACCCAGTGTCTTTGCCGCAGACGCGGCTGGCCCCACGGCACCGACGCAGTCTGCGGCGGTCTCGGTGGGCGAGGTCAGTGCTGCGGCAGCGGCAGAGTCCTATCTGGGCAGCGCGCAGGCGCAGTCCCTGACGCAGAAGCATAATTTCAATTCCGGTCAGTCCATCAAGGTCCTGGGCAAGGAACAGATGGCGGCAGCGGGTCCTCTGGGTGGCAGTGCCCAGGCTCTGTCCTACGCCCCGGGTGTGGGCGTCTCCGGCTACGGCTCCACGGGTGCGACCAAGACATCCATCAGTATCAATGGCATCAAGCAGGGCTGGGGCGGCTTTTCCGGCGGCCAGATCGACGACGGCAGCCTGTCCGTGGTATTCGACGGCGTGCCCATGGTGGATCCGGGCACGGGGCTCTGGCAGTCGCCCCAGGTGCCACAGACGGGCATCCTGCAGGGTATCCGGTTGACCTACGGTCCGGGTAACCCCGAAGATCGTTGGTATAACAATATCGGCGGACAGATCGATTTCGTCCCTCTACAGCCGACGGCCAAGCCCGGCGGCGATATCAAGTTGACCTACGGCAGCTACAATTCCAAGGATATCGTCTTCAATATCCGCACCGGCAGTATCGATGGTTGGTCTACCATCATTGCCGGTGGTGCCGGGTCCTCCAACAGCTACCGCCAGAGTCCCGATGGTTTCAACAATCCCAGCTACAGCTACGCTTGGTTCTTGAAAACGCGCAAGACCTTCAGTAACGGCGATTTCTCCGTCGGCGCCTACCTGGCCAAGGGCTCCGGATATAGACCCGTGCCCATTCCGGTGAATCCCATCAATGGTGTGACCTTTACCGGTGCGACGGGATCCCCCCTCTACAGTCAGGCGACCTCCGGCTTCTACTCCTCGCTTCCAAGGAACATCTGGTACAAGCAGGATAGTAACAGCACTTGGCTGATCTACAGCAAGCTCAATATCGCACTGGATCAGACTTGGGGACTACACAATATGGTGTGGTACCGTTACGGTCATCGTTTGCATTTCCACTACAACAACTACGGTCTCGGTAACCCATCCAATCTGTACGAGTACAACAACCCACACGATTCTGTTTATGGCGATAAGCTGTGGCTCAGCGCCAAACTGCCCTATAACGATGTAAGCTTTGGCGGCTACTTCCTGAACAGCCGTTACAATACCCGCAACGCCTTCTACAATCCGGCGGATGGTGGCACGCGCTTCGTTCCCAATGCGCATTACCGCAGCGACTACTTCGACCAGACCTTCCTGGCCGCGTTCCTGCAGGATCGTATCAGTCCGATGAGCAATCTGCACATCACTCCAGGCGTGCGTTTCATCAATCTGCAGACCCATTACACGCCGGCGGGGCAGACGGATTTTGCCCAGGCCTATGCCCTCTATCCCAATAACGATCAGGGAAAGCTGCCCGCAGCCAATACCAGCTTCACCAAGGTCGAGCCTTCGGTCGATTTCAATTGGCAGCCGCTGCACTGGCTGGCAGTCTTTGCCAGCTACTCGCAGGCCTACAAGGAGCCGCAGTTCGGCGGCGGTGGTGGCCTCTTCCAGAAGAAGGCGCCCATCTACAACCTGGAAAAGGGCGCCGACTACAACGCCGGTGTCAAGGTACACTTCCAGAATGCCCCCTATCTGCATAACTTTCTGGCCTCGGCGAGCTTTTATCACCTGCATTACACCAACCAGTATATCCCCCTGTACAATGCCAACGGCAGCTACATCGGCGATGCCAACGGTGACTCAATCTATCAGGGTGTAAATATTGCTATCGAAGACGATATCCTCTACAACCTGCACGTCTTCGCCAACGCCAACTTTGAAAAGGCGACCTTCGATCACTATGTCACCGGCGGTGTCAGTTACGACGGCCTGCCGGTCTCCAACGTGCCGAACAAGACCTTCAATATCGGCGCCAGCTACCGCTACTATCTAGCAGGTATATTGTTGAAGCCGAGCCTGTGGTATCAGTACGTCGGCGCCCAGTCCTTGTTCGACAACAACGCGGGTGCTCCCAGTACGACCAAGATGCCGGGCTATGGCACGCTGAATCTGGGTCTGCACGGAACGGTGCCGATGCAGGGCCGCGTACCGATGCTGAAGACCGTCGATTTCAGCGTCAATATCCTCAATATAGCCAATAACCGCTATAACGAGTTCGAGTATATCACCGGTGGTGGTCTTCTGGGTGGCGATTCGGCGGGTCAGGTGCTGGCTCTGCCCGGTGCTCCCTTGACCGTATACGGCAGTATTTCCGCACATTTCTGATAGTCCCGGGCGTGGCATCTGCGGATGCCATCGCCTGCCTTTGGGATTTTTGCGAAAGATTCCAAAGGCAGGCTGGGCCATGACGGAGGTAAGCAGTCCATGAGTGTCACGATCAGCAGCCCGGGAATGCCGCGGCGCGGGCCCAAAACCCAGGGATATTTTGGTCGGGGTTTGATCGTCGCCGCGCTGTTGGAAGCAGGCTTGATCTTTGCCCTGGTCTGGGTGAGCAACCAGAAGTCGCCACCGCCACCGCCCAAACCCAAGCGCATCGCCATCCACATGGTGCAGCCGGCGCCGCCGAAACCGAAACCGAAACCGGTTCCGCCCAAGCCCGTGGTGCAGCCAAAACCCAAGCCGGTGCCGAAACCCTTGCCAAAACCCGCACCACAGCCCAAGCCCCAGCCGGTAATACACCACGTCCCAAAACCGACTCCCAAACCGCTGGTGGCCAAGACACCCGCGCCCACGGCTCCGGTAGTACCGCCCAGCCCGCCGGTGACGGCGCCACCTCCACCGCCGCCGCCACCCGCCCCGAGCCTTTCGGCGCAGAGAACGGCCATGGCCGAGTACGCATCTCTGGTGCGGGCGCGGGTGCAGGCGGATACGCGGGTGCCGGAAGCCGTCCGCCTCATGCATCTGCGGGGCACGGCGGTCATTTCCTTTGAGCTCACTCCGTCTGGACGTCTGGTATCGGCCCGAATCGCGCAATCCAGCGGCATCAGCGCCATCGACAAGGCGGCTCTGGCGGCGGTGGAGAACACCAGTTATCCCCCCTTCACCAAGGACATGCCCAAACACACCACGCGCTTTGATGTCGAGGTGCACCTCTCGGCAGAGAGTGGCGGCTGACACACCCGTTTTGGAAGGACTATCGTGCGTAGACTCATCTGGATCCTCATTCCCCTGCTCGTCATCGTGGCCGTGTGGAGTTTCTGGCCGCGGCAGAAGGGGGGGCTCGTCTTCTATAGTGCCGTCAGCTACGGACCCATGCTGGCCCAGGCCTTTACCCGGGAGTCGGGCATTCCGGTCCGGGTGGTGGAAATGTCGACGGGCGCCCTGCTGGCCAGGGTCTCGGCGCAGGGCAACAACCCGCAGTGGGATGTGGCCTGGTTTGATGGAGCTTCGGCGGCGGCCGGTCTCGACCGCGCCCATCTCGTGAGCACGGGGATCGTACCTAAGGACATCCCCTGGACCACTCTGGGGAAATCCTTGATTCCCGCAGATGGTGCCTGGATTCCCACGGGTTATACTCTCGCCGGGGTCTTTCTGCATCCGGCCAAGAGCGCCGCACCGACGACCTGGGACGACCTGTTACAGGCGCGCTGGCGTGGGCATTTTGCCATGAACAACCCAGCCATTTCCGGCCCGACCTATCCGCAGGTGGCAGGGTGGCTGGAGAGCCACGGTGGCTGGCCGGCGGGGCAGTCTTTCCTGCTTGCCTTGAAGGGCAATGGCATGCAGGTCTTTCCCAAGAACAGCAACACCATCCATGCCTTGACCCAGGGGAATATCGACCTGGCCATCGTCCAGTCATCGGCGGCTTATGCCCTGGCGGCGGAGCAGCCCGGTCATTGGGCTGTGAGCATCCCAAAGCCGGCGGTGCTCTTGCCGCGCGTGATGGTGTTTGCTAATCACCTGAATCCCAAGCGGGAGCGTGAGGCCACGGAGTTTGCCCAGTTCATGCTGAGTCCAAAGGCTCAGGAGCTCGCCATGCGCCAGGGAGCGCCGGACGGTTTCTACTGGCCCATCACCCGGAATGCTCCGGCGGCGGACCCGGGGATGGCCGACACCCATGCCTTGCCCTTGATCAACCTGGATCCAACACTCTGGGGTGAGCGCGAGAGCGCCATCAATGCCTGGTTCAGCAGTCATATTCTCGGTCAGTGAGGGGTATCGTGCGCGGTTTTCGAGGCGTCCTGCGAACTCTTCCGGTGTGGCTGATCATCCTGATCTTTTTCGTCTATCCCTTGGGTCGCTTTCTGCTGTTGCCCTGGTTCCCGGATTGGGCGCCCCAGAGCATCGGGGCGACTTCCTGGCCCAGTGATACCTGGGCGGCCCTGCGGAACTCCCTGCTGCTTGCCACGGCGGCGGCGATTATCGCGGCCTTGTTGGGGACCCTCTGGGCTTGGGCCATGGAGCGTCGGAGCAGCGTCTGGCATCCTTGGTCGGAGGCGATTCTCTGGCTGATCTTTCTCATGCCCAGCTATCTTTTGAGCACGGGCTGGGAGATTCTCTTCGCCGCCCCGGCCCTTCGCCACGGCCTCCTGCATGAGTGGTTCTACAGCCCTTTGGGTATCGTTGCCCTGCTGGCTGCCAAGGCGCTGCCCTTTGCCGTATTCGTGGTACGTCCACTGTGGGCTGCCCTGGGGCATGAACTGACGGAAGCGATGCGCATCTTTGCGGTACGTCCGGGGCGGGCGCTCTGGATTTTTCTGCGCCTGGCCATTCCCGTTGCCTCGGCGGCCCTGGTAGTATCCTTCATCGAGAGCGTGCAGGAATTTGGCATTCCCGCGACCCTGGGAGCCCACTTGCACCTGCCGATCCTGACCTATTCCATCTACTCGGCCTTGAGTACCTCGCCCCTGAATTTCGTGGGCGCGTCGCGTCTGGCCTTGCTGCTGGTGGTTCTGGCGCTTTCCGGAGCCTTGTTGCAGATCGTCTTGCAGAAGCGATTCGGTGCGGTGCTGGTGCATGGGCAGGTACGGCATCGGCTGCCATCGCGACCTCGGCGATCCGAAGCGGCCATGATCGCCGCTCTCAATCTGTCGGTGGGCCTGCTCGTTTTGTTCCTTCCTATGCTGGCCGTGGTCGGCTCCGCCTTTCGTGGTGGCTGGGCAGCATTGCGCACCGCCGACTGGAGTCCGGTCCTGCACTCCCTGGGGTTTTCGCTGATGGCGGCGTCTCTGGCGATCCTGCTCGCCTGGCTCTTTGCCCGCAGCCTGGTCTCCGGGGGGGTCGGTGGCCGGGCGATGGATGTTTTTTCCATGGGCAACATGGCCGTTCCCGGACTGGTACTGGGGGCTGCCTATATCATGGCTTTCAATGTGCCGGGCTTTTCGCTGTATGGTGGCAGTCTCTTGCTGATCCTTGCCTACACCGCCGCCACGGCACCGATGCTCACCCGTCTCCTGCAGGCGCCCATGGCGCAGCTGGATCGCTCTTTGGGGGATGCGGCTCGGATCCACGGGGTATCGGCATGGGCTCGCTGGCTGGATATCGACGCGGCTCTACTGTCGCGACCGCTGGTGCGCGGCTGGCTCCTGGCTTTTGGCACCGTGATGTTTGAACTGCCCGTATCGGAGCTGCTGTATCCGGCGGGTAAGACCCCCCTGGGCGTTGCCGTTCTGGCCCTGAACAACGGCGAGCATTATGCGGCGGCGGCGCGCCTTGCCCTCGGCGGCCTCGCCAGCGTGGCGCTGGTGACTGTGGCGGTGCTGGTGCTATTGCGCCTGGCACTGCCGGACTATCGTGTGCTTGTGGCAGAATAGGAGCGAGACCATATGGCGACGGCAAGGGAAAGGATGCCTGCGGTGAGCACCGCGCAAGAGATGGGAGCCAGCGAGGCCGCGTCGCTTCTGGAAGTGGAAGGGCTGCACCTGCGTCTGGGCAAAAAGGCGGTGCTGCGTGGCATCGACCTGAACCTGCGCAAGGGTGAAGTCGTGCTCATCATCGGTCCGTCAGGGTCTGGCAAGAGCAGCCTTTTGCGCGCCATCGCCGGTCTGGAGCCGCTCGAGAGAGGAAGTATCCGCCTGTGTGGGAAGGTTTTGGACGACGGTCGAGGTACCGCTTTGGATCCGGAACAGCGGCGGATGGCCATGGTTTTCCAGGATCACGCGCTCTGGCCACACCTGTCGGTGCAGGAAAATGTGGGGCTGGTGATTCCCGGTCGCGACGGTCGCGACAAGGCCCTGGCGCTTCTAGAGCGCATGGGTATCGCCCACCTGGCGAAACGTCGTCCCCACGAGATTTCCGGGGGGCAGCGGCAGCGGGTGGGTCTGGCGCGAGCACTGGCCGTCGCGCCGAGTCTGATGCTCATGGACGAGCCGCTGTCCAGTCTCGATGTGGAGCTGCGCGAACAGTTGCGCCTGGAGATCCGCCGCTGCTTGCGTGCGCTGGATATCGGTGCCCTGATCGTCAGCCACGATCCCGACGATCTCTGGCGTCTTGCGGATCGGGTCGTGGTTTTGGCGGATGGCCACATCGTGCAGGATGGTCCGCCCCAGGCCCTCTACGATCGCCCTCGGTTGCCCTGGATTGCCCGTTTTACCGGTGCGCAGGGTCCGTTCCCGGCGCAATGTAAGGATGGTGCGCTCACTGTTGCCGGGCAGCGACTGGCGCTGGCGGGCTCTGTGGGCGAGGCAGGTCCCGGAATGCTCTTCATCCGACCCGAAAGCGTACAGATCCGGACGGAGGAGCAGCAGGGGCTTGTCGGCGTGCTGCGCCATTGTGCCTTCGAACGCGGTCACTATCGCAGCTACTGGGAGCTTCCGGGTTTGTCCGAGTCTCTGGTGGCTACCTCCTCCGTGGCGCCGCCGCCGCGCGCCCGGCTCTGGATCGATCCGAGCCAGCTTTTCTTCTTTCCACAGTCTCCACAGGAGTGAACATGTCGCCCTGGCAAATCGTTACCGCCACCGGTCTTGCGGCCATCGTCGAATGGGTCGAGGCCTTCACCATCGTCCTCGCTGTCGCCCTCACCATCGGCTGGCCGCGGGCCTTGGGGGCAAGTCTCGCCGCTATCGTGACCTTGGTGGTCATGACGGCCGTAGGGGGAAGCCTGCTCCTGGCGGGTATCGATATCCAGTGGCTGCAGGCAATAGTGGGGATATTCCTGCTCTTTTTCGGCAGTCGCTGGTTGGCCAAGGCCATTGCCCGTGCCGCCGGACGGGTGCCTCTGCACGATGAGGAAAAGGCCTTTGCCAAGACCCAGAACCTGCTCCGCGGCGATGTCTCGGCGGCCTGGCTCGTGGCCTACAAGGGCGTGCTTTTGGAGGGGCTGGAAGTTTGGCTGATCGTCATCGCTCTGGGTGCCCAGACCCACACCATCGATCTGGCCGCTGCTGCCGCCGCCGGTGCCCTGGTGTTGGTGGCCTTGGCTGGAGCTATCATCCACCGACCGTTGCGGCGGGTTCCCGAAAACAGCATGAAATTTTTTGTCGGTGCCATGATTACGGCCTTCGGCAGTTATTGGAGCCTGCACGCCCTGGGTCTGCAGTGGCCGGGAGAGGATGCCGCGATCTTGGCTCTGGTGGCATTCTATCTCCTGACGGGGATCGTCGCGGTCCTGATGCTGCGGACCAACAAGGTGCGAGGGGTAGCGGCATGAAGGCACTGTGGAAGACCCTGTTCGGTGACCGTTATACCGTGGCCGTGGTGCTGCTGGCTCTGGCCCTGAACTACGCGCTCTTGCGCAGCCCCTGGGCGTATGTGGTGACCTACAGCTTTCCTGCCCTGCTCATGGCAGGCATCGTCTGGATGGCCTGGCGACAAGGAGATTGATGTGCAGCAGAAAAAGGAGGGGAGCGTGATGTGGTGGATGATCTGGCTGCTGGTAGGGCTGCTTGGTGGGTTGGAGCCGGCGACGGCCTGGGCCGAGGGCCCCGTTCCGCCCGCGACGGAGATGCGATTTCAGCACTACACCTTTGCCATGTTGTGGCAGCCAGGGGTGTGCAAGACCTGGACCGATGTGGGCGCGAGTTGCAGTAACATCGGCCCGCGCTCGCGTGCCAGTCAGGAGTGGAGCCTGCACGGTCTCTGGGCCAGCCGTCCCGAGGTGCTGGTCCGTCAGCAGGTACCGGACGAGACTTGGTGGCGCTATGGCTGCAACTGGTTCGAGCCGGGCCACCCACCGCTCCCGCACGATTCCTGCAGCGCCCTGCCGGCCCTGAAGCTATCACCGGCCGTCGAGCAGCGTTTGCATGCGCACATGCCCATGGCGAGTAACTGTCTGGACCGGCATGAATTCTACAAGCACGAGGTGTGCTTCGGCTCCAGTCCCGATGCCTACTTCAGCCAGGCTCTGCGCCTTCTGGACAGGGTCAATGCCAGTAGCTTCACGGCCTTCGTCCGCGATCATCGCGGTGAGTGGGTGCGTCGCGATGCCTTGCTGCGGGCCTTCGCCGATGCTTTTCACGGCCACAGCGATGCGCTGGAGCTGCGCTGCGAACAGCCCGATGGTAAGCGCGGTGGGTCTCGGAGCGAGGGTACCGTATTGACGGAGGCCTGGATCACCTTGCGCGCGGACAAGGTCGCCGACTTTCCTGCGGGCGACAGCTTGATGGCGGGGCGCAAGGGGAACTGCGCGCGCCTCATCCACATCCTGCCCTGAGCGAAGGCTAGCATATGGCTCAGGCAAAAATGGACCGCCGCCACTTTCTGAAGAGTCTGGCCGCGGTAAGTATCGCGGCAGGGCTTGCCCCGGGCCTGGTGGGCCGTAGCCGGGCGGCAGGCCGGGAGGCTGCGGCTCTACGGGAGAAGATCGACCATGTGGTCGTCATTTTTCAGGAGAATCGCAGTTTCGACCACTACTTCGGTACTTTTCAGGCCGCTACCGGGCAGGGGATCCTCAATCTGCTTGACGACGATGGTCGGATAGCCCGGCATTTTGACGGGCTGCAGAAAAACCCGGCGGGAATTCCCTATCCCGACTTGCCACTGCCGCCGGAGATCCCGGCCTTTGCCCATGTGCAACTTCCCAACAGGCCCTTCCACCTGGGTCCTTTCATGCCGGCGGACAGTCGCCTGCATTGGGACCCCAAGCACCGTTTCTATCGTATGTTGGCACAGATGCACGACGGTGGCATGGATCGTTTCGTTGCCCTGGCAGGGAGTGGCACCATGCACCTGCGGCGCCAGGATTTTTGGCAAATGGACGCCGAGGAAATAGTCTTCGATCTGGCCCGGCCCAGTGGTCCCGTCCTCGGCTACTACGACGCGGGGGATCTGCCTTTCTATCATCGCGTGGCCCATTCCTACACGCTCTTCGACCACTGTTTTCAGGCCATGAGCGGGGGCAGTACGGGCAATGCTCTCTACCTCGTGGCGGCTCGCTCCTGCGTTCACCCCAAGGTGGCGCCGGAGCACTGCGCGCCTTTCGATCCGCGGGAGAGCGGCAAAGCTCTCGTGTTTTTCGATCTTCCCTACGATCACCGTCGGGTACTCATCAATGACCTGCCGCCCATCCAGGGACCAACGGATGCGGGACGTGCGGCCAGCCTGAAGATATCACCGCCTCCGGCAGCTCAGGATTATGCCAATATCGGCGACCTGTTGAGCGGAGCCGGCCTCGATTGGGCCTGGTACAACGAGAACTGGCATCTCGTCAAAAACTGGGCTCTGAAGAATGCCTTTGGTCCCGGTGATGGATCTGCCATCATCGACAGCAGCAGCATCTATGTCGCGCATCACAATCCTTTCCAGTACTACCCGCGTTGGCCAGACTACGTGCGTGCCGGGCACATGCGCGACAGTCAGGACTTCCTGGAAGATGCTCGGCGAGGTCATCTTCCCGCCGTCTCCTTCCTCAAGGCCAGCGCCGCTCACGACGAGCACCCCGCAGACTGCGCCCCAGCCCAAGGAATGGCCTGGGTGGAGCAGCTGGTGCGTGCGGTGGCCGACGGTCCCGCCTGGGAGAGGACCGCCATCTTCATCACTTACGACGAGGGTGGCGGCTTCTGGGATTCGCTGCCGCCACCATCGGTGGATGCGTATGGCTTCGGCACCCGCGTGCCGCTGATCCTTGTCAGCCCCTGGGCGCGGCGCGGCTTTGTGGACCACCATCCAAGCTCCACAGCGAGTATCCTGCGCTTTATCGAGCAGCGTTTTGGCTTGCCTGAGCTGAATGCGCGTGACGGTGCTGCTTACGATCTGCTGGATGCCTTTGACTGGACGCAGAAACCGCAGCCTTTTTCCATCTAGAGTCGCAGGGGTTGGCAGTGTCATGGCCCTTGCACCTGGGCTGACCCTGGTCTACCGACGGCCACTGACCACTGTGGCGTGATGCGGGGCAGGGGGGGACGAGCCCGCGTCGACGGTGCTAGACTTCGACGATTCGCTCGTTGTTGCTGAAGGAATGTGGGTGGCCGTGCCGTTGGGGGACGTTTTTGCCAAGATCTGCGCCTGCGACTACCTGCCGACAGGCGCCGCGTGGTGCTGGCTGCTGCTGGGGATCAGGGCGGCACGGTGAAGACTCAGGGTCGGCTGGTAGTGGCTGCGCTGGGTCTGTTGCTGGCCGGTTGCGCGGCGCTGCCGCAGCACCTTCCAAAAAATCGCGACGCCGGGGCCGTACCGGACCTGAAGCGGCCGATGGATATGGCAAACATCCCTTGGCCCCAGGCACGCTGGTGGCGGGAGCTGCGGCAGCCGGCCCTGGATACCTTGGTGGAACGGGCCTTGGAACACAATCCGGATCTCCAGGAGGCCGATGCCCGGGTGCTTCTGGCCCAGGCGCAGGTAGCGGCGGCCCACTCGCGTCTGCTGCCCCATTTCGATGTCGGCCTGTCCTTCACCCAACAGTACTTCTCAGACCAGGGTCTGCACCTCAGCGCCAATGGCACCAGCAACTTCTACACCGAACTCAATCCCATCGAGGCCCGTTACCACCTGGATCTGTGGGGGCAGGATGCCGATCTCGTGCGGGCAGCGCGAGGGCGTCTGGCCATGGCGCGGGCGGAGGCTGCCCAGACACGCCTGCTCCTGAGTACGGCCACGGCCCTGCACTATTTGGCCTTGCAGGGGGATGAGCGGGTCCTGCACCAGGAAAGACAACTACGGCACTGGCAGAAAACGGCCTTGCAGGTGGCGGAGCTGGCCTATGCCAGCGGTCTTGAGGATCGCAGCGCGGTAGACCTGGCAAAGGTGGCCCTGCAGCAATCGTCTCGACGCTGCGATGCTCTCGTGGCGGTCATCGCTGCCGAGAGGCATGCTCTGGCCGCCTTGGCAGGGCAGGGGCCCGACGCGTCCGTCCCGGTGGACACCGCAGACTCCGGCCATGCCAGGCCAAGCGTTGGCTTGCCGGCGCAGCTGCCCATGGAACTTCTGGGCCGACGGCCCGATATCGTGGCGGCGCGCTGGGCCGTGCGTGCCGCTGCCGCCCAGGTGGGTGCGGCGCGTGCCGCCTTCTATCCCGACATCAACCTGCGGCTCTTGGCCGGGTGGAACAGCATTCGTCTTGGCGATCTTTTCAACCCCGGTAATTTTGCTCACGCCGTGGGTCCCGCCATCACCCTGCCGATCTTTGAGGGAGGTGCACTGCGCGCTCAGCTCCGGGCACAGAATGCTGTCTTTCTGGCCGCGCAGGACCACTATCGCGAGACGATCCTGACCGCGCTGCAGCAGGTGGCCGACGTGCTCAGCGACGCCCGGCGCCTGGAGCGCGACGCCAAGGCCCTGCAGACCCAGCAGCGGTCGCAGGATCGGCAATGGCAGCTGCAGCGGACGGCCTGGCGCAGCGGTCTGACATCCCGTCTGCCCAGTATCGAGGCACGCATCCAGCTGCAGGGTACCTTGGAAGCGGAAACGGTCAACAGGATCCAGCGCCTGCAGAACTGGGTACTGCTGGAATCGGCTCTGGGTGGGGGCTATGACGCCACCCTCGGGAAGAAGACAAAGGACCACGATGGCTGACGCAGACCAAAAAGCACATCCACCGCACCCCTATCGGAACTTTTTTATCTTTGCCGCAGTGTTGCTGCTGCTCGCCGCAGCCTGGGGGATCTGGTGGATTCTGGTTGGAAGCCAGCGCGTGCGTACCAACGATGCCTACGTGCAAGGCAACATCGTCCCCGTGCAGGCGCAGACCGAGGGCACCATTCGTCGTGTCTATGTCGAGGACACCGAGTACGTCCACGCGGGAGCGCTTCTCGCCAGCGTTCAAGGGGATCGCAGCTATCTGGCCCTGAAGGCGAGTGAGGCGGCTCTGGGCCGCACGGTGCGCGAGTTGCGGCGGGAATTTGCCCAGGTGCAACGCCTGCGCCACACCCTCGCCGCGCAGACCGCGGAATATGCCAAACTTGCCGACAATCTGGCCCGCTACCGCAGAGCGCAGGCAAGTGGGGCTGTGGCCGCCATCCAGATCACCGACACCCAGGCGGATATGCAGGTACTGCGTGCGCAGATGGGGGCGACGCGTGCGCAGCTGGCCGCCGCCCTGGCGCTGGTGGGGAATACGACCCTGGACGACAATCCGCTGGTGCGTGCCGCGGTGGCGCAACTGGAGCGTGCCTATGTCGCCTGGGCGCGTCGGGATCTGCGTGCCCCCGTCAGCGGCTATGTGGCGGAGCGCCATGCCTATCCGGGTCTGCGCATTCATCCCGGTCAGCCGCTCTTCAGTGTCGTGCCCTTGCAGACGCTCTGGGTGGTAGCGAACGTCAAGGAGACGGAAATGGCAGGGGTCCAGCCGGGCGATCCGGTCCGCCTGACCAGCTACTATTACGGGGATTCGGTGGTCTACCACGGATTCGTGGAAGGGCTGGTGCCGGGCGCCGGCAGCGCCTTTTCCATTTTGCCGCCGGAGAATGCCACGGGAAACTACATCCATATCGTCGAGCGGGTTCCGGTGCGGATATCCCTGCCGCCCAAGGCCCTGGCGCGCCACCCGCTGCGTCCGGGCCTGTCGATGGTGGCGCGCATAGACACTGGCGGTCAGCGGCGACACAGCGTGCTCCTGCCTCTTACCAAGACGCCCGTCCACGGTTACGAGACCCGCATCTACGGACACGAGTTACAGGAGGCGAAAAAGCTGGCACGGACGATCATCGCGCAGAACTCGGGCTGAGGGTTACACCGCGCCGCCGCTTTGCCCCATGGAAAGCGTTATGCGGCGCTCTGTCCTATCCTGAAGTATGTCAAGGCGGTCGGCATCGATTGCAAAGGTCGATAGTGGAGGAGGTCCGATGCGAGAAGAAATCCCCGATTGGCGTTATCTGCTCATCGGTGCAGGGCCGGCTGCAGCGGCGGCGGCGGTGGCCATTCGCGCATGCGACCGCGAAGGAAGCCTGCTGATGCTGGGCGCAGAGGCCGAGGGGCCCTATCAGCGGCCACCGCTGTCCAAGGGCCTGTGGCTGGGCAAAGACCACCTGGATGATCTCCCCCTGAAGTCCCCCGCCGAGTGGGAGGCTCTAGCGGTGCAGCGACATCTCGGCGATCCCGTCCGCCAGCTGGATGCCAGCGCCCGTAAGGTCACCACAGCCGCGGGCAAGACCTACACCTACCATCGCCTGCTGCTGGCTACGGGTGGGCGCGCACGTCGCCCCCGAGATCTGCCCCCCGAGCTGGCGACGCGCGTCTTCACGCTGCGCAGCCTCGACGACTATGAGGGTTTGCGGGCGGCTCTGCATCCGGGTCTGGAAGTCCTTGTCGTCGGTGGTGGTTTTCTCGGTGCCGAAATGGCGGCGGCCCTGTCCCAGCAGAAGGGGCTGAGCGTCCACTACGCCGTCGCCGGTGCTGCCCCTCTGGCCCACATCCTGCCGCCAGTACTGCAGAAGGAAATCGGTGCCCGCTACGAAAAGGCGGGTGTGGTGCTCCATCCGCAGCATCGCTTGGCGGATCTTTCCTTGGAACAGGACCGGCTCACGGCACGCTTTGATGGCGTCGGAGCGCTGGCCTGCGATCTGCTGATCTACGCGACGGGCATGGAGGCCAATGTCGAGCTCGCGCAGCAGGCAGGCCTCACCCTCCGCCTTGGCGGTGTTCGCGTGGACGCCCAGATGCGCAGCAGCGACCCTCACATCTGGGTTGCGGGCGACCTGGCCAGCTATCCCGACCCGGTATGGCAGGTGCCGATTCGTCTGGAGCACTGGGACAACGCCGAAGCCACAGGGCGGGCGGCTGGACTCGCCATGGCCGGGGCAGGGGAGCCCTTTACGCACCAGTCCCTCTTTTTCAGCGACCTCTACGAATTCGGTTTCGAAGCGGTGGGCCGATGCGAGGTGCAAAGGGTGCTGCGGGTGGCGGCAGAGCGTGGCGGCAAAGCGGCGGTGGTCTATTATGGCGAGGGCAGCGAAGTGCAGGGGGTACTGCTGTGGAACCTCTGGGACAAGGTGGACACGGTCCGCGCCGGCATCGCTGACCGACGTCCCCTGGACGATCCCTTCTGGCGTCGATCCCTGGAGGCTTGGTAGTTCGTCCCACAGTCTGAAGCAAGTGATCCCGCCGAGCTAGGGCAAGGGCTGCGTTCAGGACCGCCGCCCATCCCCGACATCGGGTCCCTCCCATCGCTGCAAGGTCCCGCCCATGGTCGCAGGGCCGCGGCGAGATCTCGCCCCCGGACGGAAGATTGCCGAGGGCACAGCCAGCACGGGCGCGGTCAGAACCTGGGTGTGGAGAAGGACGTGCCTGCCAGAGTCAGGGAGCTGACGATCATCTGCAGAACGACGTTCACGACCACGGCGACGACGACGATTACCGCGGTGAAGGCGATTGTCTTGTCCTCAGGGCACTCGAGGGTCCGCGGCAACGCCAGATAGGTGAGGTAGATGGCGTAGAGCGCACCGACCAAGACGGCTACGGCACCGAGGGGCGGGATGATGAGCAGAATACCGGCAAGCCACACGGGGGTCATGGCGTAGGCCACGGTCTTGGTGGCCTGCACCAGGTTCCCCGAACACTGGAAGGATGGGCAGAGCGCCTTGATTATCCAGGAGAGCAGGGCGACCAGAACGATGGTCGTCGCATAGCCGAGAACGGCGCTGGTGACCAGGATGCCCGCACCCATGGTCATGTACGGGCTCAGCATGCCGGCCATCCGACCCACCCACCACAGGCTGCCCAAGAGACCTGCGACAGCGGGAAGGGCGGCGAGCCAGAGGACCCAGCCGATATAGACGGCGTTGAGGGATGTGTCTTCGGCGGCAACCTGTGCCCAGAAGTCGCGCGGATTGGTGAACAGCATCCGGATACGATCGGTAACGGACAGCATGTTATTTGCTCCTCTCCAGTGGTCGATATCAGTGTAGTGTGCGGCGGGTGCACCCACAAGCAGGGGGGCGGACACATGTCGCTCCCGAAAAGGCGGGGCAACCGCCGCTTCTGCCCTGGCGAATCGCAGGCCCGCCCAATCCAGGCGGATCCCGGCGGATTATGGCTTTCTCTCCCGATCCATGGGGGGGCAAACGCGCACCTCGGACAAGGCGCGGATGGTGGCGGTTTTGTTGCGCAGGCTCAAGACGCTCCCTGGCAAATGAGGGCGACGGTGGACCTGTCACTCGGTCGCCCCGAAAAAATATAAACCTTACAATCGCTTCACGGTTGTGCGGTTGAGAATGCCGCTCTAGACTGAGACATGTTCCAGTGCAGGAGGATCCTTTCCATGCAGAACCAGGACGTACCGCCGCAGTCTCCTTCCACATCCCGCCGCCTCTTCCTACAAGAGCTCGCGGCCCTTGTGCTGCTGTCGGGTACCAGCGGCTGGCTACGCGCCGCCGACATGGGCCATATGGCCGGTATGGCCATGGGTGCGGGTTCCAAATCCATGGGGATGGGCTCCATGGCCGCGACGACCCCCGTGCTGGCCCATCCACCAGTCTTTGCGACGGCTTTGCCCATCCCGCCCTTGTACGCGGGTGAACGTGCCGCAGACGGCGTTCGCGAGTATCACCTCGGCATTGCCGCGGGGCAGGCGCCGCTGGCCTCCGGACTCGCGCCAACCCCCACCTGGGGGTATCGCGGTGCCTTGCTGGGACCCAGCCTGCAGATTCCTCGGGGCGAGCCCGTCCGCATTTGGGTACACAACGGTCTCGATCAGAGCACCACGACTCACTGGCACGGCGCCCACGTGCCAGGGGACATGGACGGTGGACCGCAGAGCCTCATCGCGCCCGGGCAGACTTGGCATTACCACTACACCATCGATCAGCCGGAGGCGACGCTCTGGTATCATCCCCATCCCAACGGGCGCACCGGACCACACGTCTATGCTGGCCTGGCGGGACTCTATCTGGTGCAGGACGGCAGCGCGGAACGTCTGGGTCTGCCGAGGCGCTACGGCATCGACGACGTCCCGATCATCGTCCAGGACCGTCTATTGGATGATCGCGGGCGTCTCGTCTACATGCCGAAGCCCATGGACGTCATGGGCATGAAGGGCAACCGTTTTCTCATCAATGGTCGCGAATCGCCGGTACTCAAGGCGCCGGCAGGCTGGCTGCGGCTGCGCCTGCTCAACGGTTCCAACGCCCGGCTCTACAATTTTGCGTTTTCCGACGACCGCGTGTTCTACCAGATTGCCACGGATGCAGGCTTTCTGGAGACTCCGGTGGCCATGCATCGCTTGCTCCTGGCACCGGCGGAGCGGGCTGAAATCCTGGTGGATCTGCGCCGCCTCCAGGGTCGACGCCTGCGGCTGCGCAGCGACTCCGCCGCTGTCGTACCCAGTCTCAGTACCATGCCCATGGACAGCGATGCCTACGATCGCAGCGTATTCGATCTGCTCGAGATCCAGGTCGGTCCGCCGCTGGGGCCCGGAGGGCGCCTGCCAGAGCAGCTCACGACCCTGGCGAAGTTACCGCCGGCCCAGCGGGAGCGACATTTCAGCCTCCAGGGCATGATGGACGACATGGGCGGAAAAGGCATGGGGAGTGACATGGGCGCGCTGCGGCAGGCGGCGGCCAAGGCCCTGCACAATGGTCCGGGCGGCATGT
The DNA here is from genome assembly GCF_023256195.1 of Acidithiobacillus sp. Taxonomy (GTDB): domain Bacteria; phylum Pseudomonadota; class Gammaproteobacteria; order Acidithiobacillales; family Acidithiobacillaceae; genus Acidithiobacillus_A. Next base: position 71,977 of record NZ_JAGDWX010000036.1, read on the forward strand.
CCATGGGTATCGGTAATCTGCCTCTCTTCACCATCAACCACCTGGCCATGGACATGCAGCGCATCGATCTGTCCACTCGTCTCGGCACGACGGAGGTCTGGGAAGTGGTGAATCAGGCGCACATGGCCCACACCTTTCACGTCCACGGCGTTTCTTTCCGCATCCTCAGTCGCAACGGTCAGGAGCCGCCGCCCGGGGAGCGCGGCTGGAAGGATGTCGCTCTGATCCGCCGCGGCGAAACCCTACGTCTGGGCATGACCTTCACACAACCCGCGTCCAAAGCCTTTCCTTTCATGTACCACTGCCACATGCTGGAGCATGAGGACAATGGCATGATGGGGCAGTTTACGGTAGTGCGCAGCTGAGTCTTCCCGAGAGCCTCGGTGAAACCGACGCCGATCCTCTGTGGTCGCCGTCGATCGTGACCTGCGCCCCGGATTGTGACCGCGCCGATACACCGAGCGCTCGGCCCAAGCTGGGTGCCGGTTATCCCGGTCGGGCCGGTAAAATTGCGGGCAAGGCAGGCCGGTGCTAGTCTATGCTCGCTTTTACCTTTTGGCCCCATTGAGGAATTTATGGCAGTTGAGCGCACTCTATCGATCATCAAACCGGACGCCGTCAAAAAAAACGCCATCGGCGCCATCCTTTCCCGCTTTGAGCAAGCTGGTCTTCGGGTCATTGCCGCGCGGATGATGCAGTTGAGCGCGGCCGATGCCGGGGGCTTTTACGCCGTCCATAAAGCCCGTCCTTTTTACGGCGAACTTTGCGATTTCATGAGCAGCGGGCCGGTGTTGGTGAGCGTTCTCGAGGGTGAGGGTGCCATTGCCAAGAATCGTGAACTCATGGGAGCTACCAATCCCAAGGATGCGGCACCGGGCACCATACGCGCCGATTTTGCCGAGAGCATCGACGCCAACGCCGTGCACGGATCGGACAGCGCCGAGACCGCCGCCTGGGAGATAGCCTACTTCTTCTCGCAGAGGGAGTTGTGTCCGCGGTCATGAGCGAGTTGCGCTTGGCGGCGGCCCCAGGGGCCGACCTGCCCCACCTACTAGGGCTGGATCGGTCGGGCCTGACGGCCCTGCTGCAGCAGTGGGGTGAATCACCCTTTCGGGCGAGCCAGGTATTGCAGTGGGTGCATCAGCGGCAGGTGGACGATGTCGCCGATATGAGCAATATCAGCAAGACCTTGCGGGCGCGACTTCTGGCGGAGACTCGCTGGGATGAGCCCGAGGTCATTGCCGATCAGCTGGCGCAGGATGGAACCCGCAAATGGCTTCTACGCTTGCCCGACGGAAACGCCATCGAGACGGTCTTCATCCCGGAAGAGGATCGCGGGACTCTGTGCATATCCTCCCAGGTGGGTTGCTCGCTGGCCTGCAGCTTCTGTGCCACGGGCGCCCAGGGCCTCAATCGCAATCTCGCCAGCCACGAGATCATCGCGCAGTTGCGGGTGGCGCGTCGCCACCTGGGCCTGGATGCCATTACCAACGTGGTCTTCATGGGCATGGGGGAACCGCTCCTCAACCTCAAACAGGTGATCCCGGTCATCCGTCTGCTGTTGGACGATTTTGCCTATGGCCTCAGCGCGCGACGGGTGACGGTGAGCACGGCGGGGGTCCTGCCGGGACTCGAGCAGTTGGGACGCGAGACTCCCGTCAATCTCGCCATCAGCCTACATGCCAGTCGAGATACGCTGCGGGATGAGCTGGTGCCCATCAACCGTCACTATCCCCTGGCGGAACTCATGACCGCCTGTCGCCACTATCCCTTGCCGCCGCGACGGCGTATCACCTTCGAGTACGTCATGCTGGACGGTATCAACGACGGCGATGGCGATGCCCGCGCTCTGGTGCGTCTGCTGCAGGGACTGCCGGCCTTGGTGAATCTCATTCCTTTCAACCCCTTCCCGGGCAGCCCCTACCGCCGCTCCAGCACCGCGCGTATCGATGCCTTCCGCGAGATCGTGCTGCGCGCCGGCATCATGACGGTGACTCGACGTCCGCGCGGTGACGATATCGCGGCGGCCTGTGGTCAGTTGGCCGGGCAGGTCCGCGACGGTCGTCGCGCCTTGGTACGCATGCCCGCACCCCGTCCGGAGCTGCGGCCATGAGGGGGATGGCCTGGCGGCTTTCTCTGGCTGTGGCGCTGGTGGCCGGTTCGCTCTCGGGCTGTGGGCTCTTTTCCAGCAAGCGCAGTACTCTCGCTCCGGCAGAACTGGCGGCGCAGGAAGCCCGCCAGAATGCCGCTGCTGCAGAATCCCGTGGGCTGCGCGCGCCACCTACCGATAAGGCAGCCATCTACACCTCCCTGGGCGCGGCTTATCTGCAGGATGGACACCCGCGTGAGGCCATCCGGCAACTGCAACTGGCGCTGAAGGAGCCCGGCAATCACGGCGACGCTTACAATGTCATGGCCTTGGCCTATGCCAATCTCGATCAGCCGGAGGCGGCGTCCAAGGCCTTTTCCAAGGCCCTGGAGGCGGACCCCAAGAACCCGGAGTACCTCAACAACTTCGGCGCTTTTCTGGTGCAGCAAAAGCAGTATGCCAAGGCCGTCGGGTACCTCAAGCGCGCAACGGAAGATCCCTTGTACGCCACCCCGCAGTTCGCCTGGACGAATCTGGGGTTGGCCTATATCGGTCTGAAGGATGAGGCAGCGGCTCGGGCCGCCTTGGCTCGGGCACTCTACCTCAAGCCGGCCTACCCACCGGCACTGCAAGTTCTGGCGCAACTGGATTTTGAGACGGGCGACCTGCCTGCTGCCTACTCCCACGTGCGCGAGGTGCTGGCACAGGAACCCGAGGATCCGCCGGCACTTCTGCTCGCCGGTCGCATCGCGGCCGCTCAGGGGCAGCGGCGCGAGGCGGAAAAGTACTGGCAGCGCTGCGTCAATGCCAATCCTTATTCTCCGGCGGGCAAGGAAGCGCAGCGTCTGCTGGTGGGAGGAGGGTGATCGTTCTCCTATGAGCGCCCATCCGCCCGAGTCCGTCCAAGACTTCGATGTGCTGCGTCAAGCGCGAGAGCGGCGTGGTTGGAGTCCCCAAGCAGCCGCTGAGCGCTTGCACATCCGCGCAAGTCAGGTAGAGGCTCTGGAACAGGGAAACTTCCAAGCACTGCCGGGAGCGGCATTCGCGCGCGGTTACCTCAAGAATTATGCCCGCCTGCTGGATCTCGATCCGGAACCCTTGTTGGTGCTCTTCGATGGGCGCAGCGGCGGTGCCGGAGTGAAACCGACGGATCACGTCCTGCCGGACTCGGAAGATCCGCTGCTGGATTACAGCCGACCCATGTTGCTGCTGTCCCTGGTGGTAGCCGCCGCCATTGCTGCCATTGCCTGGTGGATCTGGGGCGGAGGTGGCGCGGCCGAACCAAAGACGGCAGAGTCGACGAGCGCAGAATCGACGTCTGCCGCCGCATCGGGCGTCGGGGCCAGTGCGCCGGTGGCGAGTTCCCTGTCGAGCACGACAGCCAGCAGTGCGGTGCGTCTGGCGGTGCCGGCGCCCAGCGCCGCATTGGCTTCTACCGCCAGTTCGGCGTCGACGGCGGCTGTGGCCAGTGCGGCCGTGGCCGGGGCCCAGAGTGTGCCAGGACCGTCTACCGGTCTACACTTCGTCTTCACCGGTCGCTGCTGGGTGCAGGTCCAAGACGCGCGAGGCAAGACGCTCCTCGCACGGTTGGCAGAGGCTGGCCAGACCCTGGCGGTAGACCAGGGACAGCCACCGTATCGGATATTGATAGGCAAGGCAGAGAATGTCGAGATTTCCTACGACGGCAAGCCGGTGGCGCTGCCCGCCAACGCCTTGGGTGTGGCCCGTCTGGAGGTAGGGACGGCGCCGATTCCGAGTACGCCCGCTGTCGCCAATGCGCCGAATGGCGTCACCGCCAGCGGGCGCTCGCCCCTCAGGCCAGGTCATGGCCAGCGATATCCGGTTCCCGCGCCAGCGGGGATGGATTCGCCGACGGCGCCGGGGTTATCATCGCCGCAGTCCAATGCTTCCGCCGGTATGGGTGCCACGCCGAGCAGGCCGCTCGCCAGCACGTCCTCGGCCGCATCCTGAGCTCAATACAGCGAGGTTTGTCATGTACCACGAGTCGCCCATCCGCCGTCGCCACAGCCGCCAAATCCACGTAGGCAAGGTCGCCATCGGGGGCGGTGCGCCCATCAGCGTGCAGAGCATGACCAACACCGAAACGCGGGACGTCGCCGCCACGGTGGCGCAGATCCGCCGGCTTGAGGCCGTGGGTGCGGACATCGTCCGGGTATCGGTGCCCAGCATGGAAGCCGCCGAGGCCTTTCGCGCCATCCGTGCCGAGGTCGAGGTGCCGCTGGTGGCCGATATCCATTTCGATCACCGTATCGCCCTGCAGGTGATGCGGGATGGAGTGGACGGCCTGCGCATCAATCCCGGCAACATCGGCTCGGTTGACAAGACCCGCCTAGTGGTGGAAATGGCCAAGGATCGCGGTATCCCCATCCGCATCGGCGTCAATGCCGGCTCTCTGGAGAAGGACATTCAGGAAAAATACGGTGAACCCACGCCGGAAGCTCTGGTCGAGTCCGCCTTGCGCCACGTTGCCATCCTCGACGAACTGAATTTTCACGACGTGAAGATCAGCGTCAAGGCCTCGGATGTGTTTCTTGCCGTGGGCGCCTATCGTCTGCTCGCACAGAAGGTGGATTATCCCCTGCACCTCGGCATCACCGAGGCGGGTGGCCTGCGTTCGGGGACGGTGAAGTCGGCCATCGGTCTCGGCCTGCTCCTCCATGAAGGCATCGGCGACACCATTCGCGTGTCCCTCGCGGCGGATCCCGTGGAGGAGATCCGGGTAGGCTTTGACATCCTCAAAAGCCTGCACCTGCGGCAAAAGGGTATCAATCTCATCGCTTGTCCGTCCTGCTCGCGCCAGGAATTCGATGTCATCAGTACCATCAACGCCCTGGAGGCGCGGCTGGAGGATATCCTCGAGCCTATGGATGTCTCGGTCATCGGCTGCGTGGTCAACGGCATTGGCGAGGCCAAGGAGGCCGATATCGGTCTGGCTGGCGGCGACAAGCGCAGCATTCTCTACTTCAAAGGGAAGCAGGTGGATCGGGTCGAGAACCGCGACATCGTGGACGTCCTGGAAGAGCGAATCCGCGCCGAGGTAGCCCGCCGTCGCGCCGGCAGCGCCGACGCCTGACCCCGACTACTCATGGCGCACAAGGGTTTGCAGGCCGTTCGCGGCATGAACGATCTGTTTCCGGAGGACACCTCGGCCTGGCAGGCGCTGGAGGCGACTCTGCGGGAGCAGCTCCATCGCTACGGTTTTGGCGAGATTCGGCTGCCCTTGCTTGAGCACTCGGAGCTTTTTGCCCGAGCCATCGGTGACGTCACGGATATCGTTCAGAAAGAGATGTACACTTTTCTGGACCGCAATGGGGATTCTCTGACCCTGCGCCCAGAGGGCACGGCGGGAGTGGTGCGCGCCCTCATCGAGCACGGCCGCCTGCGCGGTGCGCAACCACGGCTCTATTACCTTGGCCCCATGTTTCGCCACGAGCGGCCGCAGAAGGGCCGCTACCGCCAGTTCCATCAGTTGGGGGTCGAGATGTTCGGTCTCGCCGATGCCAGCAGCGACGCCGAGCTCATCGCCCTGTCTGCCGGACTCTTGGACAGGATCGGTGTGCAGGCGCAGTTGCAGATCAACTCCCTGGGCACGCCGCAGGCGCGTTCCCGTTATCGCGAGATCCTCTTGCAGTACCTGCGTCCGCGAGAGGCAGATCTTTGCGCGGATTGCCGCGACCGCCTCGAGCGTAATCCTCTGCGTGTCCTGGACTGCAAAGTGGAAGGCTGTCGTGCGGTGGCGGCGGACGCGCCGCGGCTACTGGAGTATCTGGACCCGGAGTCGGCGGAACACTTTCATCAGCTACGGTCCTACCTGGACGCCTTGGAGATTCCCTATCGGATTAATACCAGTCTCGTGCGCGGTCTGGACTATTATCACCGGACCGTCTTCGAGTGGGTGAGCGACGCCCTGGGCGCCCAGGGGACGGTGCTTGCCGGCGGTCGCTACGATGGTCTGGTGGAACAGTTGGGCGGACCGACGACGCCGGCTCTCGGTTTTGCAGCGGGGCTCGAGCGCCTGCTCGCTTTGCAGGCGCTCACGGGCCACAAGCTGCCGGCAGCACGGGTGCAGCTCTTTTTGGGAGCCCTGGACAGCGAGGCGATGGCGGCGGTATTGCGGCGGGCAGAGGCCCTGCGCGCCGACGGTGTGGCGGTGGTGGTAGGCGGACCGGCCAGCCTCAAGACCCTGCTCAAGCAGGCGGAGCGCAGCGCTGCCCGGCTGCAGGCCATCGTCGGCGGTGCTCAGTTGGCTGACGGTGGCCAGCCGGTCCGACTGCGGGAGCAGGACGCTGTCGGCGGTTGGGAAGGACCGTGGTCCGAGCTGGAACAGGGGTTGCGTTCCCTGGGCGTTGATTTCGGCGCGCCGCCTCCCCATACTGAGCGCATCTTATCGATACCCGAAGTGTGACGTGACCGGCCCAGAACTCTCCGACTATCTCTATCGCCACCGAAAATCCCTCATCGTCGTCGTTGCGCTCGTGGTGCTAGGCGCCATGGGCTTCTTCGGTTATGCCAAATATCAGCGGCATCAGATGGCGCAGGCGGCGTCGGTCTACAGCGAGCTGACGCAGACCGTGGCAGCCAATGAAACGGCGGCAGCGCAGGCCAGCGCCCAGACTCTGCTGCAAAAATACCCGCATACACCGTATGCCACCATGGCGCGTTTTTTCATGGCGCGCATGGAGATGATGCAGCACCACGACGCACAGGCGCAGGCGCAATTGCAGACAATCCTCAAGAGCGGGCACCTGCCCACCGGCATGGAGGGACTCGCCCGCTTCGCTTTGGCGCGGCTGCAGCTCGGTCAGGGGCAGGCCAAGTCCGCTCTGGAGACGCTGGGTTCGCCCGGTGATGCCTATGCACCACTGTTCTGGGAGCTGCGCGGCGATGCGCGCGAGCAGCTGAAGGAGTGGCCCAAGGCGCGACAGGACTACCGGAAGGCGGAGCAAGCCCTGCCGGCGACCGATCCCTATCGCGCATACCTGCAATTGAAACTGGCCAATATCGGAGTCCATTCGTGAGCTCGCATCCTTTCACCGCGCGTGGCCTTGGGCGAGCGCTCCTGCTGCCGGTGCTGCTCTTCTCCCTGTCCGGCTGTGGCATGCTCTCGTGGTTTTCTTCGTCCAAGCCCAGTCCTAAGGCCGTCGCGCCGCTGGCCAGCCAAGCCGAAAAGGTGCAGGTCGGGATGGACTGGCAGGCGCGCCTCTACGGCACCTGGCGTCTGCAGCCCTACGAGACCTCCAATATCGCTGTGGGAGATGGGCACATCTTCCTGGTCGATGCCTCCGGGCATCTGCTCTGTCTCGACTCCCAGGGCAAGCAGCAGTGGATGGTGCGTCTGGACGGCAAGAGCGCCCGCGGTCCCAGCCTGGCCGACGGTGTCGTCTACATCGGCACGGACAGCGGCAAGCTCTACGCTTTTGCGGCCAAGAACGGACACCGTCTGTGGGTCACGCAACTGGACTCCGAGGTGCTCAGTCCCATTACGGTGAGCAAGGACGCCGTGCTGGCGCAGTTGGTGAATGGCCAGTTGGTAGATCTGCAGCGCCGGGATGGCAAGCTGGACTGGACCTTTTCCATGAATCAGCCGTCCCTGCTCCTGCGCACCTTGCCGGCGCCGGTGGTGGATGGTGATGTGGTCTACGCGGGTTTCGCCGACGGCAATCTGGTAGCACTCAACCTCAATAATGGCGCCGAGCTGTGGCGGGCAGCGGTAGCGATTCCCCACGGCAGCAACGAGCTGGCACGGATGGTGGATATTGCCGCCACCCCGGTAGTGGACGGCGATCGCGTCATTGCTGCCGCCTATCAGGGTAACTTGGCCGCCTACGCAGTCAGTGGCGGCAGCGAGGACTGGTCGGTGCCCATGTCGGTCTATCTGACCCCCGTACTGGCGGACGGTCATCTGTACGTAGCTCAGGCAGATGGCCGCATTGCCGCCGTCGATCCCCATTCTGGCGTGGTCCTCTGGCGCAGCGAGGTCCTGAAGGGTCAATACCTGACCGGGATCGCGCACTGTGGCAAGGACTTGCTGGTGAGCGACGACGCCGGCTCCATCTACGTTTTCGATCCGCAGTCCGGGCATCGCGTGGGACAGAGCGCCGTCTCTGCCAGCGGTATCCAAAGCGCGCCCGTCTGCCTTGGCAAGGATCGGTTCCTGGTACTGAGTGGCGCCGGCACGCTCTATCAACTGCATCTGCGTCCGCACTGAGCCATGGCCGCCGTCATTGCCCTAGTAGGGCGGCCGAACGTGGGCAAATCGACCCTTTTCAACCGCCTGACCCGCAGCCGCGAAGCCCTGGTGGCGGATCTGCCGGGACTGACTCGCGATCGCCACTATGGGGTGGCGCAGCACGGTGGGCAGCGCTTTCTCGTCATCGACACCGGTGGTTTTGAGCCGGAAGAGCGCGAGGGCTTGGTAGCGGCCATGGCGGCGCAGACGCGGCAAGCCATTGCGGAGGCCGACGCCGTCTGCTTCCTGGTGGATGCCAAAGAGGGTCTGTCGGCGCAGGACGAGGAGATCGCGACGGAACTGCGGCGCAGCGGCAAGACCGTTTATCTCGTGGTCAACAAGATGGACGTACGCGGAGCAGTGGCGGAATTACCCGAGTTCCATCGCCTGGGGCTCGGCATGCCCTATACCATCGCGGCGGCCCACGGGCACGGGGTCGAAACCCTGCTGGACGCGATCTTTGCCGATCTGGCCATAACATCGGAGGAGGACGCAGCCGATCCTGCCCTCTCGGGACCCCGCATTGCCGTTCTCGGCCGTCCCAACGTCGGTAAATCCACCCTCGTCAACGCCATGCTGGGTGAGCAGCGGGTGATCGTGTATGACGCCCCTGGGACCACTCGCGACAGCATCCGCATCCCCTACGAGCGAGCCGGACGTCCCTATGTCATGATCGACACGGCCGGCATCCGTCGTCGCGCCCGGGTGGGCGAAGGACTGGAGAAACTGAGCGTACTCAAGACCCTGGCGGCCCTCAAAGAGGCCGATGTGGTGCTCATGGTGCTGGATGCGCGGGACGGAGTGAGTGATCAGGATGCGCACCTGGCGGGCTTGGCGGCGGAACTGTGGCGGCCCATCATTTTTCTGCTCAACAAATGGGACGGCCTGGATGCCCGGGCCCGGCAGATGGCCAAGGCGGCTTTGGAGCGCCATCTGAGCTTTCTTTCCTACGCGCCGGTCTACACCATATCGGCTCTGCACGGCAGTGGCGTTGGCGATCTCTATCCCAGTATCGACCGTCTCTGGCGCGACGCACGCCGGCATTTTTCCACGGGAGAGCTGAATCGGATCCTGGCGCAGGTGATCGAGACCCATCAACCGCCCATGGTCGGCGGTCGTCGCATCAAATTGCGCTATTGTCACCAGGGCGGCGAAAATCCCATCACCCTGGTTTTTCACGGCAATCAGTTGAACCGCCTGCCCGGCGCCTACAAACGCTATCTCGAGTCCGCATTTCGCAAGGCCCTGGGTCTTGGACCCATACCCTTGCGTCTGCTCTTCCGTCAGGGCGAAAATCCCTACGATCCCCAGACGAAGAGGCGCGGCTGAGATGCTCCGGAACAAAGCGGCTTGGTGGCCCTGGGCGCTGTCCGCCGCCCTCTGTTATCTACTCATCGCCGTCCTGGGACGCCGATATCCCCTGGTGTCCGGCAGTCTCTGGTGGGGTTCCGCGGCCTACGCCCTGTGGGCCGCTCTGGCGCTGGGCGCCATCGCCCGCCGCTGGCCCGGTTGGACCGCCTATGGCTGGCGCCCTGCCACCATCCTCTTGGGGGCGCTCTTGTCGGCCATCGCCATTTTTTTGGGCAATCATGCCCCCAGTCGACTGCTCATCGATAGCTGGATGACGGCCCTCATCGGTATTGCCGTGGTGACCATCATCGCGCGTTTCGTTCCCGCCGCCGTTGCCAGACGCTGGTTTGGTCAGGAGTCCCGCCATGGAAATCCTCTTCATCCGCCACGCTGAGGCAGAAGATGCCCGCGCCGCCGGTGGCGACTATGAGCGCGCCCTGACGGCGCGCGGTCGCCGCGATGCGGCCATGTTGGCCGATCGCCTGAGCAAACTGCTGCCCCCGGGGCCGATCCATCTCTGCTATAGCCCCTTGCGCCGCACCCGAGAGACGGCGGAACCCATCGAGCAGAAGCTTCCCCTGCAGGGAAGTGAGCCGCAGGAGGCCATTGCGCAGGGGGATCTCGAGATCCTGGAACGGCATTGGCAGGGCCTGGCGACCCTCGCGGCCGCTGTCATCGTGGTGGGTCACCAGCCGCATTTGGGACAATGGATCGAGAGCATCACGGGAGCCCGCATCGGTGTTTCCAAGGCTTCGGTGACCTGCCTGCGCTGGGGTGGCCTGCGCCAGCGCGGCGAGTTGTTGGCGCACCTGCGGACGGAGGTTCTGGAGCGCTTGCCCCACGGCGATTGAGGCAGAATCGAGCCAGCGTCGCAGAGTGGACGGCCATTGGGGGTCCCCGTAAAGCCGGTGTTCTGCTAATATGGTGGCAGTTTTCGTCCATCACCCGAAAGGAGAGCACCATGGCAGACAATCAGGCCCCCGATCTCGTCATCATCCTCATCACCGGCCCGGAAAATCCCAAACGTCTTCCTTCTGCCTTCTTCCTGGCCTCCACCGCGGCGGCTATGGAGCAAAAGGTAGTCATGTACTTCACGGGTCCGGCCACGGAGCTGCTGGCCAAGGGTAAGGCCGAGAGCGTGTTTCCCATGCCCGGTGGCAAGAGTGTCGCCGACTTCATGAAGCTTGCCGAAGATAACGACGTGCAGATCATCGGCTGCCTGCAGTCCTTGGAACTGAACGGCATGACCAAGGACGATCTCGCCAAGGATCTGCCACTCCTGAACCCCAGCGCCGCCATGCCCACCCTGGGCGCCGCCGGCCGTGTGCTGACCTGGTAGGATCTGCCGGCTGACCGTCTCCGGAAAAGGCCCGCGAATGTGGGCCTTTTCTGCATCCATGGCCCCGCGGATGGCGTACTCAAGTTATCTGGTGGTCAAGTCAGGAGATTCCATGGCCGTGCTCAGCCCATCCCACCCCGCGGCGCAGCTTCGGTCGGCGCAGCGGGAACCTTCCGCCTATCCACGCTGGGCCAAGGTTCTCCACCTGGGTCTCGTTCTGGGTGTGACCTTCGAGCTCTACAACAGCCTCGCCGCCCTGTGGTTTGCCGATTTCCAGTGGTTCCCCCTGCACGTAGCCGCCGGTATCTTCCTGACCGTCTGGCTGGCGCTTTCCTGGGCTTTCTACCTGGGTTCTGACTGGGGCCGCGCCTTGTTGTGGTCCTGGTTCTTTCCAGCGCACCTGCCGGCCATCTTCAGAGACTTGCGCGCATTGTTGACGGGGCGCCTGCCGGCGGCGGGTCCGGTGCCCGGCCTGTCCAGCCTGTGGCAGGGGGTCTTCTTCCTTGGGGTATCCTTCGTGACCTTCACGGGTTTCGCCGCCTGGCTGGTCCTGGAGGGCTACATCACATGGCCCGGGGCGACGCACCTGGGACTACGGGCCATGCGTCTGGGTACGCCACTGCTGGCGTATCTCTGGTTCGGCCACGTCTTCATGGCCCTTTTTCACGCCCTGCGGCGCCAGCCCCTGTGGGGTATTTTTGCCTTTTGGCGAGGAGCTTGACCATGCCTTTGTCACGGCGTCGATTTCTGACGAATTCTGCGGGTCTGATTCTGGGAGCGGCCAGTGCGCCCCTATGGCTGCCGACGGTGGCGCGCGCGGGGACCATCCCGATCTTCCCTGAGTACTATACCTACGCCGGCTTCTACCCGAAGATAGAGGCGCAGAGCTACCGCTTGACCTGTGACGGCCTCATCGCCGCGCCCCGCGTCTTCAGCTTGCAGAGTCTTTACGATCTCAGCAAGCACGCCGAGGTGGAAACCTTCCACTGCGTAACCGGCTGGGAGGTGCACAACGTATCCTGGCGCGGCATCGATCTCGGTTCGTTCATCGACGGACTGCGTCCGACGTCCACGGCGCGCTATGTGGTCTTTCACAGCGCCGATGGCGTCTACGTGGACAGCCTGACCCTGGAACAGGCGCGCGCGCCCGGCGTCATCCTGGCCACCCATATTGCCGGTGAGCCTCTGCTGCAGAAGGGAGGCTACCCGCTGCGCCTGCTGGTGCCCCAGATGTATGGCTACAAAAGTGTCAAGTGGGTGAATCGCGTGAGCCTCAGCGCGGTGCGCCCCGAGGGCACCTGGGAGCGCGACGGCTACGCCGCCAACGCCTACATCCGCAAGGGATTCAGCTGGAGCGACCTCCTCTGAGTCACCCCGCCGCAGGATGCCGCCAAGCCCTGTGGAGGCACGCTCGCGCCCGCTACTAGGGTGCTTGTCATAAAAGTGTCATAAAAGCTTCACAATAGTGTCATAATCCTCTGCTATCGTGGGTGTCAGGTCCTGGTAATGGATCTGCACACTACACGGTATCGCAATGCTTCTGCACGAAAACTACCTTTGGAGGTTACCTATGTTGTTTCGTTCCAAGAAAGCCTTGTCCCACGCTCTGAAAGGCGCGTTGGTGGTTTCCGCCCTCGGGCTCGCTTCGCTCGCCGCTGTGCCGGCCTCTGCGGCGCCCACCATCTCCCTGCTGGAGACGGGTTCGACCCTGCTGTACCCGCTGTTCAACCTCTGGGTTCCCGTCTACACCAAGATGAACCCGGACGTGCGGATCACCACGCAGGGCACGGGTAGCGGCACGGGTATCGCCCAGGCCATCTCCGGTGTGGCGCAGATCGGTGCTTCCGACGCCTACATGTCCGACGCGCAGATCAAAGAGCATCCGGACATGCTCAACATCCCCCTGGCCATCTCCATCCAGATGATCAACTACAACGTGCCGGGCCTGAACAATCGTCACCTCAAGCTCTCCGGTCCGGTTTTGGCGGGCATCTATTCCGGCACCATCACCAATTGGGATGACGCTGCCATCGCCAAGCTCAACCCCGGCGTCAAGCTGCCCAACCACAAGATCGTGCCCATCCACCGCACCGACGGTTCGGGTGATACCTTTATCTTCACGACCTACCTCTCCGACACCACCCCTGAGTGGTCCCAGAAGGTCGGCTACAGCACCACGGTCAGCTGGCCCAACGTGCAGGGCGGCATCGGCGCCAACGGCAATCCTGGCATGGTCGAGGCCCTGAAGAGCACGCCTTATGGCATCGCCTACATCGGTATCAGCTGGAAGAAGCCGGTGGAGCAGGCCAAGCTGGGTACCGCCATGCTGGAGAACAAGGCGGGCAAGTTCGTCCTGCCCACTGTGCCCAACGCCAAGGCTGCTGCGGCCGAGATGGTCGCCAAGACCCCTGCCGATGAGCGGATCAGTCTGGTCTACGCGCCCGGTGCCAAGTCCTACCCCATCATCAACTACGAATACGCCATCGTGAAGAGCGATCAGCCGAAGCCGGAAGTGGCCGAGGCCATTCGTAAGTTCCTGACCTGGGCCATCAGTCCCAAGGGCGGCAATGCTCCCCACTTCATCGAGGCTGTCAACTTCGTACCCCTGCCCGAGAGCGTCGTGAAGCTCTCCCAGGCGCAGATCGACAAGATCAAGTAAAGCGGTGCCCGGGGCTGGCTTCGGCCAGCCCACCTGCTATTATTACCATACGATTTTTGAGTGGTCGTCGGTGCTCGGCAAGGACCGCTCCCTGAGCGTCAGCGTTTTCGAGGATACCCGTGAAAATTCCGGTATTTCGCACGAGTCTCGTGGCCACGGCCAGTTTCCTGCCTTTATCCCTCATTGCGCTCATTGTCTTTCTGGTCATCTACTCCTGGCCTGCCATTCAGTTCAATGGCGTACATTTCCTGTGGACCAACAACTGGAACCTCGGCAACCTCTACGGTAATCCCGTAGATAGGCATGGGCAGCAGATCATGCCGGGAGCCGCCTACGGTGTTTGGTTCCTGGTGGTCGGAACCTTCCTGAGTTCCCTGCTGGCCTTGATCATCGCCTTGCCGCTGGCGGTAGGAGCGGCCTATTTTCTTGCAGAATCATTGCCCAAATGGTTGGCGGGGCCCCTGACCTTGCTGGTGGATCTGTTGGCCGCGGTGCCCAGTGTGGTCTTCGGCTTGTGGGGTTACTCCCTGCTCATTCCCATCATGGGACAGAAAGTCTATCCCTGGCTGGCCGATACCTTGCACGGTGTGCCCTTCCTGGGCGGCTCGCCGGGCAGTGGCTACGGCCTGCTGACGGTAGCCATCGTCCTGACCTTCATGGTGGTGCCCCTGATCTCGGCTACCATGCGCGATGCCATCGCCTCCGTGGATGCTCCGCTCAAGGAAGCTGGCCTCAGTCTGGGGCTTTCGCGCCTGGAGGTCTTCTGGCACGTCATCCTGCCCAAGCTGCGCAAGGTGCTTATCGGCGTGTCCATTCTGGCCCTGGGGCGGGCCATTGGTGAAACCATGGCAGTGGCCATGGTCAGCGGTAACGCCCTCAACTATCTACCCAACAACATCTACACGCCCATCTCGACCATGGCGGCTTTCATCCTGACACAGCTGGAGAGTGCTCTGCAGGATCCTACCAACATGGCGGTAGAGGCCCTGTCGGAAATTGCCTTGGTGCTCCTGGCCATATCGGTGTTGGTCAATAGTGCCGCTCGTCTCATTCTGTGGATGTCCAAGGTGCGCTGATGAGTATCGTTGAAGCCAAAACGACGATGGCCTCCGAATCCCTTTCCCTGAGCAACCGGCGTCTGCGTATCTCGTGGCGACGGCACGCCTTTCGTCTGCTGGGCGGCCTGTTCGTCACGGCCTGCTTCTTCATCGTGGCCTTTGCCTTCCTCTCCATCATCGGTGACGTGCTCGTCCGTGCCCTACCGGCGCTGCGCTGGAAACTGTTCACGGAGGTCAGTACGGGCATGGGCGGTGGTCTCAAGAACGCCATCGAGGGCACCATCGTGCTATCCTTGGGAGCGCTGCTCATTTCGGCCCCCATCGGCATCGCGGCGGGTATCTACCTCAACGAGTATGGTGACAATCTCGGTGGCCGCTCCCTGCGCTTTCTGTCGGACGTGCTGGTGGGCGTGCCGTCCATCGTGCTCGGCTATGTGGGCTACATCACCATGGTGGTCTATCTGGGATGGCAGTTTTCCGTGGCGGCGGGCATGCTGACGCTGAGCATCATGCTCTTGCCCTACATCGCGCGGACGACGGAGCTGGCGCTGAGCGCCATTCCTTCGGCGGTACGGGAGGCAGGCTTTGCCCTGGGGGCGGGGGATGGTCGGGTGGCCTTCAAGATTCTGCTGCCAGGTGCGGCCCCGGCCATCATGACGGGCCTGTTCTATGCCACGGCTCTGTCCATGGGAGAAACGGCACCCTTGATTTACACGGCCGGCTGGTCCAACTACATGTGGGACGGCAAATTCACCAACGAACCCATCGGTTATCTCACCTACGTCATCTGGACCTTCATCAACGAGCCCTTTGCAGAATCCCATCAGCTGGCCTTTGCGGCGGCCTTCATGATCACCTCTGGGGTGCTGCTGCTCATTCTTACCGGCCGCTGGCTGATGATCCGCCGACTACGCCGCATGGGCAGTTACGCTGGCTGAACCTCGGGGGACATGAGCGCAGGTGGGTGTCTACCGTTATTTGCGCTCTGCCTGTGTGTCGCGACGGCCCAACTTCCCCTCAGGGCAGACGCCAGCCCGCCTCACGTAGCATCTCGCACAGAGCAACGAGCGGCAGGCCCATGAGGGCGTTGGGGTCTTCTCCTGCCATGCGCTCCACCAGACTGATGCCGAGGCCCTCGGACCGAAAACTGCCAGCACAGTCCATGGGTTGGTCCGCTTCCACATAGCGGGCGATGCTCTGCTCGTCCAGAGGACGCAACCAGACGGAGTAGGGCTCGCAACGGGTACGGCGGAAGCCTGGGCCGACGAGGGTCAGGCCATTCAGAAAGTCGATGCGCTGGCCCTGCATACGCGCCAGTTGGCTTCGGGCTTTTTCGGGGGTGCCGGGTTTACCCAGGATGTCCTGGCCGCAAACGGCAACCTGATCGGCACCGATGACCCAGGCCTGCGGGTTGCCGCTGGCCACCTGTATGGCTTTTTGCTCTGCCAGTCGGACGACCAGGTCCCGCGGCTCTTCTTGCGCACGCGCCGATTCGTCGACCTGGGGTTTCTCGACGCGAAACGGTAGCTGCAGGCGCTCCAACAGTTGGCGGCGATAAGGGCTGGAGGAGGCGAGGATGAGTTCCATGCACTCAGCCGGTGTTGCGCTGCCCTGCGGCAATGGCATTGATGGTGCGCAGGAGCGGATCGAGCCAAGTCTCGCGAAATTCCTGGGGGGTCTCCTCATTGCGGTAGCGACGCAGGAGAGCCAACTGGATATGGTTCAGGGGCTCCATATAGACGTTGCGTCGCTGTAGGGAGAAGGCGAGGGTAGGGTTGTCGGCCAGGGGTGCCGGTAGGTCCAGAGCGGCCAGCAGCTCATGCAGGCTGAGCTCGTATTCGGCGCGGATCTTGGCATAAATTTTCTGAGCGCAGTCCTGATCCTGAGGTAGGCCCGCGTATTCGCCGGCGAGACCCATATCGGTCTTGGCCATGGCCATGGAGATATTGCCGAGGAGCGCGCGGAAAAACGGCCAGTGCTTTGCCATCTCGCGCAAGAGTGCAAGCCTTTCCGGGTCGTCACCGCGCCAACCTGCCAGTGCCGACCCCAGTCCATACCAAGCGGGCAAGACGTGCCGCGACTGGGCCCAGGCAAAAATCCAGGGAATGGCGCGGATGGAAGCCATGGAACGATCGCCGCGGTGGCGGTGGGAGGGCCGGGAACCGATGTTCATGTGGGCGATCTCGTTGAGGGGTGTGGCCTCATAGAAATAATCCATGAAGCCCGGCGTGTGCTCCGTCAGATCGCGATAGACGGCTTCGCCGATCTGCACCAGCTCGGTCATGACCTGCAGGTACTCGGGTCGGTCCAACTCGACCCGTCGGACCAGTCCGACGCTGGCACGGATGAGCCCGGCCACACCCACCGTCAGCTCGTAAACGGCCGTCTCCAGGTTGGCGTACTTGAAGGACAGCACCTCACCCTGCTCGGTGATCTTGATCTGACCACGCACCGTATCCGGCGGCTGAGCCATGATGGCTTCATAAGTGGGGCCGCCGCCGCGCCCAACGCTGCCGCCCCGACCGTGAAAGACGCGAATCTGGATCCGTCGACGGTCGGCCAGTTCGGCCAGGCGAATCTGTGCCTGATACAAGGACCAGCTGGACGAGAGGATGCCACCGTCCTTACAGGAGTCCGAATAGCCGAGCATCACTTCCTGGAGGTTCCCCTGACTGCGGAGGATCTCGGCGTAGACCGGGTCGTCCAGGAGTCGACTCATGACCGCTTCCATGCGCTCAAGGTCGTGAATGGTCTCGAACAATGGGGTCACGGCGATTTCGCTGAAAAGTCCCTCGCGCGACCATCCTGCGAGTCCGAATTCCTTGGCCAGCAGCAGTACCTCGAGGATGTGACTGGCCTCGTGGGTCATGGAGATGACATAACTGCCAAAGGCCTCAGGGCTGACCTCCCGACGCAGCTGGGCGATGCAGCGAAACATGGCACAGGTTTCTGCCGCCAGGGGGCTCAGCTCAGGCGTTTCCGTGACCAGGCAGCCCGGTCGGCGCAGGGCCTCGGCCAGGGTCAGCAGGCGTTGCTCTTCGGGTAGCTCCAGATAATTGGAAAAGCCCGGCACCTCGGCGAATAGTTCCGCAATGGTCTGGCTGTGCACCGTCGATTCTTGGCGAATGTCGAGAGCCGCAAGGTGGAAACCGAAGGTCTCCAGCAGCCAGACCAGGTTCTGGACATCGTGCTCGGCAATGTAGTGGTCGCGGTGGCCGCGCAGAGAATCACGCACGAGGAGC
Source organism: Acidithiobacillus sp. (assembly GCF_023256195.1). GTDB lineage: Bacteria > Pseudomonadota > Gammaproteobacteria > Acidithiobacillales > Acidithiobacillaceae > Acidithiobacillus_A. Next base: position 89,964 of record NZ_JAGDWX010000036.1, read on the forward strand.
AGGTCCTCCAGGAACTCCGTCGCACTGCCGTAGCCGGGTCCTGCCACCTCGTTGAGGATCTGCCCATTTTCCAGCTGCCGCAGGCGTAGGTCGAGGCGCGTCATCATATACCGGAGCTTGCGCCGGTAGGGCTCACTGGGAAAACGCTGGTTGACCCACTCGGCCAGCTCCGGAAAGTCATCGGCATCCCGCTCCAGGGAGGCCAGCAGTACGGGCGACACCGCACAGAAACGGCTGGAATGACCCAGCAGCTGATACAGATCGGCCAGTCGCCGTTGATATTCCCGCAGCACTTCCATGCTCTGGGTGCGCAGCGCCCAGCCCGTGATGGCCGCCGTTACATTGGGGTTGCCGTCGCGATCGCCGCCGATCCAGGAGCCAAAGCGGATGAAGGCGGGAATATCCACATTGGGATTGCCATAGACCCGACGCACAGCACGCCGTGCCGCGTGATAGCACATGGGGACGGCATTGAAGAGACTGTCGCGGAAGTAAAAAAGGCCGTTCTCCACTTCGTCCTGCACCTGGGGCCGATTGCTGCGTACCTCTTCCGTCTCCCACAGGATCTGGATCTGCGCTTTGAGCTGGCGGATGACATCCTCTTCTTCTTCTTGGGAAAGGCTGAGATCGTCCAGCATCTTGCTGGTCAGGAAGATCCGCCGCAGCCCATGCAGCACGGTACGGCGCTTGGACTCTGTGGGATGGGCGGTGAATACCGGCAGGTAACGGATCTGGCCCAGCAGGTACTGCAATTGCCCGGAGTGGATGCCCTGTTGCTGCAGGGCGCGAAAGGTTTCCTCAAAGGAGCCTACCCAGAGTGCCTCGCTGCGTTGGAGCAGACGGCGGCGCTGCAGATGCTGAAACTCCTCCTCGGCGATGTTGACCAGACTGAAATAGGTATTGAAGGCGCGGATGACCATGACCAGGTCGTCCTGGGGCAGGGCATCGATGAAGCGGGCCAGACGCTTGCGCAGCTTGGGATCTTCGCGACGGTGCAGGCGAATGTAGCCTTGGCGCAGTTGCTCGACGGCGTTAAAGACGCGGGCACCCGCCTGCTCCTTGAGCACCTCCCCGAGCAGGTTGCCAAGACGCTTGACTCGCGCCCGCAGGGCCCGATCGTTGGGTACCTTTTTGTTTTCCACGCGACCTGTTTCTCCTGTCCGTAATGGTGGTGTAGGCGGCGAGCGGCGCAAGGCGTGCGCTGCCGACGCGCCATCCTAAAGCTAAAGGGAAAACCGATAAAGGTCAAAACCGACGGTGCCGAGGCAGAATGTGCCGGCCATCGCCGCGTCCCAGGATCGTGCCAGTGGCCCTTCTGGACCATGGCGTCCCATCGCCTTTTGAGTTAGTCTAAGGTCTCTGGAAACGTCACGAGACTTTCCGTCATAAGCGCCATAATGCATGAGTGAAAAGGAGACCAAAATGGCCGGACAACAAAAGGGGCAGATTCTGCAAGACCCCTTCCTCAATCTGCTGCGTAAAGAACACGTTCCTGTCGCCATCTATCTGGTCAACGGTATCAAACTGCAGGGTTTCATCGAATCCTTCGATCAGTTTGTCGTTCTCCTGCGCAACAACGTCAGTCAGATGATCTACAAGCACGCTATTTCCACGGTCGTGCCCAGTCGCGACGTTCGCTTGCCCCTGCCGGAAGAAGAAACTGCCGCCGCCAGCCCCGAGGTCGAGGCCTGACTCTGGAAACGACCGCCAGTCGGTCCCACGTCGAACGGGTGGTGCTGGTCCACGTTCCTCTGGCAACGGAGCGAAGCGAGGACTGTGGGGAGGAGTTCCGCCACCTTGCCGAGGGCGCTGGGGCAGAAGTCGTAGCCTTTCTCTCTGCCCATCGCCAGAGACTGGACCCGGCGACCTGTGTCGGTCGGGGCAAGATTGATGAGATTCGGGCGCTGGCGGAAGAGCATAGCGCCGATCTCGTGCTCTTCGATCGACCTCTGAGTCCGATACAGGAACGTAATCTGGAGCGGCACCTGCAGCGACCGGTGGTGGACCGGGTCGGACTCATTCTGGACATCTTTGCACGGCGTGCGCGGACGCACGAAGGCAAGCTGCAGGTGGAGCTCGCGCAACTGGATCGGCTGCGCACCCGCCTGGTGCGAGGCTGGACCCACCTCGAACGCCAGCGCGGCGGTATCGGTTTGCGCGGACCCGGTGAAACACAGCTGGAGACGGATCGCCGGCTCATCGGCGAGCGGATACGCGCCCTGCGCGCCCGCCTCGCCCGAATTCAGTCGCAGCGAGCTACGCAAAGGCGTGCGCGGCAGCGGGCGCCGGTGCCTACCGTAGCCTTGGTGGGCTATACCAATGCTGGCAAATCGACCCTCTTCAACCGTTTGACGGCCAACCACCAGTATGTGGCCGATCAACTTTTCGCCACCCTCGACCCTGCCGTGCGCAGGCTTCAGTTCGGCAAAGGGCAGGGCGAGTGGCTGCTGGCGGATACCGTAGGTTTTCTGCGCGATCTGCCGACGGAACTCATCGTGGCGTTCCGCGCCACTCTGGAGGAAGTCAATCAGGCCGACCTGTTGCTGCACGTCGTCGATGCCAGTGCCCCCGACCGGGAGTTGCAGATGGCCGCCGTGGACGCGGTGCTGTCGGAGATCGGTGCTGCCGAGGTCCCACGGCTGCTGGTCTATAACAAGGTGGACCAGAGCGGTGAGCGCGCCGGGGTCGTGCTGGATTCAGCCGGGCGCGTCCACGCCCTGCGTATTTCCGCAGCGACGGCGGAGGGTTTGGCGGAGCTGGTGGCTACTGTGCGCGAGCGCATTGCTCCGGCGCGTCTGCGCTCGCGTTGGAGCCTGGGACCCGAGGAGGGGGCCTTGCGGGCAAAGCTCTATGCCCTGGGCGAGGTTCTGGACGAGCGCTTTGACGAGGCGGGCCGCGATCAGCTGCTGGTGGAACTGGACCCCGCGGCTCTGCAACGCCTGCAGCGGGAGTACGGGCAACACAGTTGTCAGCGCCGCAAGGCGGCCCCTACAATGCACGAGGAACACTGAGCAAGGAGAGCGGGATGCCGTGGAGCGATCCGGGCGGAAACGGGAAACAAAGCGGTAATCCAAATCCCTGGGGACGGCGTCCGGGTCAGCAGCAGCCCTCGTGGAACCTGGCCAAGATCACCAGCGAGTTGCGCAAGTTTGCCGGGCGTTTCGGCGGTGGGCGTGGCGGCGGTTCGCAGCCGTTCGGGCGCCACTTGCGCTGGATGCCTCTGTGGGTACTGGGTGGCGCCTGCGTGCTGTGGCTGGCTTCGGGTGTCTATACCCTGGATCCGCAGCAGGAGGGGGTTGTGCTGCGCTTTGGCGCTCCGGTGGGTGTCGTCAAGGCTGGCATGCATTACCATTGGCCCTATCCCATCGAGTCCGTGGCGATCGTGAATCTGCAGGAAGATCGACGTCTGGTCCTAGGCTACAGCGGTACCGGTGAGCAGCTGGGGCCGGGCAGGATGTTGACGGCCGATGGGGATGTCGTCGAGCTGCGCTACGCCCTGCGCTATCGGGTCGAGAACCCGGAACATTATCTTTTCGCCGCCGAGAATCCCAATCAGATCCTTGCTCTGGCCCTGGAGAGCGCCATGCGCGAAGCAGTGGCCCAGCGTAACTTCGACGCGTTGCTGAAGGGCGATCACAGCCATCTTGCCGAGACCGTTCTGAAAGCGACGCAGCAGCGTATCGCTGCGGACCATATAGGCGTGAAGCTGGAGTCGGTGCAGATACTGCAGACAGCGCTGCCCAGTGACCTGGACAAGGTGGCCAAGACCGTGGACAAGGCTCGTGCCCAGGCCGAGCTGGAGCGGCGGGACGCGGAATCTTATGCGGCCGCGCTCCTGCCGCGCGCCAAAACGGAGGCGGCAGCCATGATCAGCGCTGCGCAGGCCTACCGCGACTCCGCAGTTACCCGGGCAAAGGGCGACGTGGCGCGCTTCCTGTCCTTGCTGGATGTCTACCAGAAGCATCCCCAGGTCATCGCACAGCAGTTATATCTGCAGACCATGGAAGACATACTCAGCCACGCCCACAAAGTGGTGATCGGTGACAAGCAGGGAGCGGTGATCCAGTTCGCGCCGCCGGCCGTTAGCACGGCTGTGGTTCCGACCCGCAGCGTTGGGCCTGCGGCCGCCACCACCTCCCGCGGCGACGGTGCCGAAGATGGAGCAGCGAGTGGCTCGGGAGGAGGCTCATGAAAAACTGGGGCTGGGGTGCGGTGACCCTCGCCATCGTGGCGGTGCTGTTCCTGTTGTCTTCGAGTTTCTACGTGCTGCACGTCGGTCAGGCGGCCGTAGTCCTGAATCTAGGGCACGAGTCGACGGTGCGACAGGTGCCGGGTCTCTACTTCAAGTGGCCCATTGTGCAGAAGATCCAGCTCATCGATACCCGCCTGCGCAATGGCAGTTCCGAGCCGGTAAACGTGCCTACTAGCACGGCGCATGCTCAACTGGAACTGAGCTTTTTCGATCAATGGCGTGTAACGGACCCGGTACGATTCTACGAGCACGGTCTCGATGCCGCTCTGGCGCAGAAGCGCATCGACGATCTTCTCAAGGAGAAGGCCGCGAGCGTGTTTCAGGATCAGGATCCCATGCGGATGACGCCGGCGCAGCTCGCACAGGGCTTGGATCGTCTGCAGCAGTCCCTGTCCCATTCCCTGCAGGCCGAAGGTATCTCCTTGGCGGGATTGCAGCTACTCAAAGTGGGCCTGCCACAGCCACAGCTGCGTACCGTCTATCGCGCGATGGAGCAGGCCACCCTGGATCGGGCAAAGGCCATAGAGGCGAGTGGCAAGGCCAAGGCTGCGGAAATCCGGGACGAGGCCGATGCTCAGAAAGCCCAGATCCTGGCGGAAGCCTACCGCAAAGCGCAGACCATCAAGGGTGCAGCGGAGAGCGAAGCCGCGGGCATCTATGCCGCTGCCTCGGACAAGGATCCCAAGTTCTACGCCTTCTACAGGAGCCTCGAGGCCTATCGTCAGAGCCTGGGTTCCCAGGATGTCCTGATATTGCCCGCCAACTCCCGCTTCTTTGATGTGTTGCAGCATGGTATGGAGTCTACGCCGCGATGAAGATCGGTGGTCATTCGCCTGCCTGGCTTTTGCCGGCGGGCTTCGAAGATCTCGGACCGGCGCGGGCGGAGGCTCTGGAGAGGTATCGACGAGCACTCCTGGATCTCTTCGGACGCTGGGGCTACCGCCTCGTGATTCCACCGATGCTGGAGCATCTGGAGAGCCTGTTGACGGGTAGCGCCGCCGATCTCGACCTGCAGACCTGGAAGGTGCTGGATCAGGCCAGCAGTCGCCTGCTGGGCTTTCGCTCGGATATGACGCCGCAGATGGCGCGCATGGACGCGCAGATGTCGCGCGACCACGATCAGCGGCGGCTCTGCTATGCGGGCACCGTCCTGCGAGCCCTGCCGGACGCTTTGGGCGGCAGTCGGGCACCTTACCAGGTGGGAGCGGAGTGCTTTGGGGTAGCAGGGCCCGAGGGAGACTTGGAAATTCTCTCGCTTCTGATCGAAAGCGTCGCCGTCTGCCAGGACACCAGCGACTGCGTTCTGGATCTGGGACACGTGGCCATAGCCCGCTCCCTGGTGGCATCCCTGGGTCTGGACGCATCGCTGCAGGCGCGTCTTCTGGAGGCTGTGGAGCGCAAGGCCTGGCCCGATCTGCAGGCGATTCTGGAAGCGACGCCGGAGCGCGCGTCTGCTTTGGCAGAATTGACCATGCTGGCCGAGCTGCACGGCGATCGTGAGGTCCTTCAGCGTGCCCGCAGTGCGCTCGGCCACCACTCGGTGGTGCAGCGTGCCCTGGACGATCTGGACTTTGTCTGGGGGGTGCTGTGTGAGCGTTACCCACAATTGTCCATCCAGTGCGATCTGGCAGAGCTGCATGGGCACCGCTACCACACCGGCATGCTCTTCGCCGTCTACGGGCCGCAACGGGGCGAACCCCTGGCCCAGGGCGGACGCTACGATGGGATCGGCCGCAGTTTTGGTTGTGATCGCCCAGCAACGGGCTTCAGTCTGGATCTCAAGCCACTCCTGCGGGACGGTCTGGAGCCATCCAGAGGGCCGCGGATCTGGGCGCCGGCATCGGCGGATGCGGCTCTGTGGCGATCCATATCGGATCTGCGGGCCCAGGGATATACCGTCGTTCAGGGTGGACCGGGACCGACCGTAAGCGCCGCAGAGGAAGGCTTCGACGGTTGGCTGGAGGCACGCGACGGATCCTGGGTTCTGGTGGGGAGTGCCCCCGAGTTTCGTTTTCCTGCTGGCTGAGTGAGTGGAGATCTCCATCCTATGGTGAGGAATATCGTGGTGATCGGCACCCAGTGGGGTGACGAGGGCAAAGGCAAGATCGTGGATTGGCTCACGGAGCACTGCCAGGGAGTCGTGCGTTTCCAGGGCGGGAACAATGCCGGGCACACCCTGGTCATCGGCGCGCGCAAGACGATTCTGCACCTCATTCCCTCGGGCATACTGCGTCCCGGCGTGCAGTGCTTCATCGGTAATGGTGTGGTACTGGATCCCGAAGCACTGTTCACGGAGCTGGATACCCTGGGGGATGTCGTGGACGATGCCGAGGCGCGTCTGTGGATTTCCGATGCCTGTCCGCTGATCCTGCCTTACCACAAGCGTATCGATGCCGCCCGCGAGCAGGCCAAGGGTGAAGCGCGGATCGGCACGACAGGGCGTGGCATCGGACCCGCCTACGAGGACAAGGTGGCGCGGCGTGCCCTGCGTGTGGGCGATCTCTTCCACCGAGAACGCTTTGCCGCCAAGCTTGGTGAGGCCCTGGATTATCACAATTTCGTGCTCCAGCAGTATTTTGGTCAGGAACCCGTCGATTTTCATCGGGTCTTGGAACAGTACCTGGGTTATGCCGAGCGTTTGAAAACCATGGCGACGGACGTTTCTCGACACCTGCGGCGCTTGCAGGACCAGGGTGGTCGACTGCTTTTCGAGGGCGCCCAGGGCACGCTTCTGGACGTCGATCATGGCACCTATCCTTACGTTACCTCGTCCAATACCGTCGCCGGTGCGGCGGCGGCAGGCAGTGGCGTCGGTCCGGGTGAGTTGGGCTATGTGCTGGGTATCACCAAGGCCTACACCACACGGGTCGGCTCCGGTCCCTTTCCGACGGAACTCTTTGACGAGACTGGCGATTTCCTCGCACAGCGGGGGGCGGAGGTGGGGGCCACTACCGGTCGCGCGCGTCGCTGTGGCTGGTTCGATGCCGTGGCGCTGCGGGCGTCCTGTCGCGTCAATGGTGTCAGCGGCCTGTGCATGACCAAGCTGGACGTGCTGGATGGTCTGGCCGAGATCCGCGTCGCCGTCGGTTATCGCGTCGACGGGGTGGCACAGGAAGACCTTCCCGCGGGTGCCGATGCCTTGGCGGCCTGCGAGCCCATCTACGAAACTTTCCCAGGCTGGGACACGTCCACGGCGGGTGTCCGCCGCTGGGAGGAACTGCCGCGCAACGCTCGGAATTATCTGGAGGCCATCGCCGCGCAGGCCAACTGTCCCCTCGCCGTGGTGTCCACCGGTCCAGATCGCGATCACACCATTTTGCGTGCTGAGATCGTCTGAGCGTTTTTCGTCTCCGCGTGAGTCCTCACGGGTGGCCTTTGAATTCACCCATAAAAGTTCTGTATCCTATGGGGGAGGGACCCGGTGGAAGTGCTGTCATAAAAGTGTCATGGAAATGTCGCACTATTGTCATATTTTCGGGTCATAATGGTGGAGTCACTGCATAATACAGGGAGAGCCGACGATGCTCGACACCCAGTCTCAGAGCGGTTCACAGCTTGGTACCCGTAAGGGCGAGCGTTCCCTGCGCCTCTATCTCGCCCGCCACCAGGATGAGGTGGAAGCGGCGCAGCGTCTACGTTATCGCGTCTTCAGCGCGGAGTATGGGGCACAGCTGAGCGGTGCTCCGGGACTCGATCAGGACGAGTACGATCCTTTCTGTGAACATCTCATCGTCGAGGATGAGCAGTGTCAGGAGGTGGTGGGTACCTATCGGCTCTTCCTGCCGGAGCAGGTGCACCGGGTCGGACGCTATTACGCCCAGACCGAGTTCGATCTGTCGCGGCTGATGGCGCTCAATGTCCGTATCCTGGAATTGGGCCGTTCCTGTGTGCACCCGGACTATCGCCAGGGCGCGGTGATAACGCTCCTCTGGTCGGGACTCGCCGAGGCCATGGGGATGTGGGATATCGACTACCTCATGGGCTGTGCCAGTATTCACAGCACCGATGGCGCCGCGCTGGGCAGTCTCTACCGAAGCCTCGAGAAGCATCTGACCGCTCCCGAGCAGCGCGTCTTTCCCCTGCGGCCGGTTCCGGGTTTTGATCCCGAATCCACCGCGGCGCCGGCGAGCCTGCCGAGTCTGCTCAAGGGTTACTTGCGTGCGGGCGTGCGCATTGGTGGTGAGCCCTTCTGGGATCCCCAGTTCCACTGTTCCGATCTTTTCGTTTGGTGCGAGGCCAGCCTGATAACACCGCGCTACCAGCAACGTTTCCTGGAACCTGTCGATAGCCTGAAAAAATGACCAGACGTCGGCGCCCGGCGCCTACACTCATTCCTTATCCTGGCCGTATACAGCGCCGCTCCCGGCCTCAGGCCTATCGCCGTCTGTGGCGCCTTCCCTTGCTCCTTGCCTACCTCGTACTCGCCTTTCCTCTGGCTTGGTGGACATACGCGCGCAAACGTGAGCCGGACGCCCAGGGGCTTGCGGCTTTTCGTTGGTGGAGTCGGCGGGTGTTGCGCCTGTTCGGCATTCGCTTACGGGTGGAAGGCGAGATCCCGGAGGTACCCGTACTCATCGCCGCCAATCACGTGTCCTATCTGGACATCCTCGCCCTTGCCAGCGTTACCCCGGGGCAGTTTGTGGCCAAGCGCGAGATGCGCTCCTGGCCATTTTTTGGTTTCATGGGCGAGTGGCTGGGCACCTTCTTCATCGATCGCCAGGATGCCCGGGCGAGCCAGCGGGTACTCAAGGAGGCCACCAAAGTCCTGGAGCGGGGTCGCATCGTCCTGATCTTTCCGGAGGGTACCACCAGCGACGGCAAGACGGTTCGGGAGTTTTACGGTGCGCCCTTTGAGACTGCTGCGGCGGCTGGCGTACCCACCGTGCCCGTGGCTTTGCGCTACGAGGATATACTGCGGCCGGGTCAGGCCGATCGCCTGTGCCCCTTTATTGGGGACGACAGCTTGCTGCTGCACCTCTGGCGTCTGGCGGCAGCCGCACCTTTGACTCTGCGTCTGGTGTTCTGTCCACCCCTGGCCGCCGATCTCGGCCGCAGGCAACTCGCCAGTAAAACCCACGCGGCTATTTCCGAGGCCCTGCGGCGCATGGAGCAGGGGGCATCGGTCACCTACTTGCCGGCGCGGGGACCAGCCCGCCGCCACCCCTTACGCGATGCGTGGAACTCCTGGCGACGGGGACACGGTGCCTGAGCCAGGAGGCACCGCCCCGTTCGTCCATTGACTCCTGCTGTGTAGCCATTGCGATGCGTGTTTGGGCTGTATCGCTGCGGTATGGCGGGATAGCGATTGCTGGATAAGCCATCGCCGCGGACTTTTGCTGCTGGCGGAAGATCGCCGTGGCAACTCTGGCCGTGGAGGCTTTGAGCGATAGCCGACGCGGTCTGGGAGACCTCTAGGGACGCCAGTTGTGCACGGTATCCACCAGTCGTGCTACCTGCTCCACCGGGGTTTGCGGGGTGATGCCGTGCCCCAGGTTGAAGATGTGCCCGGCCTGCGGGCCATGGCTTTCGAGGATGGATCGAGTTTCCTGAACGAGGAGCTCGGGACTTCCGTAGAGCGCCATGGGGTCGAGATTGCCCTGCAGCGCCAGGGCAGGTCCCAAGCGGCGGCGTGCCTCGCCCAGGTCGATGGTCCAGTCCAAACCCAGCACGTCGGCGCCGCTGTCGGCCATGTCTTCCAGCCAGTTGCCGCCGCCTTTGGTAAACAGGATCACCGGTACTTTATGCCCGTCACTGCCAGTGCGCTCCAGCGCACCGATGATTCGGGTCATCGGCTTGAGTGAGAAGCGTCGGTAGGCAGCGGTAGTCAGGGCCCCACCCCAGCTGTCAAAGAGCATGACCGCCTGGGCGCCGGCACGAATCTGGGCGTTGAGATACTGGGCAACCGCACGCACTAGCGTATCCAAGAGCCGATCGAGGAGCTCGGGGTCGCTGTAGAGTAGCGCTTTGATGTGCTGAAAATCCCGACTGCCTCGACCCTCCACCATGTAGCAGGCAAGAGTCCAGGGACTACCGGCAAAGCCGATGAGGGGAATGCGACCGGCGAGCTCGTGGCGGATCAGGCGCACGGCATCCATGACATAGCGCAGTTCCGTCTCCGCGTCGGGGACGGGCAGGGCGCGAATGGCCTCGGCGGTGCGCAGCGGCGAGGAAAATACCGGGCCTTCGCCGTCCAAGAACTGCAGCTCCATGCCCATGGCGTGGGGGACGGTGAGGATGTCGGAGAAGAGTATGGCGGCGTCCAGCGGAAAGCGCTGGACGGGCTGCAAGGTTACCTCGCAGGCCAGTTCCGGCGTGCTGCACAGGGTCAGAAAATCCTTGGCGCGTGCGCGCGTGGCGCGATATTCCGGCAGATAGCGTCCTGCCTGACGCATCAGCCAGATGGGGATCTGATCCACGGGCTGGCACAGGCAGGCCCGCAGGAAGCGATCGTTGGCGGCGGCCGTCGGCGTCACGTTCAGACGCCCAGGAAATCCAGAATACCCTCGGCGGCGCGCCGGCCTTCGTCCACGGCAGTGACGACGAGATCGGAGCCGCGACGCATGTCGCCGCCAGCGAAGATATGCGGATGGCTGGTTTGGAATCGTTCGTTGGTGACCACACGCCCGGCCGCGTCCAGGGCGATACCAAAGTCCGTAAACCAGGATGGCGGCGAGGGATCGAAGCCGAAGGCGACGATGACGGCATCGGCGGGGAGCAGTTCGTCGGTGCCCGGAACCTCTTCCGGATGACGGCGGCCGCGATGGTCCGGCTCGCTGAGTCGCGTCTGCACTACCCGCACGGCGGTAGGTCCGGACGCGTCTCCAAGGATTTCCACGGGCTGGCGGTTGAAGAGGAAGCGGACCCCCTCTTCGCGCGCGTTGGCGACTTCCCGGCGGGAGCCGGGCATGTTGGCCTCGTCCCGACGATAAGCACAGGTAACCGCCGTGGCGCCCTGGCGAATGGCGGTACGCACGCAGTCCATGGCGGTGTCGCCCCCGCCCAGCACGACGACGCGCTTGCCCACCAGATTCTGATAGGGATGGATGGGGTCGGGTAGTGCCATCAGATGACCGATGTTGCCGATGAGGTAATCCAAGGCCTTGATGACGCCTGGCAGGTCTTCACCGGGAAAGTTGCCGGTCTTGGCGCGGTAGGTACCCATGCCGAGGAAGACGGCGTCGTACTCGGCCAGCAGTCGCTCCAGTGAGATGTCACGACCGACCTCGACGCCCAATTCGAAACGGATACCCATGTCGGCAAGCATGGTTGCGCGGCGGGCAACGACTTCCTTTTCCAGCTTGAATGGCGGGATTCCAAAGGTCAGCAGTCCACCCACCGCCGGGTAGCGGTCGTAGACCACCACTTCCGTGCCGGCACGATTGAGGATGTCGGCACAGCCGAGTCCCGCCGGTCCTGCTCCCACCACCGCCACCCGCTTGCCGTTGGCAGGCACCCGGGGTTTTTCCGGCTGCCAGCCGCGGCCGATGGCTTCTTCCGTAATGAACTTTTCCAGCTGACCGATGGTGACCGCGCCGTACTCCTCGTTGAGGGTGCAGGCGCCCTCACAGAGACGATCCTGAGGGCAGATGCGGCCGCAGATCTCGGGCAGGGTGTTGGTGCTGTGGGAGAGTTCTGCCGCCTCCTCGATACGATTTTCGACGATGAGTTGCAGCCAATTGGGGATATAGTTATGTACGGGACACTTCCACTCGCAGTAGGGGTTGCCGCAGTGCAGGCAGCGGTCTGCCTGTAGCTGCGCGCCCGCAAGATCAAAGCTTTTGTAGATCTCGCGAAACAGTTCCCGCCGCTCTTCCACCGGGAGCTTGGGCGGATCGTTGCGGGGGTCTTCCAGGAAGGCAAAATTATTCATGGGTTCCTCTCGGCTGAGGGCGCTGGCCGTGGATCAACTGGCTTCTTCCAGCAGCACGTCCAGGCGTGCTGCCTTGGGAACCACCAACCAGACGTCGGACAGGAAGTTGGACCAGTCTGCCAGCAAGGCAGCGGCGTAGCTGCTCTGCGTCCACTGGACGTGGTTTTCCACATGCCGTCGCAACAAGGCTTCGTAACCGCGCATGGCTTCCGTGTCGATGCGGTGGCTGTTGATCAGCTCGCCGTTGACCTGGTCGGGGAAGCGTTGCCGGGGATCGTAGACGAAGGCGAGACCGCCCGTCATGCCGGCCCCGAAGTTGAGCCCGATCGGCCCCAGGATGACCACTTGGCCGCCCGTCATGTACTCGCAGGCGTGGTCGCCGGCGCCTTCGATGACCGCTGTGGCACCGGAGTTGCGCACCGCGAAGCGTTCACCCGCCCGACCCGCCGCATAGAGCACACCACCGGTCGCGCCGTAAAGGCAGGTATTGCCGATGATGGCCGATGCTTCAGAGGCATAGCTCACACCCGCCGGCGGAGCGATGACGATGCGTCCGCCGTGCATGGCCTTGCCGACGTAGTCGTTGGCGTCGCCGCGCAGATTCAAGGTTACGCCGGGTACCAGAAAGGCGCCGAAGGACTGTCCCGCCGTGCCTTGAAAATCCAGCTCCAGACACCCTTCCGGAAGGCCGGCATTGCCATAGCGGCGTGCTATCTCGCCGGCCAGGCGGGCGCCGATGCTGCGCTGGGTGTTGTCGATACGATAGTGCAGACGCGTGGCTATGCGCTTGTCGATTGCGGGGGCCGCGTCCTTGAGGATCCGTTCGGCCAGCTCGCCGCGGTCGAAAGGGGGATTGCGCGGTTCGGTACAAATCTGAGCATCGCCGTCGACCAGATCGGCATTGGCCAGCAACGGTCGCAGATCCAGTGCCTCCTGCTTGGGAGTCGTTCCCTTCTGGATCTCCAGGTACTGACTCTGCCCCACCAGTTCGTCGAAACGGCGCAGACCCAAAGAGGCCAGAATCTCCCGCACCTCTTCCGCGACAAAGCGGAAATAGTGGATGACCATCTCCGGCAGACCGACGAAGTGCTTGCGCAGCTTCTCATCCTGGGTAGCCACTCCGGTGGCACAATTGTTCAGGTGACAGATACGCAGGTACTTGCAGCCCAGTACGATCATGGGTGCGGTGCCAAAACCGAAGCTCTCGGCACCCAGCAGCGCACCTTTGACCACGTCGAGGCCGGTCTTGAAGCCACCATCTGCCTGGAGGCGGACGCGGTGACGCAGCTGATTGCGGCGCAGGGTGATCTGGGTTTCGGCTAGACCGAGCTCCCAGGGAGCACCGGCGTACTTGACGGAGGTAAGGGGGCTCGCGCCGGTGCCGCCATCGTAACCCGCAATGGTGATGCGATCGGCATAGGCCTTGGCCACACCCGCGGCTACCGTGCCCACTCCCGCTTCCGAGACCAACTTGACGGAGACGAAGGCTCCGGGATTCACCTGCTTCAGATCGAAGATCAACTGGGCGAGATCTTCGATGGAGTAGATGTCGTGGTGGGGTGGCGGACTGATGAGGGCCACACCTTCTTTGGCATAACGCAGGCGGGCGATGATCCCACTGACCTTATGGCCGGGCAGCTGGCCGCCCTCACCCGGCTTGGCGCCCTGGGCGATCTTGATCTGTAACTCCTCGGCATTGACCGCGTACTCGGGGGTCACACCAAAGCGCCCAGAGGCGATCTGCTTGATCTTGCTGACCCGGCGATCGTGGTAGCGGGCAGGGTCCTCACCGCCCTCACCGGAGTTGGAACGTCCGCCGATGGTATTCATGGCAATGGCCAAGGCCTCGTGCGCCTCAGGCGAGAGGGCGCCCAGGGACATGGCGGCGGTGTCGAAGCGCGGAGTGATGGCTTCGATGGGCTCCACCTCGTGCAGGGGGATCGCCCGGCCCGGACGGATGGCCAAGAGGTCCCGCAGATTGGTGACGGGGCGGTCGTTGACCAGCTGGGCGAAAGCCTTGTAGTCCTCGTAGCGTCCCGAGCGCGCCGCGGCCTGCAGGCTGCGCACGACCTCCGGATGGTAGGCGTGATACTCGCCACCGTTCACGTATTTCAGTAGCCCGCCGAGAGGCAGCCCCTTGCGTGCCTTGTAGGCATCGGCCATGAGCCGGCGCAGGTCCGCCTCCAGCGCGGCGAAGCCGGCGCCGCCGATCCGGCTGGGCGTGCCCGGGAAACACAGATCCACCACCTCGCGGGCAAGGCCCAGGGCCTCGAAGAGCTGACTGCTTCGATAGGAGGCGAGGGTAGAGATACCCATTTTCGAAAGAATCTTGTACAGCCCCTTGTCGATACCCTTGCGATAGTTCTTGAGAGCCTGACTGAGGGACACCGGCTGGCTGAACGCGTGGCGCTCCTTGAGGCTGCGGACGATAGCGTAGGCCAAGTAGGGATAGACCGCCGTCGCGCCGTAGCCGATGAGGGTGGCAAAGTGGTGCGGATCGCGGGCGTGGGCCGTGGCGATCACCAGATTGCAGCGGCTGCGCAGGCCGGCATCGATGAGGGCGTGATGCACGGCTCCGACGGCCATCAGAGCCGGGATATACAAACGGTCGGGCGCCAGATTGGCATCGGACAGGACCAGTATCACCGTACCTTCCCGAACGGCTGCCACGGCCGCTGCACGCAGGTCGTGCACGGCGTCCTCGAGTCTGCCACTGGCAGCAAAACAGAGATCCAGGGTCTGGCTGCGGAAAGCGGGATCCGTCTGTTGGAGCAAAGCGGTGAAGGCCGCATCCGAGAGCACGGGGGAGTGTACTTCCAGCCGTCGAGCGTACTCGGGCCGCTCCTCAAAGAGGTTGCTCTCCGCGCCGATGGCGGTGTTGAGAGACATCACCAGGGCTTCGCGCAGGGGGTCGATAGGCGGATTGGTGACCTGGGCGAACTGCTGCCGGAAATAGTCCGCCAGGTGGCGGGGCTGACGCGAGAGGACGGCGATGGGCGTGTCGTCGCCCATGGAACCGACGGCCTCCTGTCCACCTTCGGCCAGCACGCGGATGATCTGATCCTCCTCCTCGAAACTGACCCCGAAGGCCTTCTCCGCCGTCAGAAGGTCTTCCACGGGGGTGGCGACGACCTCTTGATCCTCCTCGACCTCGAGGTGGCGGGCATAGGCGCGCAGCCAGTCGCCGTAAGGCGAGGAACCCTGAATTCGGGCGTCGATGGCCTTGCTGTCCAAAAATTCACCGGAAGCCAGATCCACCGCAATCATCTGCCCCGGCCCCACCCGTCCCTGCACCAAGAGATCCCGGTGGTCGTAATCGAACACGCCTACCTCCGAGGC
Organism: Acidithiobacillus sp.; assembly: GCF_023256195.1. Classification (GTDB taxonomy): domain Bacteria; phylum Pseudomonadota; class Gammaproteobacteria; order Acidithiobacillales; family Acidithiobacillaceae; genus Acidithiobacillus_A. The sequence goes on from NZ_JAGDWX010000036.1 coordinate 105,425, forward strand.
GATGTTGATGATGCGGTCGCGGGTAATGACGTAGCGTGCCGGACGCAGGCCATTACGATCCAGGGCACAGGCGGCAATGCGGCCGGTATTGAGGACGAGACCGGCGGGGCCATCCCAAGGCTCCATGCGCATGGATTGGTATTCGTAGAAGGCGCGCAGACGCGGGTCCATGCGCGGCACGTTGTGCCAGGCCGGCGGCACCAGTAGCCGCAAGGCTTTGAAAAAATCCATGCCGCCCTGCACGAGGAGCTCCAGCATGTTGTCGAGGCTGAAGGAGTCGCTGCCGTCGCCCACCGCTGGAAGCACCTCGGCCATGGGCAGGAGTTCGGAGTGCAGGAGCGACTCGCGCGCCCGCGCCCAGATCCGATTGCCCTGCACGGTGTTCAGCTCGCCGTTGTGGGCGAGGATGCGGAAAGGCTGGCACAGCCGCCATTCCGGCCAGGTGTTGGTGGAAAAGCGCTGATGGTAGGTGACCAGGGCGGAGTGGAAGCGCTCGTCGCGTAAATCGGGGTAGAAGTCCGGCAGATGCTCCGGCATGACCATGCCTTTGTAGCCGATGACCTGACTGGAGCAACTGACGATAAAGATCTCCCGATCCTGAACGTAATGTTTCTCGAGGCGCCGACGCAGACGGTAGAGGAGGCGCTCCTGCGCCGCCGGCTCACTGTCCGTGGGCAGGCTCAAAAAGCCCTGCCAGACTGCGGGCAAGGTGCGCAGCGCCTCGCGCCCGCAGACGGATTCGTCGGTGCGCACCGCGCGCCAATGGAGAACTCGCAGCCCCAGGTCTGCGGCTTCCGCGGCCAGACGCGCCTGGAACTCGGCGATCCGTTGTTCATCTCGGGGCAGGAAAACCTGAGCCACGCCAAAGTCCGATGGCAGGGAGCACCCGTTCTCCGCCAGGATGGCCCGAAAAAACTCCCGGGGCATTTGCACGAGCAGACCACAGCCGTCCCCGCTTTTGCCGTCGGCAGCAACGGCGCCGCGATGGGTCAGGCGCGCCAGAGATTGCACTGCCGTCGCGACGATGGCGTGACTCGCCCGATTGTCCATCTGGGCGATGAGGCCAAAGCCGCAAGAATCCTTCTCAAAGTCGGGGGAGTAAAGGCTCATGATCGTCGTCCTCACCTGCTGCCGGGCACCCCAGCGAAGGAGATCGCAGGGTCGATCAGTATATCCTGCTCAAGACACGCATCCAAGGCCCCTGTCATCGGGGCCGGCCGAGATCCCGGCGATATCCGGCGAGCGCTGTTCGCCCTTCGTTTCCGCGATGGCATGGGCGATAGCTACGTAGTCGGTAAGATCTCTTCCGAAGACAGGGAGGTTCTCGACGCTCCAACTGTCCACATCATCGGCTTTGCAGCCCACAAAGAACCCGTCCAGAACGTCCTGGGATGGGGGGCGACCGGCTCGACGTGCCCGGTCAAGGGTAAGAGGGCTCAAGAAAGACAGTTGCTTGCGCAGCCTCGAGCGGGAAGCGCAGGCCTCGCTTTCCTGATGTCTGAAAACCTGCGCTTTCCCGGCCCAGCTTCCCGTTTTTCTCCCTATCGTTCACCGCGCACATCGGAGGAGTTATCATACGACACCTTTTACCACGCACATCAAAGGAGTTATCATGCCGCACGTCAGAACACCGCTGGTTTTCGCCGTCCTCGCATCCTTTGCTCTAGGGGGATGCGGACTCTTTGGGTCCAATCCGGCCGAGGGCAAGTGGAAGGTCGTTGGCGCCACATACGGTGAGCACATAGGGATGGGTATCGGTTCGTTCATGAACCAGAGCCTCTCCCAAAGCCTCGACGGCCAGATCTATCGCTTTACCAGCACCCAGATGATTACCCCGAAGGGGGTGGCCGAGGTACAAAAGTATAAGATCAAAGGGAAACAGGTTTCTATTTTTCTCAAGGGTTCAGGGGGCGAAGAGCCGATTCTGCACGCGACGCTCAGCGATCACGACAAGCGGATGGATCTGCATATGACGGCGTTTACCATCGAGTTACAAAAGGTGTCGTAATTCCCGGACCAAATGCCTGGTCTCTCTACTTTACCGGGACACCCAGATGTTCGGATACGCCCATGGCAAAGGGATCGTGGCTGGGCCCCAGATTCTGATACCAGAACCCCCAGGCTTTCGCCTGGGGGATACGGCGGGAACTTTCTCTGTGCTCGGTGTTTCGCTACCTTCCTAATCGTTCCTGCCCGCGGCCACTACTTCCCAAAATAATTGAGCTTACTTTTGGTATCGGAGCCCCAACTCCACGTTCCCCCGTGCATATTAAAGCAGGCTTGTGGGGTCAGGCTACGATTCGAAAACTCCACCAGTTTTCCGCCTGCCCACCGGTACGTTCTCTGGCATATCCATGGATCGTGTTTTGTGCCCGTCTTGAAATTGACCACCAGGGTATCGGCGGAATTCTTTACCACGGTTCCATTGTAGCCGGCTCTGTTTCCAGAGGTTTGATATTTTATGACCTTCTTCGTCTCTGGGGTATCCGGGAGACTCCGGGCATTGCCGATGTTGAAGGCGGACGCTACAACGTCTTTTCCGGATATATGGTATGCCACATTGCAATTATCGCCGTACCCTCCGTAATAGCCGTTCGGAACGGTACTGGGACCGGCCGCAATCGCGATTCCGGAAAGACTGGCCAAAGCGAGGAACACCACCGTTCTTTTTACCATGATACAACCTCCCTTGCGCTATCGTTTGAATACCATCCAGCAATGACCAGATCGCCTGCATGCGGCTGAAACATCATGCCGATAGATATCATAGCAAGAATCACCGTCCCGGGAACACACCAAGGCTACCGGAAGCTGGGCGTCTGTATCCGCGTGGATATCGGATTTGAACCTCCCCGCGGCTTAATTACCACAAGGCGCATTGGATGGATGCCGCCTGCGTGGGCGCGTCTGGCGCAGATATGCGCCTGTACTCTGAGCATAAGCCATTGGGGATAGAGGCTAAGGGGCACGGTTGCCAAGGATGCGCGTCTTCCTCCCCGCGCCTAAGGGCGGGGCTTCCGGCGCGCGTATACGGTGAGCAGGTCCACGCAGCTGAAACGGCGGTCCAGACCTTCGTCGGCATAGCCCCAGGGATTGCATAGCACCCGAGTCTCCCCGATCCGATAATCGGCGGGATCGTGCAGGTGCCCGTGTATCCAAAGATCGGGTTGCCATTGCATTATCTGCGCATCGAGATTGGAGCAAAACCCGCCGCCGATCGTGCTGTGCGCAAAGCGGGGATGCTGGCTACGAAAGGAAGGGGCGTGGTGCGTGATGGCGACGGTGGGCCCACGAAAAGGCTGGTGGAACTCTTCATCCAGCCAGGATCGACACTTCTGGTGTTCGCGCCAGGCATCGTTGGCGGAAAAGGCGTCGCCCGAAGCGGCGCGAATCACCCGAAAGTCGGACAGGCCAGACTGGCAGTTGTTGAGGTGCCAACCTTCCGCAAAGTCCGTCCACAAGGTCGTGCCAAGAAAACGCACACCGTCGATGACGATGGAGGACTTCTCCAGCAGGAAGATGGACGGGTCGGACTGCAATGCCGATCGGTATTCGTCCAGCCTTTTGGGGAAGACCCCTCCGTAGTATTCGTGATTGCCCAAAACGTACAGGATGGGGCCGGCGTGTAGCCGCCGCAGGACGTCAAAGGCCTTGGAGGCGTTCTCCGGGTTGGTCTCCACATCGCCGGCCAGGATCAGCACGTCGCTGTGAGGCAGGTCCAATCCGGTGAGATCCGGTTCAAATTCCAGGTGAAGATCGGAGGCGAATGCGATGCGCATAGGTTTGGTTCCTGAGTATGAAATGTCCGGGTGCGCGACGCAAGCCGGACTGATGCCATCCAGGGTTCGGCAAGAGCCGCTCTGTCTCAGGCAGGAATACCAATGCTGGCAGGCAAATGCCTGACTATCGCAGGATGCGAAGCCTGGGGATTCGGAAAGTGCTGGATAACGTACATGCCGGAAAAAGTCCCGGATAAGCGGCGTTTTTGAAAAGTATTTTCAAAGAAGGATATCCCTGGCTCTCTGGACCTGCGCGGCCAGCGGCTTTGGATCGTCGGCCGGGTAAAGCGCGGGGTAGCCAGGTGTTTTGGGTGGTTCGCTGCCATCGGAACCCAAGCCGTCAGGAGTCTCGCACGAAGCGGCAAGATCCTCCGAGGACGCCTCCTCTTAAAAACCTCTCGGCGCCGGAGATGGTCCGTCGCTCAGGGCGCGAACGTACCCTGACGCGGATCGAATAGTCGGGCGTGCTCGGCGATGGCGTAGCGGTCGGTCATGCCGGCAACGTAGTCCGCGACGACCCGTGCCCGCCGCGGCGGGCTGTCGTCCTCCCGAAGCTGGGCTTGGTGGTCCAGAGGCAAGAGGCGCGGATCGGCGAAAAAGGCGTCGAAGAGCTCGCGCACCAGGCGTTTGGCTTTCTCTGCCTGGCGATGGACTTGGGGGTGCCGATAGAGCCTGGTCATCAGGAAGGCTTTCAGCCGACGGATGGACTCTGTCATGGCCGGGCTGTGGGCGGCCAATGGCGTCGTGAGAGCACGAAGCTCGTCGATGCTTTCCACTCCAGCCTCGGCTACCCGCACGCGGGTCGTGTCGACGAGGTCCATGATGAAGGTATTGATGAGTCGCCGGCCCGTTTCGTGGCGCAGGATCTTGGCGTCGGCCGCGGGGTAGCGGGTCTGAACCTCGCGGAAGATCTCGCCAAAGAGGGTGGCCGCGCAGAGCTCTTCCAGGTCGAGGAGGCCCGCGCGCAGACCGTCGTCGATGTCGTGGTTGTTGTAGGCGATCTCGTCGGCAAGATTGGTGATCTGCGCCTCGAGACTGGGCTGGGATCCTTCCAGGAAACGACGGCCGACATCGCCAAGCTTCGCCGCCCGCGCCTTGCTGCAATGCTTGAGTATTCCCTCGCGGGTCTCGAAGCTCAGGTTGAGGCCGGGGAAATCGCCGTAACGACGCTCCAGCACGTCTACCACCCGCAGCGACTGGATGTTGTGCTCGAAGCCGCCGTAATCGCGCATACAGGCGTTGAGGGCGTCCTGGCCGGCATGGCCGAAGGGCGTATGGCCGAGATCGTGGGCGAGGGCGATGGCTTCCACGAGATCCTCGTCCAGGCCCAGTTGCCGCGCCACGGAACGACCTACCTGGCCCACCTCCAGGCTATGGGTAAGACGCGTGCGGTAGAGGTCCCCTTCGTGATTGACGAAGACCTGAGTCTTGTATTCCAGTCGACGAAAGGCGCTGGAGTGGATGACGCGATCCCGATCCCGCTGGTAGTCGCTGCGTCCGCCGGTAGGGGGCGCTTCGGGATGACGTCGTCCCCCCTGGGGCCGGGGCCGCGCCGCATAGCTTGCCCGCTGCGGCGCGGTAGATGGGTCCAAGGTCACGCGAGGGCATCTCCACTGGGTTTTTCACGCTCCCGAAGGACGCTCTCCATGGTCTCGCGAAGGAGCGGATAGCGGGCGCCGAAGAGTTCGTAGGCGGCGTCGGCGTACTGACGGATCTCGTACTGGGCGTCGGGCTTGCGGCGCAGGCGGAAAAAATTCATGAGGCTGCGGAAGTTGACGGTCCAGTAGACGTCGGAGTAGGTGGCCACGGGCAGGACATTACGCAAAAGCTCCCGGGCGCGGCCGCGGTAGGGGTCCCGGCCGCCGACTTTGGGCGGCAGGAGTCCCTCTTCGCGGGCCAGTTCGATGCGGGCGCAAGCCTTGTCGTACTGCGCCTCGTACCATTGAAAGAGCTGCTCCATGAGAGCGGTATACTCGGCCACGGCGGTGCCATCCAGTACCGGAAAACCGTCCACACTGCGCGCCGCAAGGTCCGGTACGTAAGCCTCGGAGATAGGTTTGCGGTAACGCATGGAAAACTCGTTCCAGCTGGAAACGCGATGTTTGACCCACTGCCGCAGCACGAAAATGGGAGCGATGAATCGAAAACGAAAATACACGGTCTCGAAGGGTGTGCCGTGCTGGTCGCGCAGCAACTGAAAAAGCAGGCGGCGATCGCGGTCACTGAAATCGGCCACGGAGTGCAGACGATTGTTGGTGGTGCTGATACGGGCGGTATTGAGGATGGTGGCCTCATCGCCCCAGCTGTCCTCCAGTTCGATGAAACCAAAGTTGCCGATGCGGCGACAGCCCTCGGGATGCAGGCGCAGGCGCTCGTCCATCTCGGCGGCGATCTCGGCAGTGGCTTGATTACGGGCAGCCATGTCAGGGCTCCATGAAAGCGGTGAGGGTCTGGATCAGGGCCGCCTGCGGCACATCGCCGGTGATGGTGGCAGCGCCGATGCCGCGCAGGAGGATGAAGCGGATCTGCCCACCCTTGGCTTTCTTGTCCACGCGCATATAGCGCAGATATTCCTCAACGGGCAGGCGCGGGCAGAGGGTCGGTAGTCCGGCGCCCTCGATGATCTGGTAAACCCGCTGCTGCTCGCTTTCCCGTAACAGGTCCAGCCGTCGCGAGAGATCGGCGGCCATGATCATGCCGATGGCCACCGCTTCGCCGTGCAGGTAGTGGCCGTAGCCACTGGCGGCCTCGATGGCATGGCCAAAGGTGTGTCCAAAGTTGAGGATGGCACGGCGCCCCGCCTCCTGTTCGTCGCGCGCAACCACCTCGGCCTTATCCTTGCAGGAGGTGGCGATGACATGGCTCAAGGCATCGGCATCTTCGGCCAGTACGGCGTCCAGATGTTCCTCGAGCCAGGCGAAGAACCCGGGATCGCTGATGAGCCCGTACTTGATCACCTCCGCCAGGCCCGAGCGAAATTCCCGCTCCGGCAGGGTGTCGAGGGTGTCGAGGTCAGCAACCACGGCGCGCGGCTGATAGAAGGCGCCAATCATATTCTTGCCGAGGGCGTGGTTGACACCGGTCTTGCCACCGACGGAAGAGTCCACCATGGCGAGCAGCGTCGTGGGAATCTGGAGGAAGGGGATGCCTCGCTGATAGATGGCGGCAACGAAACCGCCCAGATCGCCGATGACCCCACCCCCCAGAGCAAAGAGGGTGCTATCCCGACCATAGCCCGCTTCCAACAGCCGACCGCAGACCTCTTCTACCCTGTGCAGGCTTTTACTCTCTTCTCCCGCCGGCACGACGATCTCGGTGAAGGGCTTGCCTGCCTCCTTCAAGGTCTGGCGCAGTGCCGGAAGGTGCAAGCCGGCAACCCGGTCGTCGCTCAGGATAGCGATGGGCCCCGAGTTGCAGTGGGGCAGAAACAGCTCGGGATCCGCCAGAAGTCCTGAACCGATGTGGATGGGATAGGAGCGCGGGCCGAGATCGACGTGCAGGCTGGGCATGGAAAACTCACCGTGATAGACGTCCGGACATTGTTAGGCTTCCACGCTTCCCTGGCAAGTGTAGCGGCGGGCGTGGCAGGGGAGGTCCGGCAGATCAGGACCGCGATCGCGCCCGTTCACGCCGGTGGCGCAGGATTCGGCTCAGGACCTGATCGGCGCGCAGGCCGTCGCTGAAAATCCGCCAGTGAGCCACTTCCCGATACAGGGGTGCGCGCTCCTCGGCCAGTTGTGCAAGGCGAGCGGGCAGATCGTCCACCTGCAACAGGGGCCGATTGCGGTCGTGGCGGATGCGTCTCATCTGTTCATCGATACTGATATCCAGGTGGATGACCTCACCGATATTCCGCAGCAGGGGACGATTGTCCGGCCGTAGGATGGCACCGCCGCCGGTGGCGAGGACAAAGCTGTCCTCCCTCTGGGACAGCTCCTGCAGGACCTTGTGTTCCCGCTCGCGAAAGCCGGACTCTCCCTCGATGGCGAATATGGTTGGGATGTCCACCCCGGTCTGGCGCACGATGATGGCGTCGGAGTCCAGGAAACTGCAACGTAGACGGGCGGCCAGAAGCCGCCCGATGGTAGATTTTCCGCAGCCCATGGGACCGATCAGGACGATTCGATCCCCCATAGTCAGGAGCCGCTACCCGTATCCTCCCCAGCCAGATCGTCCTCACTCTGGCCGCCCACCACCTTCGGCGTCAGGAAGACCAGAAGCTCGGACTGGGAGTCGTTGTAGGTCTTGCTCTTGAAGAGCCAGCCCAGCAGCGGAATGTCCTTCAACAGCGGTACGCCGGTATCGTAGTGGCTCTTGCTGTCGGTATAGATGCCGCCGATGACCACGGTCTGGCCATTGTTCACCAGAAGCTTGGTCTTGACCTCCTGGGTATTGATGGGCACTCCCGAGGGCGTGGTCTGGGCGTAGTTGGGTTGGTTGTTCTTGGCGTCCACATCCAGCGTGACCTTGCCGTTGGGGGCGATGTGCGGGGTCACATCCAAGCTTAGTTCCGCCTTCTTGAAGGAGACCGAGGTGGCACCGCTGCTTGTGGCCTGCTGATAGGGGATCTCCTGACCCTGTTCGATGACCGCCTTCTCGTTGTCCTGAGTGAGCACCTTGGGGCTGGAGATGATCTTGGCCTGGTTGCTGGCCTGCAGCGCCTGCAACTGGAGGTTGAGGATGCGATTACCCGCCGCCGTGCCCAGGGCAAAACCCAGCGAGGCCGGATTGAAGCCCGTCAGCGCACTGCCAGCCGGGGCATAGGCGGGCAGGTTCACGACGGCCGGCACGCCGACCCCACTGCCGGTGGTGGTCGCACCCTGGCCACCGCTGCCGGCACCGATGGGATAGGAACCACCCTGTCCCGAGGTAAATTGGGACGCACCGGTGCCCGACAGGTTGATCACGCCCCCGCCCCCATTGGAGGTGTAGGTACCACCCCACTGGATGCCCAGAGACTGCGCCGCATTGGTGGTGACCTGGACGATCCGTGCCTCGATGAGCACCTGCGGCACCGGTCGGTCGATCTTGGCGATGAGCTTTTTGATGTTGTCGATGTCTTCCGGGGTGTCGCGGACCAGGAGGCTATTGGTGCGGGTCACCACTGCCACGGAACCGCGCGGACCTAGCAGAGAATTACCGATGAGATTGCTGCTGGGAATGCCCAGGGCCGTCGCCAGGGCTGTGCTTTGGGTCGGATTCAGCCCTTCCTGCTCGTTCATTTCCTTGGAAAAGCCGCGCAGGAGGTCGGCAATCTGACTGGCCTGGGCGTACTTGATTGGGATGAGTTCGGTGACCAGCGGCTCCAGTTTGCGCTTGCTCGCCGCCGCCTTCAGCTCTGCCTCCTCCTGACTGGTGATCTGGCTGGCCGGCGCCACCCAGAGGATGTTGCCGATGTGCTTCACCGCCAACCCCTGGGATTCGAGGATGACGCGGAAGGCCTGCTCCCAGGGTTCATTCTTCAGGCGGATGGAGATGGTGCCGGTGACGCTGTTGGAGACGACGATATTCTGGTGGGTAAAGTCGGCAATGACCTGCAAGGCATCGCGCACGCTGATATTCTGGAAATCCATGCTGAGCCGCGCGCTCTTCTCGGGATTGTTGGCTGCGGCGTTCTCGGCTCGCGGGCGCACGGCGATCATGGTTCGCTGACCCAGCTGATAGGCGGAATACTCGAAGGGTCCGTGTATGGCGAAGACGAGGCGGGTGGAGTGTCCCAAAGGATAGGCGTCCACGTAGTCCACCGGAGTGCCGAACTGCGTCACGCCAAAGCGATGCGTGTACGCTGCGGGGATCGCGGTATCGTGCAACTCCACCACCAGCCGGCCGGGTTCGCGCGTGACATTCATCTGCGGCTGCGGACCCTCGATGGAGAGGTTCAGAACACCGGCGTCGTTCTTGCCCCGCTCGAAAGAAACGTTGTTGATTTCTGTGCCGCTGGCCACGGGCGTGGGCGCAGGCATGGGCGTCTGGGGCGCGGCAGCGGTCGACGGCGGTACTGCCGTGGACGCGGGCGCCGTACCAGCGGCCGTGGCCGGCTCCTTGAGGGAGACCAGGCCGATGCGGTAGCCGCTGGGTGCCGGCTCTACCATGACGGCTTGGGGCGTATTCAGGAGCAGGTCCAGGTGGGCATTCTTGCCGGAGTTTTCCACCAGCACATTGCGGATGGCGCCTTCGCCATTGACATTGCCGACGGAGGACAGAAAGTGGGCATCGTCGAAGTCGATGCGGATGCGGTAGCCGCCATCGTAACTGTTGACGTCGTAGGCCGGCCGACTGTCGCTGTCCACGAAGATGGCGGTACCGGTGGCGTCCGGCTGCACTTTCACCGAGCGGATGAGGCTTTCGGCGAAGGCGCTGCCACTCAGTCCCAGACCGAGGGTCAGGGCCAGCAGGCAGGCCTGTCGCAAGTTCCGGCGTGCGAGGGTCGGGAGGGTCTTGGGCTGCTGCATATGGGCTGCTCTGCTCATCATGGGGTGATCCTTTCCTGGTCCTGGACTGGGGCCTGCTCAGTCATTGCTCTGCATCTGCATTACGGTTTTCTGCTTTTGATAGCCACCAAAGGCATTGGGCAGGAACTGTTCGACGACGACTTGGCGCTTCTTGGCGTCAATGGCGACGATATGACCATTCTTGTCACCGATGCCATTACCCAGGGTCGCCTGGTAGACCTTGCCATCGGGGGTACGAAATACCCCCCAAAATTGGCCGTTGCTGGTCTGTACGATTCCCGTCAGCGTGAGGCTGCCGAGATCGTACTTCTCCAACGGTTGCAGCGGGCCCTTGTGCTGCGGCAGGGGGCTCGTGCTGGCGTTGGCCGCCTCGGCCCGCAGCTGGAGTTCCGAGAAGCTCGTGAAGGGATCCCGGCCCAGGGGGTTCTCGTACTGGGTGGCGACGTAGGGGGTGAGCTTGGGCAGCGGTGGCACATGACCCTGCGTCGGCGGCTCAGCCGCAACAAAGGCCCGCAGCTTGGCCAGGTTGTCCTCATGGGAACAGCCCGCCAGCAGGAGCACGCCGCTCAGCAGCCATACCTTAGCTAGGCGAGTTTTCACGGTTTCTTGCCCTCCGTCTGCTGGTTCTGCTCCGCCAGGTAGCGGTAGGTGGTGGCGGTGCACTGCATCACCAGCTTCTGCGTTGCCGTCGCCTTGGCCAGGGGCGAGCCGGTGTTGGCGACGCGGCTGATATCGATATCGTTGATGGTGACGATGCGCGGCATGGCCGCCACCGCCGCGGCAAAGCGACCGATCTCGTCGTAACTGCCCACTACCTTGATCTTCACTGGAATCTCGGCGTAGAAGTCCTTGTTGGTCTCGGGCAGCGGCTGGAAGAGCTCGAACTCCAGCCCACGGCTACGCCCCGCCAGAGTGACGTCGTCCAGCAGGGAAGGGATCTGGCTGCGGTTGGGCAGCTGCTGCAAGAAGCGTTCGAAGCGCAGATTCATTTCCTTGATCTGCGCCTGGTAGGCCGGGAGATTGGCGGCCAGAAGCTGCTTTTCGCGCACGGCATTCTTCAGCGACTCTTCCTGGGCGTGCAAAGTGTGATAGCGGTCGTTCTCAGGCGAAATGAACCAGATCCAAGCGACGATGCCCAGCAGCGCGATCAGCACGAGTGCGGCGATGGCCTTGGTCTTGGTCGGCCAGCGCATGATGTCTTCCACCTGGAGGTGGCGCAGTTCATCGAAGGTCATGGTTTAGCTCCTGCATCCTTGGCAGCGCTGTCCGTGGCAGCGGCGGGGGATACCACCTGCATCTGCAGGGTGAATTGCTCCACGGTATCGCCGGCCAACTGCGCCTTGCTGATGATGTCCAGGGTCGGCTTGGTAAGAACGCCGGAGCCCTCGATGTGGCGCATGAAAGCCGCCACCTGATCGCTCGCCTGGGCGTAGCCGTTGACGGTGATGGTGCTGCCCGTCTGCTGCAGGTGCGTCAGAAAGACCCCCTTGGGCGTGATGGCGGCGAGGGTGTTGAACAGACGGACGACCAGATCGCGTTGGTCCTGAAGCTTGGTAATGATGCCTTCCCGCGCGAGGAGCTCGTCCCGTTTCTTGCGCAGATCGGCGATGGAGGCGATCTTGGCGTCGAGCTCTTTGGTGACGCCCTGCAGGTAATCGACCTTCTCTTGTTCGTTTGCGACGCGCGCCGCAAATATGCTGTAGACGCCGTAATAGAGGAGTGCCGCCAGCAGCAGGACGCCCACCAGCCCGAGGACAAAGAGCTGGCTGCGGCGCGCCCGCGTGGCTTCGCGATAGGGCAGCAGATTGATCCGGATCATGCTGGCAGCCTCCTGAGGGCCAGGCCGCAGGCCACGGCCAGGGAAGAGCGATCGGCCTCGAGAAAGCGGCGACTGACCTGCGCCGCCATATCCATGCCGGCGAAGGGGTCCGGCGCCTGGACCGGGATGTGCACCAGCTGTTGCAGCTGCGCGTCCAACTGCGGCAAGGTCGCGCCTGCACCGAAGAGCCGAACCGTCGCGAGCTGTACGTCGGGCATGCTGGCCTGAAAGAAGTCCACAGCCCGAAAGATCTCCTGTGCCAGGTTGCGGACGAAGGGTTGCAGGACCTCCTTGGGATAGTCCTGCGGCAGGCCGCCGAAGCGCAGCATGCGTTGGGCGTCCTGAGCTTCGAGGCTGTAGCGTCGCTGTACTTCCTCAGCAAGCCGGGCGACGCCGAAGTTGTGCTCCCGCGAGTAGATGGGTTGGCCTTCCTCAAAGACGTGCAGGGCCGTGGTGAGGCTGCCGACCTCCAGGAGAGCCACGGACCGATGATCCTGCGGGCTCGCCTCGAGGTGCTGGAACAGGCCCCAGAGGGTGAATTGCTGGACGTCGATGATCTTGGGTTTGAGGCCGCTGGCTTCGAGGATGGCGGCGCGATCCTCCACGGTTTCTTTCTTGCAGGCCACCAGCAGCACGCGCTTGTAACCCCGGCGCTGATCGTCCGGTCCGAGCTCCGCGAAGTCGAAGTTGACCGCGTCGATGCTGTAGGGAATGTACTGGCTGCCCTCGAAACGGATCTGCTCCTCGATGCCCTCGTCGTTGAGGTCGGCGGGCAAGGAAATGACCTTGACGATGACGGCGTTGCTGGGCAGAGCCGTGGCCACCGCCTTGGTACGGATCCGGGAGCGTTCGAGAATGCTGCGGATGGTGTGCGTCACCACGTCCACGTCGAGCACTTCACGATCGTTGACGGCACCGGCGGGGAGGCTTTCGGAATCGGCATTCTCGACCCGGATGCGTCCTCGGGAAGCCGACAGTTCGACGATTTTGACTGCCTCGGGAGATATATCCAGGCCGAGCAGCGGAGGACTGGGCAAGCGCAGCACGTCATCTTCCTTCAAAGCTGTGGTTGAGCTTCATTCACCCGTTCCGGGGCCGCCATCCGGCGATCCGAGAATCTCGGGCACGTATGTTTTTTGCAACTCGGTGAGGGAAATTAGCAGCATTCTCTGCCCTGTCAAGGTAAACCTGAGCCTTGCACGCCGGCGCTGGCGGTTTGGCCGTACGCCGTCTTTGCGCTTACACTCTTTGCATGATCATCGAGCAATGCGATCCCTCTGCGGCGAGGGCAGCGGAACCTGAGGCGGCCAGAGAAGCGGACGATCTGCGCTGGATGCGTCTGGCCCTGGCGGAGGCACAGCGCGCCAGCGTGCTGGGCGAGGTCCCCGTCGGCGCGGTCTTGCTGAGCGCCGACGGTGTACCTCTGGCCCGCACCCACAACCGTCCCATCGCTACCCAGGATCCCTCCGCCCACGCCGAGGTCCTGGCCCTGCGCGAGGGCGCGCGTGCCCTGGGTAATTACCGTCTGATGGGAACCACCCTGTACGTGACCCTGGAGCCCTGCGCCATGTGCGCCGGAGCCATACTGTTGGCGCGGGTGGCGCGGCTCGTCTTTGCGGCCCGGGACCCCAAGGGAGGTGCCGTGGTCAGCCGTCTGGGGGTGCTCGACGCCGAGCCGCGGCTCCATTACACGCACTGGCACGAGGGCCCCTGCGGCGACGACAGTCGTGCGCTGCTGCAGGAGTTCTTCCGCGCTCGGCGCGCCGGCAAGAACGGTCTGATCGCGTGAGTACCGTGCTCCAGCAGGTGGATACGCAGTGGCGCATCGCCACCAGCGGACGGGCTCTGTATCGCCTCGATTCCCGTCTCGCCTCCTGGCTGCACGAGGTCGGTGCGGCGAGCGGCTGGGTGCAGGTGTTCCTGCCCCATACCTCGGCGGGCCTCATCCTCCAGGAGAATGCCGACCCGGACGTCCAGCGTGACTTGCTGGACTTCTTTCATCGCCTCGTGCCCGACGGCGACCCGCGCTACCGCCACCAGAACGAGGGGCCGGACGACATGGCTGCGCACATCCGCACGACCCTGACCCAGAACAGCCTGAGCATTCCCGTGCGGGATGGCGGCCTGCAGCTCGGGACCTGGCAGGGACTCTATCTTTTCGAGCATCGACAGCAGGCGCAGCAACGGCATCTGTGGGTCGGTTTCACGGGCCGTTGCGCACAGCGCTGATCATTCGGGGGAAAGATGTCGGATTTCAGGAAAAGCTATGAGGGCATGCTTTGGGCCATCCGGGAGTGGAAGGACTGGGAGACACTGTTGGCGCGTCTGATGTCCCAGAGCGAGGGCTGGTACGCCTACTTCGTCGGTATGGAGCTGCCGGAAAAGCCTTTGGCGGCGCCGGAGTTTCAACGTTTCCTGAAGGAGATGGACCTGCTGTTGCGCCGCGATCACCGCGAGCGCTATCTCGGTATCGTCTACGTCGACGATCGCGAGCATCCGCAGCTCATCAAAATCTACGATCCCAACAATCTCGGTGCTTCCTGCGGCAGCAGTGGCAAGCACATTCCGCCGGGCTGGGTTCTGTCCAGGTTCCCGCCCGAAACGCTGCCGGCGCCGCCGATCATTCCCGAGGGAAGACGGCGCTGGTGGCAGACCGTGTTCAATCCGTGAGGGCCGGGTATGGAAGCCGATCTCAAGAAACTGGAATTTGAGGGGATCCGACGACTGTTGGAAAAGTTGTGCGCCACGCCCTATGGCGCCGATGCCGCCCGCAATCTGGCACCCGCCCCCAGCGTGGCGGCGGCTCGACAATTACAGCAGGCCATTGGCGCGGCCCGATTTGGACTCGAGAGCGGCGAGGGTCCGGTACTGCCGGAGCTGCCGGACGTCCGTGCCGCGCTGCGACAGGCGGCGACGCCGGGCGCCGCCCTGTCCGGCTCGGCGCTGCGCAATCTGCACCGGGTTCTGCGGGTCGGCCGGGAGTTGCGCCCCTTCGTGGAGCGCCGCCCGCTGCTCCTGCCCGCCGGAGCCGCGCAGCTGGATGGTGCGGCCGATCTCATCGAGCGCATTGACGCCCATCTCCTGCCCAACGGCGCGGTTCGGGAAGATGCATCGCCGGAGCTGCGCACACTCCACGGCGAGTTGAAAACGGCGCGCGAGGGGGTGCAGCGTGATCTGAGTGCTCACCTGCGCCAAGGCGCCAAGGCGCACTGGGCAGGTCAGCGTCTCTGTCTGCACCTTCCGGACGGCTTTCGGGAAGAGATTCGTGGCGTGCGCCGGGGTACGGGACCGGGGGGACACGGGTTTCTGGTGGAACCCATGGAGCTCGTCGCCGGCAACAATCGTCTGGAGAAACTGGCCGGGAGCGTGGAGCAGCACAACCAGGCGCTGCTGCGGTTGTTGACGGACGAGGTGCGCAGTCGTCTGGAGTCCCTGCAGCAGCTCGTCGACAGTCTCACTTGGCTGGACCTTGCGGTGGCCGGTGCGCAATTATCCATGCACTTGCAGGCGCAGCCCGCGGAGCTGGTGGAGGAGCCCGTGTTGGTGCTGGAGGGCGCCCGCCATCCGCAGTTGATCCTTGCCCACGCCGAAGGACATGGACCGGAACCGCGACCCCTGAGCGTCCGTATCGATGCCGAATGCCCCATCCTCGTGGTCACGGGCCCCAACACCGGCGGCAAGAGTGTGTCTCTGAAGACCGTCGGGCTGCTCACGGTCATGGCTCACTGTGGCCTGCATCTGCCCGTCTCGGGACGGGCCGTGGTCGGCAATTTCCATCGGGTCTTCGTCGACATGGGCGACCCGCAGAGCGTCGCCTTCGCCCTGTCTACCTTCTCCGGTCATGTGGAGGTACTCAAACGCCTGCTGGAGGCGGCGGACGATCACACTCTCATCCTTTTGGATGAACTCGGGACTGGTACCGATCCCGAGGAGGGCGCGGCGCTGGCCATGGCCGTACTGGATCAGCTGGCCCGCCGCGGCGTGCGCGGGATGGTCACGACCCACCTGACGCCCATCAAGGCCTTTGCCGAGGCGCACGAGGGGCTGCAGAATGCCTCCATGCGTTTCGACCATCAGCGTCTTGAGCCCACCTACGAGCTGCAAATCGGCATAGCTGGCCAATCCCTGGGGCTGCTGGTCGCGGAAAAGCGTGGCCTGCCTTCCGATTTGGTCGCCCAGGCACGCGCCTATCTCGAGCAATTGCACAGCGCCGCGTCCTGACGTCCGGCCACAGAGCGCGGATGGCACCGTCGGTCTGCATAGACCCTGCTCGGCGCGCGCCAAAGCTTTTTTATTTGACCTTATGGATAAAAATGCATAGCGTGTTTTTCGTATTTTTATTCCTGAAGGAGTAGAACATGACTGGCCTCCAAACGACCATGGATCGCTCCAGTGCAGAACTGGAGCAGGAGATCTCGGGTGCAGAGATCGTCGTGCGCGCCCTGCGCGACGAGGGAGTCGAGTTCGTATTCGGTTATCCCGGTGGCGCAGTGCTCTACATCTACGACGAGCTGGCCAAACAGGAGGAGCTGAAGCACATCCTCGTGCGCCATGAGCAGGCCGCCGTGCATGCTGCCGACGCCTACGCTCGCGCCACGGGTCGGGTCGGTGTGGCGCTGGTCACCAGTGGCCCCGGTGCTACCAATGCCGTTACCGGCATCGCCACGGCCTACATGGATTCCGTGCCCCTGGTGATCATTACCGGGCAGGTGCCGGTGGCGCTCATCGGCAACGATGCCTTTCAGGAAGTGGACACCGTCGGTATCACCCGGCCCTGCACCAAGCACAATTTCCTGGTGAAGGATGTGGCCGATCTGGCCAACACCCTGAAGACGGCCTTTTTCCTGGCGGCCTCGGGGCGGCCCGGGCCGGTGCTGGTGGATATCCCCAAGGACATCACCGTCAAGCGCTGTGCCTACCGCTATCCCGACAAGGTGCAGCTGCGCTCTTACAAGCCCACGGTGAAGGGACACGCGGGACAGGTGCGCAAGGCGGTGCAGCTCATTGCCAGCGCCGAGCGGCCGATGTTCTATACCGGCGGCGGCATCATCCTCGGCAACGCGGCCGAGGCATTGACGGGCTTCGTCCGCCACCTTGGCGCGCCCATCACCAATACCCTCATGGGTCTCGGCGGATTTCCGGCCAGTGACCCGCAGTTTCTGGGCATGCTGGGCATGCACGGCACCTTTGAGGCCAACATGGCGGTGCAGCACAGCGATGTGCTCATCGCTCTGGGTGCGCGCTTCGACGATCGGGTGACAGGCAATCTGGAGGCCTTCGCGCCCCACGCACGCATCGTCCACGTCGACGTCGATCCCTCGTCCATCTCCAAGAACGTCAAGGTGGATGTTCCCATCGTCGGCGATCTGGCCATGGTGCTTGCAGAGATGGATCAAGCCTGGCGCGAGGGCGGTTATCGTCTCGATCCGGCAGCACTCAAGGCCTGGTGGGAGCAGATAGCGGCTTGGCGGGCACGGGACTGTCTGCGTTACGAACAGGGCGACAGCATCATCAAGCCTCAGTATGTGGTGCAGAAGCTGCACGAGCTGACGGGCGGCGACGCCATCGTCACCTCCGACGTTGGCCAGCACCAGATGTGGGCGGCGCAGTTCTACGGTTTCGACGCCCCGCGCCGCTGGATCAACAGCGGCGGCCTCGGCACCATGGGTTACGGTCTGCCGGCGGCCATGGGGGCACAGCTGGCGGATCCGGAGCGCACGGTGATCTGCATCACCGGTGAGGGCAGTATCCAGATGAACATTCAGGAACTGTCCACCTGCCTGCAGCATCGTCTACCCATCAAGGTCGCCTGCCTCAACAACCATTATCTCGGTATGGTCCGGCAGTGGCAGGAGTTCTTCTACGAGAGCCGTTACGCCATGAGCTATGTCGATGCCTTGCCGGACTTCGTCAAGCTGGCGGAGGCCTACGGGCACGTCGGTCTGCGTGCCGATCGGCCCGCCGATGTCGAGCCGGTGATCCGCGAAGCCCTGCGCCTCAAGGATCGTCTGGTCTTCATGGACTTTCAGGTGGATCCCACGGAGAATGTCTATCCCATGGTGCCGGCCGGTGCCGCTCTCTCGGATATGATTCTCCTCTGACATGCAGAGTCCTCGTCACATCATCTCGATCCTTCTGGAAAACGAATCCGGCGCCCTGTCGCGGGTCGCCGGCCTGTTCTCCGCCCGGGGCTACAACATCGAAGCCATGACCGTAGCCCCCACTCACGACCCCAGCATCTCGCGCATGACCGTGGTTACCCGCGGCTCCGAGGAGATCATGGAGCAGGTGTTGAAGCAGCTGAACAAGCTCGTGGAGGTGATCCGCGTCCACGATCTTACCGACGGTCCCCACATCGAGCGGGAACTCATGCTCATCAAGGTGCACGCCGTCGGTCCCGATCGGGAGGAGGTGAAGCGTCTGGCCGACATCTTCCGTGGACGCATCATCGACGTCACCGACCGCTCCTATACCATCGAGCTCACCGGCACCGGCGAAAAGCTGGACGCGTTTCTGAGCGCCCTGGATCCGGGCATGGTCATCGAGGTGGTACGCAGCGGCGCCAGCGCCATTGCCCGCGGCTCTCGCAGCATCTGATTCCTGGTTTTGCCTTTCCATCTCATAGCTACTGAGGACCTCATGAAAGTTTTTTACGACAACGACGCCGATCTTGCCCTGATTCAGAAGAAGAAAGTGGCCATCCTGGGTTACGGTTCCCAGGGACATGCGCACGCCCTGAACCTCAAGGATTCCGGCGTCGATGTGGTGGTGGGTTTGCGCCCGGATTCATCCTCGCGGGAGAAGGCCGCCAAGGCCGGTCTCGAGGTGCGCAATGTGCCAGAAGCGGTAGCGGGTGCCGATCTGGTGATGGTGCTGACGCCCGACGAGGGACAGGCGCGACTCTACCGCGAGGAGATCCTTCCGCACATCCGACAAGGTGCGGCATTGCTCTTTGCCCACGGCTTCAATGTCCATTTTGGACAGGTGCATCCGCGCAAGGACCTCGACTGTTTTCTCGTCGCACCCAAGGGGCCGGGCCATCTGGTCCGCTCCACCTACACGCAGGGCGGTGGGGTACCCTGCCTGATCGCCGTCCACCAGGACGCCAGCGGCAACGCCAAGAACCTGGCGCTGGCCTACGCCAAGGCCATCGGTGGCACCCGTGCCGGGGTCATCGAGACCAGCTTCCGGGAAGAGACGGAAACGGACCTTTTCGGCGAACAGGCGGTGCTCTGTGGCGGCGTCAGCGCCCTGGTGCAGGCCGGTTTCGAGACCCTCGTGGAGGCTGGATACGCTCCGGAAATGGCTTATTTCGAGTGTCTGCACGAGCTCAAGCTCATCGTCGACCTGATGTATGAGGGGGGTATCGCCAACATGCGCTACTCCATATCCAACACCGCCGAATACGGTGACCTCACCCGCGGTCCGCGAGTCATCGACGAGCGCACCAAGGCGGAGATGGCAAAGATTCTCAAGGAGATCCAGACCGGCGAGTTCGCGCGCGAGTTCATTCTTGAAAATCAGGCGGGTACGCCAAAAATGCAGGCCATGCGGCGCTTGGGTGCCGAGCACCCCATCGAGGTGGTGGGACAGAAATTGCGCAGCATGATGACCTGGATCGGCCAGAACCGGATCGTGGACAAGTCCCGCAACTAGGGACATTCCCACCATGCAGGTCGGTTTTGCGGTGCGCGCCGGGCAGATCCGTCGGAGCGACGGGTACGGGACATGGTCCTGGCCTGCACCGCAGGGCAGACCGCCGCGGCCAGCCCAGTCATGAATCCGCAGGCGAGGATCCTCGGCATCGCACGAGAGGGCTGGCCCTTCGTGGTCATCTTTGTCGCCTTCACCGCGCTGGTCTGGGCCCTGGCGGGCTTCTGGTGGAGCCTGCCCCTGCTGCTGCTCAGTCTCTTCAGTCTGCAATTCTTCCGCGATCCGCGTCGGCCACTGCCGGCGGCCACGCGTGGCGGTGTGCTTTGTCCCGCCGACGGGCGGGTCATCGCCATCGAGCAGGTGGAGGATCCCTATCTGCAGCGACCGGCCATCAAGGTCAGTATTTTCATGAACGTCTTTGACGTGCACGTCAATCGCACGCCGGTGGCCGGCGTGGTGCAGGGCGCCTGGTATTTCCCGGGGCGTTTCTTCAATGCGGCCTTGGCCAAGGCGTCCCTCGAAAACGAGCGTAACGCGCTCTGGCTGCAAAGCGGTGATGGGCAGGATGTGACGGTGGTCCAGGTGGCGGGTCTCGTGGCCCGCCGCATTCTCTGCTATCTGCGTCCCGGCGACCGGGCGGAGTTGGGCGGAAGGCTCGGCTTCATTCGTTTTGGCTCGCGGGTAGATACCTATCTCCCTCTCGGAAGCGAGTTGCGGGTGAGTCTGGGGGATCGGGTGCGTTCGGGTGCCCAATGGCTGGCCGTTTTGCCCGAGACCCAGGCGTGAAGGCACGCTATCCGCGCCGCGGCGTCTATCTCCTGCCCAATCTGTTTACGACGGCCAGCCTTTTTGCGGCCTTTTACGCCATCGTCGCTTCGGTGCACGGGCATTTCCGGATGGCAGCCATCGCCATTTTCGTGGCGATGATTCTGGACGGTCTCGACGGGCGGGTGGCGCGCATGACCGGGACCCAGAGCGCCTTCGGTGCTGAATACGACTCCCTGGCCGACGTCATCGCCTTCGGCGTAGCCCCAGCTTTACTGGTCCTGCTCTGGGGGCTACAGGATTTTGGCAAGCTCGGCTGGCTCGGTGCCTTCGTCTATACCGCCTGCGGGGCCTTGCGCTTGGCACGTTTCAACAGTCAGGTGCACAGCGCCTCGAAGCGCTACTTCCAGGGTCTTCCCATTCCTACGGCGGCGGCCGTGCTCGCCAGTCTGGTCTGGGTTGCCGTAGGGGAGCGTCATCCCTGGCTGACGCGGGTGGCCGAGATACTGGCACTGGTGCTCGTCTACCTGTTGGCCCTGCTCATGGTCAGCAATATCCGTTATCGCAGCTTCAAGGATTTCGATCCCCATGGCCGGGTACCTTTCGCCCTGGCTATCGGGTTCGTCCTGATTCTGGCCCTCATCGCCGTGCACCCACCGCTGGTGCTCTTCAGCGCGGCGCTACTCTTCACGCTGAGTGGTCCCTTGCTCACCCTCTGGCAAATGCGCCAGCACCGCCTTCTGCGACGGCGCCACGGTCATCACTGAGCTATCGCGATTTCAGGGCGAGACGCGAATGATCATGACCGCCAGCACGCCGGTGATGGTCAGCAGGATCACCCCATAGAGTCCGTACAGAAACTTGTTGATGTGGTATTCGCCTCGATCCACCTTGCGCACGGTGCGGATGAAATTGATCCCGCCGATAACGAGATTGGTGACGCCCAATAGGATGAAGACGATGCCTATCCCCGAGAAACTCTCGCCCATGGTCAGCTTGGTGTGCAACATGACCGATAGCTGTTCCAGGAAGAAGTCAAATTTCTCGATGACGAAGCCGAAGGCGATGAGACCGATACCGGTGCGTACCCAAGCCAGGAAGGTGCGCTCCGCCGCCATGTAGATGCGCGGATCGATGATTTCTTTAGCTGCCACAGTGATTCCTTTACCGATGTGTTCGAGATCGGCCATGAACCAGAATCCTACCAGAAATATGAGGACGATGGCGGGCCAGGTAAGAAGACGAAAAAGCTCTGTGAAAAAATGGGCGAGATGCGCGTAGTGGAGGGCGTGAAAGAGTACCGCCAGTCGTGCAGAAAGTAGCCCGGTGCCAATGGCTATGAAAAGAAACTTGAAATAGCCGAGGTAGGTACGCTCCAGCGCCATGTACAGACGCGGCTCGCGGGCAGTGGGTAAATGACGCAGCAACATCATGGGGGTGGCGCTCCGTCAGTGCCGCAGGCTGAGAGCCAGGCGACGGTACTGGATGGCCTCGGCCAGATCCTCCCGGCGTATCGTGTCGCTCGCCTCCAGATCGGCCACACTGCGCGCTACTCGTAGCACGCGATGGTAGGCGCGGGCCGAGAGCGCAAGGCTCTGCGCCGCACGCTCCAGGAAGGCCCGGTCAGCGGGCGCCAGAATTGCGTGCCGATCCAGGGCGCTGCCCTGCAGCTGGCCATTGAGACAGGCCTGCCGGGCCAACTGGCGCTCGCGGGCCGCCGCGACACGCGCACGCCACACCGCCGAGTCGGTACCGGAATTCTTCTGCTGGAGTACTTCGATGGGCAAAGCGGGTACCTCCACCTGGATGTCGATGCGGTCCAGCAGCGGGCCCGACAAGCGACCGCGGTACTGCTGGATCTGCGCGGGCGTACATCTACAGGCCTCGCGCGGGTCTCCCAAGTGACCACACGGGCACGGATTCATGGCCGCCACCATCTGGAAGCGTGCCGGGTAACGTGTATGTCGGTTGGCCCGGGAAATGTGTATTTCACCGGTTTCCAGAGGCTCCCGCAAGGCCTCCAGGACGGCTCGTGGAAACTCCGGCAGTTCGTCGAGAAAAAGTACGCCCGCGTGGGCGAGACTGATCTCGCCGGGCTTGGGTCGGGAGCCGCCGCCCACCAGTGCCACGGCCGAGGCGCTGTGGTGTGGGCTGCGGAAGGGGCGCCGCCGCCAGTGGCGGGCC
>NZ_JAGDWX010000036.1:128129-142863 GCF_023256195.1 Acidithiobacillus sp.
TGCGAGCATAGTTTTGCCGGTGCCCGGCGGACCCGACAGAAGCAGATGATGCCCACCCACAGCGGCGACGACGAGTGCCCGCTTGGCCATTTCCTGGCCTCGGACATCGGCCATATCGGGCATCGCCTCAATCCATGCTTCGGGGTCCTCTGCAGCGCTGGCAGCGTATGCCGGCAAGGGTTGCTGCCCACGCAGGTGGGCCACGGCCTCGGCCAGCTTGCCGGCTGCGCGGATGACGGGGCCATCGGCGAGGACTGCTTCCTCGGCGTTGCCGTGGGGAAGGAGCAACTCCCGGCCTGCGGCGCCGGCCGCCAAGGCAGCACTCAAAGCACCGGGAACCGGACGCAGGCTTCCATCCAAGGCGAGTTCACCGATGCATTCCGTCGCAGCCAGGGCCGCCATCGGGATCTGACCACTGGCCGCAAGGATACCCAAGGCGATGGGCAGATCGAAGCGACCGCCCTCTTTGGGCAGATCTGCCGGGGCGAGGTTGACGACGATGCGTCGCGCCGGAAAATCCAAGCCGCTATTCTGGATGGCCGAGCGTACGCGGTCGCGGGCCTCCTTCACCGCCGTCTCGGCGAGCCCGACGATGGCAAAGGTGGGCAACCCCGGGCCGAGATCGCACTCGACCACCACTTCGGCTCCCTGAATACCGGCAACCGCCCGACTCTGAACGATTGCCAGGGGCACGAATCAGTCCGCTGCGGGCGGTTCGCTGGCCGGAGCTTCGTCCGAAGGATGCTCGCCCTCCAGGCGGGCGACGCGCTCTTCCAGTGCCGCCAGACGGGCGCCGAGTCGCGCTACGAGATCCTGTTGGATGTCGAAATCCTCGCGGGTAACGATGTCCAGACGATCCAGAGCATTGGCCACCGCGGCCCGCAACTGCTGGTCCACGTCTTCCTTGACGGAACCAAGGCGGGCGAGGGTGTCGCCGAGGGCGGCGGCAAGATTGTCGGCAATACGGTTCTGCATGACAGACTCCTCAGAGGCCTGTGGCCTGACGAATGAAAAATGCCTTGACGGGTGGAATCAGATTGCTGCCCAGAAGACCGATATCGCGCAGGCCGGCCAGGGCAGTACTGCGGTTGGAGAAAAGGTGGTTGAGGGCACCGCAAGTGAGTACCGTGATCAAATTGTCGGGACGACGCCGGGCTTCGTACTGTGCCAATACCTGGGCCGAACCCCAGTCCCGACGCTGCCGCTGCGCTTCCAGAAGCACCAGACGCAAGGCAGCGACATCGCGAAAACCCAGATTGACGCCGAGCCCAGCCAGCGGGTGAACGCCGTGGGCACTGTCGCCCAAGACGACCACCCGCTCACCCCGATAGCGGCTGAGATGTAGCGCCGACAAGCGGTGGTGGCCGCGCTTGCCGATGGCCGTGAAACGCCCCAGCTGGGCTCCAAAACTTTCCTGCAGCCGGCATAGAAACTGCGCGTCGGGCAGAGCCAGTAACTGCCGCGCCAGGCGGTTGCGTGCACTCCAGACGATGCTTGCGCGTGGCCGTCCCTCGGCATCGTCGCTGAAAGGCAGCACGGCCAGCGGCCCTGTGGGGAGGAAGCGCTGGTAGGCTACCCCGGCGTGGGGCCGCTCCGTCCAGATGGTCGCGGTGATGGCCTGCTGTCGGTAATCCTCTCGCCAAATGGGAGCGGGCGCGCACTGGTCCCGCAACGATGACTCTCGGCCCTCAGCGATGGCCAGCAGCGATGCAACGATCCTCGTACCGCGCCCGTCGTACAAGAGTCGGTAATTATCCTGAAGGGGACCCGCCTGCCACTGAGTATCGTAGTGCAGGGCGGCCCCGCTGCGCCGGAGGGCACCGTGCAGGGCCTGCTCCAGCCGTCGGTTCTCCACCATGTAGCCCAGCCGTTGCAATCCCTGGTCTTCGGCATCCAGCTGTATGCTGCCTGGCCATTCCTGGTCCCAGACCCGCATCCGCACCACCGGCGTTCCGAGGCTGATGACATCGATGCCAAGATCCGTCAAAAACTCCGCGGCGGCAGCATTGACGAGACTGATGCGCTGGTAGGGATCCGAAGCGGCGCAGGCGGCCGCGCTGCGCCTTTCGGCAACGACCACCCGCCAGCCTTCCCGAGCCAGGGCCAGAGCCAAGGCGGCGCCAACCATCCCGGCGCCGGACACCGCTATGTCATAGGAATCAGGATCGGGCATGGGCGGCGTTCTCCACGTCGAGGTCGGGAATACTGCTGTCCACGGGCAGGCGCAGGCCTGCCAGGCGTGCGGCGAGACGGGTCTTGACGGTAGGCGACCACTGCAGCGCCGCGAGCCCAGCTGCACGGAGCAGGTGCAAGGGTGTGAGGTCGATCCCGAAAAGGCGATTCATCCCTTCGGTGAAGGCTATGATTTCCAGACGATCGCGCCGGCGGATGCGCTGAAAATCTTGCAGTACCCCAGTCCCGCCGGGATCTTCCCCACGCTCCAGAGTTTCCCGCAGGAGGGCCGCAAGGGTGACACTGTCGCGCAGACCGAGATTGTAGCCTTGACCCGCAAGGGGGTGCAGGGTCTGGGCGGCATTGCCCAGCAAAGCCACGCGAGTTTCGGGCGCGGCCAGATATTGCTGAAAGTGCAGGGGATAGAAGCCGCGATTGCGCACCTCGGTGACGGCAGCGAGGCCTTGGGGTCGGACGGCATTGAGTTTCTGCAGAAAAACGAAGTCGTTGGCGTAAAGCAGTGCGGCAGCCTGGCTGGGATACAGGCTCCACACCAGCGAGAATTCCCGCGGCGCCTCCACCGGCAGAAAGGCTAGGGGGCCGCTGGCGAGAAAGTGCTCGTAGGCACAACGTTCCCCCTGGGGTTCGCTGGCGACTCGGACCCGGGCGATGAGGGCATGGCGGTTGTGATCCCAGCCTCGGCGTTGCAGACCCAGCAGAGGACCGAGATGACCGTGGCCGCCATCGGCGAGGACGACCAGTCGCGCCCGGACCTGCCTACCCGGCCAGCGCAGCTGGACGTGATCCGGATGCCAGGAAAAACCCTGCAGTGGTCCCCACGGTTGTGCCGCGATCGTCCCCCGCTCTTGCAGCGTCTGGGCAATGGCAGCACTGAGGACGGGTAGTGGCCAGACCTCCCCCAGGCGCTTTTCCGGAGCCTGCAGAAGGCGGTGGGAAAGCTCTACCCGGGGGCCCGCTCCCGCCTGGGAAATCTGTACCCGCCCGATGGCTCCTGCTCCCGGATCCCCAAGTCGCACCCCGAGGCCATCCAGCAGGCGGCGTGAACCCAAGGCGAGGGCGACGGTTCTCTCAACGCTGGAATCGGGGGCATGGGCCGTCGCCGGACGGGTGTCCACCAGAATACAGGACACTCCGTATTCGCCAAGAGCAAGGACGAGGCTCTGCGCCACCGGGCCGTTACCCAGCACAGCGATTTCTGCGCTCTCCATCCGCTCAGCCGTTGCAGGATTCATGGTCCCATTTAAGAGCAAAGCCCGAATCAGGGCAAGGGGAATCGTTGTCGATCCAGCTGCCTTGCCGTACTCTGCGGCCATGGCCCAGGGAATCATCGACAGCCACTGCCACCTCGACGCTCCGGACTTTGCGCTGGATCGCGCATCGGTTTGGGCAAGAGCGCGGGCCGCTGGCGTCACCGCGCTCATTTTGCCGGCCTACGACCCGCGGCAGTGGCAGCGGCTAGCGGAGGTCGCAGCCACCAACTCGGCCTGGTTTGCTGCCTTCGGGGCACACCCCTGCTACCTCGAGGCCTTGTCGGAGACCATGGTCCAATCCTGGGAGCGGGATCTTCGTCGCTATCTGGGCGCCGCCGTCGCTCTGGGCGAGGTCGGCCTGGACCGGGGGGCGGATGCAGCGCCGTGGAAGGTGCAGATGGACTTTTTGAATCGACAGCTGGACCTTGCCGAGGAGCTGAACCTGCCCGTCATCTTCCATGCTCGTCGTAGTACCGAAGACCTGCTGCAGACCCTGCGGCATCGATCTGGCCTGCGCGGCGTCATCCACAGCTTTGCCGGAAGCTGGGTGCAGGCTCAGAAAGCGCTGGATCTGGGTCTGCACCTCGGTCTCGGCGGCGCACTGACGCACCCACGCGCCCAGCGCCTGCGGGAACTGGCCGCACGCCTACCGGCGGGCACCTTTCTCCTGGAGACCGATGCCCCCTGGCAGGCACCTGCCGACGGGCTCGGAGGGCGTAATGAGCCGGCCCGCATCGTCTCGGTGCTCTCTACTCTGGCCGCGCTGCGCGCCGAGGACCCAGACTCCCTGGCCGCCGCCACTGCGGCGACCGCCCGATCCCTTTTTGCCCTGTCGGAATCCTGAACCATGGAAAGCCCCTTCAGCCGTACGGAAATTCTTTTGGGAAGCGAAGCGCTAGACTATCTCGGCCAGTGTCACGTCGTGGTGGCGGGTCTGGGGGGTGTCGGTGGTTACGTGGCCGAAAACTTGGCGCGCGCCGGCGTCGGTCGGCTGACCCTCATCGATCACGATCGGGTCGGTGTGAGCAATCTCAACCGCCAATTGGTGGCCCTGCACTCGACCATCGGACGTATGAAAGTGGCCGTGATGCGGGAGCGCATTGCAGACATTGCGCCAAACTGCCGGGTGGATGTGCGCGAGGTCTTTCTCGATGGCCGCAATGTCTACCCGCTGCTGGCCGAGATCGGTGCCGACATTCTCGCCGACTGTATCGACGCCATCGCCTGCAAGGTCGAGCTCATCCTCGCTGCGCAGAGTCTGGGACTATCCGTATTCTCGAGCATGGGTGCCGGCAATCGGCTGGATCCCGCTCAGATTCGCCTCGCGCGCCTGAATCAGACCGAAGGCTGTCCGCTGGCGCGGGAGGTGCGTGCCCTGCTGCGCAAAGCAGGCGGTAGCCTGGACCTCTGGACGGTGTACTCGCGTGAGACACCGCGACCGACGGCACCGGCCGAAGCGCCCACGGCGGGTCCTGGAGGGCGCGGCAAGACCATCAACGGTACCATCTCCTACATGCCGGCCTTCTTCGGACTCTGGCTGAGCAGTGCGATCCTCCAACATGCTTTGCGTTCGGGCGGATTTTCGTAGTTCGTCTAAATGCTGCCTAAGAGTCGGAGGAGTCCGTATTAAGTAGAATTTGCTTATAAAATAATGGTGGCGAAAATGGCAGCGAAATTCATGAGTACCGAGTGGATTCGGCAGGTAGGAAAGCAGTGGGACAACCACCCCGAAATCCAGAAAGACCTGAAGCATTTCAATGCGACTTGGGAGTACTATATCGAGGATCGCCCCGACATACCCCACGTCATGCTGTTCTGTAAGGCGGGCAAAGTCATCTATGCCGGTCCTTCGGACGGTCGACGTCGGGATTTCATCATGTGGACGACCCTCGACAACTGGAAAAAGATCCTGAGCGGTGAGCTCAGCGGCAAGGCGGCCCTGATGACCCGTAAACTGAAATTCAAAGGGTCCATGATGACGGCCATGAAGTATATGACTCCTTTCAATATCCACCTGAATATCCTCGGCGAGATTCCGGTGGATTTCGATATCTGAGGGCGCGGTATGAGAGAGGGCAACGATCCCGTCGGTGGCACCAGTGCGGAAATCCTGGCGCTGACGGTAGATCCCAATTATTCCGGCAAGAATCTTCCGGCCTGGTTCCTGTTCAATACCTATCTGCAGAAACATTTGGGCCTGCGCATGCGCTTTTCGCCTTTCGAGGATTTTTATGCCTGTCGCAAAGCGATCCTCGGGGGGCAGTACGACTTGGTCTATGCCAATCCTTTCGACTGGGTCCAGTATCGTGACAAGGCAGGCTTCGAGCCCTTGGTGAAACCGCGGGAGCACTACGATGAGGTTTACCTCTGCGTGCGTGAAGACAGCGATATCCGCAGCTTGGCGGACCTCCCGGAGCGTCTGCGGATCGCTTCGGCGAGCCCGGAGACCCTGGTGCACATGGTTGGGCTCTTCCTGCTGGATCGCGCCGAGGTGGATCGTGCGCGCCTGGATTTCCATTTCACCGGTAGCTATCGCTCGGTCCTGCAGGCCCTGCTGCAAGGGCAGGCGCAATTGGGCTTCGTTTTCAATGAGGTCTTTGACGCGGCCAGTAGCGTGGTGCGCAAGGGCCTACGGGTCATCGCCCGCTCCGACGACGCCTTTGCCTTTCATGCCTTTTGCGCCGGACCGCGACTCCTGCCGCGCCGCGAAGAGCTTGTGCACGTGCTCTGTGCCATGACGGAAGAGGAGGGCGGGCGACGACTGCTGGCCGACCTGGGTTTCAGTGGCTTTGCTCCCGTCGCCGAGAGCGAGGTGGAATGCCTCACGGTCCTCGCGGAGGAGTACATCAGCGGTCACGAGGCCATCGACATCCGCGCAACTTCGTCTGTGGCGGTGGACGATACGGCATTCGTCGTGGCGCGGGAGGACCCGCCGGACACTTGAGCGATGCCGGCAGACAGCGGGCTCGGAAAATGGTTAGAATCGTCGGATGAGCTATCGTGACCTGCGTGCTTTCCTGGCGGACCTGGAGCGCCGCGGCCAATTGCGGCGAATCTCTACCCCGGTGTCACCGGTATTGGAGATGACGGAAATCTGCGACCGCAGCCTGCGGCACGGCGGTCCAGCCATCCTTTTTGAGCAGCCGACGGGTTTCGATATTCCCGTCCTCGGTAATCTCTTCGGTACGCCGGAGCGGGTGGCCTTGGGCATGGGCGGTGAGTCGCTGGCGGATCTGCGCGAAATCGGTCGCCTTCTCGCCTATCTCAAGGAACCAGACCCGCCCAGGGGGCTGCGCGAGCTTTGGGAGAAACTGCCGACCTTACGCAAGGTGCTGCACATGGCGCCCCACACCCTGCGCAATCCTCCCTGCCAAGAGCTGGTGTTGGAAGGCGACGATATCGACCTCACCCGCTGGCCGGTGCAGACTTGCTGGCCGGAAGACGTGGGGCCGCTCTTGACCTGGGGTCTGACCATCACCCGCGGCCCCCACAAAAAGCGCGCCAACATGGGGATCTACCGTCAACAGCTCCTAGGACCGCGCCGCGTCATCATGCGCTGGCTGGCCCATCGCGGCGGCGCGCAGGACCTGCGCGAGTTTCAAAAGCAGCACCCGGGCGAGCCCTTCCCCGTGGCTGTGGCCTTCGGGGCAGATCCCGCGACGATCCTCGCGGCGGTGATCCCCATCCCCGATACCATCTCCGAGCACCAGTTCGCAGGACTCCTGCGCGGCGCCCGCACCGATCTTGCCAACGCCACCCTGGTGCCCTTGCAGGTACCGGCCCATGCCGAGCTGGTCCTGGAGGGCCATATTTACCCGGACGATTTTGCCGTAGAGGGCCCCTTCGGTGATCACACCGGCTACTACAACGAAACGGAGCGTTTTCCCGTCCTCACCATCGAGCGCCTGACCCACCGCCGCGACCCCATCTACCACAGCACCTACACCGGGCGTCCGCCTGATGAACCCGCCATCCTCGGGGTGGCCTTGAACGAGGTCTTCGTCCCGCTGCTACAGAAACAGTATCCGGAGATCCTCGACTTTTACCTGCCTCCCGAAGGTTGTTCCTACCGACTGGCGGTGGTGCGCATCCGCAAGGGCTATCCGGGCCACGCCAAGCGAGTCATGTTCGGGGTGTGGGGTTTCCTGCGGCAATTCATGTACACCAAGTTCATCATCGTCGTGGATGAGGACATCGACGCGCGCAGCTGGCCGGACGTGATCTGGGCCATGACCACACGCATGGACCCGGTGCGGGACACCCTGCTGGTGGACAACACCCCCATCGACTACCTCGATTTTGCTTCGCCGGTGGCCGGTCTCGGCGGCAAGATCGGCTTCGACGCCACCAACAAGCTCCCGGGCGAGACCCAGCGGGA
The DNA here is from genome assembly GCF_023256195.1 of Acidithiobacillus sp. Classification (GTDB taxonomy): domain Bacteria; phylum Pseudomonadota; class Gammaproteobacteria; order Acidithiobacillales; family Acidithiobacillaceae; genus Acidithiobacillus_A. Next base: position 135,951 of record NZ_JAGDWX010000036.1, read on the forward strand.
GTGGGGACGACCCATCCGCATGCGGGACGACGTCCGCGCCCGCGTGGATGCCATTCTGGCGGAGCTGGACCGGCCTTTGTACTGAGCGGATATTCGCCGCAACGAGGCCGGCGCGCGTGGCGAGATGCGGTTGTCAGTTGCGCCTGCCTCGATGGGATTCTCGTCTCATGGGGTAGTTGCGAGCGACGGGGTCCCTGTCTTGCGGTCTTCGTCACGCGGGCGTGTGGTTTTCGGCGTACTCCACCACCAGCACATGCGGTAGGGTGACGGCCGCAAGTCCAATGAAGACCACGCGCAGCAGGCCTTCGCTCCCCGCCGCCTGGACAGGCAGCCCCGCCAGCCAGGGCCAGGCCAGCGCGGCGCCGACCACGGTAAGCGCCGTGTAGCCCAGCGCCATGGCCGCCAGGCGCGGACGACGATCGCTGGGCACGGCCTCGGTGACCAGGCGTAGATGCCGCAGACTGTGCAAGGCGCAGAAGTAGACGAGGAAAAACCACAAGGGTGGCAGCAGCAGCGCCAACGCGGTAACGCCTCCAAGCTCGGCTGCAGCGGTGCGCGGGCCACGTCCCAGCGCCAGAAGCGCCACGGTCAGCAGTGCCACGAGGAAAAAGGGACCGGCTGCGGTCAGGATATGTGCGAGGGCCTGCCCTCCCGCGCCCGCCAGCATACCGAAGGCCGCATCGATCTGGCCCGGCCAACGCCAGGCCGGAAGCCCCAACATGGCGATACCGGCGCCGAAGCGGGGCAGGGAATGCAGGGATGGGCGCCAGTCGCTCCCGAAATGCCAGGCGGAGACCCCAAGAAAAACCACCAGTGCCGCAGTCGGAGCCGCTCGCCAGGCCCATATCACGAGCAGCACCAGGGCGACGTAAGCCAAGTGGAAGACCACGCAGCCCGTGGGCGTGTGCCACAACTCTGCTCTGCGCGCGACCCATGGATCGAGGGCGCCATGCGGCAGTCCAAAGAGAGCCACGGCCACGGCCAGGAAAAGCACGAGCCAGGTGCCAATGTCCGCAGTGCCGGTCTGCATGACCAGCGTATACCAAGCAACTACGCCCGAACCCAGAGCAAGAAAAACCCAGGTCTCCGTGGCGAACGAGCTGGCGGCCGTGCTGTGGGTCCGGGCGTTCACATGGTCACCGCTGCGCTCGGTCGGGGTCGTGAATGCATCAGCGCACGCAGGAAGGGCGCCGGCGGCAGGGCGGCGACGATGCGTGCGAGATCCGCAGGCCGGGCCGCGTCGGCCATGAAGCGTGCGAAAACGGTGCCCGGCAGGGCGCGCGCCAGTGCCGTGAAAAAGGCTGGGGTACGCTCCGGTTCCGCCGCCAGGACGCGCAGAAAGGTGGTGTCCATCCAAGCCTGCAGGCGGGGCTCCCGGGGATGCCCACAGGGTGCGGCACCCCGAGCCAGCGCCTGCGCGCAGCGATCCGCCCAGGCCTGGATTCGGGCAAAGCCGTAGCCCGAAGCGGCGCGCAGAGCGCCGGCGCCGATTCCCGCGCAGACCACCGCGGGCGATGCTTTCACCGTGTCCACGACAGGAAGCCCCATGGGAAGGGTGGCGCTTTCCTGTCGCAGTACCTGCGCGCTAGCCCAACCGCGGGCTTCCAGTACGGCGTCGAGGTCGGCCTCGAGCACGCCGGGGTCGAGGGTCGTGGTGGAGAAGCGCGTCGCCTCTACCAGAGCCCTCTCCGGAGAGAGCGGCAAGACGTAGGTAAAGACAAAGCCATGGGCGTCGGTGTGCATGTCCGTCATGAGCTCCACTACACCGTCGTCCACGAAGCTGCCGGAGAGAACGATCTCGCGACCAGCGAAAGACTGTCGAAGCGTTGCCTGGGCTATCCTTTGTATCGACGGTGGACGTGTGTCTACAGCCCAACGCGCCCGCACGGTCCCCGCACTGCTGCTGATCTCGACGCCTGGATCCAGCGCGCGGATCGAATCGACCCGATGGCCGCGTAGGAGCTGGATCCGCGGCGTCTCGGCAATCTTCGCCAGTGCTGCAGCATAGACCGCACTGCTGCGCAGATAGGCGTAGCACCAGCCTGCCGCCGACAACTCCAGGCCGGCATCGGCACGCGCGGCGATGCGCCAGCGTTGCCAGCGGCGGGTCGCGGCAACAGCCCATGGGCTTTGCTCGGGAGTGAAGAGACACCAACTGCGGTCGTCGGTGTACTCGAGACGCGGCTCGACAAGGAGCACGGAGCCATCGAAGTTCTGCGCGGCAAGACGCGACGCCAGGGAGAGTCCGGCCAAGCCGCCGCCGACGATGACGAGATCGACATCGACCCTGTTCATGCGGAGTTCCCCGCTCTGCGCCGCGCTGCAAGGCCGGTGACGCAGCCTCGCAGCGCCTCCTGCAGGCGCGCGTCGTGGGTAGCATCGCGGCGGTGCAAGCGTCGTTCCGTCACGAAGGCCAGTACCGCGCCAGCGGCGCGATGGATCTTTGCGAGTGGTCCGAGTACCGCGCGGCGGTCCCAGCTGCGGTAGCCGCTGGCGGCGATGCGAGCGCCGATGGCCCGATACATCCGTGCCGCAGTCAGGATCCCCAGTCGCGCTCGCGGTGGCAAAAAACCCATCCCTTCCTCACCGCTGGCATAGTAGCGTTCGGCCAAGATCAGCAGGCGCCGGGTACCCTCGCGCAAGGTCGCTTCCAATGATGGGCTGGGCAGCAGGATCGCCGCCGGTTCGATCTCGCCTACCCAGCTTGCCGGCAGATAGCGCCGGTTCATGCGAGCGTCCTCGCCCACATCGCGGGCGATGTTGGTGAGCTGCATGGCGATACCAAGATCTATGGCAAAGGGCTCGGCACGCGGATCGTCGACATCCAGAACGCGGCACATCATCAGACCGACGGTGCCGGCCACCTGCCAGGCGTAGCGGATCAGAGCGTCCTCATCGGGCATGCGCACGGGCGTGAGGTCGCTGGCCAATCCGGCGATCAGCGCCAGTGCCGGCTCAATGGGCATGCTCGTATCCGCCTGTAAGGCCAGCAACGCCGCCAGATGGGGGTCGTCGCTGACGCCGGTCTCGAGTGTCCACGCGACGGCGCTCAGTCTGGCGCGCGCCGACTCGGGATCACCGGCGCCATCGGCGAGATCATCCACATACCGGCAGAAGGCATACAGGACCGCTGCGCGCTCGGCGTGTACCGGACCCAGCAAGTGACTGGCGGCAAAAAAGGTCCGGCCGTGGCGACGCAAAACCTCCCGGGCCGAGGCGGATGGTCTCGTACCAGCGTTCCGCGCGCTCATGAACGTGCTCATACGACGGCCGGTAACGCTGCTCTCATGCGCCCTCCCAGTGCCTCCGGTAGTAGGCGATCCACCACCTTCGCCGAGCACAGGACGCCCGGCAGTCCCGCACCGGGGTGGGTGCCGGCCCCTACCAGGTAGAGATTGCGAGGGCCCTCGCCGCGGTTGTGGAAACGGAACCAGGCCGACTGGCGAAAGTGCGGTGCGATGGAGAAGCCGGCGCCCAGGGGCGACAGGTAGCGCTCGGCGAAGTCTTCGGGGGTCACGAAGAAGTCGGCGCGGATCGTTGCCGCCAGATCCGGCAGGATGGTAGAGCCCAGAGCCGCCACGATCCGGTCGCGCAGGCGCGGACCCTCCACCGCCCAGTCGATATCCGCCGAGAGGTTGGGCACTGGGACCAAGGCATAGAAGCTGTCGCAACCGGCGGGAGCAAAACTCGGATCCGTTGCGGTAGGCCGATGCAGGTAAATGGAGAAATCCTCGGCCAGCACCTTGCGGTGAAAGATGTCATCCAGCAAGGCGCGGTAGCGCGGACCCATCCAGATGGTGTGGTGAGCGACCTCCGGGTACTGGCGTGCCGCTCCAAAGTAGAGCACGAACAGTCCCATGGACTGTTCGCAGTGACGGGCCTTGAGTCGCGCCGAGAGTTTGCTGACGGTACGTGGCAAGAGCTGCTCATAGAGGTGCACTGGGTCGGCGTTGGAGATCAGGTAGTCCAGCGCAAGGCGCGTGCCATCGGCGGTGTGCACGGCGCGCGCCCGATCTCCGTCGACTTCGATGGCGGTGACGGTGGTGCCGAGACGCAGCTCGATACCCTCCTCCAGCATCAGCCGCCCCAGACCATCGACGAGAGCGCCGGTCCCGCCCATGGCAAAGTGCACGCCGTGGGCGCGCTCAAGAAAATGGATGAGTGCGTAGATGCTGGTGGTGTCAAAGGGATTGCCGCCCACCAACAGTGGCTGGATGGAGAAGGCCTGACGGATCTTCTCGTGCTGCACGTAGTGCGCGACCATCTGCCAGACAGTGCGCCAGGCCCCTAGCTGCACCAGGTGAGGTACCTGTTGCAACATGAAGCTGAGGCGGTGAAACGGCACGTCGCCCAGCTGGGTAAAGCCGACCTCGTAGATGCGTCGCGACTGCTCGAGCAGCGCGCGGTAACCGTCTACGTCCGGCGGATGAATGCGGGCGATCTCCGCCAGCGTTTGCTCGATGCCGCCGCCGTAGTCAAAGGTATCACCGTCGTGGAAGCGGAAGCGATACCACAGCGGCAGCGGCACGATCTTGACGTAGTCCGCTGTGGACTTGCCAAAGAGTGCAAAAAGCTCGTCGAAGAGGAAGGGCGCCGTCAGGACTGTGGGTCCGGCATCGTGACGAAAGCCATCCCGCTCATACACCTGGGCACGGCCCCCCAGGCGCGGAGCGCGATCGATTACAGTCACCGAGTGACCCTTGGCGCGAGCGCGCAGGGCGGCCGCTATGCCCCCGAAACCCGCACCGATGACGACGACTCGGCTCATGCGCAGGCCCTCACACTTGTGGCGAGGTCGTTGGCGTACTGAGCGGCCAGTTCTGCCAGCAGGTCACCGCAGCCAGAGGGCAGGCGCAGCGCGGCTGCACGCGCCTGCGTGAAACGCTCCAGAGCCAGGGCGCGCGTGGCCGCAATGGGCTCCGCCACGCCGCGCGCCGCAAATACCGCCACCAGGTTGAGTTCCTTATGGAGAGCGTCGCGCGCCTCGTCGACCAGATCATCCGCTGCCTGATACCCCACGGCAAAGCAGGCACAGGCCTCGGTCGCGGCTGGAATGAAGGCTTCGCGATGGGCGAGGGTCAGGGAAAGTTCCAGCGGCAGTATCAGTAATGGACCGGATTTGGCGCGGGCGACCCGTTCGTAGGTCTCCAGGGAGTCCGGAATCGCCGTGCGCAGTGCAAGATCCTCACCCTGGCCGCGGATCACCTCGGCTACGCGGCGGTGCACGCACGCCATCAGGGGCGCAGCGCGCGCGCCGGTATCCGTCAGTGCCGCATAGGCGGCGGAGAGAAAGAGATCGCCGGCGCAGATGGCCACGGCTTCGCCGAAGCTGTGCCACAGGGCCGGCCGGCCGCGCCGCTCGGTGTCCCGGTCCTGCAGATCGTCGTGGACCAAGGAAGCGTTATGCAATAGCTCGCAGGCGCTGGCGACGGCAATGGCGTCGTCGTGGTTTACCCGGAGCGCCGTGCAGGCCTGCAGTGCCAGCCGCGCCCGCACCCGCGAGCCGCCGGCCTGAAGGTGTGCGGCGCAAGCCGTCGCGGCTCCGCCCGCGTTGAGCTGTATCAGGTCGTGCATACGTTGCTCGACCTGCTGAAGATGGGTTGTCGCATTCTTGCTGTCCATGGGGTACCTCGCAGTCGTGCGCTGGAGGGCAGGGCGGGGCAGGGCCCCGCGGCTGCGCTGAGAAGGACGTGAAGGCTCAGGCCTTCATGCCTTCCGCCTCGGACTTACGGACCGCGATGGTGTAGATCAGTAGGCCGAATATGACCTTGGCCGTGAGGTCGGCGACGGCATAGCCGATCTGGATCACCGTGGTGATGGTGCCACCATCGAAGGACACCACAAAGGGCAGGAAATACACGATGGGGTAGAAGAACCAGGCTACGACAGTAAGGTTGCGGGCGAGTCGGACCAGGCCACGTGCCGTCTCCGGCTGACGTTCGATGGCTTCACCGAGACCACTGTAGAGGGCAAAGACGATATACAGGAAAGGGATCATCGACAGGACACCACCGATGAGGCGTGGAGCAGAATCGTTGGCGCCGGAGACCTGACCGAAATAGCCGAGCAGGATCATCAGTGCGGCAGCGCTGCCGAGTTTCCACGCGCGAGAAATGGTCTCGGCCTGCGGTAGACGCATCACGAGGATCAATTCGATGAGCAGCAGCGGCACGGTGAGGAGCCAATCCGTATAACGATAGATTTGGTTGTACGGCACACCCGTGGCACTGATCACACCGTTGACGACGGTATAGGTGGCGTCCCAGCTGTCGAAGAGGCGCCAATAGTTGTAGAAGGCGATGAAGGTTACCAGCCCGGTAATCGTCAGAGCCGTCTTGTAGTGCGACGAGACCTGCGAACGACCGAACCAGAAGAACAGGCTTGCGGCGGCGAAGGCCGCAATGCACAGGGAGAGCACATCGGAAACCAGAAAGAATTGACTTGCGCTGAGTACTTGCATGGAACGACTCCCGTGCCTCAAGGGCATACTTGTGCGTTTAGGACAGAGCGAAACAGCACGGGTACAAACCGTCGATGACGTCTTTGTACTCTTCTGGTGGGCGTTCGTACTCTAGTGGTAGGCGTTTTTCGATGATTCCATACCCTTATTAAGGGTAGTGCTAGATCCTGGTCTGTCAAATGGAATGGCTGTGGCTGGGCTTTGCCACAGAGGTATTCGGATCCTTCTTGCGGGGACCCTGATGTGCTGCCATGGAAGCGCAGGCGCCACATCCCCGCGACGGGTAGGCGACGGGCAGAGGGACGCTGCCACCCTGGCCGCGATACAGAAAAGCACGGGATTTCAATGGCACCGCAAGTGGGGCGTGGCCGCGTGTGCCGGAACTGCGAGGAACGGAGTGGAGCGGGTGATGGGAATCGAACCCACGTCATGAGCTTGGGAAGCTCAGGTTCT